>JAOESH010000014.1 GCA_028382005.1 Pseudomonadota bacterium
TCAATTCTATTGTTTTATAAGTTCTAAGCTTTTTATCTAATTCTTTTCTACCTAAATAAAGATCATCTACGTTAATCACACTATTGTCTGATTTTTCTATTTTTCTCTCGTTGAAAAAACTTATAATCTCCTCATAACGTTTATTAACTAAAGTTGAAAAGTTTTTAGACAAAACAATAACTAATTTTGGGTCATTACAAAAAAAATCAAAAATAGTATCTAAAGTATTTTGATGAATTAATGGTAAAAAATGTTCAATTCCTTGAAATTTAATTCCTGAAGAAACCTTTTCATATATTTGACTTTTCAATCCTTCTGAACCTAAAGTTGATCTAAATATTTGTCTAAAATTTTCAATATTTTTTTCATTTAACAAATATTCATTTGATGGATAAACATCAATATTATTAGTTAATTCACTAGATCTTTGAGTTAATGGATCCATGACCTTCATCGATTCTATTTCATCACCAATAAAGTCAATCCTAAAAGCTCTTAGAGACCCAACAGGAAATAAATCTAGTATGCTACCTCTTATTCCAAACTCACCAGATTCTCTAACTGTTTGAACACGTGTGTAACCAATTTTATTTAAAAAATTACTTATATATTTAAATGAATTTTTGTTTTGTTTAGTAATATTTAAAAAATTTGTAGAATAAAAATTGGTTGGAGCAGTTTTTATTAAAAGACCATTAATGGTTGTTAAGATTATATTTTTATTATTTGTTTCTTTAAGTAAAGAAAGCTTAGTAAAAGATTTAACACGTTCACTAGTAATATTAAAGTTTGGTGAAGAAATATCATAAGGAAGACAATCCCAAGCAGGAATATTATAGACATTAATATTTTGAAAATTCTCGATAAAAAAATTATTTATATTTGATAATTCTAAATCATTTTTAGCAACATAAAAAACATTGTTTTTTTGAGTTAAGGACGATAACAAAAATGGTATGAGGCCATCTTTTACACCATAAAAACCGTCAAGGTTATCAAGGTTAAAGTTTTGATTAAATAACATTAAAAACCTTTATATTTTTTTATCATTTGAACAATAAGCATTTCTTTTTGTGAATTAGTTGTTTCAATATCAATTGATAAACGCCATATACGTGGATCTCCAGAATCTAGTAATTTTTGATATGCTAATAACTCATCATCATTAAGGTTATTAATAAAATTATCGGCAAAATCACCTAGTAATATATCTGTTTCACGAGTGCCAGTATATTTTGATCTATAAATTAACTTTTTAATAAAATTATTTCTATTTTCCAATTTTTTCTCGTTTAATTAGTATATAGTTTATATGAATTCAATAAATAAAGGTTTTTATAATCTTGTCTAATTTTATTATTAAAAGACCAGAAACTATTTTTAACTTGTTTTCTTCAATAAGCAAATTGAACGGTGTTGGTGAAAAAAGATTTACTATACTAAAAAACAAAATAGGTCCTTATATAATTAATATCTTATTTTATTTACCCGTAAAAGCTATAGACAGATTTCGAAACACATCTTTAAGAACAATAGAACACGGTTCAATTATTACTTGTGATGTTGAAGTTGTTGAGATTAATATACCTCCTTTTAATTTCAGAAAAAAAAATAATATATCAAGAATAATCACATTTGGATTAAATAAAGAAAAACATATTAGACTTGATTTAATATATTTTGGTCAGAACACTCAATATTTAAAAAATATTTTTAAAGTAGGGAACAAAATTGTTGTAAGTGGAAAATTTGAGAGTTTTAGTGGAATTGGACAAATTGTACATCCAGAGTATGTTGCTATCTCAAGCGAAACTAACTCGATTCCTAAAATTGAAACAATTTATCCATTATTTCTTGGTTTAAATCAAAAATTTATATCGAAACTTATTAATGAGTCTTTAAAAAAAATTCCAAATTTTGAAGAATGGTTATCAGAAGAAATTATGATTAAACTTAATTTACCAAATTGGAAAGAATCTATAATTAAAATTCATAACCCTGATAACATATCTGACTGTGAAATAACTAGCAATTATAGAAAACGTCTAGCTTTAGACGAACTAACAGCTAATCAGATATCTATGTTACTCATTAAAAATAAGATATCAAAAGTTCATATTCATAGAAAATATGATGCAAATAGAGATTTTTTAAAAGAACTCTATAATATTTTACCTTTTAAATTAACTGAAAACCAAAACGTTGTAGTGAATGAAATTCTTTTAGATCTTCAAAGTGATCGGACAATGATTAGAATGCTTCAAGGAGATGTTGGATCAGGTAAAACAATTGTTGCTTTAATAAGTATGTTAAGCGCTATATCAGATGGCTCACAAAGTGTTCTTTTAGTTCCAACTGAAATATTAGCAATACAACATTTTAATACTATAAGTGAACTACTCAAACCTCTAAATATTGAAGTATGTCTTTTATTAGGAGAATCAAAATCAAATTATAGCAAGAAAGATAGATTGGCTGTTATTGAAAATATTTCTAATGGAACTATTAAAATCATTATTGGAACACATGCTTTAATATCAAAAAAAGTAAATTATAAAAATTTATCATTAGCTATTATAGATGAACAACATAGATTTGGTGTCAAACAACGAGTTGAAATAACTGAAAAAGGTAAAAATGTTAATATTTTGGTAATGACGGCAACACCTATACCCAGATCTTTAGCTTTAACAGCATATGGTGATATGAACATTTCAACAATAACCGAAAAACCTAAAGGTAGAAAACCAATAAAAACTTATGTTTTACCTCAAAGTAAGATAGGTGAAGTTTTACAATCCATAAAACGAGCTATTGCAAATGAAGCATTAATATATTGGGTTTGTCCTTTAATTGAAGAATCTGAAAATTTAGATTTAATAGCAGTTAATGAAAGATTTGAATATTTAAAAAGTTATTTTAAGGATTATAATATTTCATTAGTTCACGGGAAACAGGATAAATTAGAAAGAGAAAATTCTATTAATGATTTTAAAAAAGGGAAAAGTAAAATTCTTGTTGCCACAACCGTTATAGAAGTTGGTGTAGATATTCCTGATGCTACAATTATGATTATTGAATGTGCTGAAAGATTTGGACTGGCTCAGGTTCATCAATTAAGAGGAAGAGTAGGCAGAAGTGATAAAGAATCCTCGTGTATTTTATTATATAAAACTGAACTAACACCAATAGCACATTCAAGACTAAAAATTTTAAAAGATACAAATGATGGATTTGCAATCTCAGAACATGACTTAATATTGAGAGGTCCAGGAGAAGTTCTTGGAAGTAAGCAATCAGGCAATATTGATTTTAAATTTGTTGATTTACATATACATAGTGATTTAATTGAATTAGCAAGAAAAGAAGCACTTAACTTAATTAAATATGATAAAGAACATGTGAAAATTAATACACTATTATCAATTTTTGAAAATAACGAAGCCATACAATTGTTAAAAGGTGGTTAAAGGAAATATTTTACATTTTTTTAATTTTGGGCGTAACTATACCCCCAGAAATCACCATTTTGACAGCATCTTCAACTTTCATATTCATATAAATTAAGTCATTTTTAGGCAAAAATAAAAGAAAACCACTTGTTGGATTAGGTGTGGTAGGTATAAAAACATTAATAAGTTTTGCTTTATTCAATGTTTGAACTTCACCTTTTGTTTCTCCAGTAACAAAGCCAATGACCCAGATCCCCTTTCTTGGATACTCTACTAAGACAACTTCTCTAAAACTGTCTGAATTAGTTGACATAACAGTTTCCATTATTTGTTTAATAGCTCCATAAACACTTCTTACTACAGGCATTTTATCTAAGACTCTTTCACCCGTCTTAAGAAGCGTTCTCCCAATAAAACCTGGAGTTAATGCTCCTATAAATGTAATAAAAATAATACTTATTATTAAACCAATACCAGGAATTTGATGTGGTAATTTTTTGGTAAAATCCAAACTTTCAGGTAACAAAGCCGCCACTTGTGTGTCAATAAAAGTAATAATAATCCAAGTAACGTAAATAGTTATTAAAATTGGAGAAATTACTAAAATACCAGCAAGAAAATACCGTCTAAACCTTGCAAAAATACCTAAATTGTTTTCTGGCAATTTAACTCTCCAAATATTATAATTAAAAATCATAAATTAGTTTAAATAAATAACATAAAATAGATAAAAAAATGAAAAAAATTTCTACCGTTGATTTAAAAGAATTAAATAAATTAGTTTCTATAGAAAAAATAAGAAAAGTAATTGAACTCTTAAGAGATCCTGAAAATGGTTGTCCTTGGGACTTGAAACAAGATTATCAGTCATTAGCGCCCTATTCTATCGAAGAAGCTTACGAATTGGTTGATGCGATAGAAAGTAATAATATAGATAACATTAAAAATGAATTAGGTGATTTATTACTACAAGTTGTTTTAATTTCACAAATTGCTGCAGATAAAGATGATTTCAATTTAGACGATGTTGCTAATGAAATATCAAACAAAATTATAAGACGACACCCTCAAATTTTTGATCATGATTATACAAATAATGATTTACCTAATGAAAGCTGGGAAAGAATTAAAAATAACGAGGAAAATATAAATGGAATAAAAAGCAAACATATTTTAGATAAAATTGAAACTAATATTCCATCAACTTTAAGATCCATTAAAATTCAAAAAAAAGCAGCCTCATTAAACTTTGATTGGAAAAATAAAACACAAGTATTATCAAAAGTTGATGAAGAACTAACTGAACTTAAAGAAGCTATACATAAAAATAATAAAGATAATATTGAAGAGGAATTAGGTGATCTTTTTTTTACATTATTAAATTTATCTAGACATTTAAAATTAGATCCTGATCAGACAATAAGAAAAGCTAATAACAAATTCATTCTAAGATTTAATACTATGGAAAACATTCTTGATGAGATGAATATAAAATGGCATAATTTAAAATATTCTGATTTGGAAAAATTATGGAGTAAAGCTAAATTAATACATAAAGAGGATAAAAATGAATTCTAAATTACCCAAAACAATTTTTATTACTGGCGCAACTTCTGGCTTTGGTATGGCTACAGCAAAATTATTTAACAAAAATGGCTGGCAAACAATTATAACTGGACGAAGAGCAGATCGTTTAGAAGAGTTGGCTGAAGAATTAGGTGAAGGATCTTTACCGTTATCTTTTGATGTTAGTGACAGACGTTCTGTAAAATCAGCTGTAGATAACCTTCCTCCAAATTTTAATAACATATCTGTTTTGTGTAATAATGCAGGACTTGCTTTAGGTTTAGAAGGTGCTGACAAAGCAAGCCTTGATGATTGGGATCAAATGATAGATACAAATATTAAGGGAATAATTTACACAACTAGAAACGTATTACCTTTAATGATTGAAAATGGTGAAGGTCATATTATTAATCTTGGTTCAGTTGCCGGTTCTTATCCTTATCCTGGCGGTAACGTTTATGGAGGCACTAAAGCATTTGTAAGTCAATTTTCTTTAAATTTACGTGCTGATTTAGTAAATAAAGGGATAAATGTAACTTCTCTTGAACCAGGACTGGCTGAAACTGAATTTTCTATTGTTAGGTTTAAAGGTGATAGAGAAAAAGCATCGCAAGTTTATAAAAATACTAAAGTCATTAATCCAGAAGATATTGCTGAAGCTATATATTGGATTTCAACAAGACCCAAAAATATTAATATAAATAGAATGGAAATAATGGCTGGGGATCAAGCTTTTAATCCATTCAATGTCGTTAAAAGGTAATAAATTAATTATTGTCTGTATGTGTTATCTTCAGGAATAGTTATTTCTCTTACATGATTCCAAATGTTATTACTAGCAGCTGCTAAAATAGGTCCTTTAGATTTAATATTAAATTCTTCTTTAGACATTGACATATAAACACATCCGCCTGCTTCTTTAATGATAAGATCTAATGGAGAGTGATCCCACGGCGTAACTCTACCATGAAAAATAAATTGAATTTTGTTATTTGCTAGCATCGTAGTTTCTATACCTGCACTTCCAATAAATAATCTTTTAGTGTTAGTTCGTAGATTATTTAGAATAGCTTTTCTAAACTCTTCGGGAATACCTTTAGTACCGCCAGAACCAATAATTTCAGAGCGTTTATTTATTTTTATTTTTAATTGTGATGATACTTTTGTATCTATATCTAATTTGTATGCCCCAATCCCCTTAAACGCATAAATTAACTCCCTATCTAAAGGTTTATAAATAAAAGAAGCTATAGGAAAAGAATGTTTTACAAGAGAAATCATTGAACAAAAGTTTTTATTGCCATTAATATAATTTTTAGTTCCATCAATAGGATCAATAACCCATAAAAGCGGTTCATTTAATAAATTCAAATAATTTTCTTTATGTATGAACGCACTTTCTTCTCCTATAATCTTAGTTATACCAAGAAAATTAAAAAGCTTTTTAGTTATAAAATTTTCACTTTTTTTGTCAGCAATACATACGAAATCATCAGAAGATGTTTTTGTATCGATATCATTTGGAGAAAGCTTATTAAAATAATATAAAATAACTTTATCATTAACATCAATCAATATCCTAGTAATATATTCTAGAATTTCATCTCTACTTGCTTTACTATAAATAATATTATCTAACATAATCAATCAGTTACTTTAAATTATATATAATTAAAATATATATCTGGAAACTTTGATTTGAATACATCTAAGTTAACAGAAGATATTTTGGCTTTTATTTTATTTATATCAAAACCAATCTGGCAAAGATTATTATCATAAACAAAACAGTTTTTATAGATCCAAGAATCTATATTAGAATTGTTTAATGGTATTGAAAAATTTATATTGAAATAATCCTTTTCAATCAAGGTTAAAATGTATTTTTTTAAACAGTCTAAGCCATCTTTTGAGATTGCCGAAGTTTCAATTACTTCATCCATATATTTGATATTAATATCTTGAGTATTCGAGTTTAAGTCATATTTATTAAAAACATGGATAATTTTATTATTTAATTCTTGTTCAGAAAAACCAATTTGAAATAGAGTTTCAATAACTAAATTAGCTTGATTTTCAATATTTTCATTTGATAAATCATGAACTAATAATAAAAAATCTGCAGAAAAAAGTTCTTCCAAAGATGAATTAAAAGCATTAATTAGTTCAGTAGGCAATGCTGATATGAA
Organism: Pseudomonadota bacterium; assembly: GCA_028382005.1. Taxonomy (GTDB): domain Bacteria; phylum Pseudomonadota; class Alphaproteobacteria; order Puniceispirillales; family Marisalimonadaceae; genus Marisalimonas. The sequence continues at coordinate 7,208 of JAOESH010000014.1, forward strand.
GCCAACTGTGTCAGTAAGAATAATTTGTTTCTTCTCAGGAAAATTAACCAAACTCATTTTAGTATCAAGTGTAGCAAAAACCATATCTTTAACTAAAACATTAGATTGAGTTAAATTATTGAAAATTGATGATTTACCGCTATTAGTGTAACCAACTAACGAAAAGATTAACTTTGAATTTATTTTTCTTCTTCTTCTTTGAAGTTCTCTTGTTTTCATCACATTAGACAGTTGACTTCTTATTTGTTTAATTTTTGAATCAATTATTCTTTTATCTAATTCTAATTGACTTTCACCAGGTCCACCTACCTTACTTAAGCCGCCTCTTTGTCTTTCTAAGTGTGTCCAAGATTTCACTAATCTAGTTTTTTGAAAACTTAAATTTGCTAACTCCACTTGAAGTATTCCTTCTTTGGTTTTAGCTCTTAAGCCAAATATTTCTATAATTAGCTGGGTTCTATCAATTATTTTTTTATTTAGAATTTTTTCTAAATTTCTATGTTGGACAGGTGATAAAGAACAATCAACAATTATTAAATCAATTAAATTTAGGTTAAAATTTAACTTGATTTCATCAGTTATTGTTGTAGAAAAAAATGAAGAAGGCTTGGGGATTGATATATTAATAATCTTTTCATAAAAAATTTTACTATTTAGCGCTTCTGACAAGCTTCTTGTTTCACTTGAGCGCGCAATAAAGTTTTCTTGATTGAAAATAATGTTCTGGCAAAATTTTAAATTTTTAAAAATTGGCAATAATAATAATATTTTATAATTTTTCATAGCTTAGTTATTAACTTTTAAAGTTATCAAAATATAATTTCCTTAAATTTAAAGAAATATTTCCAACTAGACCTTCGTTTATCTTATGGTTATCAATTTGAATAATTGGGATTACAAAAGATGAAGCACTAGTTAAAAAAACTTCATTAGCTTCAAAAAGTTCATCTCGTGTAAACCTTTTTTCAACTACATTAATATTATTTTCTTTTGCGAATGACGATATAGAATTTCTAGTTATACCTGATAAAATTTTGCCATCAAGATTTCTAGTTATTAATTTATTATCATTATTTAGAATCCATATATTCGAACTTGATCCTTCTGTTACATAACCATCAGAATCAATAAAAATACTTTCATATGCTCCATTTTTAACAGCTTTCGTTTTTGCCATTACGTTTGGAAGAAGTTGTGTTGTTTTGATATCTGGTCGTGACCACCTGTTATCATCTAAAGTAATTGCTCTTACACCTTTAACATTGATATCAATATTTGATTTTTTAGTAATTATTATAGTTAAAATAGGTTTTATGTTTAAACCATAATAGCTATGATTTCTCTCTGAGATTCCTCTAGAAACTTGTATATAAACAGACCCAACAATCGCCCTATTCATTTTAATAAGATTTTTTATAATTAATTTTAGAGACGACATAGAAAAAGAGAAATTTATCTCTAAAGATTTTAATGAATTAAACAATCTTTGTATATGACCATCGAAATCATAAAATATTTTGTTATTGAAGACAATGACTTCATAAACAGCATCTCCAAAATGATATCCTCTATCATTGACATGGATTTTAGAATCTTCGTAACTAGCGTATTTCCCATTTATGTAAATAATATTTGGCATTAAAAGAAATCCAAATTAACAGATAATAATTCTTCAACTTTTTTCATTGATTTTACAGGCACAAACATTACAACAATATCACCAGCTTCAATAATAGTGACACCTCTGGGGGATAAAATAGTATTATCCTCTTTGACTATAGCACCAAGTGATACATCTTTAGGTAACTTAATATTTTTTAAAGGTCTACCAACAATAGAGGAAGATTTCAATGCTTCAAATGATATAATTTCTCCAAATTCTTCTATTATTGAGTGGACATGTTCAATTTGTCCACTTCTAACTTCTTGAAGAATAGAAGAAGATGTAAGGTTAGGAGGACTAACTACACCCTCAAGATCCAGTGAATTAAATAGAGGTATAAAAACAGGTAAGTTTATTAAAGCTACCGTATGTGAAGCGCCTGATCTTTTAGCAAGTAAGGATGATAAAATATTTACTTCATCATTATTTGTAGCTGCAATATAAGTTTCTCCTTGACCTAGCCTGGCTTCTTTTATTATTTCTGGATCTAGTGAATCTCCAGATATGATAGTTGCATATTCTAAAGTTTCTGCGGCATATCTAGCTTTATCCTTATCTAGCTCTAACATAGTTAGATTAGTTTCAGGAGATAGTTTATGAATTTCTTCAGCTACTCTTATACCTATTATTCCAGCACCAGAAATAGTTACTTTCGCAGCTGTGATTTCAGCATGACCAAACGCCCTTAAAGTTCTGTCAATTTGAGCTGTAGGGCAAGCTAAATAAACCCTATCACCAGATAAAATTATATCATCACCGCCTCTTGGCACTATTAACTTAGTACCTCTTATAATAGCCATAACCGTAACAGACAAATCGGGGAATAAATCGACTAAATTCCTTAGAGGTGTGTCTAGTAAAGGGCAATCATTTTTACAAGAAACACCCAACATTGTTATGGAAGATCTAGCAAATTCTGCAACATCGAATGCACCAGGCGTTCTCCATTGATTTACAATAGCAGTTGCAACTTCGTCTTCTGGACAAATAATACGATTTACCTTAACATCTTTTAATAAATATTCTACATAACTAGGCTGCAAATAAGCTTTTGATCTAATACGAATTATCATTGTAGGGGTAGCAAATATAGATTTTGCTATGTGACAAGCAGCAATATTAATTTCATCAGATTGTGTAACAGCAATAATCATGTCTGAGTCCTTTATACCTGCATCCTCAAGAACATTAGGATGAGATGCAAGACCAAGAACTCCTTGAACATCATATAACTCAGTAGCTTTTTGAATAGCCTCGGCATTTGAATCAATTACAGTTATATCAAAACCTTCATTAGAAAGATGCTCAGTGATAGAAATTCCTACTCTACCTGCACCACAAATTATTATTTTCTGTTTCATCTAATCACCATGATTTTTAATATAAAAGTTAATTATATTCATTAATATTTATTTTTAATTCTTTTATTTTTCTATGTAATGCAGACCTGTCCATACCGACAAAAGTAGAAGTTCTTGCTATATTTCCTTTAAATCTTATCAATTGTTTTTTAAGATAATCTGCTTCAAAAACTTTTCTGGCATCTTTTAAAGACAATTCTAATTCAGAAAGATTACTATCATTTTTAATTGCAGGTTTATAGCCTAAAATTTCCGGCGGTAAGTGTAACGGTTTTATTAAAAAATCTTTTTGATTTCCATACATAATTATTAACCATTCCAAGATATTTTTTAGCTGACGAACATTACCTGGCCAATCATAAATTTGAAATATTGCACGTGTTTCAGATGATAAATTTAATTTAAAACTACTTAAGTCCTTAGTCAATATTCTAAGAAAATATTCGATAAGATCATTAATGTCATCCACACGCTTATTGAGTGCTGGTAATTCAATTGGAACAACTGACAGTCTGTAAAATAAGTCTTCCCTTAACTCACCACTCTCAACTGACTTTAATAAGTCTTTATTACTTGCCGAAACAATACGAACATCAACATGAACTTTTTTATTTGAGCCTATTTTATAAAAACTTTGATCTTGAATAGCTTGGACTATCTTACCTTGTGTTTGAAGTGGTAAATCACAAATCTCATCAAAAAAAAGAGTTCCGTGGTTTGCTTGTTCAAACAAGCCTAAATTAGAATTGTTAATATTTTTTATGTTAGATACATCACTCCAACCAAATAAAACTTGCTCTACTCGTTCAGGAGACAAGGTTGCACACGAAGCAATAATAAAAGGAAAAGCATCTCGATGAGATTTTTTATGAATCCATCTAGCTATAAGTTCTTTGCCAGACCCTGATGGACCTGTAATTAAAACTCTACTATTACTAATAGATAATTTATTTAACTGGGATTTTATATTTTTGATAGCAATGGATTTTCCAACTAATTCCATACGTTCATTTTCTTTTGCTTCAAATTCAGAAATTTTAATTTTTAAATTACGATCGTTTAAGGCTTTTTCAACTAAGAATAACAATCTTTCTGATTTAAAAGGTTTTTCAATGAAATCAAAAGCTCCTGTTTTAGCTGCAATCATTGCAGTTTCGATATTTCCATGACCTGACATCATAATGACAGGAATTGAAGAATTGTATTCTTTGCTCCAAGACAAAACTTCTAAGCCAGCTTTAGTATTATTATTCATCCATATGTCAGTAAGTATAAGACTGATGTTTTCATTTTGAATAGTATGAACAGCCTCATCAAAGTTATTTGCAATTTCAGTTTTATAACCTTCATCTTTAAGAATTTCTGAAACCATTTCGCAAATATCATTTTCATCATCTATTACTAGTATTGAAATTTTATTTTTAATCATTAATAACACTCTTTACATCATATTTTTCTTTAACAAGAGGAAATTTTAGCAAAATACATGTACCATCTTTTGATTTTAAATTTGTTATTAATATTGAACCATTATGATCATCAATAATTTTTTTTGTTATAGCTAAGCCAAGACCAGAACCATTTTTTTTTGTTGTGTAGTAAGGTTCAATAATTTTATTAATATCAGAATTTTTTATACCTGTACCGTTATCAACAATAGATATTGAAACAAAATCTTTAATTGTGTCAAAGGAAACTAAAATCTTTCCATTTTTTATATTATTCGTTAATAAATTTTCATAAGAATTTTTTATTAAATTACCAAAAGCTTGTCTAATTTGCTTTTCATCAGCCATGATTAAAGCAAAACTTATTTTATTATCAATATTAATTACAACATTATCAAATGAAGAAGCTAAAGGTTTTAAATATTCTATTACAATTTTTGTAATATCAATTACTTTTAACTTAGGAGAAGGCATTCTTGCAAATGAAGAAAATTCGTCAACTAGATGATGAATATCGTCAACTTGTCGATTTATCATATTAAGAGATTGTTCAAAAATTTTTTTATCAAATTTTTTGTTTGTATTAAGATGATTAACTAGTCTTTCAGATGCCAAACGAATTGGTGTTAATGGATTTTTTATTTCATGAGCTATTCTTCTTGCAATGTCTGACCATGCGCCCATTTTTTGAGCTGCAATCAAAGTAGTCACATCGTCAAAAGTAAGAACGTAACCTAAAATTAAATCATCTGTTTTTTGAACAACAATTCTTGTTATTAAATTTAAAATTTTATCTTCACGAATTATATGAACTTTATCTTCAACAACGTTATTATTAGTTTGTAATAAATTATTAACTAGATTAGAAAATTCTGGAACAATATCTACAAGAGGTTTACCAAAACTATTATCAATTGATATATTCAGTAATTTAGTTGCTGTCAAATTTGGTAGATTAATTTTTAGATCTTTATCTAAACCAATTACACCAGAATAGACACCAGATAGAACAGATTCAGAAAACTTTCTCCTTTTATCTAATTGATCATTAGCACGTTCTAAATCTAGTCTGTTTGTTTTTAAATCTAAAATCATTTTATTAAATGCTTGAGCAAGTCTTTTTAATTCGTTGATATTTATGTTATTTACAACTTGATTAGTAATTTTATAATTTAAGTTGCCACCTCCTACTTCCTCAGCAGCACTTATTAATGACCCTATAGGACCAACGAGTTTATTGGCTATGTTAAGACCAACTATCATGACAATTAATAAAAGAAAAATAGTTATCAGCAAGAAAACTAAAACAAAAGATATTTTAAAATCAAATTGTTTTAATTCTATAGACTGATAATCCGAAACAGCAATAGATGTACTCTCTATAGCATTTAAGACTTTTTGATCAACAAACCTAGTTATCAATAAATAAGCATCAATGTATTGTGACAACTTTAAGAATGCTCTCATTTTATTGGAATTATCTTCTTTTGCTATTATAATTTGACCTTGATTTGAAGTAACATAGTATTTTTGAGGAATTTCTGTATATGTGTACTCAAAAACAAATTCTGAAAATGCCAAAACGTTACCTATAGAATCAATAATTACAGCTTCAGACAAATTATGCTTAAGTGTATAATTATTTAAGAATTTATTAAATTTTTTCTTATCTGATGATAAAACACTAGAGTTTACATTTAAAATATTTGCTAGTTCTAGAATATCACCTCTCATGGCATTTTGATGTTCAAGAAGGTACTTGTTTGCCACTTCAACTGATTGAGTAATTGCAGTAGAAATTTTTTTATTAAACCAACCATTCAAAGTTGTATCAAAAATAAAAATTGCAAATAAAGCAATAACAATTGTTGGGGTTAAAGCAATAATGGAAAAAACGAACAATATTTTTTTTTGCAGTTCTTGACCAGCTTTCTTACTTTTAACATCCTTAAAAAAATCTGAGATATTTTTTAAAAATATGAAAAAACAAATTGATAACAAAATTGTAATTAGAAAAAATATGAACAAGTATATAGTAAAATAATCATCGATAAATTCAAATCGAAAAAGAAATCTATGAATTAGAAACGAAAGTATAAAGGATAAAAGGAGAGATAAAGTATATAATTTTTGTTTAAATACATTTAAAAAAAGTAAATACATATTATGATCCATTTAAATACATATTAATGTATAAAGCATATATTAAAAATAATACAAATCTTTAAACTTTTCTTTGTTTTATAACTTTAATTTTATATAAATTGATTTTTGTTCTAAGTGTATTTCTGTTGAAGCCTAAACATTTAGATGCTTTAATTTGATTACCTCTAAATAAATGCAAAGTGGATTCAATAAGAGGTTTTTCAATTTTGGAAATAAAACTAGTATGCAAGTTATTAATATTTAAGTTTGGGTCAAAATTCTTAAAAAATTTATTTAAATATTTTTTAAAATAAAGCTCTACATTGTCTTCTTCAATTTCATCTATGTTTAATCTATCTTCGGACAGGACTTCTTTGATTAACGATGTTGGTATTTCTTCAGAAGATGATAATAAACAAATACGTTTGATTACATTTTTTAATTCTCTAATATTACCAGGCCAGATATAATTTTTAAGTAAATTCATGCCCTCGTGTGGGATAAATCTATTAATTTGTGTGTTAGATAAATATTTATTTAAAAAATAAATTGTTAAGTCAGGGATATCTTCAAATCTATCTTTTAATAATGGTAATTTAATAGGTACTACATTAACTCTATAAAAAAGATCTTCTCTAAATAGGCCTTTATCAACCTCATTTAATATATTTTTTTTAGTTAATGCAATTATTCTTGGTTTCTTAAATTTTTTTGATTTTTTTAATAAAAAAGAAAAGTCTTCTTCTATAAAACTTAGTAAATTTTTTTGTTGAAGCAAGGATGATTCGCTCAAATCGTTTATGATTATTGTACATCCACTAAGAAAATCGAATGATTTGACATTTTCATTATTATTAAGCTGTAATTTTTGTATAAAATTTTCTAAGGTATAATTATCAAAAAATTCCATATTTATAGTAATAAATAATTTATTATTGAAAGAACTCAAATCATGAATTGATTTTGCTATCAAATTTTTTCCTGTTCCACTTTCACCTGAGATTAATAAAGTTAAATTAGTATTAACTAATCTAGATATTAGCTTGTAAATGTCTTGCATGGCCATAGATTTGCCAATTACAGGTCCTGAATCATAAATATTTTTAAGTGATTTCTTAATTTCATTAACTTTAGTTTTATGATTATTATTTAATAAAAAGGTACTTGATACTAAATTTAATAATTCATCTAAATCAAATGGTTTTGGTAAATATTCAAAAGCTCCTTTTTTTTTGGCTCTTACTGCAGTTAAAAGTGTAGTTCTTGCAGACATAACTATAATTTTTAATTTAGGTTTCATATTTTGAAGCTTAGGCAACACATCTAAAGCGTCACCATCTGGTAAACCTACATCGGTTATAAGAATATCTGCAAAATCAGAATCTACTAAACGCCACATCCCAGCAGCTGTTCCGCTAGATTTTACATTATAACCGGCCCTAGTTAACGCTGTTGAAATAACTACTCTTATAGTTCTATCATCATCTACAACAATAATATTTTTAGCATCCATAGTATTTACCTATATTATTATTTTTTTAATGGAAAGTTTATACATACATTTGTTAAACCTGGAGACGAGGAAACATCAACAACCGCTCCCATGTCATGGAGACCACTTGCAACTATAGACAGACCTAATCCTTTACCCTTTTTTTTAGTTGATACAAAAGGGTCAAAAATATTTGGAAGTAAGTTTTTAGATATGCCATCCCCATAATCAATTACTTCCAACTGTAATGGTAAACTTGAAGGTATTTCATCATAAGAAAATAAAATTTTTTTATCGGAATTAAAACTAGTTTTGATTTTTATTTTTCCCTTGTTAAAGGAGGCCTCACAACTATTTTTTAAAATATTTATTAATATTTGAATTAAAAGATCTTTATTAGCAAAAAAATCAGGTAAAGAAGGGTCAAAAGATTCTATAAATTTAATATTTGAACCGAAACTATTTTGAGCAACACGTTTACAATGATTTAAAATTTCATGCACATTCAAAAATTGGAAATCAGTTGTTACATTGTTATTATTAATTTGTTCCATTCTATTTAATAACGAAACTATACGATCGCTTTCAACATTTATAAGAGTAGTCAATTCTTTAACGTTGTTATCACTATTTAAATCACTTTCAATTAACTGAGAAGCACCTTTAATTCCAGCAATAGGGTTTTTTAACTCGTGCATTAACATATCAATCATACAAGAAAACGATTTTGAAATTTTTGTATTTATTCTTTGTGATTGAAACATTTCTGAAACTGTAAGTTCACTTAATTGAATCATTATTTGATTACTATCATATGATAATGGAACGATATGAGCTCTGACCTTTCTATTAGGAAATTTAATATTACTTAAATTTAGACTGTCCTCAGTTAGACCATGTTTAAATTTTCTAACTCTTGTTAAAAGATTGGAAATTGGAGAATCTTTTGGTATTAAGTTATATATGGATTTGCCAATTAATAAGTTTCCGCTGTAACCAAAGAATTCTTCACCAATTGCATTCAAATAAACTACATTATTCAGCTTGTTTACTAAAAAGACTGGCGTTCTGAGTTCATTTAAAATATTATTGTGCATATCATAATTTTCTATAACTAATCTAATAATTATACCAATAATGATTATAATTTGTACAATTATATATCTTTATTTAAAATTACATTAGAATTGCCTAATTATTAATCGTAAATGGAGTTGAGTTTGAAAGTTGACGGCAAAAATATAATATTAATTCTTTTAGCAGGGGGTGTTGGGGATAGATTAGGCTCTAAAACAAGTAAACAAATGATTAAAATAGACAATATGACTGTGTTAGAAAAATGCATTTGTAGTTTTATAGATAACCTAAAAAATATTAAAATATTAATAGTCTCTAATAATAAAGATTTTAGTAAAATCAAAAATATTGCACATAAATATAAATTATTAGAACCAATTATTGGTGGAAAAACGAGACACGAAAGCGTTTACAATGCGCTTACATTTTTAAAAAAAGATGCACCTGAGTTTGTTTTAGTTCACGATTCAGCAAGACCAATTGTAACTAAAAAAGTTTTAGAAAATTTAATTGGAAGCATAAATCAAAATTACACATGTGTAATACCAATTCTTCCTTTGAACGATTCTATAAGACGTGCTTATAACGATGAAATTCATAATGTAGTAAACAGACAAGACAAAGTCATAGTTCAAACACCACAATTGTGTAATTATAAAGAATTGGTAAAAGCTCATAAAAATAGTATGGAAATCTATGAGGATGAAAGCTCTCTTCTTATGAGTAAGGGAATTAAAATAATGACTGTAGAAGGTGATCCACGTAGTTTAAAAATAACTTATGAAAATGATTTCAAATTATTGGAACCATATTTAACAATTAATTCTAAATATATTACAGTGATTGGCAACGGATTTGACATTCACAGATTTGACTTAACAAAAAAAAATACTGAAAACTTCATTAAATTAGGAGGTATTAAAATTCCTCACATAAGGCCACTTATTGGACACTCTGACGCTGATGTTTTACTTCACGCAATAACAGACAGTATATTAGGTGCAGTAAATCAAGGTGATATTGGAAAACTTTTTCCTCCCTCTGATATAAAATGGAAAAATAGCGAAAGCTCAATTTTTTTAAAACACGCATCAGACCTTTTGCAAAAATTAAATGGTAAGATTAATAATATAGATGCAGTAATAATATGTGAGAAACCTAAAATTTTAGATTATTCAGATCTTATACAAAATAACATTGCTCAAATATTAAACATCAATCCAAAGAGAATTAGCATCAAAGGAAAAACTTCAGAAAGCTTAGGTTTCATTGGTCGTCAAGAAGGTATTGCAGCAATGGTAAACGCATCTATAAAAATTAATGAAAATATTTACGATGATAAATAGGAAAAGCATATTAGTATTTTGTGCAAGGCTTGCAGAAGTGTATCCAATTGGAGCAATTAAATATGCTCCTGGAACCTTCGCCTCTTTTATTGCAGTTTTTATAGGATTTAACTTAATAACAAGTTTAGGCATTTTAAATTATTTTTTTATTACCTGTATAATTATATTTGTAGGTTATTTTCTTTGCGAAATACATATTCGTTTATATAACAAAAAAGATCCTAGAGAAATAGTTATAGATGAGTTTGGAGGTCAATTTATAGTTTTATTTGCTACAATTGAATCTGAAAACATATTTTACAACTTTATGTCATTAACACTATCATTTTTATTATTTAGATTTTTTGACATTTCTAAAATTGGACCAATTAAGAAGTTTGAATCATTACCAAACGGATTAGGAATTATGGCTGATGATATTATTGCTGGATTATGTGCATTTATAGTTCAATGTGCTATTTTGACTTCATTAAATCAAAAAATGATAATTAAATTAATATGAGTTTAGAATGTGGAATAAAATAAATCAGGAATCAAAAATTCTATTTAATAAATGCACAAGAAGAAATATTTCTATAACTACAGCTGAAAGCTGTACTGGTGGGATGGTAGCATCTTCTATAGTATCCATAAATGGGTCCAGTAGCATTTTTAATTCAAGTATAGTCACTTATTCAAATTCAATGAAATCTAAATTATTAAAAATTCCACCTGAAATTATTGAAATAAATGGTGCAGTTAGCGAAATTACTGCTTATCACATGGCAAAAAATGTTTTATCAATTATGACAGCTGATATCTCAATTGCAGTCACAGGTATAGCAGGTCCAACCGGTGGAAGTATAGAAAAACCAATTGGCTTAGTGTGGATAGCTATAGGTACCAAATTGGAAGTATTTAAACAAAAATATTTATTAAATGGAAATAGACTTGAAATAAGACAGAAAACTACATTGGAAAGTTTAAAATTTGCAAATAAGGTTATAACTGATTATTTATAAACGGACTATACAAATTATTTGCTCTGTTTTCGAAAGCCCTAACCATTCTTTTAACTGCCTCTGTAAATAAAGATTCCATAACAGTTTGTAGAAAATTTGATTTAAACTTAAATTCAACCATAAATTCAACTTCACAACCGTCACTATTTTGTTTAAATATCCAATAGTTATGCAAATACTCAAATGGTCCATCTTTATAATTGACTGTTATTTTATAATTATTTGGATCAAGCAATATTTGAGAAGAATAAACTTCTTTATAGATCTTAAAGCCTATAATAAGATCTGCATCAAACTCGTTTTTTAAAAAATTTTTTACTCTAGCGTTAAGGCACCAGGGTAAAAACTCAGGATATTTTTTTACATCTGACACAAGATTGAATAAATTTTGAGGTGTATGATTTAAAACACGCTTTTCTATATGCTTCATTAATTAACGAACTCTGATGCCTTAGAATTTAACTTTAGTAACCTTGCCTCTTTTAATTTTTCAAAATCTTCACTGGCATGAAAACTACTTCTTGTCAGTGGAGATGACGACACTACTAAAAAACCTTTAGAAAGAGCAATTTTTTTATATAAATCAAACTCACTTGGCTCAACAAACCTATCAACTTTATGATGCTTCACTGTTGGCTGTAAATATTGTCCAATAGTTAAAAAATCTATGTTAGCTGATCTCATATCATCCATTACTTGAAAAACTTCACTTTTATCCTCCCCTAATCCAACCATAATACCAGATTTAGTAAAGATTTCAGGATCTTTATCTTTAACTTTAGATAATAAATTTAAAGAATGGAAATATCTAGCTCCTGGCCTAACTGATGAATACAGCCTAGGTACTGTTTCAAGATTATGGTTAAAAACATCCGGCTTTGCATCAATTACTTTATCTAAAGCACCTTCTTTTCTAAGAAAGTCAGGAGTTAAAATCTCAATTGAAGTATTAGGAGATAAACTTTTAATATCTGCAATCGTATTTACAAAATGCTCAGCTCCACCATCATCTAAATCGTCTCTGTCAACAGATGTTATCACCACATGATTTAAATTTAACCTAGCCACTGATTGAGCTACTCTGAAAGGTTCAGTAAAATCAAGTCCCTTAGGTTTGCCTGTGGCAACATTACAAAAGGAACATGCTCTAGTACAAGTATCACCCATAATCATCATTGTAGCATGTTTTTTTGACCAACAATTGCCTATATTAGGACAGCTTGCCTCTTCACATACGGTGACAATACTTAAATCATCTAATAAACCTTTTGTTTCATCAAATATTTTTCCGATAGGTGCTCTTACTTTTAACCAAGATGGTTTTGGAGGTGAAATATTATCAGGCTTATTAATTTTCTCAGGATGTCTTATATTTTTTTTTTGATTCAAATTCTTTAACATTTTAATCTTCTATGGAAACTTAATAATGAATAGCTTGATTGTATGCATCTAAAACTGATTCATGCATACTTTCAGATAAAGTTGGGTGAGGAAAAATAGTATGCATTAATTCATGTTCTGTAGTTTCTAATTTTTTAGCTATTGAAAAACCTTGAATTAATTCAGTAACTTCAGGACCAACCATGTGAGCCCCTATCAACTCACCAGTATCTTCATCAAAAATAGTTTTAATTAAACCTTCAGAATCACCCATAGCAATGGCTTTGCCATTACCTAAGAAAGGAAATTTACCAATTTTAACTTTTAAATTTTTAGATTTAGCTTTTTTTTCAGTTAATCCTATTGATGCAACTTGAGGCCTACAGTATGTACAGCCGGGTATTGATGTTTTTTCAATTGGTTTGAGATTTTTGTAGCCAGCAATTTTTTCTACGCATAAAGTACCTTCATGGCTCGCTTTATGAGCAAGCCATGGACCTTCTGTGACATCGCCTATTGCAAAAATACCTTTTTCATCTGTTTCAAGCCATTCATTTGTAATTATATGGCCATTATCCATTTTAATATTAAATTTTTCTAAACCTACATTTTCAGTATTTGCTATTATCCCAATAGCTAAAATTAATTTTTCAGAAATTATAGTTTCAACATTACCATCACACAATATTTCTGCAGAAATATTTTTATCAAACATCTTAACTGCCTTAAGAGTTGTGTTTGTTTTTATATCTATCCCTCTTTTAACAAAATTAGTTTCTACTATTTTTGATATATCTTCATCTTCGTTAGGCAGAATTGAAGGAAGAGCCTCTACGACAGTGACTTTAACACCTAAATCATTATAAAAAGATGCAAATTCCACCCCTATAGCACCTGAACCAATTACAGTTATAGATTTCGGTAATTCTGTAGGCGTCATTGCAGTCTTATAATCCCATATATTTTTACCATCAGATGAAACAAAAGGTAAGTTTCTAGATCTAGCTCCAGTAGCAATTATAACGTTTTTAGCCTTTATTACAATATCACTATCTTGAGTTTTAACTTTAACAGTTTTTAAATTTGGCGTACCTTTTTCTAATTGAGCAAAACCATCAAAAACTTTAACTTTATTTTTTTTTAGAAGATGACTTATTCCAGTAGACAATTGATCAGCTACCTTTCTTGATCGCTTGGTTATGTTATTAATATCTATTTTAATATTAGAAACAGAAAAACCAAATTCACCTACATTATCTAACATGTGTTTAATTTCACTTGCTCTTAAAAGAGCTTTAGTTGGAATACAGCCCCAATTTAAACAAATACCACCTAAATGCTTATCTTCAATCAAAGCAACAGACATCCCCAATTGAGAAGCTCTAATAGCAGCGACATAACCACCAGGACCTCCACCAATAACTATAATATCATAATCACTATTATTCATAAATATTTCCTATAACAACATTAATGAAGGATTTTCAATAAAATCTTTAAACACTGACAAAAATTCTGCACCTACTGCTCCATCTACTACCCTATGATCGCATGATAACGTTACTGTCATCATATTAGCTATCGTTATCTGATCATTAATAACTATTGGTCTTTTTTCACCAGAACCAACAGCTAAAATTGCGCCTTGAGGAGGGTTGATTACAGCTGAAAATTCTTTAATTCCATACATACCCAGATTTGAAATTGAAAAACTACCTCCAATATATTCTTCTGGTAATAACTTTCCACTTTTTGCTTTATTAGCGAGAATTTTCATATCTTCAGATATTTCCAACAGACCTTTCGACTGAACATTCTTAATAATAGGTGTTATCAAACCACCATCAATTGCAACTGCAACGGATATATCAGTGTTTTTAAAATATCTAGTATTCTCATTTTCCCAACTAGCATTTGCTTGAGGAACCTTAATTAATGTAGAGCTAGCAGCCTTAATAATCATGTCGTTAACTGAAATTTTATACTGATCATTAGATTTTAAGTTTATCAAACTTCTTATTTTCAAAAGTTGATCTATATTACAATCTAAAGAAAGATAAAAATGTGGCGCTTCATTTTTCGACTGAACTAAACGCTCAGCTATTGTTTTTCTCATAGAACTATTTTTTACAAGTTCAGATTTATTATTGTTTAATGTTATTTCACTCTGTAATAAATTTTTATTATTATTAAAGTTTTCAATATCATTCTTAAGTATCCTGCCATTTGCACCTGAACCAGAAATTAAACTTAAATCAATATTCCTTTGTTTTGCAAGTCTTTTTGCTAAAGGAGAAACAAATATTCTCGTTTTATTCTGTTTAACAGGTTCTATATTTTTATCTGTGACCAACTCTATTTTAGCCATCTCTTTTGAACTAATATCTATTTTTGGTTTATTTTCTATTTTGTCTAAATTTTTAGTGACTTCAGGCAGTTTTGCTTCGTGCATACTTTCTATATCAGACAAAGTTTCACCTTCTAAAAGTAAAATAGCGATTGGTTCGTTCACTTTTATAGATTCTTGACCTTCATTCACTAGAATTTTACCGATGGTACCGTCATCAATAGATTCAACTTCCATAGTTGCTTTATCTGTCTCTATTTCAGCTATTAAATCACCAGAAGTAACTATATCACCTTCTTTAACCAACCATTTGGATAAGGTGCCCTCTTCCATAGTTGGACTGAGAGCAGGCATCAAGATATTAAGACTCATTATTGTATACCCTTAACTTATATTACAAACATTGGAACAAGCATTCACAATATCATTAACTTGAGGTAAAGCTAATTTTTCTAAATTTGCTGCATAAGGCATAGGCACATCTTTTCCAGTAACTCTAGTCACGGGAGCATCAAGCCAATCAAACGCATTCTCATTTATTACTGATGATATTTCAGAACCAATGCCAGCAAACGGAAAACCTTCTTCGCAAGTAACTACTCTGTTAGTTTTTTTAACTGAATTAATTATTGTCTCAATATCTAATGGACGTAAAGATCTTAAATTAACTACTTCAGCATCAATACCTTTTTCTCTTAAAAGTTCTGCTGCCTCTAGAGATTTTCCAACCATAATAGAAAAAGCAATTATAGTTATATCTTTTCCTTCTCTCTCTATATGTGCTTTGCCAATTGGCAAGGTAAAATCAGGGTCGTCTGGGCAATTAAAAGATTGACCATACATAACTTCATTTTCTAAGAAGATTACAGGGTCTGGATCCCTTATTGCTGATTTTAAAAGACCCTTTGCATCGGCACTTGACCAAGGTGTTACAACCTTTAAACCAGGACAATGAGCATACCAACTAGCATAACACTGACTATGTTGCGCGCCAACACGAGAAGCTGCACCGTTTGGGCCTCTAAACACAATTGGGCAACCCATTTGTCCACCCGACATATATAGTGTTTTAGCAGCTGAATTAATTATTTGATCCATGGCCTGCATAGCAAAATTGAATGTCATAAATTCAACTATAGGTTTTAAGTCACCAAATGCTGCACCTACACCAATTCCTGTAAAACCGTGTTCTGTAATTGGAGTATCGTAAACTCTTTTATCACCAAATTCATCGAGCAAACCTTGTGTAACCTTATATGCTCCCTGATATTCAGCAACTTCTTCTCCCATTATAAAAACATTTTTATCAGAACGCATTTCTTCTGCCATTGCATTTCTTAGAGCTTCTCTAACAGTAATTACACTTGAATTAAGCTCAGTTCTTATATTTGTTATATTATCATTTTTAGATGATAATATAACTTTTTCTATATATGGGTTTTCAGCTATTTTTTTAATAGTTGCATGCGGAGCTTCATTAGAACCAATTAATGTTGCTATGGGAGTATTAACTTTAACACCTTCCGTACCCTCCAATACTAATATTTTACCAATTTTACCTTCATCAACAGCTTCTACTTCCATCGTAGCTTTGTCTGTTTCAATTTCTGCTATTAAATCACCTGAATTAACAATATCACCTTCATTTACAAGCCATTTTGACAATGTACCCTCTTCCATTGTTGGGCTTAGGGCTGGCATTAAAATTTCAATAGTCATTAATTCACCATTAATTAATTGTTATATCAGTAAATAACTCAGAATCTGAAGGTTCTGGAGATTCTTGTGCGAATTTTGCAGCATCTGCAACAATTGACTTTATATTAGTGTCAATTTTTTTCAAATTTTCATCTTCTAAACCAAACTTGTTTAGTAAAGTTTTAATGTTTTCAATAGGGTCAGAATTTTGTCTTATTTTTTCAACCTCGTCCCTAGTCCTATATTTTGCTGGATCTGACATTGAATGACCTCTATATCTATATGTTTTCATTTCTAAGATATAAGGGCCTTTTCCAGATCTACAATAATCTATAGCTGTTATAGCAGCATCTCTTACAGCTACGACATCCATTCCGTCTACAACTTCAGACTTAATACCGTAAGCTTTGCCTCTGTCAGATAAATTGTCACCTGCTGATGATCTGTTGACTGATGTACCCATTCCATATTTATTATTTTCAATTACAAATACAACTGGCAAATTCCAGAGGGAGGCAATATTATAAGATTCATAAACTTGACCTTGATTTGCAGCTCCATCACCAAAGTAAGTAATTGCAACATTATTATTTCCATTATATTTATGAGCAAATGCTAATCCAGCACCTATAGGAACTTGGGCAGCAACAATTCCATGACCGCCAAAAAAACCTTTTTCTCGGCTAAACATATGCATTGATCCACCTTTACCTTTTGAATAGCCGTCTTCTCTACCCGTTAATTCTGCCATGACACCTTTAGGATCCATGTCACAAGCTAACATATGACCATGATCTCTATATGAAGTAACAACACTATCACCTTCAATCTGGACTGATTGAATACCTACAACAACAGCTTCTTGTCCAATGTACAAGTGACAAAAGCCTCCAATTTTACCCATGCCATATAACTGACCAGCCTTTTCTTCAAACCTTCTAATCAAAAGCATT
Source organism: Pseudomonadota bacterium (assembly GCA_028382005.1). Taxonomy (GTDB): domain Bacteria; phylum Pseudomonadota; class Alphaproteobacteria; order Puniceispirillales; family Marisalimonadaceae; genus Marisalimonas. The sequence continues at coordinate 25,119 of JAOESH010000014.1, forward strand.
TTTTTATACAAATTTTGTAATAAATCTAAATCATAGTTGATATTAGAAGTAGCTAAGGATTTTTTAGATATGTTTTTTTTCATATTAAACCTGTAAATTGCAAGTATGATAATTAAGCATGTTTATAATTTGTTTTTAACAAATAATGTAATCTATTTCTAATAATAAATTAAGTTATTTCTAATAATAATTTAAGTTATTTTGTAATCTCAATTATAATTTGGTCTGAATGAATAAGGCCAAGTAATTTATGTGAAATTTCAGAAATAATATCTGGATCAAGATTATTATCTCTAAGTAATTTAATTTCAGATGAGGTGGTTTTTTTTATCTCAAATAAATTATTTAATTTTTGTTGAACTATAATTATTTCTTGATTAAGTTCGAAAATTTTCCAAAGTGATCTTTCACCAAAAAAAATATGAAACACAAAAAAAGAAAATATTACAAAACTAAAAAAAGGCATTAGATTGACAATTATATTTTTTCGAATCCAGTGTTTATACATAAAGCTTAACTAACCACTATTTAAAATTATTTAGTAAATCTGTTCCATAATAATAACCTTCATCACCTAACAACTCTTCTATTCTTAACAATTGATTATATTTTGCTGTTCTATCACTTCTAGATAACGAACCAGTTTTAATTTGACCAGAATTTACAGCGACTGACAAATCAGAGATAAAAACATCTTCTGTTTCACCAGATCTATGAGAAATTATAACTCCAAAATTAGCATTTTTTGCCATTTCTATTGTATCTATAGTTTCGGATAAAGTCCCAATTTGATTTAACTTAATTAAAATAGAGTTAGCTGATTTAGATTGAATACCTTTTAATAATCTATGTTTATTTGTAACAAACAAATCATCACCAACAATTTGAACTTTATTACCAATTAAATTTGTAAGTTCTTGAAATCCAGTCCAATCATTTTCGTCAAATGGATCTTCTATAGATATTACAGGAAACTTATTACAGATATTTTCCCAAAATTTAGTAAGATCATCAGTACTCAAATTTTTATTCTCTCCCTTAAGTCTATAACAATTATTTTTATATAATTCACTCGCAGCAGCATCAATTGAAATAAATACTTCTTCACCTAATTTATATCCACTTTGGTCAACTGCTTCAGAAATATATGAAAGTGCATCATTAAGGTTTCTAATATTAGGAGCAAAACCACCTTCATCTCCAACGGCAATAGATAACCCTTTCTTAGATAAAATATCTTTTAAATTATGAAAAATTTTAGTTCCAGCCCTAAGAGAATCTGAGAAAGTTGAAAATCCAATTGGCATAATCATACATTCTTGAAAATCTAAACCGTTATTTGCATGAGCTCCACCGTTTATTATATTCATCATTGGAACTGGTAAAGTGTTCGCCCTCATTCCACCTATATATTTCCAAAGAGGCAAATCTAAAGAGGCTGATGCTGAACGTGCAACAGCCATTGAAAAACCAAGTATGGCGTTAGCTCCTAATCTACTCTTGTTATTACTATTGTCTAACTCAATTAAATCATTATCAATATTTTTTTGATTAAAGGGATTACGTCCAGAAAATGTATTACATATTTCTACATTTATGTTATTCACAGCATTTTGAACACTTAATCCATTGTAATTTCTTTTATCTCCGTCTCTAAGTTCAAATGCCTCATACTCACCTGTTGACGCACCCGAAGGTACAGCTGCTCGCCCTATAGAACCATCTGATAATGTTACATCAACTTCTAAAGTTGGATTGCCTCTACTATCAAGTATCTGCCTTGAAAAAATATCAGAAATAGAAATCATTTAAATCCTCGTAAATTATAGTTTAACAATATTATCTATCTTAATCAAAGTGGATAACATATCTTTAAGATCAGATAATTTTAACATATTCGGGCCATCGCTTGGTGCTTTGTCGGGATCTTCATGAACTTCAATAAACAAACCTGATACGCCAATAGAAACAGCTGCTCTTGACAGAACAGGAACAAATTCACGTTGCCCCCCTGAAGTTAAACCCAAGCCTCCTGGTTGCTGAACAGAATGTGTTGCATCAAAAACAACAGGAAAACCTAATTGAGACATTTGAGGTATAGAACGCATGTCAGACACAAGAGTATTATAACCAAATGAAGTGCCTCTTTCTGTTAACATAATTTTGTTATTTCCACTTTCTGTAACTTTTTTTACTATGTTTTCCATATCCCAAGGAGCTAAAAATTGACCTTTCTTAATGTTAATCACTTTCTGTGTCTCTGCGGCAGAAATTAATAAGTCTGTTTGACGACATAAAAAGGCAGGTATCTGAATTACATCGACAATAGAGGCTACTTCTTTACATTGATAACTTTCATGTACGTCAGTAATTACAGGAATATTAAAAGTTTCTTTCACTAAAGATAAAATATCTAAACCTTTTTCAAGACCTAAACCTCTTGTTGATAACAAACTTGATCTATTCGCCTTATCAAAGGATGATTTGTAGACAAAGTTAATTTTTAAACTATCACAAATTTCTTTAATCTTGCCTGCATGATCAATAGCATGATTTTTAGTTTCAATAGAACAAGGTCCAGCTATAAGAAAAAAAGGATTGTGGTTTGAAACTTCAAAGTTGGAAATTTTAATAGATTTTTGTTTCATTGTTTATTTTACCAATATAAAAAAAAATTACAACAAACGAGAGTTATTTAAAGTGGCCCCAACAAAAGAAGAAAAAATAGGATGAGGATCAAACGGTTTGGATTTTAATTCAGGATGAAATTGAACTGCAACAAACCAAGGATGAGAAGGGATTTCTAAAATTTCTGGTAAAGACATAGATGGAGACATTCCAGAAAAAACGAGTCCGTTTTGTTCAAAATCTAAATTAAATTTGTAATTAACTTCATAACGATGTCTATGTCTTTCTGATATTATGTTTTGTTTGTAAATTGAATGTACAAGACTTCCATTCAATAGTTTACAATCATATGCCCCTAACCTCATAGTTCCACCTAAATTGGAATCTTCATTTCTTTTTTCTACGCCGATGTTTGTTTGCCATTCTGTCAAAAGGCCAATTAAAGGAAATTTTGTTTTTCCAAATTCCGAAGAAGAAGCATTTTTAAAATTTAATACGTTTCTAGCAAATTCGAGAACGGCCATTTGCATTCCAAAACAAATTCCTAAAAATGGTATATTTTTAATCCTGGCAAAATTAATTGCTTTTATTTTGCCTTCAGAACCACGATAACCAAAACCACCTGGAACTATAATTCCATTTATATCTTTGAAAACATCATAAAGTTTTAATTTATTATTTTCTAATTGTTCAGAGTCAATCCATTTTATTGATACATTTACCTTGTTAGCAAAACCTCCATGGACAATTGATTCAATCAATGATTTGTATGCATCAACCATAGATGTGTATTTACCTACTATTCCAATGTTGACAGTACCTTCTGATAATTCTTGGATCTTATTAATATTTGTCCAGCGACTTAAATCTGGTTTATGATCTAAGTTTAAACTAAAATGTTTGCAAACTTGATGATCAAGGCCTTGTTTATGATAAGAAATGGGAACATGATATATAGAGGCAGCATCTAAGGCTTCTATAACAGAATCAGGCTTTAGATTACAAAAAAGAGCAATTTTAAATTTTTGTTCTTCTGGTATTTCAACTTCTGTTCTACACAACAATATGTCAGGCTGTATGCCCATTCCTTGCAACTCTTTAACCGAATGTTGAGTAGGTTTTGTTTTAAGTTCTCCAGCAGTTTTTATATATGGCAGTAATGTAACATGTAAAAAACATGTTTGTAATAGACCAAGTTCGTTTCCCAATTGCCTAATAGCTTCAATAAATGGTAGAGATTCTATATCTCCTACTGTTCCACCTATTTCGCAAAGAATAAAATCTTCATCATTAATATCAGATAGAATGAATTCTTTAATTGCATCAGTAACATGAGGTATAACTTGTATAGTAGCTCCAAGATAATCACCTTTTCTTTCTCTAGCAATTACATTTGAATATATTTTACCTGTTGTAATATTATCAGATTTTTTTGCCGGAACACCTGTAAATCTCTCATAATGACCCAAGTCTAAATCAGTTTCAGCACCATCATCAGTTACATAACATTCACCATGCTGATAAGGGCTCATTGTTCCAGGATCAACGTTTAAGTAAGGGTCTAGTTTTCTCAATTTAACCTTATATCCTCTTGCTTGAAGTACTGATCCAAGACAAGCTGATGCAAGACCTTTTCCTAATGAAGAAACAACACCGCCAGTTATAAAAATAAACTTTACTGTTGAATTATTCATATAACAAAAACCTGATTACTTAATTATCAAGAGGAACACTAGGTATTGCAGGAACGTTTTTTTCAATTGATTTTTCGACTTCCTTTACTATTGATGAAGTATTATTAGAAGTTGACAATAAAGCTAGTAATATAGATGTTAAGAAAAAACAAGCTCCTAGAATAGCAGTCAATTTAGTCATAAAATTAGCAGTGCCTCTAGCTGTCATAAAACCACCCCCAGAACCTCCAATACCTAATCCTCCACCCTCGCTCTTCTGAAGTAAAACAGCGCAAATGATACCAAATGCTAATATTATATGAAGTGTTAATATAATTGTAATCATGACAGACCTTAAATATTTAAAAAGAAAATTTATCTAAGTGTTTAACGATTGAACTGTAAATTGCAAGAAAATCTTTTGCATTTAGACTTGCTCCTCCAATTAAAAAGCCATCAACGTTATCAACTAACAAGATGTCACATATATTAGAAGAATTAACTGATCCTCCATATAAAACCTTTATGCTCTTATTGTATTTCAAAGATATTAAATTTTTGATATGCTCATGCATTTCTTTAATTTCAATTTTACTTGGAATTTTTCCAGTACCAATAGACCAAACAGGTTCATATGCAATAATAATATTTTCAAAAGACTTTGGTAAAGATTCAATTACTTGTTTAGTTACAAAATTTAATGCAGTGCCATTCTTACGATCTTTGAAAGACTCACCGACACAAATAATTGGAATAAGGTTTGAATTTATTGCAGAGGATGCACATTTCTGAACGTGCAAGTTACTTTCTTTATTTGCATTTCGTCTTTCAGAGTGACCAAGAATAACATAATCACAACCTACATCTTTAAGAAAATTAGAAGAAACCTCACCAGTAAAAGCCCCTTTTGTTTCATAGTGACAATTTTGGGCACCAACAGATATTGGCATGTTTTTAATTAATTTTTTTAGACGACTTATATAAACGTTAGATGGAAAAATACATGTTTTTATTTTTTCATTAAACTCGTAAGTTTTAATAATATTAGAAAATTCTTCAACACCGGAATTGTCCAAATACATTTTCCAATTAGCCGCGATAAACATTTAAATATCACCTTATTTAAGTTTTAAAATTAAAAGTTTATAATTTATATTAAATAGTATATTAAAATACATATTACAATTTTTAAATCCAGGTAATAAAAATGTTAAGAGCTCTTCGCAACCAAACACAATCAATATTCTTTAAAATTTTTCTAGGGTTTTTAATATGCGGCTTTGCTCTCTGGGGAGTTGGTGATTTAACTGGTGGCATAAATAAAAAACCCGTGTTGTCTGTTGAAAACCAAGAAATTAATATAGAAGAAGTAATACTAGAATTAAATAAATTAAGGTATTCGTCACCCCAAAGACCATCATTAAAAGAAACAGTAAAAAATGGAATGCTTAGAAACGTATTAAATAAATTTGAACAAGAAATACTTATTAACAAAGAAGCGGATTTTTTAAATTTATACGTTCCGTTAACTTTACAAACTAAAACAATTAGACAAGAAGAATCTTTTAAAAATCCACTAGGGAAATTTTCAGAAAACAAATATTTACAATCATTAAATAATGCTGGTTTAACAGAAAAAAAATATCTTGAAATGATAAAGACTGAAGCTAATTTTAAGCAACTTTCTATGCCTTTTCAGGCAAATGATTTTTATAGTAATGATATAATTAAAAGTATAATCGACTGGCAAAATGAAGTAAGAAATATTGAATTTGAAACCTTAAATTATGTAGACAAAAATGACATAAAAGAACCATCTACAAATACTCTAAAAAATTTTTACAAAGAAAATAAATCTTTATATGCATTTCCAAAAACAAGAGACATTAAATATATTGAAATAACACCTTCTAATTTTCAAGACGAAATTAAAATCAGCAATAAACAAATCAATGATAGATACGAAATTGATAAATCTCTTTATGTAACAGAAGAAAAAAGAAGAATTTTCCAAGTCACTTCTCAAAATAAACTAAAAATTGAACAATTTAAAAAACTACTTAATAAAGGTAACAATTTTGAAATTGCTGCTAAAAAAATTTTTAATCTTACAAAACAGGATATTAATATTGGTTTAATTAGTAAATCAGAGTTACCAAATAAAAGCGCAAATACTTTATTTAGCAAAAAAGTTAATGATATAATTGGGCCAATAAAAACAGAGTTTGGTTATAATATTTACAAGATTGTTAATATTATTCCTAAAAATGAAATAAAATATAAGGAAGCCATTAAAGATATTGAGAAAAAAATCTTAAATGAAATGTCTATTGATATATTTTATGAAAAACTTGATTTAATTGAAGATCTTATTGCTGAAGGTAATACCTTAGAAGAGATTTCTCAATCTGACGTTTTTAATAAATTGATATCTATTAAGAAACTCAATAAAATTTCTGAAGATAGTTTTTTATACTCCTACACAAACAATAAAACTTACTTAAATAAAGGTAGGGACTTTTTAAAAAAAATTTGGAATACAAATTTAAATCAAATTAGTGACCTCATTAATATAAAGGGTGATAAATATGCTTTACTCCAAGTAGAAAAGGAAAATATAAAAGAAAATTTAAATTTTGAAAAAGTGAAAAATAAGATTTTAGATCAGTGGACTGATATTGAGATTTTGAACCAAACAAAATTAAAACTAAAAAGATCCATTTTGTCTAATAAACAAAAATTGAAATCATCTAGCATTATTAGACGAAATCAACAATATTTAAATGACATAAAGGATAATTCTTTAATTTTTAAAATTTTTGAAATTAATAATAAAGAAATAAACTTTTTAAATACTATAGACGGTGTAGTTGCTGCTAAAATTATAAATCGTAAGGTTGACGATTATAAAATAAATAATGAAATAAATGACAAATTAAATTTATCTCTATCAAATAGCTTTTTTAACGATTTTTCAAATTATTATGTAAATAATTTGGCAATCAAACATAAATTAGTAAGAAATTATTTAGATTTAGAAAGATTTTTATTAAACGCTGAAACACAATAGTATAATTATAAATTTTTATTAATTAAAATTATCCCTTCTTTCAAAAAACTTAAAGTTTTATCAATGTCATTATTAATAGAATTATCTGTAGGTATAATTTTTTTTTTGTCTTGTTCGTTAATGAAATTCACAGCCCCTTTAATAGTAAACCCGTCAGTATACAATAATTTTTTTATATATAACAAAAATTTGATATCAGACGATGAATAAAATCTCCTACCACTATTACCTTTTTTTGGATTTATAAATAAAAATTTTTTTTCCCAAAATCTTAATACATGAGAACGAACACCAATAATATCAGCAGTTTTTGATATAGTGAAATATGAATCATCTTCTTGCATAAATTAAACTTCAATTTTATTTAAATTTTGATTTTAAGACATTCGAAGAATGAAATGAAACTACATTTCTAGGGTTTATAGAAACCTCAATACCAGTTTTCGGATTTCTACCAATTCTAGAGTTTTTATGTTTTACTTTAAAAGTACCAAAAGAAGAAATTTTTACATCTTCTCCATCCTCAAGAGCCTTTAATATAAAATTAAAAATATTTTCTATAATATCAGAAGACTCGTTCAAAGGTAGACCAACACTGTCACTAATTGCTTCCATTAAGTCATTTCTAGTCCATGTTTTTTTCATATTTTTATATTAGTTTAAATTTGATAAGATTAAAGTTTTTTTTATTTTATTTAAGGCTTGCCATATCTAACAACTGACGCTCCCCAACTCAAACCACCACCAATAGCCTGAAATCCTATGAGGTTACCATTCTTAACTTTTTGATTATTAACTGCATAATCTAGCGCTAAAGGTATTGAAGCAGCAGACGTATTACCATGATTTTTAACAGTTGAAATAACTTTTAAAGGATCTATTTTTAATTTATCAGCAACTGCAGACAAAATTCTTTGATTTGCTTGGTGAGGTATTAACCAATCTATATGTTCTATCCTTTTATGAGCAAAGTCCAATGCTTCTTCAAATGATAAAGTTAATTTATCGACTGCGTGTTTAAAAACATCTTTACCTATCATTTCAATAGATCCCGTTTTTTGATTAGTGGAAACTCCTCCATTAGTTTTTAAAAGATCATAATAATTACCATCAGAATAAATTACATTAGATAAAATACCCCAATCATCAAGTTTATTATTAATATTTTGTTTATTTTCTAATATTACTGCTCCCGCACCATCACCAAATAATACTGCTGTAGATCTGTTTCCCCAGTCTAAAAGTTTAGACATAGTATCTGCACCAATAACAAGACAATTTTTATAACTATTTTCTTTCATCATAGATTTAGCTATAGATAGAGCAAAAACAAAACCAGCACAAACAGCTTGAACATCAAAAGCAACACCCTTAATTCCAATTTTTTTTTGAACAAGAGTTGCTGTTGAGGGAAAAGTATTGTCAGGTGTAGTTGTAGCTAAGATTAATAGATTTATATCTTTTTTTTCTAATGTAGAGTTTTCAATAGCTTTTAAGGCAGCATATGAAGCTAAATCTGAAGTTGTTTCTTCTTGTGATACAAAATGCCTATTTTTTATACCTGATCTTTTATAGATCCACTCATCTGAAGTATCTACAAATTTTGAAAGATCATCGTTCGAACAATTATTAATAGGTAGATATGAACCCACGCTTGTCAAAAGTATCTTATTAGAAATTTTAACTTCTCCTTTAAACAAAAATTTAAAAATTTAAATTTGATTGACTAATTTTGTTTTTTAAATCCGAAATAAAGTTATATTGGACCATATCAACCGCTACTCCAATAGCATTTGCAAATCCAAAGGCGTCAGTTCCACCATGACTTTTAACAGCGACTCCGTTTAAACCTAAAAAGACAGCCCCATTGTATTTTCTTGGATCCATTTGAAGTCTGAAATTATTAATTGCTTTTTTAGCAAAGAAATAACCTATTTTGGAGCTTAAAGAACTCGTTAAAGCATCCTTTAAATAAGATGTAACTAGTCGGGCTGTACCTTCTGCTGTTTTTAATGAAATATTTCCACTAAAACCATCAGCAATTATTACATCAGATGCACCACTAGCTATTTTATCTCCCTCAATAAAACCCTTGTAGTTTATCTGCTCAGTTAAACAAAATAAAATTTTTGATGCCTTTTTTATGTAATCAAGACCTTTTTGCTCTTCTTCTCCTACATTTAAAAGAGATATGGTAGGATCTTTAATTCCCATCACAATTCTTGCAAAAGCTTGGCCCATAAATGCAAATTGGACAAGGTTTTTGTAGTCACATTCAATGTTAGCACCAAGGTCTAACATACAGCTTTCTCCATTGATTGTAGGAAAATAAGCTGCAATGGCAGGTCTTATTATACCTTTTATTGGCCTCAAAATTAATTTAGACATTGCCATTAAAGCGCCCGTGTTGCCAGCCGATACAACTGCATCAGCTTCTCCAGACTTAACTAATTGTATTGACATACCCATTGAAGAATTCTTACCTTTTCGTAAAGCAATACTTGGTTTATCATTAGGCCCGATTAATTCATTAGTGTGAATAACATTAGAGCAAGCAGTCAGATTTAAACCTTCAATTAAAGGATTAAGTTTTGTTTCATCTCCAAAAAAGGTAAATCTTAAATTAGGATAACGTAACTTAGATTGAGAAGCACCATTGATTACTATATTTGGAGCATTATCACCACCCATAGCATCGAGAGATATATGAACAGGCTTTAACAAAATAACTCCAATTAAGAAAATACAATTATAAAAAAGTTATAAACTTTTAACAATATCCCCTTATTAATGCAAATTATTAACATTTAAAATTTAATAATACAAAAACAAACAATTAAATATTCGGAAATTCAAATTTGTTGAGGAGAAATTCGTCACTTTTTTTTGTATGAAATAAAATAGAGGTTTTTTTACAATAATTATTTAAAAGATCTGCCGAGTTTAAATAATTATCAACATTTCTATAGATATTTTTAATAATTTGTTTTTTTAAAGTTTTAAAATCATTTCTTTCTAAACTATCACAATATACTTTCTGACGTCCCATGTAAGATTTAACCATATTTTTAATTTTAATATGAACACCTGCATCACCAGCCCCTAACTCTCTTAAACTAAGATCAAGGTCTAAAAAAATTTTATCAAATAGAACTTGTGATAATAATTTACCTCTAGGTCCTGATTTATGAAGAAAAAAAGTTGTAATTACTGAAAACAAAACCAAAAGATCAAACCTACCATCCAAAGTATCTGGAACTGAATAAGTTTCATAAAAAGATTTATTCCGAGATATCAAAACTATTTTTTCATAGATACCATCAACTAAATTTTTATTTTCAGAATTACTATGTATATAAGAATTTAAAAACATTTGGTATATATTTTATATTATTGTATAATTGAAATAAATATTTATACACTAAAAAAACTATACTGGAAATAAATATATGTCTTATTTGAAGCTTATTTTGATGTTAATAATATTTCTTAATATTTCATGTTCACAAATACTCCAAAACAACGGAATATCAAATTCAAAAATAAATGAAATTAAAATTATCCCAGGAAAAACATCCAAAATAAACTTGATTGACGAATATGGTCCTCCAGTTTTTGAAAGTGTTTTTAATAATAATACTATTTACTATGTTTCTCATGTTTCAAGTTACAAAAATATAAGTGATCGTAAAACAAAAAAATTAATAGTTTTTGAAGTTATACTTGATCAAAAAAATTTAGTAAAAAAAGTTAATAAATATAATGAAAAAGATGCTGTTAATATTAAAATTTCTAACAAAAAGACACTAGATAACAATGATAAATCTTTACTATTTTTTAAAGATCTGATTAATTCTTTAAGAAGAAGAAATCTACAGAATTAAAAATGAGAGTAAGATATAGTCTTAGGGGTTTGATCAAGTCCCTTAAATTTTAGATAAACATCTTTGAATTCAGTAAAAACACCAATATTTGTGATTTTTATATTTGTTTCTTTAGATAACGTATTTAAATAGGATTGATGAGCAAAGTCACATGAAAATAATAATTCGTAATCATCACCCCCATATAAAGCGGCATTTAAAATTTCATCTGCTTTTAGAGCCGAACAATTAGGTAATGGTAATTTACTAACATTTAATTCAAGAGACAAATTTGAATTAGTAGCTAAATGACTCGAATCCTGAACGAGCCCATCTGATATATCAATCATAGAAGTAGCAATTTTTCTTAGAGCAAGCCCTAAATCTACTCGAGGTTGTGGAAATAAATATTTTTGTTTAGCCTCATTAAAAATTTCTAAGTTTGATGAAAAATTGTCAAGACCAATTTTAGAAAGACCTAAATTACCCGTTACGTATAAAATATTATTTGGCTGAGCTCCATCTCTTGAAACCCCACAACCAGAAGGAGTTTCACCAAAAATACTTATAGTAATATTAATGTGCTTTAAAGATGATGTTAAATCACCTCCAATAAGTTTTAAGTTAAACCTATCTTGGTCTTCTTGTAGACCAGCAGCAAAAGGAGGTATAAAAAAATTAGCCTTATTTTTAGGAATACTTATCGCTAGATTATAAAAAATAGGTTTAGCTCCCATTGCTGCCATGTCAGATAAGTTTACTCTTAAACATTTCTTTGCTATGTCACTTGGATTTTCCGTACCAAAAAAATGTATACCTTCACATAAACTATCTGTACTTATAACAATGTCATTTTTTAGTTTTGGTTTTAAAATAGCGGCGTCATCTTTTAGATGTCTGGCTTCTTCACTAACAAGAGGTTTAAAGTATTTTTTAATATAATCAAATTCATTCATAATCAAAAATTGTTCATAAATTGATTTTAGAAATATTTTCTAAAATACCGTTGGCAAAATTAGCATTCCCTCCAAATGCTTCTATTATGCTTATATATTCATTTATAACTGTAACTTTATTAAATTTTTTTTCAAAACATAATTCAAAAGTTGCTAATCTTAACACTGATATTTCAGTTTTACTTAATCTGTCAAGAGACCAATCTAATGATAAATTGTGTGATATTATTTCATCAATTTTTATTGAATTTTTAAAAACACCTTTAACAAGATTATTAAATAAAGTTTCATCAAAGTTTTTAATATCCAAACTTGAAAGTACTGATAATAAATGATTTTCTTTATAAGATTTAATTATTATCTCAATATCATTTACTAAAAAAGAAGACTCATAAAGGATTTGTGTTGAACAAATTCTAGATGCAGTTTTTTTTCTAATTGATAGGTGTCTAATGTTGGAAAAAGATTTTATTTCAAGGTTTGTCATAAATATTACAACTCTTTATGTCTATTAAAGATAAACAAGCAAAAGCAGCTCCTGCGCCTTTATTTAATTTTTTAGGATCAGATCTAGTTAAAGCTTGATTTTTATTTTCAACTGTTAAAATCCCATTCCCTATAGGTAAAGAATACTTAATAGACAAATCACATAAACATCTTGAAGACATATTTGAAACAATTTCAAAATGATAAGTCTCACCTCTTATTACACATCCAAGTGCTATAAAACCATCAAAATATGGGTTTTCTTTTGATTTTTCATAAGTAAGTTTTATTGCTGGTGCAATTTCTAAAGCACCTGGTACGTATAAAATTTTATAATTAATAGACTTTGAGACAAGGACTTCAGTTGCACCTAAAATTAAGTTATCAGTAATTTCTTTATAATAGGGAGAACAAACTAACAGTACATTTTTGTTTACAGACATAATTTAGTTAACCTAATTTTTTCCAGTTTTTTATAGTTAAACCAAAACCATCTAACCCTATAGCAGAGGTTGAAGTATTATATAATACTGTCATATTTTTAACCCCTAGGTCCAATAATATTTGAGCTCCTACTCCAATGTCTCTTACATTATGATTTCTTGAAGAAGGTTTACTAATTATCTGAGAAATTTTCTTGGAAAGAGTGTCAGAAGATGTGTCTCTTATTAAAATAATTATTCCATTTTTATTTTTTGCTATTGTATTCATAGCAAGAGATAATTCTGATCCATCCCTACTACTAGACTGATCACCCAGAACATCAGAAAGCAAATCTAATGCATGAACTCTTACTAATGTAGTTTCACTACTATCTATTATTCCTTTCACTAATGCCATATGTTCTGAATCGTCTATAATATTTTTAAAAACTATTATTCTCCAATCTCCACCAAATTTACTTTCTAAAATTGCTTCAGAGACTCTTTTGATAATAGTTTCATTTTTTCGCCTGTATGATATTAAATCAGAAATAGAACCAATTTTAATATTATGCTTTTTTGCAAATTTGGTTAAATCTGGCAACCTTGCCATCTCACCATTATCTTTCATTATCTCACAAATTACTCCAGACGGATTTGAATTAGCAAGTTTAGCAATATCTATTACAGCTTCCGTATGACCAGCTCTTATTAATGTACCTCCATCTTTAGCTATAAGAGGAAAAACGTGACCAGGAGTCGTTATATCACTATTAAATGCATTTAAATTTATTGCTGTTTTGATTGTCAATGACCTATCAGCAGCTGAAATCCCAGTTGTAACGCCTTTTCTAGCTTCTATAGACACAGTAAATGCAGTTTCAAATCTACCTTCATTTCTTCTTTCCATTAAAGAAAGTCCTAATAATTCAGATTGAGAACGAGTTAATGACAAACAAATTAGCCCTCTGCCATATTTAGCCATAAAATTAACAGCTTCTGGTGTTGCATGTTCTCCTAAAACACACAAGTCACCTTCATTTTCTCTATTTTCATCATCTACTAAAATGAAAATTTTACCTTCAGAAGCATCTTTTATTACTTCTTTAATACTAGATAAAGTCATTAAAGCTCCAAAATTTTGATTTTTTGATTGTTATATAAATTTTATTTAACTCCATTCATTTTTTCTAAATATCTAGCTAAAATATCAATTTCTATATTTACAAGTGTATCTATGATATAAGATTTGAAACTAGTATTTGACCAAGTAAAAGGAATAATATTTACATAAAAAGTGTTTGAATGAACTTCATTAACTGTCAAAGAAACCCCATCGATAGAAACTGATCCTTTTGTAGCTATATATTTAATATAATCAGCGTCAATTATAAAGGAAACTTTATAAGAACCTTCAATTTTTTCTATTGAATGTATTTTAGCTGTAGTATCAACATGACCGTAAACAAAATGGCCTCCCAACTCTTCTCCAACTCTAAGAGACCTTTCTATATTAATAATAGATCCAACTTTCCAATTTAAAAAATTAGTTTTAAAAGCAGTCTCATTACTTACATCAAAAAACAAAAGATTATTTGAAATTTTTTTTAATGTTAAGCATATTCCAGAACATGAAATAGAAGCGCCAATTAATAATTTCTCATTTTCAATAGAGATTTTTGAATTATCATTATTTTTAATGGCAACGGATATTTCCCAATCACTCGGATGTGATATAGTTTTGATTTCTCCAATATGAGTAATTATACCAGTAAACATTGTATTTCCTTAATTAAATAACTTTCTAGTTTCTAAAATATCATCTTCAAAGTTTCTTATCGATGATATTTTATAATTTTTAAGATCTTTCATTTGCAAGAAATTTAATTCATTAATAAATGGAATACCGTCATTACCAATAATATTTCCAGATCTGAATATAAGTAATTGATCAACTAAATTCAATGACAATAAAATTGTATTTAACTTAGAACCGCATTCAATCAATAGGTTGTTAATACCTCTATTTGCTAAATCTTTAAAAATAAAATTAAAATAATCTTTATTATTTACTTTATTTTCTATTTTAACCTTTGATATATTTTTTTTATATTTTAAATGGTTGTCTATATTTGATTGAGTAAAAAGTACTATATTAGAAAAAGATGATTCATTATATATTTTATACTTATTAGATACTTTTAAATGTCTATCTATTACAACCCTTAAGGGACTCCTACATTCTAATCCCTTTAATCTGCAATTCATTTCTGGATTGTCAGAAACAATAGTGGAACTAGAAGTCAATATTGCATCATTTTGAGACCTTATTAAATGAACATACGTACGACTTAGTTTGTTTGTTATCCATTTAGATTTATTATTTTTTAAAGCTATTTTTCCATCTAATGAGCAGGCTATTTTAAGTGTGACATAGGGTTTTTTATTTATTAATCTTGAAAAAAACCCATCATACAAAAACAAAGTTTCGTTTTTCATAAAATTTTCTGTAACTTTTATATTATTATTTTTAAGAGTTTTTATCCCTTTATTATAAGTCCTTGAATCTAAGTCAACACAACTCACAAATGCCTCAGAAATACCAGTCGTGCAAATTAGTTCTGCACAAGAAAAACCAGAATTATTTTTGTGTGCACAAGGTTCAAGAGTTAAATATATAGTTGAACCAATTAAATCTATTTTATTTTTAACATTATTAATTGCATTTTCTTCAGCATGCGGTCTACCTAAGAAAGAAGTTCTTCCAGAAGAAATCATATTACCATTTTTAACTATAACACAACCTACGGGTGGATTCTTTCCTGTAGAACCTTTAGCCCTTAGTGCCTCCAAAATAGCATACTTCATCCATTTTTTATGATTAATAGTCATAGATTATTCTGAATTAATTTCATCTTTGATTTCTTTTTCAACAAACTTGCCAAAATCACCTGCTTCTCTAAAATTCCTATAAACTGAGGCATACCTTATATATGCAACATTATCAATTTGAGCTAAAGCATTCATAACTAGTTCTCCAATTAATTTAGAAGGAATATCATTGTCACCTCTTGACTCAAGTTGTCTTACAATTCCATTTATAGCTCTTTCTATGGCATCATCGTCAGTTTGACGTTTTCTTAAAGCCATAAGCAAAGACTTTGATAATTTATCCCTATCAAATGGATTTTTTTTACCATTTCTTTTAATTACAACTAAATCTCTCAGTTGAATTCTTTCAAAGGTTGTGAATCTTGAACCACAATTGGTACAAAGTCTTCTTCGTCTTATTGAAGAACCATCTTCACTAGCTCTTGAATCCTTGACTTGAGTATCTTCTTCACTACAAAAGGGACATCTCATCCTAATCTCCTTAATTAATAAATTGGAAATTTATCACATAGACTCCTTACTTTTTCTGATATAATTTTTTCCTGTTCTAAGCTGGAGGTATTATCAATAAATTTATCTAAAACGTCAGCAATAAAATTACCAACTATTTTGAATTCATTTGTTTTAAACCCTCTTGTTGTAGCTGCAGCAGATCCAAACCTAATTCCTGAAGTAATAGTTGGAGGTAATGGATCAAAAGGAATACCATTTTTATTACAAGTTAAACCTGAATTTTCCAAAGCTATTTCAGCACTTGAACCAGTTATTTTTTTATCTTTAAGACTCAGAAGTACTATGTGATTATCCGTTCCTCCAGAAACTATGTTATAACCTCTTTCTATTAAAGTATTTGAGAGACATTGTGCGTTAAGCACAATATTTTTCGTATAAATTTTAAATTCATCTGTGAGAGCTTCACCAAAACCTGCAGCTTTACCTGCAATGACATGCATAAGTGGACCTCCCTGCAAACCTGGAAAAACAGCTGAATTAATTTTTTTAATTAAATCGGGATTGTTAGTTAAAATCATTCCTCCTCTTCCAGACCTAAGAGTTTTATGAGTTGTTGTAGTAACTATATCTGCAAAATCAATTGGATTTGGATGCACCCCACCTGCAACTAGGCCAGAAAAATGAGCCATATCAACAAGAAGATATGCGTTAACTTTATCAGCAATATCTCTAAATTTTTTAAAATCTATAATTCTTGAATATGCAGATCCACCAGCAATTATTAACTTTGGTTTATGTTCAATTGATAATTTTTCAATTTCTTGAAAATCAATAAGTGAGTCTTCTTTTCGAACACCATATTGAATTGAATTAAACCATTTACCAGATAAATTAGGTTTGGCGCCATGAGTTAAATGACCTCCTGCTGCTAAACTCATTCCAAGAATTGTATCGCCTGGTTTTAAAATACTTAGGAAAACAGCTTGATTAGCTTGGGCTCCAGAGTGTGGCTGTACATTTACGAAATCTGCATTAAATAATTCTTTAGCTCTATCAATCGCGAGTTGTTCAACTTCGTCAACAAACTCACAACCACCATAGTACCTCTTACCGGGGTAGCCCTCTGCATATTTATTTGTAAGAACTGATCCTTGAGCTTGTAAAACTGACTTTGATACAATATTTTCAGATGCTATTAATTCAATTTGGTTTTGTTGTCTTTGAAGTTCCTTATTTATCATATTTGATAAAGTAGCATCATAACTATTTATATCTTGATTAAAGAAACCCTCTTTATAAAACATTTTTAATTCCCTATTTATAAGTTATCTCTATATTTTGTTAATTCTCACAAGGTGCCTACCCTCTTCAAATTTAGTGTTTAAAAATTCAAAAACAATCTCTTTTGCTAATTCTTCTGTTATAAATCTTCCGCCTAATGCTAGTACGTTCGCATTATTATGCTTCCTACTCATTGATGCCATTTCAACAGAAGTACATAGTGCGGCTCTAATTTGTGAAAATCTATTTGCCGCAATAGAAATACCTATGCCCGTTCCACAAAAAATTATTCCAAATGAATTATTATCCTCTATTTTACTTGCTAATAATTGAGCATAATCAGGATAATCTACTGGATCTATAGACTTACAACCTAAATCTACAACGTTTAAGTGTTTCTCTTTTAAGAAAAAAAATATAGTTTGTTTAAGAGAAAAACCACCATGATCAGAAGCTAAAAATATTTTATTGTTCATATGACTTTAACCATGAATTAAAAAACAAATTAGATAAATTTTTACATTAGAAACATAAATATTTCAATTTCAAAATTAAAAATAAATATTAAAATTTATCTATAAATCAAAATTTTGAATAAAAATAAATAAATATTCAGTTTCTATTAACCAGTATATGAAATATGTAGGAATTATAGAAATTAAAGTAGAAAATAAAATTTTAAGTTTTAAGTAAGTTTTACTAGGAGCTGAATTTGCATTCCCTATCTCTAAATTCTCAGAAACACTAATTCCAAATGGTAGAGACATAAAAAAAACAATCATCCACATCATTAAATACACTAAAAAAATTGATAAATAGCTCATTTGATTTCATTAAATCCTTATTAAATGCACATTTATTGTAGGTCTTTTTATAAACGATAATTTGAAATCTTTCCTAATATTTCTTTTGATATAATCACAAATCTCATCATCTGAAATTTTATTTTGAAATTCATTGTTATTAAAAAAACTTTCAATTTTTAATGAACAATCTAGTAAAAAATCTTCCATATTATTTTTATCAGAAACTCCTGTTTGCGTGATTAAAGGGGGAGAAATTAAATATCCGTCTATATCAACTACAACCGAAATATGCACAAAACCATTCCACAAAGTGTGTTTCCTTGATACAAACCTCGCATTATCAATAGGTACTACTTCACCAGCGTCAAAAACATTTGTTGTAAAATTTTTTTTATCTAAAACAGTTGGAACTAAACTGTTTAATTTGATGATTTCTCCATTCCTTGGTTTAATAACATTAGGTATTTGGCAATCATTAGCTAATTGAGCGTGGGCTTCGATATGTTCTCTAGTACCATGAACAGGTATAGCAATTTTAGGTTTTATAAAAGAATACATTTCAATTAATTCTTCTCTAGCAGGATGACCAGACACATGAACATTTTTATCTTCATCTGTAATTAACTCTATACCGTTGTCTAAAAATCTATTCTGCACTTTTAAGATAGCGTTTTCGTTACCAGGGATCTTTCTACTTGAAAATATTATAGTATCTCCCTTTATTAAATTAATGTGTTTATCACCATTTCTAGAAATTCTAGAAAGCGCTGAATTTGGTTCGCCCTGAGAACCAGTAGCAACCACTAGAATATTTGACCTTGAAATTATATTAAAATCTTTTAAATTTAGTAATTCTGGGATATTTTTTAAGTAACCAACTTCTTTTGCTGCATCTATAGCTCGTAACAAAGCTCTACCTACAACTAAAATTGATCTATCTGTTTTAAAAGCTATTTCTATAATTGATTTAATTCTACTGATATTTGAAGAAAAACATGTAATAAGGACTGCACCCTTTTTGTCTTTTACTGTTTCGTACAAACCTTGATAAGCAAAATCTTCAGACGGAGTTCTTCCATCAACAAGCGAATTAGTTGAATCACAAACCATCGCCAAGATTCCATTATTGGCTAATGACCTGTAAGTATCAAGATCAAAGTTCTCATTTAAATTTTGGGCTTGCTCTAATTTCCAATCTCCTGAATGAAAAATATCACCTTCATTAGTAGATATTAAAAATGAAACTGGATCTGGTATTGAGTGAGAAGTTTGAACAGTTTTAATTATAAAGTCACCTAATTCTATCTTATCATCTATAGATAAAACATTCAGAACTAGTTTTGTATTATTATTACTTTCTTTTAATTTTCTTTTAAGTAAAGCAATTGTAAAAGCTGTGCCCCATATTGGACAGTTAATCTGATCTGCAAAATAAGGTATTGCACCTATATGATCTTCGTGACCATGCGTTAAAAAGATGCCTAAGAATTTCTTTCCTAAAGATTTAATGAAATCAAAATCGGGTAGCAATACATCTACTCCTAAATCAGTTTCATCTGGAAATGATATTCCTAAATCCACTAAGATCCATTTATCTTGATAATGATACAAATTTGCATTCATTCCTATTTCTTCAGAACCACCAACAGGTAGAAATAATAAATCTGAATTTACCCAGTTCATTTTAAGTCCTCTAATTTTTATTTTTTAAATTATTTAAATATAAATTAACTAATCCAATTAAAGTTAAATCTTCTTTGATATAATCAATGCAAGGTAATGAGTTTTTAAATAGCTCACTTAACCCACCAGTTGCTATAACTTTATAACTTTTATATTCGTTTAAGAGTTTAATTTTATTAATAAGACCTTCTATCATAGATACATAGCCCCAATAAATCCCTGACTCCATTGCATTAATTGTATTTTTTCCTATAATTGAATTTTCATTAGATAAAGGTTTTAAAGTAATCCTAGGCAATCTTGAAGCAGCCAGATATAAAGCTTCTAATGATAAATTGACACCTGGCGCAATAATTCCTCCATTATAACTCCCATCTTCACCTACTAAATCAAAAGTTGTAGCCGTTCCGAAGTCAATTATAATTGCTGGAGATAAATTTAAACATTTTGCAGCAAATGAGTTTACCAAACGGTCAGCACCTGCCTCTTCAGGATTATCAATATTTACCTTCAAGCCTAAATCAAAAATATTATTATCAATTACCAATGGATTAATTTTGATATATTTTATAATCAAATTTTTAATGTTAAATAAGGTTTCAGTAACTACAGATGCAATACAAACCCCAGTAATATTATCTATTTTAATATTAGACAAGGTTAACATTTGTAAAAGCCATGGGAAATAACTATCAGCAGTTCGTTTTGAATTGTTATTTATTCTCCAACAGCATTCTTGCTTTATACCATTTTTAAAAGAATAGAGAGCAAAAACAGTATTCGTATTACCACAATCTATCGCTAAAATCATGTCACAAAAACCCTATCCAAAAGAGAAACTTTCTAAGGAAAAATGCTCAGTTATTTTTGATTTAGTTTTTATTTTCAATCCACCATTATCTCCCAAGCCTAAAAAAATACCCGTCAAAGGATTAGATTTTGAATTCATTTTTATAATTATTTTGTTGTTAATATTATTAATATTTTCATTAAGATCTTCTTTAAAGTAACTGAAACCAAATTTTTCCCAAGAAAGATAATTATTGAATACTTTTGTCAATATTTTTAAACCTATTTCTTCAGTGGTATAAGAGACTTTAATATGTTCATTTAACTTAGTTGTAGACCATTTTGTTTCAATATTAGGAGTTTTCAAAATATTTAAACCTATCCCAACAATTATAAAATTTTTAGAAGTCTCCAATAAAACTCCAGATATTTTTTTCTTATCCACTAATACATCATTAGGCCACTTTAACTCAATTAAATTACTATTTATACCTAAATCAATTAAAACTTGTATTATTGAAAAACCAACTATTACCGATAATTGATGCCAAAAAGATTTATTTACTTTTGGCTTTATAATTGTCGACAAAAATAAATTTCCTTTAATAGATGTCCATTTATTTTGATTTCTTCCTCTTCCTTTTGTTTGTATATGAGCTAAATATGAAGACCCTTCTCGGGTTCCACTTGAAGCAGCTTTAAAAGCAACATCATTTGTACTAGTGCAAACATTTAATATATTTAAGTTAATATCAACCAAGAAAAACCCTACAATTAATGAAAACTAAAAACGTAAGAAATATTTATTATATAATATAAATACTTTATAATATTTTAGTTTATAATTATTTAATATGAATGGCATTGTAATATAATTAACGACCGCAAAGAAAATACCTACAAGACTAAGTAAAATTAATAGATCTTTAAAATTTTCAGAAGAATTTTCTTCAGCATTAATAGAAAAACTAACGTCATTATATATTAATAAACTCCACAAATATTCGGCACTTGCGCCATCAAATAAATTTATAGTTAACCATCCTGCAAAAACTGTAAATATTCCTA
>JAOESH010000015.1 GCA_028382005.1 Pseudomonadota bacterium
TGTGAGAATAATCTCTAAACCTTCAGTTTCAAGTTGCCAATGCTTTAAATCGCCAAATTCAAATTTTGCTCTATGGTATGGAGATCTAATAATTTTAATAGAAAGTGATCCTTCAGGCCAATAATCTGCTCCATAAATTTCTGTTCCTAATACTTTTTTTAATCCATCAATTCTAGGAACTCTTCTTCCTACAGATTTGCTATCTACAGGTTCTTTTATCTCATCAGAATTAACATTCATAACAGCAGTTATAATTTTTTGATAACCAGTACATCTGCATAAAACACCAGATAAAGCTTCCTCAACTTCCTTTTTACTTGGAGTTGAATTCTTTTTAAGAAGAGCCGAAGCTGTTATTAAAAGACCAGGTGTGCATATTCCACATTGTGCAGCACCATGTTTAAGAAATGATTTTTGAAGATTATTAATGCCATTTAAGCTTAATCCTTCAATAGTCTGTATATTCTTTTTTTCTGCTTTTGCTATTGTCATAAGACATGAGCAGATAGGCTCATCATCAACTAGGATCGTACAAGAACCACAATCTCCAGCATTACAGCCTATTTTTGTGCCCATTAAGCTTAAATCTTCTCTCAAAATCTTACTTATTCTGTCAGATGGATTTACTAATAAGTTTTGCTTTTTATTATTTAAATAAAAATCAATTTTAATTTTAGCATTATTCATATTAACCTTTAATTTTAAATTTATTGATAGTCTCTATAATTGAGTCTTTTACTAAAACCCTTGATACTTCAAGTCTATATTCATTAGTTCCTCTTATGTCGTCAATTGGAGATATATGATTTTGGTATTGAAAATCATAAATATCTGCGATTAAGTCAGAATTTGTACTCTTCCCAATTAGAATATTTTCTAGTTCTCTCAGTCTTTTGGCCACAGCACTACAAGAACCTATAGATATAGCAATGTCTGATATAATATCGCCATCTAAGTTTATTTTACAGGCAACCATTGCAATCGAGATGACTAAATATTTTCGTGCGCCTAATTTAACAAACGATGAACGTCCTCTTTCAGCTTTTTGAGGAATAAGTATTGCAGATAATATTTCATTTTTCTTTAATTCTGTGTTTCTAGATCCTTTAATAAAATCTTCTAATTTCAAGATTCTTTTTCCGTTTATAGATATCAATTCAATCGACGCATCCAAAGATAAAAGACAGGGGACTCCATCTGCGGCGGGGGAAGCATTGCATAAATTACCTCCTATAGTTCCTACATTTTGTATTTGTCTAGACCCTACTTGTGAACTACATTCTTTAAGCATTTCGTAACAATTTGGTAATTCTTCATTTTCGAGATCAGACCAAGTTGTTCCCGAACCAATTCTACGGAATCCATTTTCAATACTAACGGTTCTTAATGATTTAATAGCTGATATGTCTAATATATTACTGCCTAGACTATCTTCTTGTGTTGTTGGAAATAAGTCTGTGCATCCTGCTGCAATGGTAAGTTCTCCCTTTGACAGAGTTGCAATTGCATCATTTAAATTTTTAGGTCTGTAATACAAAAAATTTCTAACTAATTCTAAAAAAAAGGTTTTATTTATTTTTTAACAATCATTGATGATAAACATAATATATGATCTAACATTTTTTTGTAAATTATTTTAAGTAAATTTTATTCCATCTTTAATCTATTGATTTTGAAATATGAAAAAAAATAAAACAAATTCTGAAAAATTCAATGTTCTTGGTATAGATGTCGGTGGAACTTTCACTGACTTAATATATGTTAATAAAGAAAATAATGTCATAGAATTTGCTAAGGTTCCAACAACATCAGAAAATCAGGCATTTGGAGTTATGAATGCAATTAAAAAGGCTAATCTAGACTTAAATAAAGTAAAGTTAATCGTTCACGGAACCACAACTTCTACCAATGCTTTATTAGAACGAAAATTATCCAAAACTGGTTTTATCACAACTAAAGGCTTTAGAGATATAATTGAATTAGGTAGAAGAACTAGACCTAATTCTTATGGCATGCATGGAAAATTTGTTCCAATAATATCTAGAGACTTGCGTTTTGAAGTTAATGAAAGGATTAATGCCAGTGGAAAAGTTATAACTCCACTTTCAGAACTTGAAGTAATCAACGCTACTAAAAAACTTTTAAAATTGGGTTGTGAATCTGTTGTCATTCATTTTCTTCATTCTTATGCTAACAATAAACATGAACTCAAAACTTTAGAAATAATTTCTAAAATATGGCCGAATAATTACATAACTATGGGTCACTCATTACTCTCTGAAAATAGAGAGTATGAAAGAGGTGTTACCGCAGCTATTAATGCTAGTGTTCAACCTATACTCGAAAAATATCTTAATAAATTAGAAAAAGAACTTGTATCAAATGGATATGATGGTGAATTACTTGTTATGAATGGTAATGGTGGTACTATTTCATCAAAATTAGTAATTGAAGAAGCCGCAAAGACAGTAATGTCAGGTCCTGCTTCGGGTGTTATTGCAGCCGCGCACACAGGAAAATCTTCAGGAACAAACAATATTATTACATATGATATGGGAGGCACTTCAACTGATGTTGCTTTAATTATTGGAAATGAACCATCTGTTTCAAGTGATTTAGAAGTTGAATACGGTATGCCTGTTCATGTGCCTATGGTTGATGTAAGAACAGTAGGAGCGGGTGGTGGTTCAATAGCTAAATTAAATTTAGCTGGTTTATTAGAAGTGGGTCCAGAAAGTGCTGGTTCGAAGCCTGGTCCAATTTGTTATGGTAATGGTGGAATTGTCCCAACTATTTCAGATGCAAATCTCCTTCTAGGTCGATTGAATATATCAAAAATAATTTCAGATAATAAAACGGTCTCTTTAAATTATATTAAAAATATTTTTAATTCTTCTTTGGGAAAAGGACTAGGTCTTGACGAAGTTCAAACTGCTCAAGCAGTTGTAAAAATTGCTAATACAAAAATGGCAGGTGCCATAAGAATGGTTTCCATTTCACTTGGTGTTGATCCTAGAGACTTCACTTTATTTGCTTTTGGAGGGGCTGGTCCATTACATGCAAGTTCATTAGCAAAAGAACTCGGGATTCCAAAAGTTTTAGTGCCAGCTCGACCAGGAATTACAAATGCTCTTGGTTGTGTTGTTGCTGATTTAAGACAAGATTTTACTAAGACTTTAAATGTTCCGCTTGAAAAAGTTAATGTTATTGATTTACATGCTATTTTTAAAAAGCAAAAAGAAAGAGGAGAAGAATTAATTAAAAAGCAAGGTCTTGATCTTACAGAAATGAGTTCAAGTTTCACCCTCGATATGCAATTTATTGGTCAAACTCATATTTTAAGAATTAACCTAGGTAATTCCAAACCAAATTTAAAATACATACAACAAAGCTTTGAAGATGCCTACTTAAGAAGATTTAAAGTCGAATTACCTGAAATCAAGGCAAATATAGTTAATATTAATACCACAGTCCAAGGTCATAAAAGTCCGTTAGATATTACATTGTTAAATAATATGTCTGGAAAAGTTCTTGATGTAGAAGATGCTATATTAGAATACAGAGAAGTATTTTTTAAAGATAAATTTATAAATACACCAATTTACTCTAGAGATAAATTACCATTTCAATTTGAATTAAAAGGACCTGCAATAATTGAGCAAATGGATACTACAACGTTAATTGAGCCCGATGATAAGGTGTATGGAGATGATTTAGGTAATATATTTATTGAGGTAGGTGATTTTTAATGGGTATAGATAAAATAACATTGTCCGTTATTCAAGCAGGTCTTCAACAGGTTTGTGATGAAATGGATTTAACGTTTTCTCGCGCAGCTTTTTCTCCAGTTATCTCTGAAGCGAATGATCGTTCAGACGGTATTTATGCCGCTGAAAGCGGTGATCTTATTGCTCAAGGAATTGGAGGATTACCAGTTTTTGTTGGCACAATGGAGTATTCTACAAGAGAGCTTATTAGGTTAATAAATGAAGGTAAAGTTGATAAACCTTATGAGGATGACATCTACATTGTAAATGATCCTTACCTTGGTGGAACTCACTTAATGGACGTAAGGTTTGTAAAACCTTATTTCAGAAAAGGTAAAATTTTTTGCTGGCTGTCTAATACTGGCCATTGGCCAGATATTGGCGGAAGCGTTCCCGGTGGATTTTCAGCTTCTGCAACGGCTGTAGAACAAGAAGGGTTAAGATTACCTCCAGTTAAGCTGTTTAAGAAAGGGAAGCTAGATAATGAAATTTACTCTATTATTTGCTCCAATATTCGTGTTGCTGACCAAAGAATTGGCGATGTAAAAGCTCAAGAAGCAGCTCTTTTAGTTGGAGAGGAACGTTTAAATATACTCCTAGATAAATATGGTGATGATATTGTAAAACAAAGCATAGCAGAGTTAAGAAATGCAGCTTCAGATCAAATGAAGTCAATGATACAAGAAATTCCCGAAGGTATTTATAAATCGTCTGCTTGGGTTGACTCTGATGGTGTAGTTAACGAACCCTTAGAAATTAAATTATCAATTACAAAAAAAAAAGAAGAATTAGAATTTGATTTTTCTGGATCATCTAAACCATGTAAGGGACCAATGAACTCTGTGTTAGCTACTACTTTAAGTTCTGTTTACCTAGCTATAAGACATATTTTTCCTGAAGTTCCCATAAATGGAGGTGCTTTTATTCCTCTCAAAGTTAAAAGGCCATTAAACACATTTTTAGATGCCCATTATCCAAGGCCTGTTTCTGGTTGTGCAGCAGAAGTTTCACAAAGAATTGCTGAAGCAGTTTTTATTGCATTAGTTGAAGTTCTTCCGTTAAGAGTTACTGCTGCACCTGCTGGCACTAGTGGAAACTTTGCTTTAGGTGGTTTTAATGAAGATACAAATAGTGACTTTGTAATGTATCAATTATCTGGGGGAGGATATGGTGGTAATTCAGATCACGATGGACTTGCAAATGGATGCTCAACTATCGGCATATCCAAAGCTCCACCCGTAGAGATTATGGAGCAAAAATTTCCAGTATTGTATCACCATTACGCTCTTCACGAAGGTTCAGGAGGTGCAGGGAAACAAAGAGGTGGCTTCGGCCTAGATTATAAGTTAGAGATTTTGTGTAATAATGCTCAAGCAAGTTTTGTAATGGATCACGGCAGATATGGTCCTCAAGGAGCTATGGGAGGACTAGATGGTCAAGTTAATGTTGTTAATGTCCAGCAGTCAAAAAAAGTTTATACACCTATTCATTTATCTAAAGAGCAAGACATTCAGCTTACAAAAGGTGATACAGTTCATGTAAAAACACCGGGAGGTGGGGGTTATGGACATCCATTTGAGAGGAATGAATTATTAGTGTTAAAAGATGTAAAAGAAAAAAAATATTCTATAAAAGAAGCAACTAAACTTTTTGGTGTATGTATTAACGAAAAAGATTTTGAAATCGACCAAAAAGAAACAAAACTTTTGCGAAAAAATTAAAATTTAATATAGTGTAATTTATTACAAAGAATTTATTAAGTTTAAATTTTGGAGAGAATAATATGTTAGGTTTGATGCAAGACCATCCTTTGTTAATTTCAAGTATTTTTGAGCATGCTGTTAGTAATTATGGAAAACAAGAAATTGTATCTAATACAGTTGAGGGTGGTATTCATAGATATAGTTATTCAAGTTGGGGTAAAAGAACTAAGAAATTAGCCAATGCCCTTAAATCATTAAATTTACAACAAGGTGATAAAGTTGGAACTTTAGCATGGAATGGTTATAGGCACTTAGAAATATATTATGCGACTTCTTCTAGTGGCCTTATATGTCACACACTTAATCCTAGATTACACCCTGATCAAGTGTCCTATATTGTTAACCATGCCGAAGACAAAGTCTTATGTGTTGATTTGAATATTTTACCATTGATTGAAAAAGCATCAGAAAATTTTAAAACAGTTGAAGCTTTAGTGGTTATGACTGATGCAAAGAATATGGTAAAACCTAAAGTCAAAGATGACATTAAAGTTATATGTTATGAGGATTTCATCAAGGATGAATCTGATGAGTTTATTTGGCCACAATTAGATGAGAAAACGGCGTCATCCTTATGCTACACTTCTGGAACCACAGGAAATCCAAAAGGTGTACTTTATTCACATAGATCTACAGTTCTTCATGCTTATGGGATGAATTTAAAAGATGTAGTTCCTTACGGAATTAAAGATGTAGTACTCCCTGTCGTTCCAATGTTTCATGTTAATGCCTGGGGCACACCATATGCGGCGCCAATGTGTGGAACTAAAATTGTTTTCCCTGGTGCAAAGTTGGATGGTGAAAGCTTAACTGACCTTATGAATACAGAAAAGGTAACTATTTCCCTTGGAGTTCCAACTATTTGGCTTTTGTTATTAAATCACTTAAGAGCTTCAGGCAAAAAAATAGATACAGTCAAAAGGCTAGTTATAGGTGGGTCTTCATGTCCAAGAACATTATTTGAAGGGTTTGAAAATGAATTTGGAGCAGAGGTAATACATGCCTGGGGTATGACAGAATTGAGCCCATTAGGAACTGTGAATATGCCTGCATTAGGTGAAGAGCCAAAAAACAGGACTGAATATTATGATCAAAAAATTGCACAAGGCAGGACTATTTTTGGTCATAAAATGAAATTAGTTGACGATGACGGCAATGATTTACCAGAAGATGGGGAAACTCAGGGTAGGTTGCTCTCAAAAGGTTTTTGGGTTTTAAAGGAATATTATAATGATACTACTGAAAAGGATAGATTTCTTGAGGGAGGATGGTTTGATACAGGTGATGTTGCTAAAATAGATGAGAATGGTTTTATGACTATAACTGACAGAACAAAAGATATTATAAAATCTGGTGGCGAATGGATAAGTTCTATTGATTTAGAAAATATTTGTGTTGGGCATCCAGAGGTTGCTAACGCTGCTGTTATTTCTGTCCCTCACGAAAAATGGGAAGAAAGACCTGTTTTAATTGTTCAAGCCATGCCTGAAAAATCTCCATCAAAAGATGATATTTTAAAAATGTACGAAGGTAAAATTGCCAAATGGATGATACCAGATGATATAATTTTTACAGATACAATTCCTTTAGGAGCCACAGGTAAAATATTAAAAAATAAATTAAGAGATCAATTTGGTGGTCACAGAATAAGTTGATAAAAAAACCTTATTTTAAATTAAATTTGCCAGTTGAATAATCCAAAGGAATTTGAAAGTTAACTTCTTTAAGGAGACATTGTCTTAATAATCTCTAATAGTTAAGAAAGTTTGATTGATAATTTATTTTGCAATTTTTTATTATTAAAAAGTCAATTTACCTTGCATTTTCTTTTCCAGGAACTTCTATTATTAGTAATTCTGCATCACTGAGAGCATCCAGTTTTACTAATTTTTCTTCAGATACGGCAAGGCCATCACCTTTATTTGCTTCGTTTCCACTTACATTTATAGTTCCTTCAGATATTAAAATATAAGCTTTACCAATAATATTATGTGTTATTTCGTCACCTTTATTAAGTCGTCCAGCATAAATTCTTGCATCTTGATTTATTTTTAATGGTGATTTGTTATCTCCAGATACTAGTAAAGTTAAAGATTTTGATGTTGGTTCTTTTGGAAATTCAGCCATATCCCAATCAGGTTTAATGCCAGTTGTTTTAGGTTTTATCCAAATTTGATAAATATTTGTTTCTTCATCTTCTAAATTATTTTCAGAGTGCAATATTCCAGTACCCGCACTCATAACCTGAATATTCCCAGCTGTTGTTCTACCTTCATTTCCTTTGTTGTCTTTATGTGTAATTGCACCTTTACGTACATAAGTTATAATTTCCATATCTTTATGAGGATGTGTATCAAAACCTGTATGAGGTGCTATTCTATCATCATTTATTACTAGTAACTCACCATGGCTCATTTTTTCTGGATTGTGGTAATTTGCAAAGCTAAAATGATGTTTGGCATTGAGCCATCCATGGTTGGCGCCGCCAAGGTCTGCAAATTTTTGTTGTTTAATCACGATTCATCTCCTATGAAATTTAATTAAATAGAATTTTTAGATATTTTGGATTTAACAAGAGTGTCAATTTTTCTATTATCTATAGAAAAGTTTCCAGGCCCATTAACGACCAAAAATAGAAACCCACCAGCTATAGCAATATTTTTCATAAACATTATTATTTCAAGTTGATTACTAAAGTCTGAATGAAATATTAAACCTGATATTATGCAGAAACCTGCTAACAGAAAAGCTGCTATCTTTGTTTTCCAACCAATTATAATTGCTATAGCAGCTAATATTTCAAGAATAATTACTAATGGTAATAAATAACTTGAAACACCCATGGATTCCATCCAACCAGAAGTGTTAGAGTAATTACCGATTTTATTTAAACCAGACATTAAAAACATTAAAGAGATTAATAAACGTCCAATAGGAGCGCTTGCAGTATTTATAATGGACGTGATTGAATTAATTTTTGACACAAGTATAATCCTCCTTAAAGAAAGAACATTAAATTAAAATCTTGTGTTTTAATTTAATGTTCAAAGTTAATCATATTAGTCTTATTAATTTTTTTTATTTTTATTAGTTTCGTAATTTTCTTTTTTTTTCTTATAATCTTCTTCACTAAGTGCGTGCCATCCAATACATTTACCTGTTGGTGATCTTCCGCAACCACATTTATTTTCTTTAGTCATGTATATCTCCCTAAATTGATTAATATTAAGTTATTTATATTATTACTGAAAAGATGTTAATATCCTAAAAAGTTATTTCATTAATAACTTGAGGATAGTAATAAATGATTTTTCAAAATAGTTTTAATATCATGATAGAGGTTTCTAAACATAAGAGCTTTACTAAAGCGGCTTCTAAATTAGGAATTTCTGGAGCTGCAGTTAGTAAGCAAATAAAAATTTTAGAAGACCGTTTGCAATTAGTTTTATTTAATAGGACTACTAGGGTAGTCACATTAACTGATGCTGGAGAGCAGTTATTTGAAGCTCTAAACAGGAGTGAAGACGAGATAACTGCCGTTATAAGAAAAATCACGCATGGTCTAGAACAACCGACTGGTAAATTAAGAATTAATGCACCTATGGCGTTTGGAGAGAGGTTTTTAGTTGACGTTATAACAGATTATGCAAAACAATATCCTGGTGTTATCTTAGATATTGATTTTGATGACAAACAAATAAATATCATTGAAGAAGGTTATGATCTTGTTATTCGTATAGGAAAATTAGACAATTCAGGTTTAATTGCGAGACGTATCTCTGATTTTCCTGCATATGTTTGCGCAAGTCCAAGTTTAATTAAACAATATGGTATGCCTTTAAAACCTGATGACTTAAAAGAAATTCCTTCAGTTGTTTATAAAAACTATAAAAACTCAAATCTTACCTTCAAAAATAAAAAAACTAATGAAGAAACTACAATTAATACTAACCCTGTTATTTACACTAACACCTTAGCATTATTGTTAAATAGTACTTTAAAAGGTATTGGTTTGTGCAGATTACCAGCAGTCTTTTGTAAAGATAAAATTAAAACAGGAGAGTTATTAACCTTGCTTCCTGATTATACTATGGTTCCAGATAGAGGAGTATATGCAATTTATCCAGATAGGAGATACCTTCCAATGAAAGTAAAATTATTTATAGATGCTATTAATAACCAACTTAAATCTAGCGACATTTAATTTATTCCATATGCCTTCTAGCAATTAAAGATCCACCGTCTACAGGAATTATTGAACCTGTTATATAAGAACTTGCTCGTGAAGATAAGAAAATAGAAGTGCCAGCCATATCCTCAGGAATTCCAATTCTACCTCTAGGAACAGAAGATTTTATTTCTTCTCCAAATTCTTCAAGAGTGTGAGCCATCATATTACTTTGAAAAGGGCCAGGCGCAATAGCATTAACGTTGATGTTCCGGCTTGCCAATCTATTAGCTAAAACCCTTGTGAGTTGGTGAACAGCAGCCTTTGATGCAGGGTAAGAGTATGTCTCAGCTCTTGGAATTCCAATTCCGTCTATGGACCCAATATTTATTATTCTTGAAGGATCAGATGCGCTTGCAGATAATTCTAGAATAGCAGCTAATTTTTGAGTTAGAAAAAAAACAGATTTAACATTAGTGTCCATAACCTTATCCCAACCAGTCTCAGGAAAATCATCAAATGATGCACCCCAAGCTGCTCCTGCATTATTAACTAAAATATTAAGGTTGGTTTCTTTTTCTTTAATTTTAGAAACTAATTTATCCATTTCATTAATATCAGTTAAGTCAGCAGGTATTGAGATACATTCCCCAAACTTTGAAAGTTCTTCAGCTTTTTTGTCACAAGCTTCTGACTTTCTTGAAGAGATATATGTCTTTACTCCGTTTCGAACAAAACCTTCAGCTATCATTGCTCCAATACCCCTTGATCCACCAGTAATTAATGCTATTTTACCTTTTAAATTAAATAAGTTTTCCATATTTTCCCTAAATGTTAATTATATTAAATTATTAGTTGTGATTTTATTTAACATGATAAATAGTAAAAAGATTATCATATTTAATTTTCTTTTAAAATAATTTTGGAGTGTTAATAATTACTTATTATGAATACTATCGACCAAGAGTTAATTAATGTTAGAACAGACGAAAAGGTAGATCTAAATAAATTAAATATCTACCTTAAAAAGGAATTAGATTTTAGCTTCGATAATATCGAAATATTTCAATTTTCCGGAGGGCACGCTAACTTAACATATTTATTAAAATTAGATAATAAAGACTATGTTTTAAGAAGACCTCCTCTTGGTCTAATTGCTCCATCTTCACATGATATGTTAAGAGAATATAAAGTCCAATCTCAAATAAATACTAAGTTTCCTCTTGCTCCTAAAAGTTTATATTTCTGCGATGACGAAAGTATAATTGGATCTAAGTTTCACATTATTGAAAGAAGAAATGGTTTTGTAATAAGAAAAAAAATGCATGATCAAATTGCTAATTCAAAAGAGAATATAAGAAAATTAAGTTTTAGAATGATTGATATTTTAGCTGATTTACACAAAGTTAATCCAAATCAAGTAGGATTAGGTGACTTAGGAAAACCAGAAGGGTTTGTGTTAAGGCAACTAAATGGATGGGAAGACAGGTGGAAAAAATCTACTGAAAATCAATATTTAAAATCTAGATTTGATAAACTAACGTCATATTTAAGATCAAATTTACCACAGTCTCAAGTAATTACTATTTTGCATAACGATTTTAAATTAGATAATATTATGTGGAGCAATACAGATCTATTCAATCCTGTAGCCGTTTTTGATTGGGATATGTGTACCAGGGGAGATCCTCTAATGGATGTTGGTCACATGTTAAATTATTGGATTGATGAAAATGATAACGAGGAGTGTAAGTCTATAACCTCTATGCCAACTGAAAATATATTATATCCAACAAGGGATGAGATAATAGATTATTATTCTAATAGAACCGGTTTTGATATAGAAAATATAAATTGGTACTATGCTTTCGGAGCATTGAAACTGGCAGTAATACTTCAACAAATTTATATACGATATTTAAAAGGGCAAACAAAAGATAAAAGATTCTCTACTTTTGGGAATAGAGTAGAAGCCCTAATAAATAGAGCGAATAATGTCTTTAATTTTTAACGACTATTAAGTAAAGGAAAAATAATGAATTTTGAGCATTCAGAAAAAGTTAAAAATCTTCAAGAAAAATTATCCATTTTTATGAACGAGAATGTATATCTTAATGAAGATGTCTATAAAAAAGAAGTGGAAGCAGGAGGAAGGTGGTGCATACCTCCAGTAATGGAAGAGTTAAAAGCTAAAGCGAAATCTGAAGGTTTGTGGAATTTGTTTTTACCAGATAGTGATCTTGGAGCTGGCCTTACAAATACGGAGTATGCTCCTTTATGTGAAATTATGGGCCGTTCTCCTATAGGTGCAGAAGTTTTTAACTGTTCTGCTCCTGACACAGGAAATATGGAAGTGTTAGTTAGATATGGAACTGATCAACAGAAAAAAGAATGGTTAACTCCTTTATTAAATGGAGAAATTCGTTCTTCTTTTGCAATGACTGAACCTGATGTAGCTTCCTCTGATGCTTCGAACATACAAGGTTCTATTACCAGAGATGGTGATTATTATATAATTAATGCTACTAAGTGGTGGACATCAGGTGCAATGGATCCAAGATGTAAAATAATGATTTTTATGGGTAAAACTGATACTGAGGCAGACAAATATAAGCAACAGTCTATGATACTGATTCCATTTAATACACCTGGTGTTAAAGTTCTAAGGCACCTTCCAGTTTTTGGTTATGATCATGCTCCGCATGGTCATGCTGAAGTTCAATTTACCAATGTTAAGGTTCCTGCTTCAAACATACTTTTAGGCGAAGGAAGAGGATTTGAGATTGCTCAAGGTAGATTAGGTCCAGGAAGAATACATCACTGTATGAGGCTTGTTGGGCAGGCTGAAAGAGCATTAGAACTCATGGTTAAAAGAGCAAAGTCGAGAGTTGCCTTTGGTAAACCTATATCACAACAAGGAGTTGTAATGCATGACATAGCTGAGAGCAGAGCTGAAATCGAACAAGCTCGTCTATTAGTTCTAAAGACGGCTCATATGATGGATACAGTTGGAAATAAAATTGCTAGGAAAGAAATATCTATGATTAAAGTAATTGCACCAAATATGGCGGCTAGAGTCATTGATAGAGCTATTCAAGTTCACGGAGGAGGAGGTGTAACATCTGATTTCCCTTTATCTTATGCTTATGGATACGCTAGAGCTCTAAGATTAGCTGATGGTCCTGACGAAGTTCACAGAATGAGCGTTGCTAAATTAGAGTTAAGGGATAAAAATTAGGAAAAAACCTAATTATAGTTATAACATGAATGAAACACAGTTAGAAACCTTCAGAGGTTTAGTCAATCAATTTGATTTTGATTCAAATAATAATATTAAATTGTCTTGTCTTAATAAAGTATTAGAAGATGCAATGTCTTTTTTATCATCTTTATTAGACACACCAATAAACGCTGATATTGGTGAAGGTTATTTGTTAAATCATTCTAAAACAAAAGCAGAAAATTTTAGCACTATCTATGTTCTCTCTGACTTATTGCAAAATGAAGATAATGACTTAGTGATTGTTAAAAATCTTTATTTATCCAAGGATATTAATTTTGACAAAGATCAATTAATCTTTAGTAAGCAATACGTAATTAAAAAAATTAATTTAAATGAATTATCTTTTATAAAAACTAAAACTCAAAAGGGTGTATTTTCTGCTTATAAAGGAATAGTTAAAAAAGAAGATTGTGACCAAATGGCACACATGAATGTACAATTTTATTTTGGCAAACATTCAGATGCTATTAAGAATTTATTTAATGAAATATCAAGTAATTTAAAACAAAATGTTAACTTTGAAATAGAAAATGAGCGGTGTATTTTTAGTAAAGAGGTTCATTTAAATTGTGCTTTAGAAATAGTTTTAAATTTAAAATCTATAAGTAAAAATAAGTTATTATTATTAAGCAAAGTATTTTGTCCAAATAATAGAAATGTATCTGCATACTTTGAAATAACAATCTCATTAAACATTTCTGAAAAAATAAAAGAAGTCATAAATAAGATTTTTATATCAAATAATAATACATATTTGAATGAACTAGAATTTAAAAAATTAAGGCCATTAGAAGATAATAGACCATCTAAAAAATTTGATAATACTGCTTTTATTACATGTAAAAAAGCTGTCAATACGTGGGATTTAGATTATTCACAAATGGGATCTAGTCAGTTTAAGGTTGGCTGTGTTTCTGATGCAGCCACTCATCTCTTTACTTATTGTGGAGCTGATTATAATTGGAGGTCTAAATACAATATTGGTTCAGCTGCGTTAGATTATTCTGTTAGATATTATAAAACAGCTCCCCTTGGTATGGCAGTAACAATGTATACTAACTTTACCAAAATTGGTAATAAATCTCTAAAATTCATTCACCATATGGTTGACGACACTTCTGGAGACATAGTAATGGATATAGAAATAGTAGCAGTTCTTTTTGATTTAGATAAAAGAAAATCAATGGAAGTTCCTGACGCATTTAGAAAAAAAGCGGATACAATTCTCATTAAAAATTAAGACACACTTAAAAGTTTGAATCTATCTCTATGATAGTCACTGTCACCCATTAAATGATCTATCATTATAAGTCTTTTTGCATAATGTGAAGCTGAATATTCCCATGTCATTGCAATTCCACCATGTAATTGGATAGTTTCTTCTGCTACTAATTTACCAACTCTACCAACTAAATTTTTAGCAGCTGAAATATTTTTATCTCTTGTTTTTGCATCAGATTGATATGTAGATGAAGCTAACATAACTGCAGATTTTACTTGTTCAATTTCTAGCATCATATCTACCATTCTATGTTGAATACTTTGAAAAGAACCTATTGTTTTTCCAAATTGATTTCTAGTTTTTAAATAGTCTAAAGTTAAATTGAAACAAGTTTCCATAATACCTAAAGCTTCAGATGACAGTGCCAGAGCACCCGCAGAGTTAGCTTTAATAATACAGCTTAACGCTTCATTATCTTTAGCTATTAGTTCAGCATTTGAATTGTCAAATATCAGTTCAGCTGCCCTATAACCATCAATAGTATTATATGATCTGTTTGTTATTTGATTATTATCAACTAAAAATAATCCAATTCCAGCTTTGTCGTTTACATTTCCGTCAATGCGAGCTGACACAATTACTTTGTTTGCGGTATCTCCATTAATAACAAATGACTTCGTACCATTAAGACACCATTTCCTACCCCTTAATGAAGCATTAGTCTCTATAAAACTATCTTCATATCTGTTATTCATTTCTGTATGAGCAAATGCAATTAAGAGATTACCTTCTACAACCTCATTGATTAAATCTATATTAATTTTACTTACTGAGGATAAAACAGTACTCGATAGCACTCCTGAAGCTAGAAATGGTTCTACGCACAAAGATTTTCCAATTAACTCAAATATTATTGATATGTCATCACCATCACCGCCTAATCCTCCAAATTCAGGGGATACCAGGGCACTTATAATACCAAGTTCTGCACTATCCTTCCAAAAAGTCTTACAAAAACCTTCCGGCAAATAAACATTTTCACTGCGCTTATTTATATTTTTATAATTACTTTCAAAAAACCTTGCTACTGTTTCTTTAAGCATTTTTCTTTCTTCAGATAATGAAAAATCCATTTTATTTCCTATAATCCAAATGATGCTTTAGCAACTATATTTTTTTGGATTTCGTTAGATCCTCCATATATAGATATTTTACGCATGTTAAAATATTGTTTAGCAATAGGGCCGGCATAGTCAGGGCCAATTGGCATTTCATTCCATCCTTCATCAAATTGCTCTGGTAAATAAGGTAAAGCTTGTGGCCCAAGAGCTTTTCTAAGAAGTTCAGTTGTTTTTTGTCTAACTAAAGTACCTTTTATTTTTAAAAGGGAACTTTCCATTCCTGGAGCTTTACCTTCAGCTGCAGCATTAACAGTTCTTAAATTAAAAATTTCCATTGCCAGAAGATCAATTTCAAGCTCTGCTATTTCAGAAGAAAAAACAGGATCATCAATAAGTGGTTTCCCATTCTTAAGTGATTTTTTAGAAACTATTTTTAAATGATTTAGGGCAGATTTTGAATATGGTACTCCTGCAATTCCTGTTCTTTCAAAGGTCAAGAGGTATTTTGCATAAGTCCAACCTTCATTTTCCTTCCCAACTATATTTTTTTTAGGAACTTTTACGTCAGTGAACCAAACTTCATTAACTTCATGTTCCCCGTCAAGGGTAACGATGGGCTTTACTTTTATTCCAGGTGAATCCATATCTATAAGTAAGAACGAAATACCTAGTTGTGGTTTTGCGTTCAAATCAGTCTTAACCAAGCAGAAAATTTTATCAGCATGATGACCAAGAGTTGTCCATGTCTTTTGTCCATTAACAATATAATGGTCTCCTTTATCTATCGCTGTAGTCTTAAGACTAGCAAGGTCGGAACCTGCTCCAGGTTCAGAATAACCTTGTGCCCACCAGTCTTCATTATTTAATATTCTAGGAAGGTAATAATTTTTTTGTTCCTCCGAACCAAATTCAATCAATACGGGACCAAGCATATTTACACCAAATGGAATAATTCTTGGAGCAGATGCTTTTATTATTTCTTCTTCAAAAATATGTTTTTCTATGGCATTCCAGCCTGTTCCGCCATATTCTTTTGGCCAGTGCCATGCTAACCAACCTTTAGCACTTAAGTTTTTCATAAAAATTTCATAATCTTCTTTTGTTAATCTTTGATATTTTTTTACTTTTTCGGACAAAGATTTTGGAAGTGTCTTACTAAGCCATTCTTTTACTTCTAAACGAAAATTTTCTTCTTTTTCTGAGTACTCAAAATTCATAATTTATTACCATTCAATTTAATATTTTTTACTTTATAATTGAGAATATATCTTATATTAAGAATTATCAATAATTGGAAAGGTTAATATGTTAATTAACAAAATAAAAGCAGAGATTTCAGAAATGTTATCTGAAATTTTTGATGGTGCCACAATTATGGTTGGTGGATTTGGTGAAGCTGGAAGTCCAATTGAGTTGTTACATGGTTTAATTGATAATGGCGCAAAGGATTTAACAATTATTGCTAATAATGCAGGAAATGGTAGGGTAGGACTTGGAGCTTTGATAGGTCAAAAACAAGTAAGAAAAGTTATTTGTTCATTTGCAAGGTCAGCTAAAGGAATAACCTTTCCTGAATTATACAATAATAATGAAATAGAATTAGAGGTCGTACCACAGGGTACCTTGGCTGAGAGAATTAGAGCTGCGGGTTCAGGCATACCTGCTTTTTATACTGCGACTGCAGTTGGAACCCCTCTAGCAAAAGGCAAAGAAGAAAAAGTATTTAATAATAAAAAATATATTTTAGAAGAAGCTCTTTATGCTGATTTTGCATTTGTAAAGGCAGATGTTGCTGATAGATATGGAAATTTGACTTTTAATAAAACTGCTAGAAATTTTAATCCAATAATGTGTATGGCGGCAAAGCAATCATTAATTCAGGTAAAAAAAATTATAGAACCTGATAAGACAAATCCAGAACATGTTATTACTCCAGGTATATTTGTTCATAAAATAATTAAAATTGACAATCCAATTATAGAAACGAATGCAATTGAGGAAGGTATGATATACCCATGATGAATTCAGACTTAAAAAATGTGGTAAAAGGGTGGGATAGAAACACTATTGCTTCAAAAATTGCTGATGATTTACCACATGCGTCATATGTAAATCTTGGGATAGGAATGCCTGAAATTGTTTCACAGCATATTAAGGAAGGTCGTGAAATTATATATCATTCTGAAAATGGTTTGTTAGGAATGGGGCCTACTCCAAATGAAAACGAAATTGATTTAGATTTGATTAATGCAGGAAAAAAACCAGTTACAATTTTGCCTGGTGGAAGTTTTTGTCATCATGCTGATAGTTTTTCTATGATAAGAGGTGGACACATAGACTATTGTGTTCTTGGAGCTATGGAAGTTTCTATAAAAGGAGATCTTGCTAATTGGTCTACAGGTAAAGGTATTCCAGCTGTCGGTGGAGCTATGGATCTAGTTGCAGGAGCGAAAAATGTTTTTGTTATGACTCAACATATAACAAAAGAAGGGAAACCTAAACTGGTTCAAAATTGCACTTTACCACTCACAGGTGCTGGTGTTGTATCGAGAGTTTATTCAGATTATGCAGTTATAGATATAACTAAAGAAGGATTTAAAGTTATTGATATGAATGAAAATATTTCAATTGACTATTTGCAAAACATAACTGATGGGAAAGTGTATCTCTAGATTTAATTACTCTGTATAAACTACTTGGTCACTATTTAGATAATCCAAAGCTTTTTGAGAGATTTTAAGACCTTCAGACACTTGTTTGTCCATAGCATTTTCTACTTCAACTATCCTTTCTAATTTACTAATAACCTCGTCAATTTTATTAAAAGGAACGACAGTAACCCCATCGGTATCAGCTACAATTATATCACCGCTATTAACAGTTTTGCCTCCAATATCAACAGAAAAGCCAATCTTTGCAGGGCCACTATTATACGGAGAGTTAGGATTTAAACCAGTACAGAAACAGTCTAAACCAGTGCTAATTACACCATTTAAATCTCTCATTGGGCCATCGGTTACAAGCCCTTTACCACCGTTATTTCTAATCATTCCAGCAATACGATCACCAACTGCTGCGGTTCCTTGAAATCCATTTACACAATTTATAACTATATCACCTTCTTGAATTTCACTTAAAGCGATTGCCATACCAAGCACATCTGCGGCCCCAGAAAAAACAGTCAATGCTGGGCCCACTATGTGGTTCACAGTTTTTCCAGGAATTGATAAAGGTTTAATTGTGGGGTCTAAAGCCGCGTAACCACTTAACGCATCACAAATAAAGCTAGTTGGTATATCTTTGAAAGAATTAATTTGATTTTGGGAAGGTCTATTTCTACTTTTAGATTTTTTGATTTGTATCAATGGAGGATTTTCTATCATTAGTTAATCTTTCTAAGTTGTGTTTTTAATTTTATTACTATTATTTTAACTAATATTATTTTAAAAATAACATGTTAAATATATTATTATTATATTAATGGAGAAAGTTTTGTCTAGTTTAGTTGATAAATACCCAAGAGTTAGCGACATGGTTGGTGTTGCAAAAAGAAGAATGCCTCACTTTGCTGCAGAGTATTTATTCGCTGGAACAGGTTATGATGAAGCTTTAGAAAATAATAGAAAAGTATTTAATCAAATTTTCTTAGTTCCTCAATATCTTAAAGGTACCGTAAGTCCAAACTTAAAAACAAAATTGTTTGATTATGAATACGACGCACCTTTTGGTATGGCTCCTGTAGGAATGACGAGCCTGATGTGGCCAGGTGCTGAAATAGCACTGTCTAAGATGTCTGTTAAGAATAATATACCCTTTTCTTTATCAACTGTTTCTTGCGCATCTGTTGAAGAAGTTGGAAAGCATTTGGACGGAAATGGGTGGTTTCAACTTTATCCTCCTGCTGATAAAGCAATAAGGGATGACTTATTAAAAAGAGCTAAAAATTCTGGTTTTAAAACTCTAATCATTACCGCTGATATACCAGCTTCTAGTAGAAGGGAAAGACTTCGAATGGCAGGTGTTTCTGTTCCTCCTAAAAATAATTTGAGAACTTTTTTCCAAGCAGCAATTTGTCCATCTTGGTCAATAGGAACTTTAGTAAATGGCATTCCTGCTTTTGGTACGATGGATCAATATAGTGATGGTAGTTGGCATGGTAATGCGAAATCAAAAGCTGGTTTTGCTGGAAGTCAGATGCAACGTTATTTGGATTGGGATTATTTAAAAGAAGTTCGTGATATTTGGAAAGGACCAATTATTTTAAAAGGATTAATGGATATTGACGATGCAGTTAAAACAACTAAGGTAGTTGACGCTATATATCTATCAAATCATGGTGGTCGTCAAATAGACATTGCACCAAGCCCATTACAGACTTTGCCTGAAATTAGGAAAAAAGTTGGACTAAAGTTTCCAATAATTATTGACTCAGGTTTTTATTCGGGACAAGACATTAGTAAAGGCCTAATGCTTGGAGCAGATTTTGTTATGACAGGAAGACCTTTTATTATTGGATTGGCTGCATTAGGAGCTAAAGGAGCTAATCATGTTCATGATATTTTAAAAGATGAACTTTCAAATATTATGGAACAAGTATGTGCTAAAAACATTAAGGAATTAAAAAATCAAAAAGTTGTTTTAGGTAACGATTTTAAATTAAACAAGTTTAATTAATTATTACAAAGCACTAAAGCGTTTGCCAGGCAATACCATTTCCGACCCTGTTTTAATATGAAGTAAAGCAGGTAGGTTGTTTTGGGTTGTCCATTTGGTAGCTTCAATAAAAATATTATAAAAATCTTCAGTATTTTCTACCGTATATCCTTGACCACCCATAGCTTTAGCTAAATCACAAAAATTCGGATTAACTAAACCGGTATGTTTATATTTACCCTTATAACTTTTATGTTGATGCATTCTAATAGTGCCGTACATTTCATTATCAATTACCAGGACAATTACTGCAGCATTATATTGAACTGCTGTAGCAAACTCATTTTCAGTCATTTGAAAGCAACCATCACCTGCAAGAGCTATTACCATTTGATCTGGAAAACGTAATTTAGCAGCTATAGCAGCAGGAAGACCATACCCCATTGAGCCTGAAATAGGAGCAAGTTGAGTTCTAAGTTTAGTAAACCTAAATAATCTATGGCCCCAAACGGCATAATTACCCGCACCATTTGTAATGATAGTATTAGGTTCCAACTCTTTTCTTAAGGTTCTGAATGCAGATGTAAGATCAACCCCAGCGTTTGGAGCCTCAAGTGGCATGTCTCCCCAATCAATATAATCTTCATGAGCTTGTTTTGCATTTTCTTCTTTTGTGGGTGATGGTTTAGTATTTAGACCTTTTAAGGCGTTATTTAAGGCACTTACAAAATCTATAGGGTTTGAAGCAATTCCTAAGTGAGGATTATATATTCTTCCAATTTCTTCAGGTCCAGGATGTATGTGTACAATTTTTTTATCGTGGTCTGGAATACCAAAAAGTGAAAATCCTTGTGAAGGGTTCTCACTTAATCTGGCTCCAAGTAATACAATATAATCGCTCTCATTTATACGATTAATTAATTTTGGATTTACACCTAATCCTAGGTCTCCTCCATAATTTTTATGCAAATTATTAAAAAGACTTTGTCTTCTGTGAGATGTTAAAATTGATAATCCAAGCATTTCCGAAATAGAAGCTAAGTCTTTTTCTGCTTCTTCAGACCAAATTGAGCCACCTAGAATAAGAAGAGGATTTTCTGCATCCTTAATTTCTTCAATGAATTGTGCTAAATTTTTAGTAGATGGAGCCGATGAAACTTGATTAATGTAACTAGTTGCTTTTTTGTTAGTTTTCTCTGTTAGCATGTTTTCAGGTAATGCTATTACTACAGGTCCAGGCCTACCTGACATAGCTGTATAGTATGCGCGAGAAACAATTTCAGGTAATCTATCAGCCTGTTGAACTTC
Source organism: Pseudomonadota bacterium (assembly GCA_028382005.1). Lineage (GTDB taxonomy): Bacteria > Pseudomonadota > Alphaproteobacteria > Puniceispirillales > Marisalimonadaceae > Marisalimonas. The sequence continues at coordinate 21,286 of JAOESH010000015.1, forward strand.
AACTACTAATTTTGCCATACCACCATAAAATTGTTCATAGTCAACTTCTTGAAAAGCATCACGACCATACATTTCTTTACCAATTTGACCTACAAAAAGTATCATAGGTGTACTATCTTGCTGTGCAATATGAATGCCTGAGGCTGCGTTGGTAGCTCCAGGTCCTCTTGTCACAAAAGCAATGCCTGGTCTACCAGTAAGCTTTCCATCTGCTTCTGCCATTATGGAAGCTGCACCTTCATGTTTGCATAAAATTGTCTCTATTGAAGTTTCTTGAAGACCATTCATCACTGATAAGTAGCTTTCACCCGGCACACAGTAAACTCTATCAACTTTTTGATTTTCTAATAATTCTACTAGCAGAGATCCGGCTTCTTTCATTTTTTTTTAATCCTTAAATCTTTTTAAATATGGAGAATTTGAAGGTATCATATTCTCAGTTATTGGTAAAGTTAGCTCATTTAGTAAATGTGAAGATAAAGTTTTACCATGTCTATCTAATCTTAATGAACTATTCACGCCACCGCCAAGTGCGTTTTGTATTACAAAATTAAGAGCTTTCAATCCAGGTAATTCATATCTATCAACTTTTGTTGCTCCTAAATGTTCAAATATATTTAAAACAGTCTCTTCTGTGGCTAAGTTATGTATTAAATCCCAACCATTATCTAAATATGCAATAAGTGATATGTTTGATACGTCTCCTTTATCCCCAGCTCTAGCATGAGCAATTGCATGAACAGGTAAATTTATTGTATTCATAATTACCTCAATATTTCTATAAAATTCTTATTTTCACGTTTGGATCAACTAAGTGTCGATCTACTAAAATAGATGCTGTCGAAGACTGAGCTGTAACATATGCTCGAGCTCCTCCACCAGCTGCTGGTCCACAACAATATAATGACAAAACCTCATCGATCATTTGTTGAGCCTGCTCTTTATGAGGGTATATTGCTGAAGTCCTTACTCTATAATCACCATCATTTGTAAGTTCATAGGACGTTGTCTCATCCATAGAAAAATGAACAGAGCCAGCACCAATTATTTCTGTTCTTATTTGGCCTTGTAATCCTAAAATTTGTATTCTCTCATTAATTATATCTCCAGCAAGCTTAGCTCTGGCAAGAGCGTTTGGACCAGCATAACTAATTTCAGCCTCACCCATAAATCCATTATCACTACAAATAGTTGCTTTTAATTTCTCAGGCGGCTGTTTTCCAAGTCCCCCTTTAACGATAATTCTATTTGTACCGTCATCTTCTAATATTAAATGACTCATGTCAGCTGTTACATCAGGCACTAAATAACTTGAGGGGTCATGAGTTTCATACAACAACTGTTCTGTCACAGTACCTTTGCTAACTAACCCCCCTGTTCCATGAGGTTTAGTTATCACAAAAGATCCATCTTCGCTAAACTCTGCTATTGGAAAGCCTACATTTGCTAAATCGGGAACATCCTTAAAACCAGGATCAGCAAAATAGGCACCTGTTACTTGCGCACCACATTCTAAAAGGTGACCGCATATAGTTCCTGAACCAATTAAGTTGAGTTCGTTTGGTTTCCATTTATATTCATATAGCAAAGGTCCTAAAGCTAGTGCACTATCAACTGTTCTACCAACCACAACTATATCTACGCCTTTTTCTAATGCATCTGCTATTGGTTGAGCGCCAAGATATACATTAGCTGCAGTTATTTTGTTATTAGAAAAGTCTAGACCTTCTACAGTAGGACTACTTAATATATCATCATTAGACATATACTCTAATAAGTCATCACCCAAGACCACTCCAATTTTAGGAGGTCTTGTGTTTTGTTTTTTTGCAATTTCAAGAATTCTTTTTGCCGCACCTAATGGATTTGCAGCACCTATATTTGAAATAATTTTAATATTATTTTCAAGACAATCATTTAATATTGGTGTTATGTAAGAATCCAAAAATGGTGAATAACCTTCCTCGGGGTTCTTAATTCTAAACTGTTGAGCTATTGCTAAAGTTCTTTCTGCAAGAACCTCAAACATTAAATATTTTGGAGAATTTATTTTTTTAAATTCTCGGACAATTGGAATAGAAGCATCAAACCTATCCCCAGAAAATCCTGCTCCACATCCTATATAAACTTTTTTTTTCATAATTATATCTTCTACAAAAGATTTTAAGTTTTTTATTATTTATACTTGATTAAAAATGATAACATAACATTATACATGTTAACAAATATATCTAGTCTTTAGTAAAAAAGGAAATGTGAATGTCAAAAATAGCAATGGTAACTGGAGCCGGTACTGGAGTTGGTAGAAGAGTTTCAGAGGTGTTATCAAAAGAAGGTATTATTGTTTATTTAGTAGGAAGAAGAAAAGATAAATTACTCGAAACTCAAGAATTATGCTCAGGACAGACTGTAATATTACAATGTGATGTTAGCGATCCAAAAGCTGTAGAAAATTCTTTCAAAATTATAGAAGAGAAGCATGCTAGAATTGATATTTTATTCAACAACGCAGGCATAGGTGTTCCTGCTCAATCAATTGATGAAATGCCATTTGAAAATTGGAAGAGTGTAGTTGATATAAACCTTAATGGAATGTTTTTGTGTGCTAAATACGCATTTGCTTTAATGCGAAAACAAAAGCCTCAAGGTGGAAGAATTATTAATAACGGTAGTGTATCGTCAGTGACACCAAGACCTGGTTCAATTCCATATACTGCAACTAAACATGCAGTCACAGGAATGACAAAGACAATATCTTTAGATGGAAGAAGCTATGATATAGCGTGTAGTCAAATTGATATAGGTAATGCAGAAACACCTATGACAGCAAGAATGAAAGAGGGCGTACCTCAGGCAACTGGTGAAATGAGTGTTGAACCAGTTATAGATTCTATTCATATTGCAGAAGCAGTATTGTATATGGCTAAATTACCTGTAACAGTAAATGTATTAAATATGACAGTAATGGCAAATAAAATGCCTTTTGTTGGGAGAGGATAATAGTTACTTTAAATATTTTTTAATTACTGGAAAGTATAAATCTTTATCACCTCTTTCGATGCTAGTTTGAAGAAGTCTTTCAGCTGTTTCAGCACCTGGTAATTTAACCTTAAGTTTGTTTCCTAACTCCAATGCATAAGACAAGTCTTTTAGTGCATACTCAGATGAAAAAGCTGGGGAAGGGAAGTTATCTTTTGCTATGCTTTTTAGTCCATGATTTTTAAGTGCAAAACTGTCTCCAGAACATTTAGTTATATTATTAAATAGTTTCTCAACACTCATACCATATTTTTCTGCAATATTAGCAGCCTCACTAAGTGCAACTACTGTCTCAAAAAGTATCATATTATTCATTATTTTGGTTAATTGGCCAGACCCAACGTCTCCGCAATGCATTATATCTTCTCCTATTAAGTTAAAAACAGGTAGTAAATGTTTATAAGTATTTAAGTCTGACCCAACCATTATAGCAAGGGTTCCGTCAATTGCTGCTTGCCTAGTTTTTGCTATTGGAGCATCGGCAAAAAAAGAGTTTTTCTTTTTTATATTAATGTTTAATTTTACCATTAAGTCAGGTTGAGAAGTAGACATATCAACAATATATTTATTTGGTTTTATAACGGAAATCATGTCTTGTTTACCAAAGTACATTTCATTAACATAACTTCCTCCAGGAAGGCACGTTATAATTACATCAGATTTATCAAAAACCTCTTTAATGTCAGAAGCAATAATTGCTCCATGATTTTGTAAATCTTCTTCTTTACTTTGATTTAAGTCTTTTACAATGACTGACCACTTCTTGTTTTTGAGTAAGTTTTTGCTCATAGAGTTCCCCATAACACCTAACCCAATAAATCCAATCACATTAATTGTCTGATTTTTCATAATTCACCGTATTTATTTATTTATTTTAAAGTTACATCAATTATAAAAAAATATCCTATACTTTTCATTGATATTGTTTATTTTTAAGGAAAATTTATAAGTCTAATAGGAAAAAAACATGCATTACGATACTATTAAAAATGAGCATAATTTACCTCACGACCCCTTTAAAGCAATAGTTGCACCACGACCAATAGGCTGGATAGGAAGTTGTTCTAAGTCAGGTATTTATAATTTAGCCCCTTACAGCTACTTTAATGCAATTGCTGACAGGCCGCATTATGTTATGTTTTCTTCTGTAGACATAAAAGATTCAGTTAAAAACATCGAAGAAACTGGGGAGTTTACTGTTTCGATTGCAACTGAAGAGCTGTTTGACCATATGAATGGTAGTTCTGTGCCAGCAGGACCAGAAGTTAATGAATTTGAACTAGCAGGTTTAAAGCCCCAAGTTGGTAAATTTGTTTCAGCTCCTTTTGTATCAGAGGCTGCTGCTGCTCTTGAATGTAAACATTGGAAAACTATAGATCTTCCAAATGTAGATAGAGAAAAAGGCACAGGTAATTATGTTATATTTGGCCAAGTTGTAGGTATTTTTATAAATGATAAATTTATTAAAGATGGCCTTTTCAATGCTGCAGCTGCCCGACCTCTAGTGCGGTTAGGTTACATGGATTATGGAGTTGTTGGCTCTGAAAACACATTTACTAAAAACAGACCAAATTTAGGTAAAGATGGCAAACTAGAACCAGTGAAAGAATGGGATGGCATTTATAGATAATAAAATAATAGAAGATTTTTCTAAAGATGGTGCAGTTCTTTGTAAAGGTATGTTCATTGACTGGCTTGAGGAATTAAGAATTGGTGTAGATAAGTTAATTGAAAACCCAAGTGTGAGGGAGAGATCTTATACACCAGAAGATGGAACCGCCCCTTTTTTTCAGGATTTAGTTAACTGGGATAGAATTACTGAGTTTAATGATTTTATATTTAAATCAAAGTTAGGGTTTTACGCTGCAGAGTTAATGAAATCTAAACAAGCACAATTTTTTCATGATCACGTTTTAGTTAAAGAACCTGGTTCTTCAATTGTTACACCATGGCATCAAGACAAACCTTATTATTGCGTTGATGGCAACAAGTCTGTGAGTTTTTGGATAGCTTTAGACGACATATCCAAAGAAGGTTGTCTTGAGTGTATTGCAGGTTCACATTTATCTAAAATTTTACATAAACCAAAAAGGTTTAATGGTAATGACTTATATGAAAATGATCATTCTAAAGACGTTCCTGATATAAATTCTAATAGACAAAATTACAAAATTCTAAGCTGGGATATCAAAGCTGGGGATGCTGTTGCCTTCGATTTTAGGACATTACATGGAGCCTCTCAAAATGTTAATAAAAAAAGTAGACGGAGAGTTTTTTCTGCAAGAATAGTTGGAGATGACGCTTTTTTTGTAGATAGAAAGGGTAAAGGGTCTCCACCTTTTAAGAATATAAAGCTTAATACTGGTGACAAATTAACAGAAAAAGAATTCCCAATTATTTATAAAACCTAATATCTTTTACAATGAAATTCTTTATCATTTTGTAAAATAGCTTTTTTTAATTGTTTTGCACCCTCTAATAATCTTAGTGAGGGTCTGCTAAAATAAGAATTAGAGTCGAAAGCAAAAACTCTTTCTTTCTTTATAGCATTTAATTGATTTATTCTTTCATCTTGATATATTTTTTGAGAAAATAAAATGTTTTCTTCAAGGTTATAACCGCAGCAAATTAGTCCTATATAATCAGGGTTCGTTTTATTAATGTCTTCAGTTGTAATTTGTCTTGATTTTTCACCTTTTCGCCCAATTGAAGATATAAAACCAGCCATCTCAATTTGTTCAGGTATCCAATGGCCTGCACTAAAGTAAGGATCAATCCATTCAAGAAGAAGTAAAGTACTCTTACTTTTTTTTTTACTAATTTTTAATTTTGAGCAAACAGCTTCTTTTATTATTTTGTTTGCAATATCTTCTTTATTAACGGCTTTACCAATTGTTAGAATATCTGAACATATGTCATCAAAAGTAACACCATTTAATGAAATAATTTTTGTATTTGATGATAATGTACATAAGTTATTTTTTAAGGTTGCTTGTATTTTATCTTCGGAAATAGAACATACATCACACAATCCTTGAGTAATTATTAAGTCAGGATTAATCGCATTTAGTTTAACAGTATCTACTTCATAAAGTGGAATGTTGTTTGTAATGGCCTCTTTTACTAATTTATCAATTGTATTTTGATCGCTGTTATTAGGAATAATACTGGAAGTGATTTTTATTTTATTCTTTACTATTGATGGATAGTCACATTCATGACTTACAGCACTTATATATTCCGCCAAACCCATATCACAAAGAATTTCCGTAGCTGCAGGAAGTAAACTAACAATTTTCATATTTTATTTTTTAACCATAATATTTTCTTTTTTGCATATTTTAATGTTTCAAAATAATTGTGAAATACTTTATTGCTATAAAATCCAATCTGGTACCAACCAGAATTAGTTTCTGGATCTTTTCTATATTCTTCAAATCCAAATGTTTGATTTTTTCTTTTAAATATATCAACACATAAATGACCTTCGTTATTATTAATTGAATGTATAACAGTCTCAATTTCTATTTTCAAAAGACAAGCCGTATTAAATTTAGTATTAATTATTTATAATTCTTATTTTAAAATAATGTCAAAATCTAATTAAATGAAAAGTCTTTAAATGAATATTAAATCAAAAAATACTTGAAATGTTAGAAATAACTTTGTCAGAAAATATTATTTTGACTGTTTTGTCTTTTTTTACAGCTTTAATGACATCTATTGCTGGGGCTGGAGGTGGGACGGTTTTGTTAGCAGCAATGCTTCAATTTATGAACCCATCAGAAGCTATTCCAGTTCATGGAGTAATCCAACTATCTTCTAACATTTCAAGAACATGGTTTTTAAGAAAATTTGTGCATTGGAAAATAATATTTAAATTCTCTTTATTGCTGCCTTTAGGTGTTTTTATAGGGCTTAAAATATTTCAAAGTATTGATCAAGATTATATAAAAAACTTAATAGGCATTTTTATTTTATTAGCTATTGGATTTCAAAATCTAAAAAGTTTTAAGAAAATCAAAATTCCTTCGAATATTTATTACTTTATAGGTTTTTTTACAGGTATTTTAAATATTTTAGTTGGAGTTATTGCCCCACTTTTAGCTGTAATAGTTAGGCAAAGTATAGAAGAGAAAAAATCTATTGTAGGTACTTTGGGTTATTTTGGGTTAATTGGAAATTTAATAAAAATAATCGGGTTTACATTTATAGGATTTTCTTTCTACGAATATATAGAAACATTTCTTATGATAATTCCTGCAACATTATTAGGAAGTAGAATTGGGCAAATTTTCTTAAATAAAATTAGTAATAAATTTTTTACCCTTATGTTTCAAATAATTTTAGTGGGATTAGCATTTAAGCTTTTACTTACATAATAAATATCATTAAAATTAAAAATTAAAAAGTAAATTGGTCGTGCAGCAAATGATTTTCAATAATAATTCAGAAGGGCTAAATATTCCTATTGTTGATGTGAATGGCAGTCTTTATTCACCATCTGCTAATCGTAATTGTTCTATTATCGTTGAACTTATTTCAAAAACTATTCCCAATTCTGGTAAAGCTCTTGAAATTGCTAGCGGTACAGGACAACATATAATTCAACTTGGATCTAAATTAAGACAAATTACTTGGCAACCTTCTGATATAGATAAAGAACGCATCCAAAGTATTAATAATTTGTTGTCAGATAATGTCATAGAAAATATTAATCCTCCTTGCCATTTGGATGCAACTAAAGACGGGTGGTCTTCAAAGTATCCTAATCAAAACTTTATATTAATAATTAATTTACTTCATTTAATAACCTTAAAAGAAACAAAAACATTGTTGAGTGAAGTTTTTTCTGCCCTAGCTCCTAAAGGTTTTATTATTATTTATGGTCCTTTTATGCGTAAAGGTAAATTAACTAGTAAAGGTGATGTTGATTTTCATAAAAATATAAAAAAAAGTAATATTAAATTAGGATATAAAAATGACATTAGTTTATTGAAATTATTTTCAACATTAGGATTTTTACACCAAAAAACAATTGAAATGCCTGCTAATAATTTAGCTTTTATAATTCAAAAACCTATCTAATCATTAATTTGTATTTAATTGAATTCTTTTGGCGATACTTAATATTCTATACATTTCTCTTAAAACAGGTTTTTCAATAAGTTTTCCATTTATAACAACCAGACCAGTATTTGCTCTCTCAAATGTTGATGTAATGTTTTCAGCTTTTTTAATATCTTCGTCGGTGGGTGTAAAAACGTTATTTAAAATGGGTATTTGTTTAGGGTGAATTGATCCTTTGCCACTGAAGCCTAATGCTTTTGCTTTTATTGCTTCTTGTTTCATTCCTTCTGGGTTGTCAAGATCAAGATAAGGAACATCTATTGCATCAATCCCCGCAGAAGCAGCTGCATGAACTATTCTTGATCTTGCGTAGAGAAGTGGTTCCCACTCATTTGCACACCTTAATTCAGCAGACATATCAACGCCACCAAAAAACAATGCATCAATTCTTTCACAACTGTTTGAAATAGCATATGCATTTTCAAGACCTTCATTCGTCTCAATTATCACATGAAATCTGCAATTATGTCCTCTTTCAGTAAGTAAATTATCTAATAATATAACTTCATCAGATGTTTTAACTTTTGGTAACATTAATGCTGGTGGAGGAGTGGATGTTTCTAATATTGCTTGCACATCATCTATACCAAACTTTTCTCTCAAGCAATTAATTCTAAGTATTCTCTCAATACCGTCATTATCTTGTTTGGTCTCAAAAAGTTTTAAAGCTAATTTTCTTGCTAATTCTTTATCTTTTGGAGCAATCCCGTCTTCTAATTCAATACAAACCATATCTGTTCCTGATTTTAATGCTTTAGGAAACATTTCTGGTTTTAGACCTGGAGTAAAAATAAAACTTCTTCTTGCTTGGATAAGGTCACTATTTTCCATTTTTAAGCTTTCTTATGAAGATTAAATGATATTTCTCTTGTTCATTGTTTGAATCAACAAATTCTATATTAACCTTAAAACCAGCATTTTGAAAAACCTTAACTACATCTTTTAAATCTCTATTAGGAGCTGTGCTATTATCAAATTTTTTTATACCATCAAATTTGCAAGCTAGAAGACCTTCTCCATCCATTTTTAAAATACGATAAAATTCATTAGCGTAGACGTTAAGTGGAGTTAAAAAATAAACAACGTTGACGGCTAGTAGTTTATTAAATGTATTGTTTTTAAAAATACCATTCAAATCCTTTGCATCGTTTGAAAAAAAAGTAACATCTTTATTATGAAATTTTTTAATTAATTCTGTTCGAAATTTTTCACTCACTTCTATGGACGTTATGTTTTGTTTAGTTAGTTTGAGCATTTCATCTATTGCTTGACCATTTCCAGATCCAATTTCAATAACTTTATCATTCTTTTTAATATTAAGTTTTTTAACAGAATCATTAATTATAATTTTGTTAAAATTTACCATTAAATATTTTGCGATTTCCCCCAAAAACCCATTATTAGGACTTTTCATATTTTGCGTCATTAATTTAGTGTGTTTTAATCTAGAGTAGACAAATAGATAAAAATAAAATTTTAATTTATTAAAACTCATTTAACTCTCCAAAAAACTCATTAAGTTTTTATTAAATATTTCTGGTGCTTCAATGTTTATTAAATGTCCAGCATTTGGTATAGTTATAATACTACTATTTTCAATTTCTCTCTTAATCTGCCTAGACATTGATGGAGGTGTTAAGGTATCAAGTTCTCCAACCATAATTAATGTTGGAACGTCTATTTTTTTAAATACATGACGATGTTCAGTCTTCATGGATGCATCAATTGTTTTAAGATAACTTTCTTTATGAAGAAGTGATATTGAATGAACAAGCTTCTCATATGCAGATTTATTTTTTCTATCACCTATAAGTGAAGATGCTACTATTGGTGCTATATCCTTTGGTTCTTTTCCATTTAAGAGAGGCTCTTTTCTCGAATTAATAAATTTTTTCACTGCATTAGGGTTCATGTTTGATAAACCAAAATGGGTATCGCATAATGTAAGCGTTTTTACACAATTCGGATATTTTTCATAAAAAAGCGTAGCAATTTGTCCTCCCATTGACAATCCAACAATGTGAGCTTTCTCTTTCTCAAAATAGTCTAAAACTTTTTTAAGATCATCTAGTACATCTTCAAAAATAAAATCTCCTGAATAGTCTTCACTTTTACCATATCCACGAGTGTCCCATGCAACTGATAAGAATTCTTTTGAGAAATAAGGTAGGTTGTCTTGCCAATTTTTTTTGTTGCCTCCTATACCGTGCAGAAAGACAATCATATCGCCTTGACCCATGTAATCAATTGAAATGGATGGCTTAGTTCCAATTTTTATATTTTTTAATGTTGAATACATTTAACTTTAAAACCTACTACCTGGTAATTTTAAAAACTCTAGTTCTGATTTAGTTGAACTTCTACCTAAAACATTATTTCTATGAGGGAAACGTCCATATTTTTCAATAATTTGTTCATGTCTTAAGGCAGATTTAAATGTATCCTCATTAGTAAATTTTTTAAAAAAAGGCATGCCCAATTTATGATCTAATATATTTTCACTATGCATAAGTGGCATCAAAAAAAAACTATTATAATAATAATTTGAACCTTTAATAAAATTATTATCAACTGCTTTTTTTGATAATACCAAGGCCTTTTGATCACCTTCAAAAGCTTTGGAGTTATCGCGGAATATATTTCTGGTAAATTGATCTAAAACAAGAATATAAGCAAGATATGTATCTGTAGAAATAATAATGTCATCAATATCAATCTTTAAAGCTCTTTCAATTATATCTGAGAATTTAATTTTGATTAACTCATCAAATTCATAATTTTTTTTAAACCACATTTTGGGAGTACATTTTAAAAACCAAAAATTCAAAATTAATTTGGTATCAATCACTTTTTTTACTTCTTAAAATTTTACTAATTTCTTTGGCCATATCTTTTTGACCAAAAAAGGGAGCTTTTTCGCAAGCTTCAGCCAAGTATTTTATATCTTTTGTTTCTAAATATTTGTTCCACAAAGACTTCATATTTTCTTCTAATGTCATTGTTCCACCATATTATTTTTTGACTTCATATATAGAAAATACAAATAAATCATAATACTTAAATTTATAACATTCCAAAAAATACCATTTAAAAATGCTAACTTATAGGAATTAGTATAATCATATATTTCTCCAGACAACCAACCTCCTAATGACATTCCAATAACTGTAGCAAAGATAATAAGTCCAACTCTTTCGGCCACTTCGTTAGACGGTAAAAATTTACTTATAATAACTGCATATATAGGTACTATCCCACCTTGCGATAGTCCAAAGAATACAGCAACTATATAAAGAGATAATTGGCTGTCAAAAGGTAAAAACATTGAAAGTGAAATTGCTTGTAAAGTAGAACCTAAAATCAAAGTTTGAATCGGGCCTATTTTATCTGATAACAAACCAAATAATACTCTACTAGTAACTGCAGCAAATAACATATATGACAAAATTTCTGTTCCAACTGCTAAACCAAATCCACTGTCAATACATAATGGAACAATATGAACTTGTGGCATTGACATTGCTATACAACAAAAAACACCAGCAAACATTAGTAAAGTTTGAACATTTCTATTACTGATTGATAACTTTAAATTTGAATTTACACTTTCTTCTTTTTTTTCGGTATTATTATTCATTTCTATATTAGGTTTTTTATTGCCAATTAAGAAAAATAAAATTGGTATAATAATACTACAAACAAATGCAATAAACAGATGTGCATGTCTCCATTCCCCATCTAAAAGGAAATCTTTTATTAAGAAAGGCCAAATTGCACCACACAAATGCTGACCACTAGCTACCAAAGAAACTGCCAGACCTTTCCGTTTATAAAAAAACTTAGAAATGTCAGCCATCATAGGCCCAAAAAAAGCTGCAGCTGAAAACCCTAAAAAAAATTGAATAATAGAAAGCCACAAAACATTAGTCGCCAATGTTGAAAGTAAGTATGAAAGAATTAATAACGTCAAAGCAAATATTATAGGTTTCTTTATACCTATCTTATCTAACATTCGGCCTATAATAACGTTCCCAATTCCATATCCTAACATTGTCGTTACATAAGGATAGGTTGAGGCTGCTCTATCAAGTTGAAATTCACTTTGAATGGCAGGCATAATGATTACAACGGACCACATACCAGCAGTTCCAACAACACTCATTATAAAAATTATTATTAATCTAAACCAAGCCTCACGACTGTCTAAATCTATTAGATTATTATTCATTTATAGTTGCTCTTCATAGTTAATTGATTAACATATTAATATTTAGATTAATAGACAACATTATAAGTGCTTAATTATTGTTTGGAGGATATTAATGGTATTATCTAATGATCAAATTGAATTTTATAATAATGAGGGATATTTATTAGTTGAGGATGTAATTACTGAAAATCAGCTTAACGAAATGCTTGGTATTGTAGATAATTTTTTTGAAAAATCTAAAGCTATAATTGAGAATAATAATATATTTGACTTAGAAGACGGTCACTCATCAAACAATCCAAGGCTAAAAAGAATTAAGCAACCACATCAACACACAAAGTTTTTTTGGGATATATTAAGAGAATCCAAAATACAAAATATCCTCGTTGACTTGCTTGGTAAAGACATATCTTTAAAGACAAGTAAATTGAATACTAAAGCTCCGGGTGGAGGCGCTGCTGTAGAATGGCATCAAGATTGGGCTTTTTACCCACATACTAATGATAATGTTTTAGCGTTAGGTCTTATGTTGAACGATGTTGATATAGATAATGGGCCTCTAATGGTTATCCCTAAAAGTCACAAAGGTCCTGTTTTAAGTCATAACAATAATGGTGTCTTTTGTGGAGCAATTAACCCAAATGACAAAGGTTTTGATATATCTAAAGCAGTTACTTTAACAGGTAAAGCTAGATCCATGACTATCCATCATGCAAGAACACTTCATGGTTCAGCCCCCAATAACAGTAAAAAGAATAGATTAATTCTTTTTTATGAATGTAATTCTGCAGATGCATGGCCATTGGTAGGAGTAGGAGCATATTTAAAAAATACAAATCCAATTGAGTTGTGCAAACAAATGGAAAACCAAATGCTTAGTGGTGAAGTTAGTTATCAACCAAGAATGGAAAGCGTACCAATAGTACTACCTCTTCCACCTGCACCAGATTATGGGTCTATTTTTACAACTCAAAAAACTGGAGGAGCAAAATCAGCTTTCTAGTTTTTGTAGTCGGGTGATTGTCTGTCAAGTTTTCTTAATAGGGCAGGCCAAGCTAGTTTATCTCTCCCCAAATCAAACATCCCAATAGATTGTTCTTGAGTAGTTCTTATAGCTTCTTTAGATGGTAGATTTATGTTTCCAGCTGCTTGGGCTCTTATTTGTGTAGTACAAGCTCTCTCAAGAAAATATATTCCCATAAAAGCTATGCCGCAAGATTGACCAACTGATAATGTTCCATGGTTTCTAAGGATATATAGATTTTTGTCACCAATATCTGCTATCAATCTGTCTCGCTCACTATGATCTAGGGCAAGACCCTCATAATCATGATAGGCAATGTGAGGATGAATTAACATTGATGTTTGACTAATAGGTAATAATCCATCTTTTTGGATAGATACGGCTACTCCATCACTTGTATGCAAATGAAGCACACATTGTGCATCATCTCTAGCAGAATGAATTGCACTATGAATAGTAAAACCAGCTGGATTAACTTCATATGGTGTTTCAATTACAGCATTACCATTCAGATCAATTTTAACTAAACTTGATGCAGTTATCTCATCAAACATTAGCCCATATGGATTAATAAGAAAATGATGTTCTGGGCCCGGAATTCTTAAAGATACATGAGTATAAATTAAGTCATCCCAGCCATAAAGAGCAATAAGTCTATAAGTTGCAGCTAAATCTAACCTCAATTTCCATTCTTCTTCAGTGATTTGACTCTTCAATTTCTTAGTGTCGATCATATGGTTCATAAATATGAGTCCTTATAGTAATGGTAATTGTTTATATGTTAAATAAATTTCCATTTAAAAGCTAATAATAAATTTAACAAAAGCCTAATTCGATAAAACTATTTAATAAATAATCAGGTTTCTGTAATTTCAATATTTCTTTTTAATCTATTTTGTACCTTCTCTTTGAAGAGGTTTATTTTAAGCATTCCTTTACTTAATTCAGCGTCTTCAACTACTATATTTTGTTCTAATTGAAAGACTTGGTGGATAATGTTAGGACGTATGCCCTTATGTATGAAGTCATTTTGTATAGATTTCTTTTTTTCTTTAACATCTAAAATAAGAAGATCATTTGAAACATTAATGCAAACTTCATCTAGAGAAACACCCGCTAAAGCAACAGTTATTTGATATCTATTATAATCATATTTTAAAATATTAAAGGCTATATTTATTTGAGGGGTAACAGTTGATATTTTTTCAATATTATCAAAAATCTTATCATAACCTATATAATATTTCAGGAATTTATTTTGAATAAAAGTCAAATTATTGATCCACTCTTAAAACTCTTTCACCTTCAAGCAACTTAATTCTAGTATTTCCTTTAACTTCATTTAATTCTTCAGACATAATTTTCATTATCTTGTTTGCATCATTTTTATTTTTAAATGAAGAGATTACAAAACCAGTTGTTTCCGAAACTCTATATATCTCACAACTCAATTGACCGCTTTTAATATTTCTTGGAATCATTATATTTTGAATGAAAGCAATTAACATCTCACAGTTTATTTTAGAGCTTGATTGAAATTCGGCTATTCTAGCATACATTTTTTACCTCTTGTTTATTATATAGCTAACATGTACTTTTATAATATTAATTTAATTTAAAAGAAGTAACAATATGAAGATTTTTTATTTTTTATGTTTCATCCTTATCTCTCATAATAGCATGGCTCATGAATGTGTTTTGCAAGGAACTTCAGCAAAAGAAATTACAATATATAATTCTTGCAAAGCAGACCAAACTAAAAATAAACCTATTAATAAAGATTTAAACAAAATGTTGTTACAAGAAAAAATTAAAATATTAAAAAAAGAGAATAAAAATTTAAAAAATCAATTACTAGATATTAAAATAAGGATAAATTCTATTTTGAATAGAGTTAATTCTTACATTAATTAGAAAGTTTATAAAAAAATGAAAAAAGCATTAGTAATTGGTGTTGGCCCACTGAATGGTCTTGGTGCTCAGTTATGTAAAAAAATTGCTAATAATAATTTTGAAGTTTTTGTGGCTGGCAGAACTAAAGCTTCTTTAGATATGGTTGTTGATAGTATTCTAAAAGATGGAAACAAAGCTAATCCAATAGTGGTAGACACTACTGATGAACTTCAAATTAAGTCTATGATCAAAGTAGTAGGAACTGGACTAGATTTTGCTGTTTATAATGTTGGTAATAATAGACCTGGAAAAATAATTGATATGGACGCTTCTTATTTTACAGAAAGTTGGCAGACTGGTTGTTTTGGTGGTTTTTTATTTGCGAAAGAAGTCATAAAAACTTTTTTAAAAGAAAAAACTGCCGGCACCCTCATTTTTACTGGAGCAAGTGCTTCTTTAAGGGGTAAACCTAATTTTGGTGCATTTAATTCTGCAAAGGGCGCATTAAGAAATTTAGCTCAAGCTATTGCAAAAGAATATGCTGAAAATTCTATTCATGTTAGTCATGTTATAGTTGATGGTGGGCTCGCTGGAGAAAGAATTAAACAAAAGATTTCTGATTTTAGTCAAAGGGTTGAAGAAGGTAGGTTAATAAATATAGAGAGTGTAACTGAAGCTTATATGTTTCTTTATAATCAAAATAAAAATGCCTGGACCTTTGAATTAGACGTGAGAACCTCTAAAGAAAATTGGTAAATAAGAAAGGATTTTAAAAAATGAAACTTTTTGATTTAACTGGAAGAGTTGCTCTTATCACTGGTGGAAATGGTGGTATTGGTTTTGCAATGGCAAAAGCATTAGGAGAAGCTGGTGCAAAGATTGTTATAGCTGGAAGAAACCAAGAAAAAAATAATCAATCTATAACAAAACTACAGTTATTAAATATAGATGCTACTTCATTAATTGTTGATGTTGTTGATGAAGTATCTTGCAATAAATTAATTGACGATACTGTTGCTCATTTTGGTAAGTTAAATATTTTAGTTAATAATGCTGGAACGAATATAAGAAAAAGACCAGAGGAATATCAGTTAGACGAATGGAAATCAATTATAGATACTAACTTAGTAAGTATGTTTACCTGCTCTAAGGCTTGTTTCAAACATTTTAAAGCAGTTGATAGTGGTAAAATCATTAATATTGGCTCTATGCACTCTTTGTTTGGAGCTCCGTTAGGTAGCGCTTATTCAGCAAGTAAGGGTGGTGTCGTTCAATTAACTAAGAGCCTTGCAAATGCATGGGCTAAAGATAACATTCAAGTCAATGCAGTTTTACCTGGTTATATAGATACTACGCTAACACGTCAGGCAAGAATTGATATACCTGAATTACAAGCAAGAGTGGAAGAAAGAACTCCAGTTGGTCGATGGGGGCAACCTGATGATTTAGGTGGTATTGCGGTATTTTTATCTAGCGAAGCATCTAACTATGTTTCAGGAACAGCTATTCCTGTAGATGGTGGCTACTCAATTAATGGATAAAATTTAATAAATATAATCTAACGATATAAAGAACTTATAAGTCTTATTAAATGAAAAGGAATTTTGAAATGAATAATGTTTTTAAAGGTTGTATGCCTGCACTTATGACACCTTGTAATCAAGATTTCACTCCTAACTTTGACTTGCTTGTAAATAAAGCTAAAGAATTAATTGCTGAAGGTATGTCAGCTGTGGTTTATTGTGGTTCAATGGGAGATTGGCCGCTTCTTTCAGACGAAGAAAGACAAGAAGGGGTGTATCGATTAGTTAGTGCTGGTATTCCAACTATAGTAGGTACAGGTGCTATAAATTCAAAAAAAGCAACAGCGCATGCTAAACATGCACAAGATGTTGGCGCGCTTGGTTTAATGGTAATACCAAGAGTTCTTTCACGTGGCCCTTCCTTAACAGCTCAAAGGTCACATTTTGCTTCTATTTTAAGTGCTGCTCCAGATCTTCCTGCTGTCATTTATAATAGTCATTATTACGGATTTTCAACCAGAGCAGAACTATTTTTTAATCTTAGAAATGAATTTTCTAATCTTGTAGGATTTAAAGAGTTTGGTGGATCCTCTGATTTAACGTACGCTGCAGAAAATATTACATCTCAAGATGAAAATATATCATTAATGATTGGAGTTGATACAACTGTTTACCATGGATATGTTAATTGTGGTGCAGTTGGTGCTATAACTGGAGTTGGTAATGCTTTTCCAAAAGAAGTTTTGCATTTAATAAATCTTTGTGAAAAAGCAGCTGCTGGTAATTCAACTTCTAGATTAAAGGCCAAAGAACTTGAAGACGCATTGGCTGTTTTGTCATCTTTTGACGAAGGCCCTGACTTAGTTCTGTACTACAAATATTTAATGGTTTTAAATGGAGATGATGCTTATAATCTACATTTTAATCCAACAGATAAATTAAGTAAAAGTCAGATGATATATGCAAAAAAACAATATTTGTTATTCAAAGATTGGTATAAAAATTGGAATAAATAGAAGATTTAAAAATAGCAAATTATAATATTAGTTATTAGACAAATCTTCTTCAGAATTATTGTCGTTGTCTAAATTTTGACTTAAATTTTTATTTTTTCTATTATTTATTTTTTTACAAGCTTCTTTAATAGCTAATCCAATTAATAATCCACCAGTTAAACCTAGAGCCGTACCTTTTATAAAACCTAATCCAAACATTAAATGTGTCCTAAAAATAATTTAAATGGTGAACGCGAGAGGATTCGAACCTCTGACCTACTGCTTAGAAGGCAGTTGCTCTATCCAGCTGAGCTACGCGTCCATACTTTAATAAGTTAATAACAATTTTCTATTACTAATAAATTATTAAGTCAAAACAAATGTACCAAAATTTAAAAATTAGGTTTTAATAATAAAATATTTTTTGCGTGCATGTCATAGGTTTAGGGATTTTGTCTAAACTTTCTATTCCAAGACCTACACTTAAAACAACAGATGATAATTTTGAAGTTACTTTATCAAAAGTCCAGGCAAAATCTGTTGATTTAAAAAAATATCTATCTTCCCATATGACGTATGCACCTTGTTTTTCAGATAAAATATTTCCAATAAACATAAATTTTTCATTTATTCTTCTGTAGACTTTAGGATTATCCATATCTTTTGATCTGTCAAAAAGAAATTCAAACTTATGACTTTCGTCACTACAAGAAAAACCTGCTGATGGAAGGTATATTTCACTTGCCATTAAATTGGACGGGTATAATAGGCATGTAAAAAGTATTAAGAGGGTATATTTTTTTATAAAACTCATAAAATTACTTTCATGCTAATTATTATTGCTATTGTTTAAACAAAATAACATCATAATGAAAAATACTGAAGGGAAAACTAATATGACAATCTCTATTGACCATGTTGTTATGACGGTAAAAGATATAAATAAATCAATATCTTTTTATTCAGGTGTATTAGATATGAAATTAGTTGAATTCATATCATCATCAGATTCTACAAGAAGAAAATCGTTGAAATTTGGTAATCAAAAAATTAATTTACATGAAGCTGTAAATCCTTTTAAACCTCATGCAAACAATCCTATGCCAGGGTCATTAGATATTTGTTTTATTAGTAATAAAGCTCTTGATGAATGGATTTTAACTTTTACAAAATATAATATTGATATTGAAGATGGGCCCGTTCTAAAGACAGGAGCAAATGGACCTATTAAATCTATATACGTCAGAGATCCTGATCAAAATTTAATAGAAATTTCAAATATGGTTTAAGACTAACATATTAAAAGTCTTGAATAATATCTACTAATTCTCTTGTTCTACTAACTTTATTATTCCATTTATTATCAAACTTTTTTATTAATAAGTTTAGCTTTTTTGATTTCAATATTTTTTCAGCTATTTTAATGTTTTCAAATTCATAAATAGCTATGTGGTAATCACTATTTTTAACCCAGCCTCGTTTTGCACTAATAGCTCCAAAGTCTTTCTTAGCTTCTTTTAAGTGCTCATTATTGTACCAATCTTCAAAGTCCTGTTTATTTACCAAACTAGTTTCAGATTTAATAATTAAGTAAACAGACATTTTGACCTTACATAAAATATTAGTAAAAATTATAACAAAGTTTACATATTAATTTAATTTTTTATTTTTTATCAATAAAATTATTGACAAACATCTTCTATAGTCCTGTAATTAAAATATAATATTTGGAGGTCTTTTATGAATTTTAAAATATTTGGGAAGCAAGTTAAGGTAGGTGAAACTTTTTCCAGATATGTAGAGACAACCTTAAAACAAACTATTAGTAAATACTTTGAAAATCCCATTTCTTCAATTGTAAGTGTCTCAAAAAAAAACAAATTATTTTATATAATTGTGATAGTGCACATTAACAAAAAAATGGAGTTTACAGCTCAATCTAATGGACAGACTGCAAAGTTAGCTTTTAATGAAACAGTCGAAAAATTATCAAAACAATTAAGAAGATATAAAAGAAAAATAAAAAGTCATAAAAATAATGAAAATTTAGAAAAATTCAATTCATTAGAAGCTCAATTTCAGATTATTAACGAACCTTTATTAGTTACTCCAAATCAAGATAATTCAACAGACGATGAACTAATTATATTTGCAGAATTAAATACAGAAATTGAAGAACTCTCTGTTAATGATGCTTTAAATAAAATGAAATTTGGTAATATATCGGCATTAATGTTTCGTAACAAAAAACATAGTGGTTTAAACATGATTTATAAAAGAGATGACGGTTTAATTGGATGGGTTGATCCTAGGGGTCAAAGAAACACGGCTAAGATATAATCATTTAATCATTAAATCATTTAATCATTTAATTCTTCAATTCGTTTATCACGTCTGCATAAAAATCTATAATATTCATACTTATAAGTTTGTTTCTTGTAATAATCTTGATGTTCTAACCTAACAGGATAAAATTTACTTTCTTTTTCAATAGGTACTATTGAAGATTTAGGAGTTGCGGATAAAATAATTTGTTTTTCTTCATTGGTTTTGTAATAAATTGCTGGTGTATAAGATCTCCCTCTATCACAAAATTGACCTTCATTATCCTCGTAATCTATTGTTTTATAAACATGAATAATAAGGTCCTTGAAATTAATTTTTTGTGGATCATAAGTTACCAAAGCAGCTTCTCGATGATCCCCCCATTGACCTTGAATATATTTAGGGTTTTTTGTTGTTCCTGCCGTGAAACCACTCACAACCTCTGAAACACCTTTTAATTTTTCCATGTCAGCTTCTGTACACCAAAAACAGCCGCCAGAATACACAAAAGTATCAGCTAATGACGAGAAAGGTACAATTAAACATAGATACAAAAATGTAAATATTTGGATGATTAGCTTTTTCATATGAATAAGTATATAATATTTTAAAAATTACTTAAAATTAATTTTTATTTTTCTTTAATTAGGTCAATCAATTTTGTTATTTTCAAATAATACAAAAGGTATTGTGTTTATTGTTTCAGCAGTATTATGTTTTTCCATTATGAATGGTGTTACTAGATATTTATCAGAGACTTATAATGTTATTACTCTAAATATGTTTAGATATTGGTTTTTTGCTTTATTTCTAATTATAGT
>JAOESH010000016.1 GCA_028382005.1 Pseudomonadota bacterium
AGCATAATGTCTTCGTTATCAACTCCAAGATCTAAGAGCATGTTAACAACAGCCTGGTTCATCATAGGAGGACCACACATATAATATTCACAATCTTCAGGTGCTGGGTGGTCTTTTAAATATTGCTCAAAAAGTATATTATGGATAAACCCTTTATGACCATCCCATTTATCTTCTGGCATAGCGTCAGATAAACCAATATGCCAAGTAAAATTTTTATTTTCAGCAGCTAATTTATCAAAATCTTCAACATAAAACATTTCTTTTTTAGATCTTGCTCCATACCAAAAAGTAACTTTGCGGTCGGTTTTAATTCTATTAAATTGATCAAAAAGATGACTTCTCATAGGAGCCATACCTGCTCCACCCCCTATAAAAACCATTTCTTTATTTGTTTCTCTTGCGTAAAATTCTCCAAAAGGTCCAGATACTACAACTTCATCACCTTTTTTAAGATTAAAAATATAAGATGACATTTTACCCGCAGGAATACCTGTTGAACCTGGAGGCGGAGAAGCTATTCTAACGTTCAACATAACAATGCCTTTTTCAGCAGGACAGTTAGCCATAGAGTAAGCTCTTTCAATTGGCTCATCACTTTCAGCATTAAAATCCCAAATTTTAAATCTATCCCAATCTTCATGATACTCTTTTCCTACGTCATAATCCTTATACGAAAGTGAATATTTTGGAGCCTCTATTTGTATATAGCCACCTGCACGAAAATTAACATCTTCACCTTCAGGGAGATCAAGTATCAATTCTTTAATAAAAGTAGCAACGTTATCATTACTCCGAACTTTACATCTCCATTTTTTTACACCAAAAACTTCTTCCGGTACTTCAATTTCCATGTCTTGTTTAACAGCTACCTGACAAGATAATCTGTCACCACAAGATGCTTCTCTTTTGTTAATATGACCTTGTTCAGTAGGTAGAATAGATCCACCACCTGAATGAATTTTAACTCTACATTGAGCACAAGTTCCACCACCACCACAAGCGGAAGGAACAAAAAGTTTTTCTGCTGCTAGGGTTTGTAAAAGTTTGCCACCAGCAGGCACTGTTACAGTTTTCTCGCCATTTATAGTTATATTTACATCACCAGTTGAGACTAGTTTACTTCTTGCAAAAACTATAATTGTAACAAGTGATAATACAATCATAGTAAAAAGACTTATACCTAAAACAAATGTATCCATATTAAATATCCTTAAAGTTTGACACCAGAAAAGCACATAAAAGCCATTGCCATGAGGCCTGCAGTAATAAATGTTATACCAAGTCCTTGAAGACCATCAGGTATATCGCTATATTTTAATTTTTCTCTAACACCAGCCATCGTAGTTATAGCCAGTGCCCACCCAAATCCAGAAGCAATCCCGTAGGTTGTTGCTTCAGAAAAATTGTAATCTCTTTCAACCATAAATAATGACCCACCTAGAATAGCACAATTAACTGTTATTAATGGTAAAAATATACCTAATGCATTATATAAAGAAGGAAAATATTTATCTAAAACCATTTCTAAAATTTGAACTAAAGCTGCGATAACCCCAATATATGATATTAATCCTAAAAATGTCAGATCAACATCTGGAAAACCTGCCCAAGCAAGAGCACCTGGTTTAAGTAAATATGTCAAAATCACATTATTTGCAGGAACTGTTATTGCTTGAACAATCATTACAGACACACCTAATCCAATAGCGGTAGATATCTTTTTTGAAACCGCAATAAATGTACACATTCCAAGAAAAAATGAAAGAGCAAGGTTTTCAACAAAAATAGCTTTGACTGCTAATGAGATTAAAGCTTCCATTAATGAACCTCTAAAGTTTGAATTTTATATTCACGAGCTTCAACTTGTGACTTTTTCCATGATCTAATGCCCCATATTAAAAATCCAATAATAAAAAAAGCTGAAGGTGGCAATAATAATAATCCATTAGGAACATACCATCCTCCATTACTTACTGGATCTAAAATAGTTATACCAAATAAAGAACCTGAACCGAAAAGCTCTCTAAAAACCCCAACACACATTAATAACAAACCATAGCCTAAACCATTACCTACACCATCTATAAATGAGTCCACAGGAGTATTTTTCATAGCAAATGCTTCAGCTCTTCCCATAACAATGCAATTAGTAATAATTAGGCCAACAAAAACAGAAAGAGTTTTTGAAATTTCGTAAGCATAAGCTTTAATAATTTGATCAACCAGTATCACAAGAGAAGCAATTATTACCATTTGAACAATAATTCTTATAGAGTTTGGAATATAGTTTCTTAACATTGAGATAAAAAGAGATGAAAAACCAGTAACGGCTATAACAGCTAGAGACATAACAAAAGCAACATTTAACGATGATGTAACTGCTAAAGCTGAACAAATACCTAACACTTGAAGAGTAATCGGGTTATTATCAACAAGTGGGTCTATTAATAATTGTTTCCTAGTCTGTGACATTAAGCTTCTCCACTTTTTAAATTTTTAAGAAACTTTTTAAACCCAGATTTACCCATCCAAAACTTTACTAAGTTATTTACTCCGTTAGATGTAAGCGTAGCACCTGCTAAAGCATCAATGTGATAATCTTTGTTCTTAGAAGTTTTAGCAACCTGTATCATTAAATCACCTTTTTCGTTATTTAACTTTTTACCTTTCCATTGTGCTTTCCATTTTGGATTATCAACTTCCGCACCCAATCCTGGTGTTTCGGCATGTTGATAAAATTGAAGACCAAATATATCATTTAAGTTATTTTCTAGAGCGATAAAACCATATAATGTTGACCATAAACCATACCCATGTACAGGAAGGATTATCTTATCCAAGGAACCATCATTATTTTTTAACAGATAAATCGTAACAAAATTTGCTCGTCTACCAATTGAAGCCGGGTCGTCTTTTAATGCAACACTCAATAAAGGGTCTTGGGCTGCTTTTTTATCATCAAAAATCAATGGGTCAAATTTGTTTGTAAATTTACCATTCTCTATATCAACAATCAAAGGCTCAAATGATGAAAAAGTTTCTTGAATATTCACGCCATCATAATATTTTCCAGCAACTTGCAAGATATTTTTTTGCTTATCAAGGGCTTTATTAACATCTTGCTTTGATTTCAAATTTACAGCTGCAAAAGAGACAACCATAGAACATATAAAACACAAAGTTGTAGCAACGATTATTGTTTTTACCATGCCATCAACAGGCATATTTTTAAATTTTACAAATATATTATTTGAATTAGACATTAAAAATTGCCCTTCTCTTAATATTAGCCATTACAACAAAGTGATCTATCAAAGGTGCAAATATATTCCCAAATAAAATTGCTAACATCATACCCTCAGGAAATGCTGGATTTAAAACTCTTATCATGACAACCATAAAACCAATAAGTCCGCCATAAATGTAACGACCTAAATTCGTATGACTACCAGAAACTGGCTCAGTAACCATAAAAACCAAACCAAAGGCGTAACTTCCAACAACCAAATGCCAGTACCATGGCATACTAAACATCGGATTAGTATCCGATCCAATCCAATTCAAGAAAGACGAGAAAGCTATCATTCCAAATAAACAACCTACAATCATTCTATAATTAGCTATTTTAGTTAGCAAAAGAAAACATAAACCAATCGCAATGGCTAATGTAGAAGTTTCTCCAAGAGATCCTTGGATTGTACCTAAAAAAGCATCTGTCCAAGTTATGCCATAATTGCTTAAGCTTTCATAACCTTCAGAAGCAGATAACCCTAATGAAGTTGCACCTGAAAAGCCGTCAACGGGGGTCCAAATTGAGTCACCTGACATGTAAGCTGGATAAGCGAAATACAAAAAGGCACGACCTGTTAATGCGGGGTTTAAGAAATTTTTACCTGTACCACCAAAAACTTCTTTGGCAACAACAACCCCAAAAGCAATACCTAATGCCACTTGCCAAAGTGGTGTAGAGGCAGGTAAAGTTAGAGCAAATAACATTGATGATACAAGAAAACCCTCGTTAACTTCGTGACCTCGGACAGTTGCAAATATTACTTCACATAATCCACCAGCTACTAAGGTTGTAATATAAATGGGCAAAAAATATAATAAGCCGTGAGATACGTTAGAAACTAAACTTGTAGGATCAATACCTAAACCTGTTAATTGTAAAAGATGAATCCTCCAACCCGATATTTCTTTAATATCTAATGAAGATAAAGCAGAATTTGTTTGAAAACCAGTGTTGTATAATGCCCATAAAACACAAGGAATAGTTGATATAACTACATACGTCATAATTCTTTTCATATCAACAAAACTACGAGCATGTGGAGCAGCTTTAGTAACAGTATTACTTGTGAAAAATATTGTTTCTATCATTTCAAAAATTGGATAATATTTTTGGAATTTACCACCTTTTTCAAAATGAGGCTCAATTGAACTGAAATAACTTCGAATTGACATCAATTAACCTTCTTTCTCTATTTTCTGTAAACTATCTCTCAAAGCAGATCCATATTCATATTTTGCTGGGCAGGCAAATGTACATAAAGCAAGATCTTCTTCGTCTAATTCTAAGGCTCCAAGTGATTGAGCAACATCTGTGTCCATAACTAGAAGAGCTCTCAACATTTGCGTAGGTAAAAAATCTTGTGGCATCAAAGTTTCAAAGACACCTGTTGGAACCATAGCCCTTCGACCTCCGTTTAAATTTGATGTTAAATTAAATAATTTAAAAAATCCAAAAGCGGATAAGAGAACAGGCATTACTGAAAATTTATTCGGTTGAGGTTTAATCCATCCAAAAAAATGTTTTTCTAAATCTTCTTTTATTATTGTAATCTGACGAGAATATTTACCTAAAAAAGCCAAGTCATCAACAGCATGAAATCCAGAAAGTACAGAGCCTGAAATAACCCTACAATCTTCGTATTTGTTATATTCACCCTCTAAAATATCATCTAGAGATGCACCCAAAACCGTTTTCACTAAACGCGGTTTCAAAGCATTCGGTCCAGCGATAGATATAACTCTATTAATATCAATAAACCCTGTTAAAAAGAGTTTACCAATTGCGATAACGTCTTGATAACCAATTGACCAAACAGTTTTTGAAGAAGAGGGAGCGTCTAGAAAATGCATATGAGTACCAGCTAATCCAGCTGGATGAGGACCTGAAAACTCGTAAGTGTCAAATCCTTCAACAACAAGTTGACTAGTATTTTTTTTACAAATAAACACGTTGCCTTTTGTAAGGAGAGATATTTTTTTTACACCTTCTTCAAAAGCTTTTAAATCTTGATTTATTATTAGATCTGCGTCTGGACATAATGGTTCTGTATCCATTGCTGTTACAAATATTGATGAAGGAACACTATCACTAGATGGAACTTTAGAATAAGGCCTTGTTAGAAATGACGTCCACAAACCGCTATCAAATAGACATTTTTTTACAAATTGCTCTTGAGATTTTTCATTAGAATGTGATTTAGTTATAGCAATGCCCTCATCGTCTATACTTTCAACATCAATAACTACACTAAGAAGAACTCTCTTTTCACCTCTATTTATAACTTTAACTTCACCCTTGCATGGAGAAACATATAAAATTTCTGGAGCATCTTTATGGCAAAAAAGTGGAGTACCTCTTATAACTTTATCTCGTTCACTCACAAGCATTTTAGGTTTTAGCCCTTTAAAATCAGGACCAAGTACAGCAACTGAATTTGGGACTTTGATATCATGAATTACTTGATCTGGAATTCCTAAAATAGGAATATTTAAACCTTTCTTTAGATTAAAAATACTCATTTAAAAAAAAAATACCCTTTGGAATTTAATAATAGATTTATGTTTGTATTGTTAACAGATTACTAAGAAACATATATAATATATTTAAAAAAAAACAAGTGTATATATATATATATTTTTTTAAGTTTTTTATATTATTTTCTAATGAATAATACAAAGAACATTAAACATTAGTATAAAAATATTTTATTGTTATTAGTTAAAAAGATGTATAAAAAAAATTCTAGTTTGATTTTATTGAGAGATTACAAATGAAATTACTAAATTCTTTTTTCCTTTTAGCCACTTTTATATTCCTATTCTCCTGTTCAAACAATAATACACAGAACATTGAGATTAAAGGCAATGCTATGGGTACATTTTATTTCATAAAGATGATTGATGTTCCAAATAAGTTAGAAAAAGATAAATTAAAACTTGAGCTTAATAAAACTTTTCTTGAAATTAATAAAATTGTATCAAATTGGGACAAGCTTTCAGAAATAAGTATTTTAAATAATAATAAAACATTAGCGCCTGTAAAAATTTCAGATAATTTATTAGATGTATTTTATACAGCAAACATTATACATTTAAAAAGTAATGGTTTTTTTGATATTACACTTGATCCTCTAATAGAATTATGGGGATTTGGTTATAAAGAAGAAAAAATAAAAAACGGACCTCCTCCTCAAAAAGATATATTAAAAGCTTTATCATTAGTAAATCAGAAATTATTTTTAGAAATTAATCTGCCTAAAAATCAAATAATAAAAAGAAATAAAGATGTTTCTTTTAATTTATCTGCAATTGGAAAAGGTTACGGAATTGATTTAATTGGTAAAAAATTAGAGAGTTTAAAAATAAATAATTTTCTTATAAATATTGGTGGGGACATATTAACAAAAGGTTACAACAACAAAAAACAGAATTGGGTAATTGGAATAGAAAACCCTAACTTACAACAACAGTTTATCAAAGAGATTGTAAATTTAACAAATAAAGGGGTAGCCACTTCGGGAGATTACAAAAACTTTTATGATGATAATGGTATAAAATATTCACATATAATTAATCCTAAAACAGGAATGCCAATCACTCACTCAACAAAATCTGTAACAGTTGTAGAAAAAAGTTCTATGCTTGCAGATGGTTGGGCCACTGCATTACTTGCAATGGGTAGTTTGCAAGGGCTAAAAATTGCAGAAAAAGAAAATATAGCTGTACTTTTTATAGACAAAATAGGAAAAAAATTAATCAAAATCAAAAGCACTAAATTTCAAAGCTTAAAATAAAAAAATTGAAAATTTAATACTTTTAGAGTAAAGACATTTTATGGAAATATTTTTAATAACTTTTATATTACTTCTTATCATTATAGTCATTATGTCACTTGGTGTAATGTTAATGGGAAAAAATATAAAAGGAAGCTGTGGTGGATTAAATGCAATTTCAGGCTCTGACAAATGTTCTATTTGCAACAAAGACATTGATCCCAACAACCCTTTAGTAAATCAACTTAAATGCAAAAATTTGCCAAAAACCATTTAATATGAAACTAATTCTTCATAGGTACTAAAACAATAATAAAAAATGATATTGAGGATAACAACCCATAAATCCATGCTTTAATAAGCCATGCTTTAACTGTATTAGTATCTTTCATTTTCCAGTTTTCTCTGAAAGCTTTTCCAAACAAAATCATTAAAATGAGCAGTGCTAGACCTTCAAGTGAAGTGTATGAAATATTATTAATCATTAAAAACCTCAGACTTTAAAAATTAGTATTGTTTTTGCTTATACTCAAATAGATATATCCCCAAAAATATTAAACAAAGTGATATTAAATGATAAATTTGGAACAACTCCCCCAAAAAAAGAACCGCTAACATTGAACTGAATACTGGAACAAGATTGGTATATAAACCTGATCTAGATGGACCTATTTTTTCCACCCCTTTCATAAAAAAAATTTGGGCAAGAAATGAAGGGAAAATTATGATTACAGCTAAAATTAAAATACCTTTGTTACCTGGTAGAATTGTGTTGCCAGATAATGCTTCATAAAACAAGCCCGGTAAAGATCCTATAAAAGCTATATAGGAAAAGAATGTTAACAATGTTAATGCCCCTATTTTTGGTTTTTTTCTTAAACCAACTGCATATACTGCGTATAATGTACATGCTAATATCATAATAATATCACCCTTATTTAGCTTAAATTTTAATAAGCCGTTAATGTCTCCAGCACTTACAACTACTAAAACAGCAACAAAAGTAATTAGAACTCCACAAAGCTGTATCAGTTTTATTTCTTCTTTCAGCCAAATTCTTGCAATGATAATTATAAAAGCTGGCATTGTACCTTGAACAATACCTAAGTTAATAGCGATAGTGTCATGAGCGGCAATATAGTAAGATGAATTAAAACCCGTGAACCCAAGTAAGCCCATCATTATTAACCATTTAATCCTTTTACTAAGAATAACCCATGCTTCAATTAATTCTTGTCTACATATTAAAGTTAAAATAAGAGATACGAAAAACCATCGAACACTTACAATTAATAAAGGTGATACTTCTCCGACAGCTGCTCTACCGGCAATTGTATTCAAAGCCCAAAATAATGAAGTAAAAGTCAATAGAAAATGTGGATTATAAAAAATTTTCATTGAAAAAATATAGCCATAGTGATTATTATGATTATTGTATTAATTATGTTAACTTGTTATCTAACAGAAGTTACCTTTTATAAACACAAAAATAATTACTTTTCCTTGGGAGCAAAAATGTCAGAAACACAATATCTAGCTGCAAAAACAATTGAAGAAGCTGTTAAAGCTCATTCTAAAGCTAATGGGTCTGCTAGATTTCTAGCTGGTGGAACAGATTTACTTGTTCAGATAAAAAGTGGCATTAAGAAACCTGAATTGGTAATTGATGTAAAAAAAATTGTTGAACTTAATTCAATTAAAGAGCTATCAGACAATGAATTTGTCGTTGGAGCATCCGTATCAGGTGCTAATTTGAATCGAAATCATAAATTTGCTAAACTTTGGCCAGGAGTTCTTGAAGCTTTCAGATTAATTGGTTCCGAGCAAATTCAAGGTAGAGCATCATTAGGTGGAAACCTATGCAACGGATCACCTGCTGGTGACAGTGTTCCCGCCCTAATTGCTGCAGGTTGTAAAGCAATAATAGCAGGCCCAGACGGTAGAAAAGAAATACCTATTGAAAACTTTCATAAAGGTCCAGGTAAAACTATATTAGAAAATGGTGAGATGCTGGTAAGTCTTAAATTTCCAAAACGCGAAATAAATTCCTCTGATGTTTATTTGAGAATGACACCAAGAACTGAGATGGACATAGCTGTTGTTGGTTGTGGAGTAAACATTTCATTGGAAAATAATATTTGCACTGCAGCCAGAGTATCTTTAGGAGCAGTTGCGCCAACTCCACTTCTTATTGAAGAGGCCTCAGAAATAATGGTAGGAACAGATTTAAACTCTGATGTACTGGATAAAGTCGCCGCTCTTTGTATGCAGGCTTGTAATCCTATAAACGATAAAAGAGGTACTATAGATTACCGAACTAAAGTAGCAGGTGTTTTGTTAAAAAGATCTGTGTTAATTGCTATTGACAGAATTAAAGGAAATTAAAATTATGGCTAAAATTCAAGTTTCTACAAATATAAATAATGAATCTGTTGAGTATTTATGTGAACCACATGATACAATGTTAAGCGTCTTAAGAAATCAATTAGATTTAACAGGATCTAAGGAAAGTTGTGGTTCAGGTGATTGTGGGTCATGTAGTGTAATTTTAGATGGAGAACTTGTGTGTTCATGCTTAATGCTTGCCGCAGAAGCTGAAGGTAGTAAATTAGAAACAATAGAAGGTATGTCTGAAGGTGGAAAACTTCATGCTTTACAACAAAAATTTTTAGAAAAAGCTGCTCTACAATGTGGAATATGTACTCCAGGATTTTTAATGGCCTCTAAAGCACTGCTTGATCACAATCCAACCCCCACAGAAACAGAGGTTAGATTTTGGTTAGCTGGAAATTTATGCAGATGTACAGGTTATGACAAAATTGTAAAAGCTGTTCTTGAGGTAGCCGATGACATGAAGGAGAGTGCATAATGAATGAAATTAGCAACAAATGGATTGGTAAAAACACTGTAAGACCAGATGGAGCAGAAAAAGTTACTGGACGAGCTCAATATTCATCTGACACAACGATGCCAGGAATGATATGGGGACATGTGTTAAGAAGCCCTCATCCCCACGCTAAAATTATATCTATAAACACAAAGAAAGCTGAGGCCTTAGAAGGAGTTAAATCAGTTATTACTTCAAAGGATATAGTAGACTTTCCATTAGACAAACCCGTAATGCTTGGAATTCAAGATATGCGTTGGATGTGCAGGAACATCATGGCTAGAGATAAAGTTTTATTCCATGGTCATCCTTTGGCTGCTGTTGCAGCGACCACAGAAGCTATTGCTGAAAAAGCTTGTAATTTAATTGAAGTTGAATATGAAATTTTACCTTGGGCTATAGATATTGAAGATGCCATTAAAGATGACGCTCCTATTCTACATGACCACATTCACTTTGACGGTAAACCGTCAAATATCGCAGGTACTTTAGAACATAAAAAAGGTGACATAGAAGAAGGTTTTGAAAAGGCTGATGTTATTATTGAAAGGGATTTCAAAACAGAAGCTGTTCATCAAGGTTATCTTGAAACACATTCATGTCTTGTTAGTGTTGCTGCCGACGGGAGAGCTACTATTTGGAGTTCAAGCCAAGGACAATTTATGGTCAGAGCCATGACATCATTTTTAACAGGTATACCACAAAGTAATATTAGAGCCATACCAGCTGAAATCGGAGGAGGTTTTGGTGGAAAGACAATAGTCTATCTAGAGCCACTAGCAACAGTAATGTCACAAAAAACTGGACGCCCAGTTAAGATTGTGATGAATAGAGAAGATACTATGAGAGCTTCAGGACCTACCTCAGGATCGAAAAGTAAAATTAAAATTGGAGCTACAAAAGATGGAAAAATCGTAGCTGCTCAAGGTATTTATTATTTACAAGCTGGAGCTTTCCCTGGTTCCCCAATTAGAGGTGCAGCAGGTTGTTCTTTAGCTCCATATGACATTCCAAATGCACATACTTTTGGATATGATGTTGTTTCAAATAGAAGTAAAGTGGCCGCTTATAGAGCTCCTGGAGCACCTATTGGTGCATATGGTGTAGAGTGCGTTTTAGATGAAATAGCTGAGTCATTAAAAATATGTCCTCTTGAATTAAGAAAAATTAATGCTGCAAAAGAAGGTACAAAAGCTGTCCACGGACCTGTGTTTCCTAAAATGGGATACATAGAAACATTAGATGCTGCCATTAATCACCCACACTACAAGGCCCCATTGGGGAAACATCAAGGTAGAGGTGTGGCAAGTGGTTTTTGGTTTAACGCTGGTGGTGAGTCAAGTGCACAACTTAATATAACTGAAGACGGTAATGTAGTGGTTACTACAGGTCATCCAGATGTTGGAGGTTCAAGAGCTTCAATTGCTAATATTACCGCTGAACTTCTTGGCATTAATCATGATAGAGTTTCAGTTCTTATTGGAGACACAGCTACTATAGGATATAGTAATCTAACTGGGGGAAGTAGAGTTTTATTTGCTTCTGCATTGGTAGTGACTGAATCAGCTCAGATAGTAATAAATCAATTAAAGCAAAGGGCTGCTAAAATTTGGGGTATTGACGAAGATGCTATTGACTGGGAAAATGGAGAAGCTAGACCTGCTGGAGATAATGCTGGTAAATTTGCTCCTCTAACTTTAGCCGAGATAGCAGATAAAGCAACTGCAACAGGTGGGCCCATAGGAGCTGGTTATCAGGTTAACACTGAAGGTGCTGAGGGTGGCTTTGCCACACATATTTGTGATGTAGAAGTAGACATGGATCTAGGTATAGTCAGAGTTAAAAGATATACTTCAATACAAGATGTAGGAAAAGCCATTCATCCAGACTATGTTGAAGGTCAGCTTCAAGGTGGGTGTGCTCAAGGAATTGGTTGGGCTTTGAGTGAAGAGTATATCTATAACAAAGATGGTCATTTAGATAATACTGGATTTCTAGATTATAGGATGCCTGTATGTTCTGACTTACCAATGCTAGATACTGTTATTATTGAAGTACCTAACCCAAAACATCCCCAAGGTGTCCGTGGTGTTGGCGAGGTTCCGTTAGTACCTCCACTAGCTGCAATATCTAATGCTGTTTATCAAGCTATCGGTAAAAGATCATATAGCCTACCTATGTCTCCACCAAAAGTTTTGAAAATAATAGAAGGTAGTTAACAATGAATATTAATTTTATTATCTAATTAAATGTTAAAAGATAATAAAATTATAATTTTAGCTTATATATCAGCTTTTCTTGGCGTTTGTGGACATGCGAGCTCTGAGTTTTTTGTAAAACTATCAGGCATTTCTGGTGTTGAAGTTTCTGTATGGCGATTTGGATTAGGTGGATTTGCGCTTTTATTGTTATGCCTTTCTATACCTAGTTCAAGAAACTTAATACAACCTCTTAAGAAAAACCCCTTACCCATTGTTTTACTGTCAGTTTTTGGGATGGCTTTTGGGCAGTTCTTGTTTCATTGGGCATTAGACTTTGCAACTGTTGTCCAAGTTGCAACAATGGTTACAATAATGCCTATTGGCGTAGTTTTTGTAGCTAGAATTGTTGAAAAAACAAAGATAACTCCTCCAAAAATTATTAGTGGTGTAGGAGCTTTTTTGGGATGTGTATTTTTATTAACAGATGGATATATAGAACAAATAAGTGGAAATGAAAATAATTTGATTGGAATATATCTATCGATTGGCTGTGCATTAATTGGGTCAATCTATCTAGTTTTAGTTAAACCTTATGTTAATTTGTATGGTCCCATTAGAATGACAACATACACATTTGTTCTTGGTTTTATTACCCTATATCCATCAATTGGTTTAATATGGGGTATCTGGGTTAACCCATTTGATTTGTTTGCAAGGTCAAGCACGGAATACTTATCTATTATAACTCTTGGTGTCTGGAATACTTGTATAGCTTTTATATTATGGTTGTGGGGGCTATCTAAAATACCAGATGTGGCGAGAGGTAATTATTTATTTTTCTTGAAGCCAGTTATTGCATTATGTTTAGCTTATTTTATATTGGAGGATAACATAACTATTAATCAACTAATTGCGATCGCCGTAATTACTGGATTTGTTATTATAGAAGTATTTTACACTCCAATTTCTAAAATATTAAAAATTAATGCCAAATGAAATAAAAAATACACTTACAGCTGTTTCGTTTATGATATTAGCCTCCTTACTGATTGCTGGAACTACTATATTAGCAAAAATATTAGGCACTGATAAATTAGGCCCTCCTCTTAATGCATTACAAATTAGCAATGCTAGATTTTTTTTTGCATTTATATTAATTTTTATATTTTTTGTGATTACTAAATCTAAAATAATTAGACCAAGTTATAAGGTTCATTTAGGAAGATCAGTTTGCGGATGGGTTGGAATAAGTATTTTATTCGGGGCTTCTAGTGTTATCCCTGTAACAGACGCTACAGCAATAATTTTTACAAATCCTATTTTTACAATGTTACTTGCTATACCATTATTAGGAGAAAAAATTAAACCTCTAAAATGGATAGCAGTTATAATTACATTTGTAGGGGCACTAATTCTTATAAGACCAGAAAGTAACTTCACAAACATTCAATTAATAATAATTGTATTAATTTTAGGCGCATTTGCTTTAGGTCTTGAATCAGTTTTTATTAAAATGCTTACCCTTAAAGAAAATCCTAAACAAATTTTATTAATAAATAATAGTATTGGCCTTTTAATTTCATCTATACCTGTTTATTTCATTTGGATAACACCAACAAAGTTTCAAATTTTAGCTATGCTTGGCATTGGAGCATTAATGTTATGCGCTCAAGCATGTTTCATACAAGCTCTTAGGAGAAGCAAAGCTCACTTTGCCGTTCCGTATTTTTACTCTACCTTAATATTTGTAGCTATATATGATTTTTTTATATTCAAAATAATACCAGATAATATTAGTTTTATTGGGGCAAGCCTCATAATCATAGGAGGTATTTCAATTTACTTAAGTGAAATAATAAAAAAACCAAATACAATGTAATGCTATAAATATTCATTTTTTTGATGTAAAAGAAAAAGTCTCAATAATAAATTAGGAATTAATAAATTGATGAATATTGGACTTATTGGACTTGGGTCAATGGGGTATAATTTAGCTAAAAATCTTACATCAAAAGATTTTAAAGTTTATGCCTATGAAAAAAATTTAGATATAATTGAGAAAATAGAACAAGATAAAATTACAAATTTATTTTTAGTTAAGTCTTTAAAACAACTAATAAATAATACACATAGTCCAAGAATAATCATGCTAAGTCTGCCGGCTGATAAAATTGATGAATGTATAGACAACATAATTGAGTTTATGAACCCTGGAGATACTATTGCAGATTTAGGAAATTCGTTATATTTGAAGTCAATTGAGAGGTATAATCGTTTACTTAATAAAAATATTAGTTTTCTAGGAATTGGCGTTTCTGGAGGGCCTAGGGGGGCAAGGAATGGGCCTGCTATTATGGCAGGAGGATCTGAAACTGCTTGGAGTAAAACTAAGCATATTTTTAATTCAATATCAGCAAAAAATGGTGAACAAAATGCTTGTTGCTATTTTGGATCTCCAGGATCCGGTCATTTTATTAAATTAATACATAATGGCATTGAGTATGCTTTAATGGAAGTCCTTGCTGAAATAAGTATTATTCTCAATAAAGCCTATAAATTAAATAATCACGAACAAGTAAAAAAATTTAAAGACGTTTTAAATACCACAAGCTCATCTTATCTTTTAGAAATTACTACCAAAGTATTAAATGCAAAAAATGAAAATAATATATACTTCATTGACGATATAGACAATCGTATTGAACAAAATGGAACGGGCGTTTGGACTATCAAAGCAGCTTTAGAACTTGGAGTAAGTATACCTTCCATTTACTCAGCAGTATCTACAAGGTCTAATTCACAATATTTTAACTATGATACAGGAGTAAATTTATCATATGATGATTTAAAAATTAATTCGGAGGTTAATAATATAAATTTAGAAGAAATTATTTTCTTTAATTTTGCTTGTTCACTATTTCAAGGATTAAACCTTATCAAAGAGTCTAATAGATATGATTTTTTTGATTTTAATTTGCAAGATGTATTTAGAGCTTGGAGTGCTGGCTGTATTTTACAAGGAGAATACTTAAGATTTATTTCAAATGAATTTAATATTAATAGAGATTTAAATTATAATTTTTTATACGAATTGATTAATAAAAAGTGCCCTAATATAAATAATATTCGAGATTTTTGTTCTCTAGCAATTAAACATGGTATTCCCTCACCTGTCTTATCTGCTAATTTAGCATATTACGATTTAGTATTTTCAAATCACAAAATTGGAGAGACAATTCAGTTACAAAGAAGTTATTTTGGACTTCACCCTTTAAAACAAAAGAATAACAAAGACACTGTTAAACCATTTTGGACAGAATTATGAACGGCAAATATTCAACTTTCCTGATAATGGGTGTTGCCGGTTCAGG
Organism: Pseudomonadota bacterium; assembly: GCA_028382005.1. Lineage (GTDB taxonomy): Bacteria > Pseudomonadota > Alphaproteobacteria > Puniceispirillales > Marisalimonadaceae > Marisalimonas. The sequence goes on from JAOESH010000016.1 coordinate 15,527, forward strand.
AAAAACATCAGTAGCGGAAAAGTTGTCCAAGAAAATAAATGCCCATTTTATTGAAGCTGACAATTTTCATAGTAAAGAAAATATTACCAAAATGAGTGCTGGGAACCCCTTAAATGATGAAGATAGACGTGGTTGGTTAATAAAGATTAAAGATGAAATTATTAAAAGAAAAGATTTTCAGAATCTTGTTGTAGCCTGTTCAGCTTTAAAAGAGAAATACAGATTAATGCTAGATATTAATAACTATCACCTCATTTATTTAAAAATTGATAAAAAAACAGCTAAATTCAGAATGAATAATAGACAAGGTCATTTTATGCCTGACAGCTTGATCGATAGTCAATTTTCAATTTTAGAAGAACCCAAAAATTGCATTATTTTTGAACAAAATTTAAATCAAAATCAAATAGTAGATCAAATAATACAAAAACAGGAACTTATTAAATATAATTAGAATGAATAAAAACTATATAAATTACAGTGATTTACCTGAAATAATTGAATTCAAAAATGAATTTAAAGATATTTTTCATAAAATGGAGTATTCGAGAGAAAACATGTTTATTACTGGGAAAGCTGGCTCAGGTAAAACAACTCTTTTAGAATATTTTCGCATTAATTCTTCAAAAAATTTTGTAATTTTAGCTTCAACAGGTATTTCTGCAATCAAAGCTAAAGGTAAAACCATTCACTCTTTTTTTTTATTTCCACCTAGAATACTGATTAATGAAAAAATACAAAAACTAAGAGGAAAAGTAATTAATAATGTTGAAACAATCCTGATAGACGAATGTTCAATGATTAGATCGGATGTCCTTGATGGTATAGACCAGTCCTTAAAGTTTAATAGAAATAATGAAACACCTTTTGGTGGCGTTCAAATCATTCTTTTGGGAGACATACATCAATTACCCCCTGTCGTAAGAGAAAATGAACAAGAAATTTTTGATAACTTCTATCCTTTTGGTCATTACTTTTTTCATGCCAATTGTTTTCAAGAGAGCAATATTAAAAAATACGAGTTAAAAAAAGTTTACAGACAAAAAGATTTAATTTTTTTGGACATTCTAAATAATATAAGAATAGGTAATATAAACGAACAAGACCTTTTAATACTTAACGACAGAGTAATTAATAATGATTTAAAATTTCCCTTAGAGACAATTATATTATCTCCAACTAATAGAAAGGTTGATGGGATCAATAGACATAACCTTGAAGACATTGATAAAGAAACGTTTTCTTACTTATCAACTGAAACAGGCGATTTCAAAGAAAAACCGGCTGACGAAACACTTCTATTAAAAGTTGGAGCCCAAGTTATGCTAATTAAGAATGATACAAAGTCACCTAAAAGATGGGTAAATGGCTCTATTGGCGTTGTAACTGAACTAAGTAAAGATAGCATTCAATTAAGAATTAAAAATAAAACACATAAAATAATTCAAGATACTTGGGAAAAATTTAATTATAGGATCCAAGAGAACCAGGTAGTTCATGAAATAACTGCTACGTTTACTCAATACCCTATTAAGCTTGCATGGGCAGTCACCATACATAAAAGTCAAGGACAAACATTTGAAAACGTAATTCTTGATTTAGATACAGGTTCATTTGCTCATGGCCAAACTTATGTGGCGCTCAGCAGAGTAGTTTCATTAGAAGGTTTGTTTTTAACAAGGAAAATAAAAATGTCTGACATAATTTTTAACCAAGATTTACAAGAATATTTAACTTAATTATTGTTAATTTTATAACGTTCTCTCCAAGCAATTAATATTCCTGATACAGCAATAAAACTTATACCAATTATATTTAAATATGTAGGCCAAACATCAAACAACAATTTTCCCCAAATAGCCGCAAATATTAAGTATGAATAGTCAATTGGAGCCAACCAACTGCTTTCTGCAGTTTGATAAGCTTTTGCTAACAAAATGTTGCCTGTAACATTTAATAAAGAACAAGAGACAGAAAAAAATAAGACAATTAAAGTTAAATTTGGCCAGCCAACAAAAACAAATGGTGCTTGCTCTCTTAAAAAATCATTAATTAAAATAAATTCAAATAATATTATACCTAAGCATGCGGATATAAAAAACACAACTCCCACAGCTAACGTAAGTGAGACAACAGTTTCTTTTCTACAATATTTTCTGATTAATACAATATTAGTAGCAAAAAAAAAGCCAGCCATGATCGGTAGTAATTGTAAAACTGTAAATTGTTCAGACCACGGCTCTAGTATTAACAAAGCTCCTAAACAACCTATAATTAAAGCTGAAAACCTCCAAAATTTAATAGTTTCTTTTAAAACTAGGACAGCTAAAATTGATACAAATATTGGATAAGTGTAAAGCCCTGCTGCCATTTGAGCTAAACTTAAACTTGGTGAGGCAGCAAAGAAACAAAACATACAAGATGTCATCATAAAAGCCCTGAAATAAACAGGTTTCCAATTTAGAGGAAATAAAGATTGTAACCCAATTGTGAATCTTGCAATTAAGCATAGTAAAATAATATTTCCAATTGATCTAATAAGCTGAAATTGCCAAAAACTTGTACCTGGTGCCATATATTTGATAAGACCATCTTGAAGAGATAATATTAAAACTCCAAAAATAATCATACAAAGCGCTGCAATTGGGTTGTCATCTATTTGAGAATTTAAAAAATCAAATTTCAATGTGTTTAAACCATTTCACAGACTACTAAAAAAAAGATTTTTTATATAAATTTTCTAATTGATGTTTATATTCAGCTGCAATTACGCGTCTTTTAATTTTTAGTGTAGGTGTTAATTGACTATTTTGAATATTAAAACTTTGATCTGTTAATAAAAATTTTCTTATTTTTTTACTCTGAGATAATTGTTTATTTACTTCATTAATAATCTCTTGAAACAATGAATTATGTTCAAATATATTTTGAGTGCCCTTAATTAAAGTTTCATTTGGCACTATAATAGCTGTGAGAAATGGCTTGTTATGTCCAAAAATCAAAATTTGCTCAATTTCTTCGTACGTTAATAATAAATTTTCAATAGGCACAGGTGCAATGTTTTCTCCTCCAGAACTTACAATCATTTCATTAACTCTACCGGTTATTTTGATATAATTATGCTTGTCTAATATTCCTAGATCACCAGTGTGAAGCCAACCATTAATAATTGTTTTATTAGTGCTCTGTTGATCTTTCCAATAACCTTTCATTACCGATGCACCTTTTACAAGTATTTCATTATCTGCTGAAATTTTAACTTCAAGACCTTTAATAACAGGACCAACAGTATCTATTTTTATAGAATGCATAGGATTACATGAAATTAAAGGTGAACATTCAGTTTGACCATAACCTTGAAGGATATTAATACCTAAGGATTGAAAAAATAAACCAACCTTATAATTAAGAGCAGCGCCACCAGAAATAAATGCCTGTAATTGGCCTCCAAATTTATTCCTTATCTTTTTTCTAATTATCAAAGTTAATACATTATTAATTAGTTTTTCAACAAAAGTAAGATTGTGTCCCTGAAAATCTTTAGTCCCCAATTCAATTGTTTTATAAAACAATTTTTGTGACGTTTTATTTTGAGTTAATAATTGATTGTTAATCTTTTTATAAAGAAGATCATACAATCTTGGTACAGCAACCATTAATGTAGGTTGCACATTCTGCAAATCGTTAACAATTTGGTCTCTGTTATCATTAAAATAAATCTCTGCTCCTAAGTAAACAGGCAATAAAAAGCCAGCTGTATGCTCATAAGCATGTGACAGAGGTATAATTGATAAAAAACGATGCTCTTTAATATTAATATCTTTAACTAACTCATATGCGCCTAATATATTTGAAATAATTGAGGTGTTAGTCAACATAACACCTTTGGGAGTACTACTCGTTCCAGAAGTATATATTAAAGAGACAACATCATCTTTTTTAAGCTTACTTACAAAAGTTTCTAAGAATTTATCGTGTAGAGAACTTTTATAACCTATTTCAAGTAATTCATTAAAATTTAAAAACTTAGCATTTTTTTTAAAATTATCTTTTGGAGTATTATCTAGACAAATAACACATTTAATTTTTTTTAATTTTGGTAAAATCTTTAAAATAATTGGAAGTAATTTGCTGTTTACAAATACAATTGATGAATCTGAATGTGATAATAGGTAAAATATTTCTTCTTCGTTACTTGTCGTGTAACCAGGGACAGTAATCGCGCCTAGGCTCATTATAGATAAATCAATAACACACCATTTGTAACTATTTTCAGCTATTAATGAGATTTTATCATTTTTTTTAACTCCAATTTCATGAAGCCCCAACGCTATATTTTCAACAAGCTCTTTACTTTTGTTCCATGATATTGTTTTCCAGTTTTTACCATCCTTAAACCCGAAAAGAGTTTTATCTTGATAAATATGGGTATTTTCAAAAAATAATGATGCTAAAGTATTCATTAGGTGCCCAAAGTAATTAGAAGTTAAATTTATAATATTTAATATACGAAAAAAAATAATTATGTATTTAATAATTTTATTTTTTATTAGAATTAATGTTAAAATACTAAGTAATTATGATAAGAGAGGTAATTAAATTATTTTTAAAACTATTTTTTTTTTAATAATTTCTTTTTTCATTATAATAATGTTTTCAACTGTATTTTTTAAAGATCAAAATAATCTTAATAGTAATTTCGATAGAAATTCTTTAGGAGTTGACCTCAATAAATATTTAAAAAACAATGAAAAAAAAATACCTGATATTAAAACAGGTGTTGAAAAAAGAATAATTTGGTCAAATCAAAAAAATATAAAAACTCCAATTTCAATTATTTATATTCACGGGTTTTCGGCTAGCTCTGAAGAAGCTCGCCCTGTACCTGACATGTTAGCGAAAGAGCTAAAGTCAAATATTTTTTACACAAGATTAGCTGGTCATGGAAGAAACCAAGAAGCAATGGGTGAATCTTCTATTAAAAATTGGGTTAAAGATTTACATGAAGCTATTGAAATCGGCACTAGAATTGGCCATAAAATCATTGTCATGTCTACTTCAACAGGAGGCACATTAAGTTCTATTGCCGCAATTGACCCTACCTTGTCAAAAAATATTTTAGGATTTATATTTGTATCCCCTAATTTTGGAATAAATCATAAGTTAGCAAATTTAATAACATGGCCTTTTTCAAAATATTGGTTAAGTTTAATTATTGGGAGAACAACTACTTCAAAGGCAAGAAACCAATTAAACGCAAAATTTTGGACTTTAACATATCCTACTAATGCTTTAATACCAATGGCTGAGTTAGTAAAAAAAATAAACAAAAAAAATTTTACTAATGTGAATATTCCAGCATTATTTTATTTTTCTTTAGACGACAATGTAGTTAAGGCAGATAAAACAATTGAATTTATTCAAGGTTGGGGTGGGGAAAAAATAAGTCATAATGTGACCATGTTAGATGGTGACGATAAATACTCTCATGTAGTAATAGGTGATATAATATCACCAAATCAAACAGAACATGCATATACAGTCATGATTGACTGGATTAAAAGTTTATCTAATTAAACTGTCGTTAGGTATTTGATAATATTTCTTCTACTAAGTTTTGCACCCTAAATGCTTCATCAATAGTTGCTAAAGTATTTGGCTTATTATTTATTTTAAGAACCAAATTATCAAGTTGTGCCTTTAAGCTAACAGCCCTTGGATCTAAAGGTTCTTGCCTAATAGGTATAAAATTATCTCCCGTAGATACTGAATCTTTATAAAATTCTGATACTTTTCTACTTTTTTTTGATCCTTTGATTGTGAATTCCTGTCTATCTGGTTGCTGACCACCTACACTCGCAAAAATATTTACTGATAAGCCCTTATCAGTTTCTAATTTGGCTAGAACACCAGTTTCACATAATGTTGGATCTGTTGGGTACGACGTACGAGCCCACTTTACTTTCAAAGGACCTAAAACACGTTCAGTAAAAAATATAAAATGGGATATTACTTCTCTTGTCATTCCACCTTCTTTTTTAAATCTAAGCCAATCTGCCTCTTGTTGCCACTGACGAGGCCATGCAGAATATGTAACTATAATGTCTACACCAAGCATTTCTCCCATTTCACCACTGTTTTTGCTCGCTAATATGTCAGCTAAAGCATCACCTCCAGCTTGAGTAAAATTGACAGCCACAGGAACATCATAATTTTTAAGTTTTTCAATAAAGTTTTTGCTATCTTGAATATTTATTCCAAATGGCTTTTCTAGAAAAAGAGCTTTACCCATTTCAACAGTTTTTATGGCATACATTTCTCTTACACTGGGAGGACATGCTAAATAAACTAAGTCTGCATTTTCTATAGCTTCATTAGCACTTTTCATAATTTGGGATTTACTATCTTGTTTGATAATATTTTTACAAGCAACTGGGTTTGGGTCCCATAAGAAATCTGGACTAAATTCTTCATGTAACCTCATATGCTTCAACATACGAGATCCCATTATACCTAACCCAATAATAGCCACACTTGTTGTCATATTAACACCTTACTAAGTTTTAAATAAATTTACTTTAGAGGAAACGTTGAAGTGGCATGACATAATATATCTTCTTTATTATTTTCTGAGTATACTTTTGTTTCCCCAATAGCAATGGTACTTCCAAACCTTTGAACCACACTCTCAATAATAAAATAATCACCAAACGCAGGACGAATAAAGTTATTATTTTGTGAAAGTGTACCTCTTTGTGATTTTAAAGATGTATTCATTGCAATTGACATAGTTGTATCAATAACAGACATAAGAACTTGTCCTGATAGAGCTCCAGTAACGAATTGATATTCTGCTGAGTTATCTAGCCTAGCCACTACCCTTCCTTCTTCTATTTCCAAAAAGGATAATTTAAGATGTTTAACATAAGGTGCAAAAATATATTCATAAACTTTTTCTACGTTATCTAAAGTTATAGTTGTATTTGGGAGTTTGTTATTCATTATTAATTATAACTAATAAATCACTAAAAGATCAATAAGTAAAATGGTGACACCTAAGAGGTTCTAACTGATATATAATTGTGTCAAATTGTATCTAAGTGAGTCTGACTATTTGTAATAATCAAGTTATATACACTGATATACAAGTAGCAATAGTAGGAAATAATTTTATTTAGCACTAGAAATTTTATTCAATACTAAAATATATCCCTATGAATTTTATGACTAAAAACGTCACAATTAATTTAATGCAGCAATATAAGAAAGATCTGCAATAAATAACTCACCCTCTAGGTTAAGTCCTTTTGTAAGTGGATGTTCTCCAATTTGTTGAGATGCATAAAAAGTTTCGATTTGACCTGGCTTAAAGGCACCAACCTCCAATAAAATGCCAGAAGCAACAATGAATTGACCTCTATCAAGCTTAGCTAATTCTCTAAACCTTCTATCCTCATATGGAATAGTGGCTCTCCACTCTTTAGAGCCTTTTTTTAGCCAACTACTTTTTGTATCTATTTGCCCTGAACCAACAAAACTTTTACAAGGAAGGCTCAAAACCACAGCTGCTGAACCATCTTCAATTTGGTCAATTTTAACAACTTTAAAAATCCAATTATTAACCTTTCCACCAGGCAACAAACCATCAAGGTTCTCTTGTCTTTCTTTATGAACCATATTGATTTTAATTTCATTTCCTGAAGAATTAGCTTTTACAATATCCCCGAAAAATCTCTTCGTTAATTGACAAAATTGTCTTTGTTGAAGACTAAAGTCGTACCTATAAGGGATCCATTCTTTAGGAAGATTAATTGTCTTTTTTGATGTTTCTTTAATTTGTTTTTCATTTTCTTTCTTTAAAGAAGCAATTTTTAATTCTAGTTGTTGTCTTTTGCCTTCTTCTACTAATCTTTTTTTCTCTTCTTCCTCTAATTTTTTAGCTGCAATTAATTTTTCTTTTTCCTTTTCTTTAGCAAGTTGCTTTGCTTTTTTAAATGCCTTAAATTCAGCTAACTCTCTTTCTTTTTCTAATTTTTTAGCTTTTTGTTTTGCTAAGCTTAAGGCTTTTTCTTTTAGTAATTCGCGTTCTTTTTGCAAAGCTAATTCTTTTTTTAATTTTTTTGATTTTTTGTCAGCTTTAAGCTTTGCTACTGCAATTTCTTTTGCTAGTTTTAGAGCGTTCGCCTCCGCTAACTTTATAGATTTTTCTTGTTTTTTTCTAAGAGATCTTTCTTTTTCTAATTCTAATTGTTTTTGATTGGCTAATTTTAGAGCCTTCGCCTCAGCTATCTTTATAGATTTTTCTTGTTCTTTTCTAAGAGCTCTTTCTTTGTCTAATTCTAATTGTTTTTGATTAGCTAATTTAATAGATTCTGTGTCTTTTTTAAATACAACCTTGGATTTTGATTCTAACTGAGCCTTTTTAATCGCAAAGTCAGTTAAAATATCTGTAAGGTGAAATTTAGTTTTTAAATTATATCCATTTTGAGAGAATAAATTTATAATTCTGTATTGAGCACTTTCAAATCTTTTAATAATATCCATTGATTTAGATATTTTTGTGACCTCATCATTTAATTCATTAATTGTTGAATTCCAATATTCCAAACGTAAACTGCAAGTTCTTGAATTCCATCTATTCGATTTAGTTATTTCAACAATCTTTGGTCTATCATTTAAATCATTAAAAATTTGTTTTACATTTACTTCACCTATATTTTTCAAAACAGTAAAAAAACTATCTTCATATTTCTTATTTAAACCTTTTTTAAAACCGTCTATTCGAAAAATATTTTTTTCTTTATCTTTAAATCCAATTAAGATGTTTAAATTTTTTTTTGTGCTTTTATATGCCCAAAAATAATTAGAATTATAAAACATAGTAAATGTATCTGTGTAAGTCTTTCCTGATTTATAGGTACCACCCTTTTGTTTGGGGCAAACCAATTTTAAATTTTTTGAGTAAAAATATGGATCATCTGGATAAATTGTCCCCAATCTATCACTAAATCCTGTTCCATCTGCATAAACCGAAGTGGTATTTATAGAAAACAAGAATGTAATAACTATTATTAATTTAAAAATATTCATTTTCATATTCATGGAAAGAACTGATTTTATTAGTTAGCGGCTGCAATATAAGTTAAAAATGCAAGAAACAATTCATCTCCAGTTCCATATTTATTATTTTTTAAATTAGATAAATCTTTACTAGTAAGAGGCCTAGAAGCATAATAAGTTTCTCTCTCGTTGGGGATAAATTCATTAAGCTTTAAAAAAGTTCCAGATATAATAGCAAAATCTCCAGAAGATAGCTTTGATACTTCTCTATATTGCCTACTTTTATATTTAATAGTTGCTCCCCAAGACAATTTTCCGTCAATTAAAAAACTTCCTGAGCCAATTTGTGAACCACATGACAATTCAAATACAGCGGCTGAATCTCCATCAGTGTTTTCATTATTTGGAGATTTAACTTGTTTAATTGAAACCAGCTTTACAATCCAATTTTGATATTTACCCTCAGGCATTAATGCATCAAGATCTTCTTGTCTTTGTTTTTTTACTCTATTAATTTTAATTTCATTCTTAGAATTAATGGCATTATTCAAGTCCATTACATAATTATCTGTTAGGTCACAAAATTGCTTTTGTTGAATTGAAATATACTTTTCAGCATCAGTCCAATTCATGGGTCCTGCATGAACAGTTGAACATCCAAAAAGAATAAAAAAAATAAAGAATCTTAAATTGTAAAACATATACTTTCCTTTTTTAATATTAACTCTGAAAATACTAAATAAAATTTCTTAAACAGTTAAAAATTTTACATTTTAAATTATTACTTACTATAAGATCATAAGCAAATAAATTATATTGAAAATTTTAAAAAAATAAATTGTTGATCCCTTCTAGATTCTAGTTTGTATTAAGGCCGTATGATAACATTTTATATTATTCTTATGTCCCTAAACATAAACAAATGAGCCATATCATTAATAAACACTTTGTAATTCAAGAAAAACTATAACAAAACTATAACAAGCTATAATAACAACTAAAATTACTCTGATAACCACTCGTAAGCTATTAATATATATAGGAAATTAAGTGGTGATCCCTACGAGATTCGAACTCGTATTGCCGCCGTGAAAGGGCGGTGTCCTAACCGTTAGACGAAGGGACCACATGAGAATGTTATTATCTTTAATTTAAACAAAAATCAAGTAACATCTGCATAAATTATATCATCTAACATCATTTCTAAAGATTTGCTGTTATTCCAAGTATCTATGTTTAATCTTCCTAAGAAACTTAAGTTAACATTTTCGTAATTATCAAAAATTTTGTTTAAAGGACTGTTTAAAATATTAAATTTTTTAACTTTTAATTTTTTTGAAGATCTATCACTTATATAAAACGATATGTGTTCTTTACTAGAACCAAATTTTCTTAAAGATGAAATTTTAGCATTAGGAATTATAAATTTTGGCTCTTCCATACCAATTCCCCATGGCCCTAAATCTTCTAACCACTCAGCTAACTCTATAGTACAGCCTGAAATAGGAATAACTGATGCAGCAAAATGTGTAACTTTAGGAATTTCATTATTTATAAGCAAATCTACTTTTTTAATTAAAAATTCACAAAGTTCATCAATTTTACCTTCTTTAATTGTAAAACCAGCAGCCATGTCATGACCACCACCTGAGTTAATTATTTTCAACTTGGACGCTTCTAAAATTATATCTCCTAAAGGGATACCGTTAACAGATCTCCCAGAACCTTTACATGTACCATCTTTATTAATAGCAATCACCAATACAGGTCTATTATATAACTCTTTCATCCTGCCAGCTACAATACCAATTATTCCTTCATGAAAATCCTTGCCACTGACTACTATTGCATTTGGGATTATATTGTTATTATCATTTATATTTTTTTCAATTTGTCCAATAACAGATTTTTCTAATTCAGAAGTAAGTAACCTTCTTTTTTCATTTAAATCATTTAACTTACGAGCAATCTCAATTGACTTGAATTCATCTGTCTCTTTAAGAAGACAAACCCCTAATTCACTATTACCTATTCTCCCACCAGCATTTATTCTTGGCCCTAAAGAAAAACCTAATGCTTGAGTGTTTGGTTCATTATTTACATTACTTACATCACATAAAGCTTTTATCCCTAAATTTTGTCTTTTTTTCATAACTAATAGACCTTGTTTTACAAAAGCTCTATTTAAACCTCTTAGTGGAACTACATCACACACTGTTCCTAAAGCGACAAGATCTAAAAATTTAAATAAGTTAGGTTCTTTTCTATTTTTAAAAAAACCTTTATTCCTTAATTCCCTATTTAAACCAATTAAAAATATAAAAGTAACTCCTGCAGCACATAAATCTTCATATCCTTTTTGAGTATCAATTCTTTTAGGATTAATAATAGCATATGCTGGTGGCAAAGTTATATCTGGGTTATGATGATCTATAACAATAAGGTCTAAGTTTACTGAACTCATTGCCTTAAGTGGTTCGAAAGAAGAAATTCCACAATCTACTGTAATAATTAACTTAGTTCCTTTTTCATGGAGACCTTTTAATGCTTTTTCATTAGGACCATAACCTTCCAAAAATCTATCTGGAATATGAATAAATGATTTACATCCGCAATATTCTAAATAATTTGCTATCAAAGCTGCAGAAGTTGCTCCATCAACGTCATAATCACCAAAAATTCCAATTGGTCGAGAGTTTAAAACTTCTTCTGCTAATCGATTTACCCCTTTTTCTAAATCTTTAAATACAAAAGGATCAGGTAATAGATTTTTTAATTTAGGGCTTAGAAAATTATCAAAATTATCAAAAGTCATACCTTTATAGGATAAATAAGGAGAAATATAATTTGGTAAATTAAATTTTTGATGTAAATAATCAACAAGTCTTTGAGTTTCGTTATCTAAAGTTAATAAATGCCAGTATGCATCCATAATAGATGATTGTGCGTTATATAATTTAGAGTTATCTAATGACATAAATTTAATTATTTTATCATGAATATATACTTAAACAAACTGGCTCAGCAATTACACCATCTAATTTAATTATAGATATAAGAGCTTTATCTAGTATTAATTTATCAGCTTCATGAGTTATTATCACTAATTCAGCAGTTTTATCCTCATGATTTGATTTTTGAATAAAGCTCTCAATTGATAATTCGTGATCTTTGAAAATGGAAGTAAGATTTGCTAGAACACCAGATTTGTCAATTACATTTAACCTTAAGTAAAATCTAAATTTATCAACGTAAGCCTTTGTATTATAATTGTTTTTTATTTCAAACGAACTTCTGCCAAATGAAAGTAAGTTTGTACCATTTGCAAAATCAACAATATCAGCTAATACAGCTGATGCTGTAGGTTTTCCACCAGCACCAGCGCCTGTAATCATAACGCTTCCTGCTAAGCTAGATTGTACTTGAACGGCATTAAGCACGCCAGAAACATTTGACAAGCCAAAATTTTTGGGTATTAGCCAGGGTTCGATAGAACAGAACAATTCTTCTTCATTATCTTCATTTTTAGTAACTAAAGAATTACCTAATAATTTAATTTTATATCCTAGTTCTGAACAATATTTAATATCATTTAAAGAAATATTTCTAATACCCTTTATAGCTAAATTATTAATATTAGGCATTTTACCATAAGCAAGACCTGATAATATGATAGTTTTGTGAGCAGCATCAATGCCATCAATGTCAAATGAAGGATCTGCCTCCGCATACCCTTTCTTTTGAGCGTCACTTAGAACCTCATCAAAGTTTTTTTCAGTCAACTCCATTTCTGACAAAATATAATTAGCAGTGCCATTCAAAATTCCAGTTAATTTTGTAATCTCATTTACTATTAACCCTTCTCTAATCAATTTTAAAATAGGAATACCGCCTGCTACAGAAGCCTCGAAAGAGAAAAATAAATTGTCATTCTCAGCTATTTCAGCAAGTTCTTTACCATATTTAGCAATTAAAGCCTTATTTGCAGTTATAAGACCTTTTTTATTTTGAAGTGAAGAAAAACATAAATCTTTTGCAACACCATCGTCACCTCCAATTAATTCTACTATCACATCTATGTCAGGAGAATGAGACATAGCAACTGGATCGTCAAAAAAAGGTATGTTTTTAATATTAACCTTTCTCTTTTTATCTTTTGATTTAGCTGACACACCGTGTAATTCAATTTGAAATTGATCATTTTGTACCCTAAAACCTTTAATAAGCTGGTATGCAACTTCTTCGCCCACATTACCAAGTCCTGCTATACCAATTCTAATAGGCTTCATCGACAAATCCTTTTTCAAATAATTATTTAAAACATTTATTCATTAATTAATAAACAAAAAAAGGTGTGCAGAGCACACCTTTAAGTAAAAACAATAAACAGAAATTATCTTTTAGAAAATTGAAAGCTTTTTCTTGCTTTTGCTCTACCGTATTTTTTACGTTCTACAACTCTTGAATCTCTTGTTAACATCCCGGCTACTTTTAGAGGTTTTCTTAAGTCAGGTTCAAATAAACTTAATGCCCTACTCAAGCCATGCCTCACAGCTCCTGCTTGACCTGACAAACCACCACCTTTGACGGTAGCTGTAACATCAAATTGATCTTTTCTTTCTGTTACATCAAATACAAAGTTCAATTGCATTTGCAAAACAGGCCTAGCAAAATACAATGACATATCTTTGCCATTGATTATAATTTTACCTGTGCCCCTTTTTACCCAAACTCTAGCAGTAGACTCTTTTCTTCTACCAGTAGAGTATGATCTGCCTAATTTATCAATTTTAGGCTCACGCTCTATTGTTGAGACTTCTTCGTTTTGATTTAATTTTGATAAATCACTTAAATTATTAATATCTTTGTTTTCTTCAGTCATTTCAAAAACCCTTAACTATTTTTTCTGTTCATAGATTTAACATCTAGAACTTTTGGAGATTGAGCCTCATGAGGATGTGAGTTACCAGCGTATAAATGCAATTGCCTCATAACTTGTCGACCAAGCGGCCCCCTCGGTATCATTCTTTCGACAGCCTTTTTAAGAACCCTGTCAGGAAATCTACCATCAAGAATTTTATCAGCTTTTCTCTCTTTAATCCCACCTGGATAACCGGTATGCCAGTAATAAGTTTTTTGAGTTCTCTTATTACCTGTTAAAACAACTTTTTCGCAGTTGATAACAATTACATTATCTCCACAAGCCATGTGAGGTGTAAAACCAACTTTATGCTTACCTCTTAAGCGATTAGCTATAATAACAGCTAAACGCCCTAATACTAGACCCTCTGCATCTACCACAAACCAATCTTTGCTTATATCATTAGGCTTGGCTGAATAAGTACCCTTTAAAGCCATTTAATTTCCTTTTAAATAATGTTAAACTAATTTTTCATTCTTTTACAGCTATTAGATAACATAGTCAATAGAATTAAATTAAATAAAATCTATTGTTTTCAATGATTTATATTAAAGAGTATTATAATACCACATATTAATAAGTAAATTTTATTTCTAACATTGGCTAATTAAAATATTGTATTTAGTAACAATATAAGATTAATTATAATGTAAATTATTCAAAGGTAAGTAAATTTATGCAAAGTAATGAAAACTTTAAAAGCCTTCTTAAATATATAACTGATGGAACAAAACTAAATTATCAGCAAAGTAAACAAGCTTTTGAAATAATCATGTCTGGAGACGCGACTGATTCACAAATTTCATCATTTTTGACTGCAATCAAAATGCAAGAACACAACCCTATTATGATTGCAGCTGGTGCAGAAATTTTGCGTTATAAATGTTCTAAAATTAAATCTAAGGATAATACAATAGATGTAGTAGGTACTGGTGGAGATAATTTAGGTACATTAAATATTTCAACTGCGGTTTCATTTGTAATAGCTGGAGCTAATATTCCAGTTGCAAAACATGGAAATTATTCTGCAACTTCAAAATCTGGAGCTGCAAATGTCTTAAAATCGCTTTCAGTTAATATTGACTGTGATATTAATGTTGTAGAGAAGTGCCTGCATGATATTGGAATTTGTTTTCTACTTGCTCCTAAACATCATACAGCCATGAAATATGTTGGTAAAATAAGACAAGAAATTGGCATTAGGACAATTTTTAATCTCCTGGGACCATTATCTAATCCTGCTTTAGTTAAAAAACAATTATTAGGTGTATATGATAAATCGTTAATTATTCCATTTGCAGAGTCATTAAAAAAATTAGGTTCTACTCATGCCTGGATTGTACATGGAAGTGATGGGTTGGATGAAGTTACTATAACTGGTAAAACTTACTGTGCACAATTGAAAGATAACGAAATTACTGAATTTTTTATACACCCCTCTGACTTAAACATACCAACAGCAAAAATAAATGATATAATTGGAGGTGAACCAGACGAAAATGCAAAAGAAATTATTGCTTTGTTAAACGGTAAAAAAAGTGTTTTTAGAGACGTAGTAATACTAAACTCAGCCTCTGCATTATTGGCTACTGGTAACGCTTCTGATCTAGAAGAAGCTGCAACTAAATCAATTCAATCTATAGATAATGGAAAAGCTCTAGAAAAATTAAATATGTTAATTAAAATGACTAATAATTAAGGTTTTAAAATAAATGTTAACAAAATTACAAGAGATTATAAATTATAAAAAAGAAGAGTTTTTATTTAGAAAAGGGAAAATAACTGAGCAAGAGATTAATTCCCAAATAGATATACAGGAAAAACCAAGAGAGTTTATTAAAAAACTAAATAATCCAGAACAACTAAATTTGATCGCTGAAATTAAAAAAGCTTCTCCTAGCAAAGGTTTAATAAGAAGTGATTTTAATCCAATTGAACTTGCTGAATGTTACGAGAATGGAAATGCTTCTTGTTTATCTGTTTTAACTGATGAAAAATACTTCCAAGGAAATAATAAGTATATCAAAATGATCAAGGATAAAGTCAATTTACCTATACTAAGAAAAGACTTTATAATTGATCCATGGCAAATTAGAGAGTCTCGGGCATTAGGGGCTGATTGTATATTGTTAATAATGGCAGCTCTTAGCCTTGACGAAGCTAAATTATTAGAAAATGAAGCTCATAATTATAATATGGATGTATTAGTGGAAACTCATACATATGAAGAAATAATAATGGCAAATAAATTAAAAACTAATTTAATAGGCATCAATAATAGAAATCTAAAAACCATGGAAGTTGATATCAATAACACTATAAATTTAAAAAAACATATCGATGTTGATAAAATTATCGTTGCTGAAAGTGGATTAAAAAACCATAAAGATTTAATTATGTTAAAAGAAAATGGTATTAATATTTTTTTAATTGGTGAAAGTTTAATGAAAGAACAAGATTTGGAATTAGCTACAAAAAAAATCTTAGGAATTGAAAATTGACCGATAAATTAACTCATTACAACGTTGATGGAGACCCAAGTATGGTCGATATTAACCATAAAGAAAGTACTGTAAGAGTTGCTATTGCAGCTGGTACAATTACTATGAAACCAGAAACTCTTCAGAAAATATTAGACATTAAAATTAAAAAAGGTGATGTGCTCAATATTGCTAAATTAGCGGGTATTATGGCTGCAAAAAAAACAGATCAACTAATACCCTTATGCCACTCAATACCTCTTTCTTATGTAAATGTTGACTTACTGCCTGATAAACAAAAATCATGTGTGAATGTCGTTGCTGAGGCATCTTTAATTGGGAAAACTGGTGTTGAAATGGAAGCTTTTACTGCAGTATCGATTGCACTATTAACTATTTATGACATGTGTAAAGCAGTAGATAGAGGAATGGTAATATCAGACATAAAACTTACACACAAATCAGGTGGAAAATCTGGAGTATTCAATGCCAACGTCTAAATTAATATCCTTAGATACAGCCATTGAATATATTAAATCTAATTTCTCAAAAATCAGTAATGAAGATATATTTCTTCAAAACGCTTTAGGTAGATGCTTAGCTCAACCTGTTTATAGTAATATTAACAATCCAAAATATGATGTTTCTTCTATGGATGGTTACGCTATAAATCACAATGACTTCATAGAATTAAATTCCAATAGCAAAAATAATTCTAAAAAGATTATTAAGTTTAAAGTTAACGGAGAGTCATCTGCAGGAAATCCATTCGAAAAAAAAATTGAGCCTTTTGAAGCAGTAAGAATATTTACGGGTGCAAAGATACCACAGGGTTGTGATACAGTAGTTATTCAAGAAAATGTTCAGGTTTCAAGCGATAAAAAGTATATTTCAACAGAGGCAATTGTTAAAAAATATGAAAATATTAGAAAAAAAGGCTTAGATTTTAAAAAAGGTGAATGTGTTTTTGAAGCGGGATCATTAATTAAGTCTAGGCATTTAGGTTCTATTGCTATGACTGGTCAAGCGTGGGTTACTGTAACAAGAAAACCTATTATTTCTATATTATCAACTGGCAACGAAATTTCGAGAGTAGGAGAACAGCTAACAAAAGATCAAATTCCTAGTGGGAATAGTTTAATGTTAGCAGCAATGGTTTCTGAATTTGGAGGTATCCCAAGAATTTTACCTATAACAGACGATGATCAGAATAATATTTATAATACTCTAAATGAAGCTCTTGATAGTGATTTAATAGTGAGCACTGGAGGAGTGTCAGTTGGCAAATATGACTTAATTCAAAAAGCTTTAGAAAATTTTAAAGGTAAGAATAAAAATGAATTTTGGAAGATTGCAATGAGGCCTGGAAAACCTCTGTTATTTTCTAAAGTTATTAACACCCCTTTTATTGGCCTCCCAGGAAATCCAGTTTCAAGTGGTGTCTGTTCTTTAATTTTTGTAAATATAGCTATTAGGTCAATGTTGGGTATTACTGGGGTTTACCCTATATTTGAAAAAGCGGTATTAAATGGTAATTTGTCTGTTAATGATAAAAGAATGGATTTTGTAAGAGCGAAAATGAATCCTAAAGACAGTAATAATTTAGTTACACCTTTTAAGAAACAAGACAGTTCTATGATAACACAGTTTTCACATTCTGATTGTTTAATAGTTAGAGACCCATTTGAAGAAATAAAAAATAAAGGAGAATTAGTTAAAATTCTTAGATTCCCTAACAATGTTTAAAAAAAACTTGATATAATAAACATACCATGATAGAACAAATCACGAACATTGAGGTTATAATGCTTACCGTAAAACAAAATCAGTTATTAAATTATCTTATTATACGTATCGAAAAAGATGGGGTGTCTCCGTCATATCAGGAAATTTGCAAAGAGTTAGAATTAAAATCTAAATCAGGCATTCATAGAATTGTAAAATCTTTAGAAGAAAGAGGTTATATTGAACGTTTAGAAAATAAGGCAAGAGCTATAGCTCCTAAAAAATATCCTAACGGTCAAGCATATAATAGTGATGTAATTAATTTTAAAGATAAGTTTATCAATAAACATTCACATTCACATTCAATAGTAAAAAATTTTAAATCTCAGAGCTATGAAATTCCACTCCTTGGCAAAATTGCTGCTGGATCTCCTATTGAAGCAATATCTAATTATGGTGAATACTTAGATATACCCTCTTTACTTCTAACATCTGAAGATTGTTATGCATTGCATGTAGAAGGTGATTCAATGATTGATGAGGGTATTTTCGATGGAGACACAGTAATAATTAATAAAACACCCAATATTCACAATGGTGATATTGTTGTAGCTTTAATTGACAATGAAGAAGCAACTTTAAAAAAGTTTAGAAAAAAAGGTGATAGTATAGCGCTTGAACCAGCTAATAAAAATTATAAAACACAAATTTATGGTCCTGATAGAATTGTTATACAAGGTAAAATGAGCGGGCTTATAAGAGGTTATAATTAAATTTTATTTATTAATCTTTAATTTTCTATAATTCTATGCCATTAGTACTTTTTTAACTAAATTGAGAGAATTACTTTGAGCGTTATTACTAGATTTGCTCCTTCGCCAACAGGTTTTTTGCATATAGGTGGTGCAAGAACAGCTATATTTAATTTCTTGTTTGCTAAAAAACATAAAGGGAAATATTTAGTTAGAATAGAAGATACAGACCTAAAAAGATCTACTGATGAAGCAATTCAAGCAATTCATGATGGCCTTGAATGGCTTAATATTGTTCCTGATGAAAAAATTATATACCAATCACAAGAGGTAAAATCACACGTTAAGATAGCAGTGGAACTTTTAGAAAAAGGTTTTGCATATAAATGCTATCTAAATTCTGACGAACTTAAACAACTTAGGTTTAAAAGTAGAGAAAATGGATCTCCGATAAAATCTCCTTGGAGAGACAAATTAAACAAAAATAACGATGACAGCTTTGTTATTAGACTTAAGATGCCTTCGAAAGGTAAAACTACAATACGTGATTTAGTCCAAGGTGAAGTTTCTGTTAATAATGAAATCTTGGATGACATGATTATACTTAGATCTGATAGAAGCCCTACGTACATGCTTTCTTCAGTAGTAGATGATTATAATATGGGAATTACTCATATTATAAGAGGTGATGATCATCTAAATAACGCTTTTAGACAAGTTCAAATTATTAAGTTTTTGAATTGGAAAGAGCCCTCTTATGCACATGTTCCTCTTATACATGGAAGTGATGGTCTAAAATTATCAAAAAGACATGGTGCTACCAATATATTTGATTATCATAAAATGGGGTATACTACTGAAGCTATGTTTTTGTACTTAATGCAATTAGGTTGGACAGCAAATAACGAGAATGATTTTGATTTAGATAAAATTATAAAAGAATTTTCTCTTGAAAAAGTTAATAAGTCTCCTGCAAGATTTGATATCAAGAAATTAAATAGCATTAATTCTAAAAATCTTAGGCAAAAAGATCTTGACGAAGTTTTAGAATTAATAATGAAACATTTTTCACTCAAACTTGAAAACATTCAAAAATACAGACTTAAATCTTTATTACCTGAACTTTTAAAAAGAACTAATACATACATAGAGATTAAAGATGATATAGAATGGATTACAATTGATGACTTTATATGCAATAATAAAGATAACCTTTTGATCCTAAAAGATAAAAATACAACCCTAAAAGAAATAGGTTTTTTATTAAATGAATGCATATGGTCTAAAGATAGCATTGATAGTTGTCTTAAAAAGTATATAATAGATAAATCTTTAAAATTTAAGGATATTGGTCCTATTTTAAGAATAGCACTTACTGGAAAAACTAGTTCGCCAGATTTAGTTACAGTTATATATGAACTAGGTTGTACAATTTCTTTAAATCGACTAAATTATAAATACTAACATAATTATGTTAAATCATTCATACTTACTAAGGTAGTTAACATGTCAAATAGTTCAAATTCACAAAAAAACAAAATTGTTTTCAATGGTAAAGAGCTGGAATTAAAAGCGTTATCTGGAACAGTTGGTCCTTCTGTTTTAGATATAAGATCTCTTTACAGTGATTTAGGTATATTTACTTATGACCCTGGTTATGGATCGACTGGATCTTGTGAATCAGCAATAACTTATATAGACGGAGAAGAAGGTATATTACTCCACAGAGGTTATCCTATCGATCAACTGGCTGATAATAGTAGTTTTTTAGAAGTTGCTTATTTATTACTTAATGGTGAATTACCCAAAAAAGATGAAAAAATAGAATTTGAAAATGCAATAACCTTGCACACTATGGTTCATGAACAACTTATAAATTTTTATAGAGGCTTTAGACGTGATGCTCATCCAATGGCTATAATGGTTGGTGTTGTTGGAGCTCTTTCTTCTTTTTATCCTGATTCCACTAATATTAATGACCCTTATGAAAGAATGGTTTCCTCTCGTCGATTAATAGCTAAAATACCTACGATTGCAGCCATGGCCTATAAATATTCATTAGGACAACCATTTAATTATCCACAAAATGATTTAACGTATGCTGAAAATTTTTTACATATGTGCTTTTCTGTACCTGCTGAAAAATATAAAATAGACCCTATCATTTCAAATGCTATGGATAAAATTTTAATTTTGCATGCAGATCATGAACAAAATGCATCAACATCAACAGTCAGGATTTCTGGGTCCTCTGGGGCTAACCCTTTTGCTTGTATTGCAGCAGGAATAGCATCTTTATGGGGACCGGCGCATGGTGGTGCAAATGAAGCAGTTTTAAAAATGTTGGCTGAGATTGGTGACGTAAACAACATTAGTGAATATGTAAATAAAGCTAAAGATAAAAATGACCCATTTAGACTTTTTGGATTTGGTCACAGGGTATATAAAAACTATGATCCAAGAGCTACTGTAATGCGAGTTTCATGTCATGAGGTTCTTGATTTATTAGGAATTAAAAATGATCCATTGTTAGAAATTGCTATGGAATTAGAAAAAATTGCCCTGAATGATGAATATTTTATTGAGAAAAAGCTTTATCCAAATGTTGATTTTTATTCTGGTATTATTTTAAAAGCAATGGGTTTTCCTACAGATATGTTCACTGTGCTTTTTGCAGTAGCAAGAACTGTAGGATGGGTAGCTCAATGGAATGAGATGATTACTGACCCTGTCCAAAGAATTGGAAGACCTAGACAATTATATACAGGTTATCAGAAAAGAGACTTTTTAGATTTAAATAAAAGATAATTATTAATTAAAACTATTAATAACATTCATTATTTCATTACTAGATTGTGTAGCAAAATTAATTTTTTTTTCACTTTTTGAATAATCCATTCTTTCTATGATTTCGTTTGATGCTTCTTTAAATATTCTTTTTTTAGATTCTATTTGTTCAATGTTCTCATATAAAAGTTGATTAATATATTTGAATTGACACTTTTCTTGAAATAAAAAAGGTACAATTCCTCTTTCCAGAATAAAATTTGGTAGTAACACATTTTTAAAATCGACTAACATTCTACCTATACATGAACTCAAAAAGTCTGTTTTATAAACTGCTATTGTAGGTATTTTAAATAATACAAGTTCTAAAGTTATTGTACCACTACACGCAACAGCAATGTTAGCACATTTTAAAATATCATAATTATCTTTTAAGATAATTACTTTAACAATGTTAGAAAGCCCATTAATCTCTATTTTATCAACAATCTTACAGTATTGTAATTTAGTTGTCGGAATAAACCATTTAATATTTTTAGATTTATCTTTGTTATTTTTAATTAATAAAATAAATTCTGATAATATATTTTTAATTTCTGTATCTCTACTACCAGGAAATAAAAGGCAAATAAAGTCCTGTTCTTGAGCTTTATATTTTTTATACAAAATATTGGAATTATTACTTTTTTTATTAATATCTATAAAATTCTCGATTACTGGGTTTCCTACATAATTACACTTAACATTGTATTGATTAAAAATACGTTCTTCGTTCTTAAATAAACAGAACAATCCGTCATGAAGATTTCTCCATTTGTTTATTCTAGATTTTCCATATGCCCAAATAGTTGGAGGTACAAAATGTATTAAAGAACATTTAAAATTATTTTTTTTAAACAAAGTTTTTAATTTCTTAGCCAAAGCAAAAGAAAACCCCTTGGTATCAATTGTTATCACAGCAACAGGTTTCTCTCTTAGAATATGACTAATGATGTTATTCTTATAATTATTTAATTTTTTATACTTATGAATAGTATTAACAAAACCCATTATATTAAAATCATTCATTTCATACATAACATTTAATCCTTCTTCCTTCATAAGTGAACCACCAATGCCAAAAAAAGAAATATTGGGCCCTTCTTTATCTTTTAAGCCTTTAATTATTGAGCGGCCAATATAATCACCTGAAGTTTCACCAGCTAAAATAAAAAATTTTTTATTAATATTTAATGTCATAAATAAAAAGCTTCCATTAAATCATTTATTAAACAACATAGATGCAAAAATCATTTTTCTTAATTAAGTTCATGATTTTTTTTATTTCAAAAATCAAAGTTCCATTAGATGAAATAACTAATGAACTAAAACCATATTTTATACATCTCTTAACAGTATCAAAACCTACAACTGGAAGATCTAAATTAATATTTTGATTAATTTTTGGAAGTTTTATTAAAACTGGACCTAAGTTTTTAGATAAAATATTTTTGTTCATTATCAAACCTGCTCTATCAATCATAATGTCAGTTCCCTCTTGACCTTCTATTGCATAAATTAATTTTGAAGACACAACAACTGATTGACCAATATCAAATCTTGATATTGTATTTAACAAATCGATACCAACTTCTGCACTTTCTAAAATATATTTTTGTAAAGACGGCAATAATTTTCTTTCTGGATAAAAACCTTTAGGTAAAAAGCAATCTTTTAAAAATGAATATAAAGGAAGTATTTCAAAACCTTGTTTATTAAAAAAAATTTGAATCAAGTTTAAAGCTGAATCATCTCCTAAAAAGCTTATTTTCTTTACAAGATCTTCTCCAGTTTTACTCAATTTATCATTTATTACTTTTGGTCTGTTTATTTTACCAGCCATTACAATATGGGATATGTTGTTTAAATTTAAAATTTTGATCCAATTATCTGGATCTAATAATGAAACACTGGAAGCTTTATTTTTAAATGAACTAGTATGAGAATGTTCTTTAATACATAACACAAAAGCATCCTTGTTTTCTTTAGCTAAGTAAACAGGTAAACCACCACAGCCCGCAATAATACATACTTTCATTGAAATTTATCCGTTTTAGGATGAACTAAAGGCCGATTAGAGTTATTTGATAAAAAGTTCAAAATTTCTTTAATAAGTAAATTACTACTATAAGATTCTTTTACCTCCGACAATCTTTCATTAAAGGTACCTTCAGGAGCAAATAGCAAACGATAAACATTTCTTAATGTTTTAATTTCGTCTTTTGAAAAAGATCTTCGCTTCAATCCTACTAAATTTAGACCACTAAGGAATCCTCTGCTCCCAACAACGGAAGTAAAAGGTATAACGTCTCCATCAATAGTTGTTCCAGCACCAATAATAGCATGCTTTCCAATTCGACAAAATTGATGAATAGCACTATGACCTCCTAAATAGACAAAGTCAGAAATTTCAACATGCCCTCCTATAACCGCATTATTAACAAACACAACATTATCCCCAACAATACAATCATGAGCAACATGACACCCGACCATAAAGAACCCATTATCACCAATTATTGTTTTTTTTGTACCAACATCTGTCCCCGGATGAATAGTAACATGTTCTCTAATAATATTATTATTTCCTATAATTAGTTTAGTAATTTCTCCTGAAAATTTTAGATGTTGAGGATTAGATCCAATTACAGAAAATGGATGAATTTGGTTGTCAATTCCTATCTTAGTATATCCATCAATGACAACATGAGAATGAATAACAGTGTTATTACCGATTTCAACATTAGGGCCTATAACTGAATATGGACCAACAGATACATTCTTTGAAAATTGTGCCTTGGGGTGAATTATCGCTGTAGGGTGGATTATTTGATTCATGAAGCTTTTTCCTGATCAACTAACATCGCAGAAAAATCAGATGATGCTACTAAATTATCTTCAATATACGCTTCACCAGCAAATTTATATAAGGACCTTTTGTTTGTAACAATATTAATTTTTAAATTTAAAATACATCCAGGTACTACTGGTTTTCTAAATTTTGCTTTTTCAATGCCTGTAAAAAAAACTAATTTATCTTTAGACAACGACTTATCTCCATAACCAACTAAACAAGCGGCAGTTTGAGCCATTGACTCTAAAATCAAAACTCCAGGCATAACTGGATAAGAAGGAAAGTGACCTTGAAAAAATGGTTCATTAAAAGTAACGGACTTTATACCTGTTGCAGATTTCCCTAAGTTTATGTCGGTTATTTTATCAATTAATAAAAATGGGTACCTATGAGGAATTAAATTTATTATTTCATTATGTAAAAGTACTTTAATTTTACCATCATCATTTTTAAGAATCATTTTTTTTAAACTTTCTTTTTCTTAACTCTTGTTTTTGGAATATTATAAGCCTTTGCCATCCAATTAAATCCTGGGCAGGATTGCCACCAATTTTACTGTTTTTTGGAAAACTATTAAAAATTTTTGAAGCTCCAGAAATTAGGGAATTTTCTCCAATAGTAACATTATCCTTGATACTTACATCCCCACCCATAACAACATTTTTTTCTAATTTAACAGACCCTGATAGACCTACTTGACCAGCTAATATACAAAAATCATCAATAAAACAATTGTGACCTATATGAACTTGATTATCAATCATTACAAAGTTACCAATAATTGTATCATCAATTAATCCTCTATCTATAGTGCAACCAGACCCAATGTTTGTGCTATTACCAATAATAACTGCTCCAATATGTGGAATTATAAATGTATTGACTTCATCAGGAACAAAGCCAAAACCTAGCTTTCCAATAACAGTATTTGGAGCAATTTTTACGTCATCACCCACACTTGAAAATTCAATAAAAACACCAGACGAAATGATAGATCTTTTTCCTATTTTACTATTGTAAGAAATCATTACTCTTTCAC
>JAOESH010000017.1 GCA_028382005.1 Pseudomonadota bacterium
TATGGTATCAAAATTAAGGATACAGATATCTTGTATAAAAGGTCCAAGTTATTGGATATTGAGGTAATTAAAAGAGAGAATAATAATATAGATTTATCAATGGATGTAATTAAGAATATTGATGGATTAATTTATATTATGGACAGCACCACAGAAAATATTTGGGAAGAAGATTTTGGTTTAAGAAGCTCTACAAATACAAACATATTTAATCTTAAAATAGACCATATAGCTCAAACTGTGCATTATGATCAAATGTCCTCTGCTCTCCTTTCTTACACAACTTTATTTAATTGCCAAAAATCATCAATCGTAGATATTATTGATCCATCTGGGATTACTAAAAGTCAAATTATTGAAAATAAAACACAATCTTTTCGAATAACAATGAATGGAACTGATAACAGAAATACTTTAGCAGGAAAATTTTTAGAAAACAAAAAAGGACCTGGAATTCAACACATAGCTATAAGAACAGCAGACATAATTAAGCTTGTTCAAACTTTAAAGGATCATGGTCAAAAATTTTTAGAAATATCTAATAATTATTACGATGATATTGAAGCCCGTTTTGGATTAAATTTTAATTTTTGCAAAGAATTAGAGGATCTAAATATATTATATGATGAAGACGAAAACGGGTCATTTCTTCAGATATATACACATGTATTCAATGATCAATTTTTCTTTGAATTTGTAGAAAGAATAAATAATTATAAAGGCTATGGTGCTAATAACGCTCTATTTAGAATAGCTGCTCAAAATAACAAGTTTAAAATTAAATCGCTTCAATAAAATTTAAAAGGTTAGTTGTTATTTTTTTATCTTGAATATGAAATCTATCTACAACTTGTTCCCAATTTGTAGCTTTAAATTCATCTGTAAATAATTTGTATTCATTACTATTTTTTATATCTTGGTTTAACTGTGACCTTGCGAATAAAATTAACGCTAATGACCTTGTATCCATTACCCTTATGTCAAAACTTAGCTCTACAACTTTATTAAAATCCTCTGCAAAAAAATATCCTAATATTAGATCTTTTACTCTATTATCTGACGTTGATTGTCCTTGTGGAATAGGGTCAAGGTCGAAAGCTTTATTAAGCAACTCTAGTCCTTTATCAACTTTACCAACTCTAACTAACACCTCTCCATAACCAGATAACACTCTTGGATCATTAGGAACCACATTAAATGCTTTCCTTCCATGATCCTCAGCCAGAATATAATCGTGATTACTCAGATAGACTGCTGATAACATTCTGTGGCACTCAAAATCATTTTCATTAAGCTCTAATGCTTTTTCAATATTTTGTTTAGCTTCTGTCATTAACTCACTTGCATCACGGTCTGAGAAACCTCTAAACATAGATTGACCTAAAGTACATACCTTCCAGGCATATGCTTGAGCATTATTTGAATCAGCTTTTATAGCTTTATCAAAATTTGCTAATGCTTCAAAATTAGCTTCTTTAGTAAATTTATGATGATTTTCTTTACCTCTAAGCAAGTACTCATATGAACTTATATTTTCTGTTGGTTTTCTTTTGGATCGCTGTAATGAGCTTATTTCTATTTCACCTAATAATGCGATAGAAATTTTTCTCACAATTTCATCTTGTAAATCAAAAATATCTTCTAACACCCTGTCATATTTATTACTCCAGATTATGCTTTCATCATTAGCGTCGCTCAACTCGATATTTATTCTTACTCTTTTACCAGAAGCTCTAATGCCTCCAGTTACTAAAAAATCTAAATCAAATTGTTTTGAAAATTCTTTTATATCCTGATTTTCTTCTTTAAAATTTATTGACGTTTGACGAGACAAAATATCAAACTCTCTCATCATAGAAAATTCAGTTATTAAATCTTCACATATACCGTCTACTAAAAAACCACTATCTTCATCTTTGCTAGTATTGACAAATGGAAGTATTGCGAATTTAGGCTTTTTATTTAGATTTGTTTTATTTTTACTCGAGAATTTGTTCTTTCCATCACCTAAAATTGAAAAAACTTCAAATTCGTTTGATATGTTTTTTAGCTCAATTCTTCCTAATGGATGTATTACTTCATTTATTCTCTTTTCTATTTGTTTATTAACCACTTCAGAAATTAATATTTCTCCAACTGGAGACTGACTTTCCAAGCGGGCAGCAATGTTAACACCATTTCCATAAATATTGTCACCTTCAATTATTATATCATCTAAATGTATTCCAACACGCCATGATAATTTTGGATCAACTTCTTCCAGTTTATTTCTATTATAAATAGCTTTTTGAAATTCAATTGCTGCTTTAGCTGTTTGAACTGGACTATCAAACTCTGCAATAACTGAGTCTCCAGCGGTATGAAAAATACTACCACCATATTTACTAATTAGTGGGTCTATAATATCTCTACACGCCTTCAGACTAATTAGGGTATTCTCTTCTTGGGCTTCCATATGTTTACTAAAACCAACACAATCAGTTGCAAGAATAGT
The DNA here is from genome assembly GCA_028382005.1 of Pseudomonadota bacterium. Taxonomy (GTDB): domain Bacteria; phylum Pseudomonadota; class Alphaproteobacteria; order Puniceispirillales; family Marisalimonadaceae; genus Marisalimonas. The sequence goes on from JAOESH010000017.1 coordinate 2,495, forward strand.
TGCTAATTTCCTTTTTATTTGTGTCATAGACAAACCACTCACTTTGTTTTCACGTTTCGTGAATTAAATATATTTACATATATTAGAATATTCTAAATTATAATGTAAATATTTAAAGATAAAAAAATGAATACTAATAAAAATATAAAAAAAAACTTAAAATGCTTAAAAACTGGTTCAAAAGCAACAATCATAAAAAGTTATTTTCTAAACAACATTGCATATGTGAAAATAAATATACCAATTAAGTTTGAAGACACTCATATTCAAGTTACTAAAACTTTAGAAGAAGATGAACTTGAAAATCATTTTACAAGCTCCTAGTTTCATTGAAATCAGAAAATAAATTTTATAAAAAGTGGAACAATTATAGACGTAATCAAACCACTTAATCCCATTCCAACCGCAGCAAATACTCCAGCATTTTTATCTTTACTCATAGCTCTAGCTATTCCTATTCCATGACTTGTAAGACCCATACTGAAACCTCTTGCCTCCATTTTTTTTAATTTCATAAAATCAAAAACAAAGGTGCCTAAAGATGCACCTATAACACCAGTTATTAACGTAATAATAGCCGTCAAAGATGGTATCCCTCCAATCAACTCAGATATTCCCATGGCAATTGGAGTCGTTACACTTCTTGGTATTAAACTTAAAATAAGTTCTTTGGGTAGTTCAAAATATATAGATAAACCGTAAGTTGTAGAAATTGCTAAAAAAGAACCTATAAAAAGAGATATAAATATTGCTTTACTATTTAGTATAATTAAATCCCATTTTTTATAAATTGGAATTGCCAAAGCAACTGTAGCTGGTCCTAAAAGAAAATGTATAAATTTTGCACCCTCAAAATAACGTTCGTATTGGATATTAAATGATAACAAAATCATACTTATTATAAAGATGCTTATAGCAACCGGATTTAGCAAAGGAAATAAATTTGACTTTTTATAAATATAATCTGCAGTTAAATAAGAACCTATTGTAAGAGTTAACCAAAATAAAGGTTCAGCCTGCAGATAGACCCATATACTATAAAGTTTTTGTTGATCAATCATTTTTAATATTTTTTTGTAGTAACTTTTCCATTAACAATGCCGTCAATGCTAATGTAACCAATGTACCCGTCACTATAATGAGGAGGACTTTTACTAAATTGTCCTCTAAAAAAGAAAGATGCATAACTACTCCCACCCCTACAGGAAGGAAGAAAAGTGGAATATACTTAACAAAATTTTCAGCAGAAATAATTATATTAAATTTTAGATTTTGGATTATTTTAAGTTCATATTTTTTTGATAAGAGTAAAACAGTTAACAATAGTATAAGACCAATAACTGGGCCTGGTATATTTAATTCTAAAAACTTTTGAGTTAACTCCCCTATTAATTGAAATAAGAAAATTATAAAAATACTATTTAACATTTGATAGCTTAAGTTACATTTTTTATACTAAAAAAATGCTTGAATACCTGTTTGAGCTCGTCCAAGAATTAAAGCATGAACATCATGTGTTCCCTCATAAGTATTTACTGTTTCTAAATTCATTAAATGACGCATAACTTGGTATTCGGCATGAATGCCGTTTCCACCATGCATGTCTCTAGACATTCTCGCAATATCCAGAGCTTTACCACAGTTATTTCTCTTAATAAGTGATATAGCTTCAGGGGCTAAGTTATTTTGATCAAAAAGTCTTCCAACTTGAAGAGCGGCTCCTAATCCTAAAGTAATCTCAGTTTGCATATCAGCTAATTTTTTTTGGATTAATTGAGTAGCAGCTAGAGGCTTGCCAAACTGTTTTCTATCTAATGTATATTGCCTTGCTCTAAACCAACAATCTTCTGCAGCTCCCATTACACCCCAAGCAATTCCATACCGTGCTCTATTTAAACAACCAAATGGTCCTTTTAAACCAGATACATTTGGCATCAAATTATCATCAGGAACAAACACTTCATCCATCACAATCTCACCTGTAATTGACGCTCTTAGAGATAATTTTCCTTTAATTTTTGGAGCAGTTAATCCATCCATTCCTTTTTCAAGAATAAAACCTTTGATAGCTTCACCATGCTCTTTTGATTTAGCCCAAACCACAAAAACGTCTGCAATAGGTGAATTTGAAATCCACATTTTAGATCCAGAAATTGAATATCCACCTTTTACTTTAGTAGCGATGGTTTTCATAGAACTTGGGTCAGAACCAGCGTCAGGCTCTGTCAAACCAAAACATCCTATAAGTTCGCCTGAAGCTAAACCAGGTAAATATTTCTGTCTTTGTTGCTCGCTACCATAAGCATAAATAGGATGCATAACTAAAGAAGATTGAACTGACATCATAGATCTATAACCAGAATCAACTCTTTCTACCTCTCTAGCTACTAATCCATACGAAACATATGAAGCTCCTGCGCAACCATATTTCTCTGGTATGGTAATACCTAAGAGACCTAACTGCCCCATTTCTTTAAAAATATCTTTATCTGTTTTCTCGTCTAAAAAAGCTTCTTCTACCCTTGGCATAAGTTTTGATTGTGCATAATCATAAGCCGTTGCTTTGATGAGATTTTCTTCTTCTGAAATCAAGGTGTCTAGTAACAAGGGATCTTCCCAATTAAATTGAGCTTTTTTGACACTAGCAGTTTTTAAATCAACAATTTTTTCATCACTGGTATTTAGACTTTTTTCCATTATATATCCTTTGTATTTGCTAAGAACATTACTTAATTATCAAACTAAACACAACTTTTATTAGGTAATAATTAAGTTTGCTAAGTGTCTTTCAACAAAATCTAATCTATCTTGGCCCCAATAAATTTGATCATCTATTATGAATGTTGGCGCGCCAAAAACATTTTTTTCAATGGCGAGTTTAGTAGATTGTTGCATAATATTTTTGCATTCTTCACTTTTAGCTAATGAAAGAATAGTTTGTGATTCTATATCCATTTTCTTTAATATACGTGATAAAATATTTTCATCATCTATGTCTAATTCTTCAACCCATAAAGCATTCATAATGTAATAAGCAAGATCAAAATCCTTGTTTGTTTTCATCATTTGACATGCAATGATTAACAAAGAGGGCAACATAGACTTTGATGGAAAAGAAGTTGGTTCAGGAATTAAATTTACATTAAGAAATTTACTCCATCTTTTTAATTCTTGTAGTCTTATTTTTTGTCTTTGAATTGGTCTTTTGGAAACTGGGAGCCCTCCTGATATGGGAAATATTTCTCCATAATTAACTGGATGCATATTCAGTTGAACTTTATATTTTTTTATTATTTCTCCCAATCGTCTGTGACCAAGAAATGTCCAAGGACTTCCATGGCTCATAAAGTAATCTATCTGTATCATTGAATTTCCTATTTTAGTTAATCACCAAATCCTGATCCGGATTTTTTATACTCATCTCTGGGAGGGCTGAAAATATCTAATACCTTAGCCCCTTCTGGTCCTCCTATAATACCATGATCAATACCGCCCGGTGTTTGCCAAAAATCACCCTTTTTAATTACAACTTCTTCACCACCTTGAATACGTATTCCCGAACCTTCTATTAAAAACCCCCATTGCTCTTGTGGATGCGAATGAATTTGCCCCTTAGCATTTGGTTCAATTGTAACAATTGATAACATTGATTGATCACCACAAAAAATTCTTGTGGAAATTCCATCACCTAATACTCTTTTAATACCAGTGTCTAAATCGTTAATATTATTAAAATAAATTTCTTGTGACATTGTTAACTCCCTAATTAGGTTTATCTCCAGCAAATGTAATCCTATGCATCAACCTCCTTTGACCGTGATAGTCATTGATTGGATTGTGCATAGTGCATCGATTATCCCATATAGCCACAGAACCTGGTTTCCATTGAAACCTACAAGTAAATTCAGATTTAATTTGATGTTTATATAAAAATTCTAAAATTGGAGTACTTTCTTCTTCAGTCATACCAACAAAATTAGTTGTGTGTGCTTCATTAATATACAAAGATTTTCGTTTTGTTTCAGGATGTGTTCTTACTACTGGATGTATTGCTTTTAATTCATCACCCTTAAGTCCTACAGAGGCATGTTTCATAATGTCTGATCGAGTTTTAGCAACTCTGGCTTTACCTGATATATTTAATCCTTGAAGACCATCCAAAAACTTTTTCATACCTTCAGACAAACTTTCATATGCTAAGTATTGATTAGACCATTCCGTATCACCTCCAAATGCAGGAACATCAATTCCATATAACATGGTCCCCATAGGAGGTTTATCTTGGTATGTTGTATCACTATGCCAAATACCACCAAAATTATTAGTATCTGTTTCTTTTTTTAATATAGGAGTGATTTCTGGGAAACCTTCTAAGCTAGCAACAAATGGGTAAATTATTGGCTTACCAATCCTCTTAGCAAATGCTTGTTGAGAGCTAGGTTCAAATTTTTGGTTTCTAAAGAATATTACTTGATATTTAAGAAGAGCTTCATAAATTTCTGATATGACGTCATCTGATAAATTATCAGAGAGATTTATATTTTCAATTTCTGCTCCCAAAGCACCTGCAATAGGAGATACATTAATATTTTTAAAATTTTTCTTAACTTTAACACTTGGTATCATGATTTAAATTTTTCTCCACAATTTGAAATTTGAAAACTTAATCAAAATTTCGTTGCACTAACAAAATAAAAGGACAATAATTTATGATAATAGTTAATAAATTATTAATTTTCAATTAATACCGAGTAGTTTAAATGGAAAAAGTAAAATCACCTCATTTAGAAGTTAAAGAAGACTGGTTAAATCAACTAAAAGAAGATCCTATTCTTCCAGACCTTCCAATAATTGATCCACACCATCATCTTTGGGATGTTGGTTTTGGAAGATATTATGTAGAAGAATTACTAGATGATATTAAGATCTCAGGCCATAATATTAAATCGACTGTTTACATAATGAGTTCTTCTAACACTAAAATATATTCAAATGAAGGTGCGGAACAATACAAACCTTTAACAGAAATAGAATTTGCAACAAATGAAGGTAAAAGAAGTGATCTAATACCTAACAATACAATAAAGGTAAATGCGGCGATCGTTGGGTCTCTGGACTTAACTTTTGGTAACAAGTTAGAACCTGTAATTGAAAAAGGATTGGAAATAAGCGAAGGAAGGCTCAAAGGCATAAGAATGCTTTTAGCTTCTCACCCTGACACTCGAATTTCTTCAGGTGCTGTTAAATCAGACTTAGGCCTTATGTTGCATCCAAATTTTATTAATGGGGCTAAATGTCTTCAAAATGCAAATTTATCTTTAGATTTTTGGATATATCATACTCAATTAGGGGAAATGGAGAAAGTCGCTAGAGCACTTCCAAATCTTAATATAATCCTTAATCATATTGGTGGCCCAATTCATTTAGGAGAATATGAAGGACGACAAGCACTAACGCACAGAGAATGGCGAACAGCTATGATGAGATTATCAAGACTGCCTAACATTAATGTAAAGTTGGGCGGTTTAGGCATGGCTGTCAATGGTGCCAAGTTTCATGAAAAATCAGTACCCCCAACTTCTGCACAATTATCAGAAATTTGGAAACCCTGGATTTACGAAACTATAAATATGTTTGGTGTTGATAGATGTATGTTTGAGAGTAATTTTCCTGTTGATAAAGGTTCTTGTAGCTATGGTTCTTTATGGAATGCCTTTAAAATAATGTCTGACGATCTATCTGTCGAAGATAAAAATAAATTATTTTATGATAATGCTGCTAAAACATATAAGATAAAATGAACTAATTATTGGGGTTGATTAAATGCAAGTGTCTGTTCTCGAACAATCAGTAGCCGTCGAGGGTAAGCCTCAACATATGATAATTCAAGATAGTATTAACCTAGCAAAAAAAGTAGAAAAACTTGGGTATAAAAGGTTTTGGGTATCTGAACATCATAATCATCCCACAATAATAGGAACTGCTCCAGAAATTTTAATGGCTGCTATTGCTACTCAAACAAAGACTATAAGAATTGGTAGTGCAGGAATAATGTTACCTCACTATGCACCATTCAAAATTGCAGAACAATTTAGGGTTTTGGAAGCAATTGCCCCTAATAGAATTGACTTAGGTCTTGGAAGAGCACCAGGCTCAGATGGCAGAACAGCCTTAGCATTAAACTCAAATAGTAGAAATGACAGCGAACAATTTCCTAGTCATGTAAGAGATTTAATGGCGTGGGTATCTAACGAAACATTATTAGAAGGACATCCGTTTAGACATTTAGTAGCACAACCTACTTCTGATACAAGTCCAGAAATTTGGATGCTAGGCACTTCTAATTATGGAGCCCAATTAGCAGCATATTTAGGTATACCATATTGCTTTGCACACTTTATAACAGATGGGTCAGGTATCAAAGAAGCTATAGAAATATATAAATCAGAATTTCGTCCAACAACAAAATTAAAAAAACCATTAGTAAATGTGTGCCTATGGGCATTAACTGCTAAAACTCAGGAGGAAGCAAAATATCTTTTTTCATCAAGAGCCGCTTGGAAAATAGGAAGAAACTTTGGTCACCTTGGCCCTATTACGGATCCAGATAATGCTCTTAATATTATTCATGACAATAGTTGGGAGGATGAATATGAGTTAATGTTCTCAAACTCAATTGTTGGAGAAGTTGATTTTACAAAGAATAAAATTAAAAAACTAGTTAAAGAAAACAATATTGATGAAATTGCAATATTAAGCTGGTGCCATAGTGAGACAGCTAGGGTAAAATCATATGAGTTATTTGCAGATGCATTCAGTTTAAATTCAAATAAACGCGTTCAAAAAAACTTGTCATTAAACTAAATTAAAATATAACTAATTTTATTTGCAAAATTTTGGAGTTTGTTTTGATTTTTATTAAAGAGATAATATTTAAATTTAAGTTATTATTAATCTTACCATTTCTTCTATTATTTACAGGATGCTTCCAGACAGATATGAAACAATTTGAAAACAACAAACCTAAGTTAGACTTATTTTCTTTTTTTGAAGGTGAAACTATAGCATATGGAATTTTTGAAGATAGGTTTGGAAACTTAAAAAGACAATTCAGAGTTAATATTAAAGGAACGACTAATAATAAAACTCTTACTTTAGATGAAGATTTCCTTTATGACGATGGAGAAAAAGCCAAACGAATATGGACAATAGAAAAAAAATTAGATGAGAATAAAAATATTACCTATATCGGTTCTGCTGATGATGTAGAAGGTAAGGCTACTGGATCAATTTCAGGAAACACGCTTAACTGGACATATGATATATATTTAAATATTAAGGGAAGTAATATTAAAGTTCATTTTAATGACTGGATATATAAACAAAGCGACGACTTGGCAATTAATAGGGCATATGTAAGCAAATTTGGAATTAATATAGGCTCTGTAACGTTAGTATTTTTAAGAGGGAAAACTGCCGATAACATTGGACCTCTAAACTTAAAAAATTGGTAATGTTTTCAATGTTCATCAAGTTCATTTTCGTAATATTAATAACTTTAAATATCAGTCACGCTTCTGCAGATAACAAAAAAGATTATTTAATAAATCAAACGACTATCAATATTATAGAGAAAAACTTTCCGACTTATAAATTAGTTGGAGAAGCAAAATATACATATTTAATATGGGATATATATGATGCTAAACTTGTATCTGACACTGGTAATTTTGAGAAGGATAAATTCGCATTAATTTTGAAATATAATAGAGATATTTCAAAAGAAGATGTTGTCGAAGAAACTATAAAACAAATACAGTTACAAAAACAAATGAATAAACAGCAGATAAAAGAACTTGATACTTTGTTAAATAAAACTTTTAGGAAAATAAAAATAAATGATAGTTTTGTAGGTATTAAAAATAAAGATACAGCTATATTTTACTTTAACAAAGAAAAAGTCCTTGAAACTCATGATATAGAGTTCATTGATTTGTTTTTTAATATATGGCTCAGAAAAGACAGTCAAAATCCTGATTTTACAAGAACTCTTTTAGGACAAAAAAATTAAAGGAAATATATAATGCGATTAAGTGCATTTTTTTTTGAAATTATTCCTTTAACTGGTTTTTTTGTCAGCACTCAATATTTTAATTTAATAATTGCAGCTATTATTACATTGTTATTGAGCCTTTTCGTTATGCTAACTTTTTACATTATAGAAAAAAGAATTTCTAAGTTTCAAATATTTGCAATATTTATGTCAGCTCTATTTACCCTATTTGCATATTGGTTTGATAACGACCAATTTGTAAAGATACAACCAACTATCTTTAATGGGTTTTTTAGTTTTGTTTTACTAGTGGGGATTATAAATAAGAAGGCAATGATGAAACAGTTTTTTGGTTCGCAATTTTTTCTAAATGATGAAACTTGGTTTAAATTAAGTTTTAGATGGGGAATGTTTTTTTTATTTCTTACCATCATAAATGAATTTGCCTGGAGAAACTTAATTACAGAAGATTGGATTTTTGTGAAAGTGTTTGTATTAACACCTTTAATCGGACTATTTATGCTCGCTCAACTTCCAATTACTTTAAAAGGAAGAATTAAAAATAAATAATGCATCCGATATAATAGTATTGATATAATAAATATTTTATTATGCGTGGAGAGTTTTAATGGGAATAAAAATTACAGATATTATTATTCATATAATAAAATCAGAATTAGACGTCCCTTTTGCTTTTTCTCAAGGTTGGGTTAACAAACGCTCTGCAACACTTGTACAAATAAAAACTAGTGATGGACTTACAGGATGGGGAGAAGCTTTTTGTCAAGGTTTAGAACCTCCTGAAATATCCGCAGCAGTTATAAGCTCAGCTCTGAAGCCTCTATTATTAAATCAATCTCCCTTGGACATAGAAGTGCTATGGCATAAAATGTATAATGCTACTAGAGACTTTGGAAGAAAAGGTTCAGTCGTTTCTGGCATAAGTGCAATTGATATTGCACTATGGGACATTGCTGGTCAATTTTACAATCAGCCAATTCATCAATTGCTTGGAGGAGCATTTAGAAAAGAGATAAAACCTTATGCAACAGGTTTTTATAGAATTAAAGGTCAAGGAGAAGCTAAAAGATTAGCAGATGAAGCTATTACTCATTTTGAAAATGGGTTTGATCATATGAAAGTTAAATTAGGCTTTGGTTTAAAAGATGATTTAGAATGTATGGAATCCATAAAAAAAGTGTTAACTGGTAAAAATGTAACTCTTATGATTGACACAAACCATGCCTATGGAACCTCAGAGGCATTATTATTGGGGCAAGCTCTAAAAGAGTACGAACTTAGATGGTACGAAGAACCAGTAGTTCCAGAAAATATTAAGGGCTATGTTGAACTAAGATCTAAATTAAAAATCCCTATTGCAGGTGGAGAAAACGAACATACTCTTTTTGGGTTTAGAAACTTATTTGAAAATGGTGCAGTTGATATTGCTCAACCTGACATTGGTTCATGTGGTGGTATTACTGCTGCAAAGCAAATCATAAATCTTGCTCATAGTTTTGGAATAGAAGTGAACCCACATGTATGGGGATCTGCAATTGCTCAAGCAGCATCTATTCAAGTTATTGCTTCAATTCCAACAACTCATCATTCTATTTTTGCCCGCTCGCCTATTCTAGAGTACGACCAATCCAGTCATCCGTTTAGAAGAGAATTGTTAAATAATCCATTTAAATTAAAAGATGGTATGATCAATGTTTCTTCAAAACCTGGTTTAGGAATAGATGTAAATATGAATACTATAAAAAAATATAAAACTAATTAAACAATGAATAGAAACTAATATTTTAATATGATTGAACTTCTTGATCCAATAATTAAATCACATAAAACGAATATTTCAACAGGATTGAATGTTCATTATTTAGAAGCTTCCTTAAATAAATACAAAGAACGAAATCAACCAATAGTTCTTCTGCTTCATGGATTTCCAGAATTAAGTTTTAGTTGGCGTAAAATAATGCCTATTCTTGCAAAAGAAGGTTTTAAGGTTATTGCCCCTGATATGAGAGGTTATGGCTTGACTTCCGGAGGAGGAAAAAAATATAATAGTGATATATCTGAATATAGACTAATGAGCCTTAGCACAGATATTATCAGTTTTTTAAGTTCTCTGAATATAAGCAAAGTAGATTTATTAGTTGGACATGATGCAGGTTCATCTGTTGCAGGTGTGTCTGCTATGATAAGACCTGATATATTTCGATCTGTTGTTATGATGAGCGCTCCATATACAGGTGCACCTGATATTAAAACTGATTTATTAATTGAAGATTCAATTCATAACGATTTAGAAAATTTATCAATGCCAAGAAAACATTACCAATGGTATTACTCCACACCAGAAGCAAACAAAGATATGCATCTAGAGAAAAAAGAACTGCACAAATTTCTTAGAGCTTATTATCACATGAAAAGTGCTGACTGGGCAAATAACAAACCTTATGAATTAGGATTTTGGACAGCAGAAAACTTAGCTAAAATGCCTGAATATTATATAATGAAATCTAACGAAAACATGGTTCAAGCTGTTATGCGACATTTTCCAAAAGATCGTAATTTTGAAAATTGGTTAACTGATCAGGAGTTAAATGTTTATGCGAATAGTTTTTTTAAAAATTCTTTCCAACCTGCCCTCAACTGGTATAGATGCATGACTTCACCAATTCAAAATAATGATTTAAAAATTTTTTCTAATAAAAAAATTGAGGTGCCTTCTTGTTTTATTGCTGGAGAGAAAGATTGGGGAATATTCCAAAAGCCAGGAGCTTTAGAAAAAATGGAAAATGATTTATGCATAAATTATTGTGGTAGACATATACTTAAAAATGCAGGACATTGGGTTCAACAAGAAAACCCTGATGATGTATCAAAAACATTATTAGAATTTTATAAAAATAAATAATTATATTTAGGAAATATTTTGAATTTTTCTTTATCTGGAAACCTCTTCAAGGGTATCGGAATTGCCAGTATTGGCGCATTAATTCTCTCACCTGATGTACTTTTCATGAGATGGTCTGAAATGGATGTCTGGTCAATGTTAACTTGGAGAGGTATTGAGATGGGGATCGTCTTAATTTTATTTTCAAGTTGTTTTAAGGTTTTTAGAACCAATTTTAAAAATATTCTTTCTCCTGTTGGTTTTGGTATAATTTGTTGCCAAATTATAAGCTCATTTTTTTTTACTTACGGAATTGCCGAAACTTCAGCTTCTTTAATATTATTTACATTAGCAACATCACCTATTTTTGCATCTATATTCTCAATATTTATCCTTGGTGAAAAAACAACTAAATCCACTTGGATAACAGCATGTCTTGCTTTGATAGGTGTTGGTATTTCTGTGGCACATGGAGAGAATGTACTGAATGCACCTCAGGGAAGTGTTTTAATAGGAACTATATGTGGAATTGGAGCAGCAGCATCTTTAGGTTTAAGTCTAGTCTTATTAAGATACCAACCAAATATTCCTGCTATGACAGTTACAGGAATAAGCGCTTTGGGTAATGGTTTTATTGGCTTGCTAATAGTATCCCCTGGCTTGCTTTTCCAGGGTGATATATTATCTATTTCATTATCTGGGTTAATTATACTACCAATATCATTCGCTTGCTTAACTTTTGCAACACGATACACACAAGCTTCAAATATTGGCCTTTTAATGTTGTTAGAAACCGCTCTTGGACCATTTTGGGTTTGGTTAGGAACAAATGAAACACCAAATTTATTTATGATTTCTGGGGGTGTCATTGTTATTTTAAGTCTTGCCTGGTATATTTTAGTTGATCAGATAAAGATTTCCTTACCCAAGTAACATTTTGAAATTTATGTCCAAAAAAATACAATAATTGGAATTGAAATACATATGATTAATATTTCAAGAGGCAACCCTAATTTCCAGTAATCTCCAAACTTATAATTACCTGGTCCCATTACAAGCGTATTACATTGGTGGCCAATAGGAGACAAAAATGCACAACTAGCACCAATGGCTACACACATTAAAAAAGCATCGACTGATTGTCCTGTTTCAATAGCAACATTTGCAGCAATTGGAGCCATTATTACAGCTGTTGCGGCATTATTTATCACATCAGATAAGAACATTGTGATAACCATTAATATTATAAGAATCCAAACTACATTTAATACATTTGAATATTGGGCTAAAGATGATGAAATTGAGGATGTTATGCCATATTCAGTTAATGTATTTCCAATGGGTATCATTGCTGCAAGTAAAACCACCACAGGCCAATCAATATGTCTATAAATACTATCACCTGTCAACAACTTGATTGAGGCAAAAGCAAGAACACAAAGAAGAAAGGCAACTATTATAGGAAGAAAATTAAAAATTATAGAAGATAAACTTAATAAAAAAATTACTATTGCTAGAAATATTTTTGAAGTGTCATTAACAATATCAAACTCTCTTTGCCACAGAGGCATTAACCCAGCTAGTTCTAACCTTTCACCAATTTTCTCTACTTCACCTCTATTTGCAATCAGTAGAACGTCTCCTGATTTGAAAATTTCATTAGACAATCTAAATCTATATTTTAATCCCCTTCTCCACAAACCTAATAGTGATAATTGTCCACCAATTAATCTTTTAAAATAATTATACTTTCGTCCTATGAGTCTAGATTTTGGAATAATAATAGCCTCTATTCCAGCGATTATCTCATTGTTTTTTATAGCTTTTTCTAGATTAAGACTTAATCCAAAGTCCTTTTGAATTTCAGCTATGTAGTCAGGATTTATTTTAAGAATTAAAATTTGTCCTTCATATATTTTTTGATTGCCGTGTATTTCTGATTTTTTATCGTCTTCATCTATTTGCCCAATCAGTGAGGTATCGTCATCTAACAAACTTCTGAGATCATAAGCACGCTTATCTATCAAAGGGCTATTTTCGTCTACTTTCATTTCCACAAGATAATCATCTAAATTAATTAAAGGATTACGGAGGGAGTTTATTGGTCTAATAGGAATTAGCCTCCATCCAATTAACATAATAAAAATTATCCCAATTATACTTACTGGTACTCCTGCAAACGCAAAATCAAAAAAACTAAAATCGTTACTTGAGTATTCACCTCTTAATTCAGAGATTATGATATTTGGGGGGGTCCCTATCTTAGTGTTCATTCCTCCTAAAATAGATGCAAATGCTAATGGCATTAGAAATTTTGATGGATTCCATTCCATTTTTTGACAAATAGAAATTGTGATTGGTAACAGCATTGCCATTGCACCAATGTTATTCATAAATGACGATAAGAAAGCTGCTATCAAACATAAAATTAGAATGAATTGTGTCTCAGAGTGTATAATTTTTTGAATCTTCATTCCTACAAAAGAAATAAATCCAGACTTTTCTAAGCCTTTACTTATTAACAACACTAAAGCAACCGTTACGACAGCTGGATGACCTAAACCTGAAAAAGCTTCACTAGCAGAAATAAAACCAAAAATTACAAATAATGACAGCATTATTAGAGAAACAGCATCATACCTGATTTTTCCCCATATAAATAAAGCAACAAGCATAATCATTAAAAATGAAATTATATTTTGATCTGTAATTGAATCGAATATTGTTAAGTCCATTACTTTTTTAACCATTATAAAAATTAAAATAAACTATGTTTTTAAAAAACTTTTGACTAAGTTAAATCTATAATCATATGTATTATTGTCTAATTTATTAGTATCACTCCAGCCCCAAACTGGTCCAGGCCATGCAGGATCTTTTTTACTTCTCACAACAATATGAATATGTAATTGTGACACAACATTGCCTAACATTCCGATATTAATCTTTTCTAAATTTTCTTTAAATTTGATAAAGTCTCCAATATCACTTGCAAAGTTTAATAATATATTTCTTTCTTCGACACTTATGTCACTCAATTCTATTAAGTTAGGTTTATTTGGAATTAGAACAACCCAAAAAAACTCTTTTACATTCATTAATCTAACTTGAAAAATTTCTTTATTTTCAACTAATATACTATCATTCTCTAGTCTTTGATCTAATACGAACAATTCAAATTCCTTTTCAAATTTTAATCATATATATATTATATTAATAAATATTTTAACTATAATTAATCAGACTATGACTTAATAGGAGATATTAATGATTAAAGAGACCAATATATCAATTAATCAAAATAGATTATGGGATAGTTTAATGACCATAGCAAAAATAGGGCCGGGCATAGCTGGTGGTAATAACAGACAAACTGTTACGGAAGAAGATGGAGAAGCCAGAAAATTATTTCAAAAGTGGTCTGAAGAAGCTGGTATGAAAATGATTGTTGATGAATTAGGCTCAATGTTTTTTAGAAGAGAAGGTACATCTAAAGACGCACTTCCAGTCGTAATTGGAAGTCATCTAGATACTCAACCGACTGGTGGGAAATATGACGGGGTTCTTGGTGTATTAGCAGGACTTGAAATCGTGAGAACGTTAAATGACCTTAATATTGAAACTAAACATCCAATTATGATTGTGAATTGGACCAATGAAGAAGGTTCTCGTTTTGCACCCGCAATGATGGCATCAGCTGGGTATGCTGGAATTTATGATATTAACACTCTATTGTCTGCCGAGGATACAGAGGGAAATATTTTTGGTAATGAACTTGAAAAAATTGGCTGGAAAGGTTCAGAACAAGTTGGAAAACAAAAATTTCATTGTTACTACGAATTACATATTGAACAAGGACCAATTCTTGAAACTGAAGAAATAGACATTGGCGTTGTAACACACGGACAAGGTTTAAAATGGCTAGAAGTAAAACTTTCTGGAATTGAACAACATACAGGAACCACACCTATGCATGTTAGGAAAGATACATCCCTAGCAATGTCTGAAATTATTTTAGCTGTAAACAACATTGCTATAAAAAACCAACCTAATGCGCTTGGGAGTGTTGGACATATTGAAGTATCTCCTAATTCTAGAAATGTTATTGCAGGACAATCTGTTTTTACTATTGATTTTAGGTCTCCAGATATTAACAAACTTGAAAAAATGGAAAATGAATTAAGATTATTAGCAATAGATATATGCAAAAAATATAAAGTTGAGTTTGATATGACGCAAATTGGAGGATTTGATCCTGTTACTTTTGATACAACATGTTTAAAAAATATTAGAGATAGCGCTAAAAAATTTGGTTATTCTCATAAAGATATAGTTTCAGGTGCTGGACATGATGCTTGTTGGATAAATAGTGTTGCTCCTTCTGCAATGATAATGTGTCCTTGTGTTGATGGATTAAGTCACAATGAAGCAGAAGAAATTAAACCTGAATGGGCAGGGTCAAGTACTAATGTATTACTTCATGCAGCTATAGCTTCAGCAAGTTAAAAATATAATTTATCAATAATACCGAATATTTTATCTCTATGAAATTAATAGTTATGATATACAAAAGTTTAAATATTAGATGATACTTCAATAGTTTCTATTATTTTTTTATATTAATATATGAAGGAGAAATTCTTGACTAAAAGAATTCAGAGTAATGAACCAAGTAAGAAACAATATGATTTCTCTCATAAAATTCACGGGGAATTTCAATTATCAATTAAAGAAATGGTAGAGAAGTTCGAATTAGATACATCCACGCTTACTAAAGTGAGCAAACGTAAGATATCTTATCATAAGGGATGGTGTTTAAAATCAACTATGAATAAAGCTACTAACTAACTTAAAAATTTTATAAAATTTAATCAGAATTCAAGGAGTATAAAATGGGAGAAAAAGTTGCTTTTATAGGGCTTGGAGCTATGGGTGGACCAATGGCTCAAAATATTATCAGAAAGGGAACTAAAGTTTCTGTGTTTGATATAGAAAATGAAAAAATGGATCCCGCGGTCAAAATTGGAGGCACCCCTGGAAGTGATATTAAAAATACAATAGAAAACGCCGAAATTATCATAACGATGCTCCCTTCTACAGAGAACGTAAAATCAGTAATTTGTGATGATAATGGGATACTTACTTTTGCTAAACCTGACACTATAATTTTAGACATGAGCACAATAGCTCCTACTGGAACAGATGAGGTTTATAAATTATGCCAAGATAAAAATATTAAGTTTATAGATGCTCCTGTAGGAAGATTAGTAAGTCATGCTACTTCAGGGGATTCACTTTTTATGGTTGGTTGTGATGATGAAAATGCTTTTAAAAAAGTAGAACCTTTGTTAAACGCAATGGGCACAACAATCATTAGATGTGGTAAAGTTGGTTCAGGTATTAGAGCTAAAGTGGTTAATAATTTTCAAATTTTAAGTATTGCACAAATCACAGCTGAGGCCTTAACCTTAGCGCAAAAAATTGGGCTTGATCTAGATGTTTTTAAAGAAGTTAATGCAGGCACAACTGCAAATAATGGTCAATTTCATATTAATTTTTTATCTAAAGTTTTACAAAATGACATAGAACCAGGATTTACAATTGATCTGGCCCACAAAGATATGGGTTTAGCTATTGAAACTGCCAACAGCTTTAGAGTAGGACTACCTGTTGGTTCTTGTGTTCAAGCTGTTTATGGCCAAGCAAGGTCGGGCAAATATGCTAAAAAGGATTTTAGTGCATTACTTGATTATGCATGTGAATTAGCAGAGATTGCCCCCCCTAGAATGGTTAAGAAATAAACTAAAACCTTTATAAGAGGGTAAAAAGAAATTTATTAGTAGTATGATTAATTAAAATCATACTACTGGACATAACCCTCCGTCCAAATTAATAGCCGTTCCCGTTATATATGCACTTTTTTCTGATGAAAGAAACGCAACTAAGTTTGCGTAATCAATCTCATCACCAACTTTACCCATAGGTACTTTTTTTGACATTTCTTTATACAAATCGCCTACTCCGCTTGGTCCTGCTCGTCGATCCCATTGAGCACTTTTTAACAAACCAATACAAATTGCATTAACTCGTATGTTGTGTTTCGCATATTCATTAGCTAATGATTTTGTTAGGTTAATTCCAGCTGCACGTGTAACTGTAGTTGGAAGAGAACCAGCGTTTGGAGCTTTACCTCCACCAATGGTGGCATTTATTATGACACCACTTTGATTTGATTTCATATAAGGTATAACTAATCGACACATTCTTACAGTTGCCATTAGTTTTAAGTTAATATCATCTTCCCAGATTTTATCTGTGACATCTTCAAACATTCCTGCTGCAGAAGCACCCGCATTGTTAACTAAAATATCTACTTTTTTAAAGGTAGTCATTGTTTGTTCAATTAATTTTTTACAATCTTCTGTCTTACATACATCTGCTTGAACATCCAAAACTTCGTTGTTTGTTTTTTTAGATATAATTTGAGCTTTTTCTTTTAGATAATCTCCTCTCCTTCCACATATTACAACTTTTGCTCCTTGTGACGATAAAAGTTCTGCCGAAGCATATCCTAATCCATCACTACCACCTGTTATTACAACAACTTTATTTTTTAAACCTAAATCAAACATGTAAGCTCCTATATTAAATAATTATTTATACATCTACCATCGTAAATTATATATTAATAATTTTATTATCATCAGCAGAATCTAAAATGGAAAGGGCAACTTTTAACGTTTCCATTGCGTCCTCTGCATTTGTTATTGGTTCATTTTTTCGAAAAACAACATCTTTAAAGTGAAGTAATTGGGCGACATAGGGGTCCACTTCTAAGCTTGAAATGTCTTCTTTAAAAATATCATCTTTCCAGTCATTATTTATCTTTTTATTTTTATAACTCCACAATTTTATATTAGGAAATTCTAAAGAACCCTCAGTACCAATAATCCTAACGCTATTTTCACCTAATTTTGGAAGGCTGATGTTTTCCCCCAAATCAGTTTCCCATGACCATGGTGAGGAACCACTATCTGTAATTAGGAAATTTCCTAATATTTTATTTTTAAATTTTAAGTTAACTGAAACAATGTCTTCTTTTTTAAAGCCTCTGACTGAATTTGATGAAAATGACGATACAGCTTTAATTTCTCCAAAAATAAACCTTAAACAATCAATTTCGTGAATTAAGTTTGTTATAACTGGACCTGCACTAACCTCTTTTCTCCAACTAGGGCTGAAGTACTCTATATCTTTTTTTAAACCCCATATTCCAGATAAACCTATAACTTGTCCAATTTTTCCAGAATTGATAATTTCTTTTGTTTTTAAAACTAATGGATAAAAACGTCTTTGGTGAGCTACCAAGACCTTACAACCTTGTTTTTTAGCTACAGAAATTATTTCTAAAGCTTCTTTTACTGTTCCTGATATTGGTTTTTCAATTAAGACATCTAACCCTAAATTTAAAGCTTCAACAGCAATACCAAAGTGTAATATTGTAGGAGTGGAAATTATAACACCATCAATATGAAACTCATTAGTTAGGGTTTTCAAATTGTTAAAGTAAGGCAAATTTTTAGATTTGCAAAAAAGTTCCGCCTGTAAGTCTAAGTCAACTACGCCACAAAGATTTATATTATTTACTTCATCTATTGCTGTAATATGACGTTTGCCTATAGAACCAAGACCTACAATTGCAATATTTAATATTTTGTTATTAGACATTAACCTTTAATTGAACTCATAAATCTATTAATAGATACAGCACCATCAAATGAGTGAGGAAAAACAAGAGGTGTAGCTTTTGCCTGACATTTTATTACAATTAGAGAAGGTCCTTCTTCATTATAAACAGTGTTCATAATTTTATCATAATCATCTTCTGAATTTACCGTATAGCTGTTACTTATTCCTGAGCCTTTAGCGACAAGCTCTAAATCTGTTTTTCCAGCAGTTGCAGTTGGTTGGCTTCCTGTTTCCACATATGACTCATTGTCTAATACAATAACTGTAAGGTTTGAGACAGGATGATTAGCTATTGTTGCAAGTGAACCTAAACTCATTAGAGTATCACCGTCACCAGTAAATAATAACACACGTAATTTTGGTTGAGCCTTTGCTAGACCCAAAGCAAATGGAATAGATTGACCCATTGCTCCAATAAATCCAAAATTTCCTAAATTATCACCTGCTGACATAATATCCCAAGTTGATGTTCCTATTCCACTTACAACTCGAAGGTTATCTTTTCTATCTTTTAAAATCTTTTGAACAAATGGTCGTCTATCTATCATAATTCATTATCCATTTTTAAATTGTTTAGCACCAATCATTTTTTGTGAAAGTAACACTGCCGCAGACCGGTTCGTGTTAAAAGCAAATTTAGCTGCTGCGTCAACTGTGACACCAACCTCTTCTTCATAATCAGCTCTAAATACTTTTATATCCATAGCCTCTAAAACTTTAGGAGTACCAAGACCCATTGGAACTTGCCAAGGAACAAATTCACCCCACTCACCTCTCATTGAGACAATAGTTAAAAAAGGTATTCTACAGATGTTTGGAAGAGCTAAAGCATTAATACAGTTGCCAACGCCACTTGATTGCATAAGTAATGCGCTTTTCCTTCCACCCGCATATGCCCCGCATGACAAACCAACACCATCCTGTTCCGTGGTTAGTGTTACAACATCGATTTCATTATCTTTTTCACAAAGATTAATTAAAGGTGTATGACCAGCATCAGGAACATGAGAAACCATTGATATATCTAAACTCTTAAAGACAGCATATATATCATTTCTCCAATCTTTGCTTAAATCAGTCATTTTTTTAATCCCTAAATTCATATTCTTACACATGTTAAATACTAAAAATCAAAAATCAAGTTTATAGAATTAAATGAATAGTTTAACTAAAAAAAATTTAATATTCTTAATTTTTAAAAAACTACAACAAAACAAAATATCATGTAATAATGTTTTTTTATTTAATGTTAATAGGAATTTTATTTGATGAATCAAAACAGCAATAGAGTTGCGATAGTAACAGGCGCCGCAAAAAATATAGGAAGAGCTACTTGTGAAAGCTTATCTAAATTAGGGTTTAATATTTTGGTTCACGCTAATACAGATAAAGATGGTGCCAATGAAACTGTTGATTTGATTAAAAAAAACGGGTTACAAGCTCATCGTATTATTGGAGATTTAACCAAACCAGATACATCTCAAGAACTAGTTTTTGAAGCAAAAAAACTTGGGAATATTTCAGCTCTAATTAATAATGCATCTCAAAGGGAATTTAACAAATTTGATGATATGACTTTTGATCAGTGGCGATTTGTAATGTCAATAAATTTAGATTCATTATTTCACACATGCAAAGCCGTAATACCTATTATGAAAGAAAATAATTGGGGAAGAATAGTAAATTTGGGTGGTCTTTCAGCTCATATAAGTGCAATTGGAAGAGCTCACGTTATCACTTCCAAATCTGCTGTAGTTGGATTTACAAGGGCCTTATCTATGGAATACGCTGAGACTGGTATAACTATAAATACAGTTGTACCAGGTTTAATTGACACAGTTAGAGGTGCATCTGCAGGAAGTAGTTTAGTTCATCCATCTCACTCAAACCCTCCAGTTGGAAGAAAAGGGTTTCCTATAGAAGTGGCTACCATGATAGCTAATTTATGTGGACCAAATTCTGATTTTGTTACAGGACAAACAATACATGTAAATGGTGGAAGCTATTATCCTTGATAAATATAATTGAATGACCAACAAATCAATAGATAGCTTAGCTGCAAGTTTTCTAATTATCTTTGCTATATTGCTAGGCCTAAATCAGGTTCTTGTAAAATTAGTAAATGTTGGAATGCATCCTGTGTTTCAAGTCGCTTTAAGATCTACATTAGCAATCATACCAATCCTACTTTTTTGTTATTTTACTAAAAAGAAAATTATTTTTAACGACGGAAGTTTAATACCAGGATTAATTTCTGGTGTTTTGTTTGCCATAGAATTTATTCTCTTATTTACCGCTCTGGATTATTCAACAGTAACAAGAGTATCACTAATTTTTTATACTATGCCTGTATGGCTGACATTATCAGCCCATTTCTTGATTGATGACGATAAACTTTCAAGAAAGAAAATTATTGGATTAACTCTGGCTGTTTTTGGTTTAATATTAGCAATCTACGAGCCAAATGAAA
Source organism: Pseudomonadota bacterium (assembly GCA_028382005.1). GTDB lineage: Bacteria > Pseudomonadota > Alphaproteobacteria > Puniceispirillales > Marisalimonadaceae > Marisalimonas. Next base: position 23,669 of record JAOESH010000017.1, read on the forward strand.
AATACTCTAGCAAACAGTTTTTTGGAGACTTGTATACCTTGCTCGCAAGTTTTTGTTGGGCAGCCATAGCAATTATGCTTAAAATATCACGTTTAAAAAAATCAATTCCCGAAACACAATTATTATATCAATTGATAGTCTCAGGTGTCATATTACTACCTATATCATTTTTATTTAATGATTTTATAAGAGATATTAATCTCAATTTAATTCTAATTTTTGTATTTCAAGTGATAGTAATTATGTGTCTGGGTTTTATTGGATGGTTGTGGGTTATGTCTAAATATTCTGCAAGTGGCACAAACTCTTTTATGTTTTTAACTCCAATTTTTGGTGTATTATTTGGCTGGTTAATAATGGATGATAATATAAATTTACAAATTTATTTATCGTTATTTTTAACATGTCTAGGAATATATGTAATAAATCAAAAAGCTAAGACAGATTAGTTATCACAAAATTAATCACTTTTTTTTGGTTTTGGAAACTTACTTTTAGCAGTTGATTTAATATCTTTGTTTTTTTTAGAAATTCTTAAAGTATCATTATTTGACTTCTTACCTTTGAATGATTTTTTTTCTCTATTAGCATTAAATTCTTTTAATTTATCTTCCTCATTAAAGTTATTTTCAAAATTTGGTAATCTTTCATTTTTAGATTTTGGTTTAACTTTTTTATTATTCCTCTTATCTTTAAAATCATTTTTATTATGGTTTCTATCGGCATTAGCATAACTCTCTTTTTGTTTGCCACGGCGACTGGATGACTTTAATTTATCTTGAGGTTCATTATTACTGTTTTCATCTTGTTGAATATAATTATCAGCAAAGGGAGAAAACTTAGGTTTTGATTTTTTCTTTTCTGAGCTTTGCCACCTATCAGATTTTCCTTTACCCTTAAAATCACGAGATCTTCCTTCATTAGCTCTATTATAGTCTGGCTTTCCCCGACCAGATCTATTTCTATCTGGTCTTCCTCTATCAGAGTTTGCTCCTTCAGGAGGTTTGTCCAACAATCTTATCATAATGTGACGCTCTATAGGTTTTCTATTAGAAGCTAATTGTTTTAGAGCAGAAGAAGTTTCTTCGGAAATTTCTATATTTGTAACTTTTGGTTGAATTTTAATTGAACCTATATCTCTTTTAGATAAATTCCCTGCTTTACATAACATTGCAACCAGCCATCTTGGCTCTGCTGTATCATCTCTTCCAACTGAAAGCTCAAACCAAACACTTTTTTGAAAACCATTTCCTTTTGAACGACCTTCATCTCTGTCAGATGGATTTCTTAAGTCCTCAGGTGCAGATAGATCTTTACCTAAAAGTCTATAATATGCAGCAGCTAACTGTTCTACAGTATTTTTTGAAACTAACAAATCAACAAACTCTTGTTCATCTTCTTTGATTGGTTCCTTCAACATTGCGTTATCTACAATTCTAATCTTATCTTGCTTAAGAATTTCTTCCCTTGAAGGAGTTGAAGCCCATATAGGTTTGATATTAGCTTGACCAAATAATCGCTCAGCCATCCTTGTTCTACTCTGAGGAACAAGAACAGCACAAACACCTTTTCTTCCAGCTCTTCCAGTTCTACCACTTCTATGCAGTAAGGTATCTGATGTTCTAGGAATATCAGCGTGAATAACTAGATCTAAATTAGGTAAATCTAGGCCTCTAGCTGCTACATCTGTAGCAACACAAACTCTAGCTTTAGAAGTTCTCATGGCTTGAAGCGCCATGTTTCTTTCATTTTGACTTAATTCTCCAGATAATGCTACAGCTGAAATACCTCTGTTAGTTAAACGACTTGTCATATGATTAACTGCTATTCTGGTAGCACAAAAAATAATTGCATTAGTTGCTTCATAAAATCTTAATGTATTGATAATAGCATTTTCTTGATCACTCATCACAATCTTAAAAGCCCTGTATTCAATGTCTACATGCTGTGCATTTGTTTCGCCAGCTGTTATCCGAACTGCATCTTTTTGATAGCGTTTTGCAAGGTTTGCAATACCTCTTGGAACAGTTGCAGAAAACATTAACGTCTGTCTGTCTTCTGGAGTAGATTCAAGAATAGCTTCTAAATCTTCTCTAAAACCCATATCCAACATTTCATCTGCTTCATCTAAAACAACAGTTTTAATATTAGAAACATTAAAATAATTTCTTTCTATATGATCTTTTAATCTGCCAGGAGTACCAACAACAATATTAGGCTTTGTTTCAAGGTTCCTTCTTTCAGTTCTAATGTCCATACCACCAACACAAGACACAATTTTCGCATCCGAAGAAGCCAGCAACCAACTCAATTCATTTTTAACTTGAAGTGCAAGTTCTCTGGTTGGAACTATAATTAGGGCTTCTGGAGATTTAGGAGTTTTGAAAGCTTGATTATCAACTGTTAAATTATCTACAATAGCAATTCCAAAAGCGATGGTTTTACCTGAACCAGTTTGTGCTGAAACAAGTAAGTCTGAACCTGCATATTCCTTTTTTCCCACCTCTTCTTGAACAGGAGTTAATTTTTCATAACCCTTATCCTTCATCGCATTTATAATGGCACTAGGAATTAAAGATGTTTCTAACATAATGAACTTTCAGAGTTTAAAAAAAAGAAGTAATAGCTATAAATATTTCTTTATATTTCAAATTTAATTAAATAAATAACTAGACTGTTCTTTTAGTCTTCAATATCAATAATGTAAAGTAAACCTTTTTAAAGAACTTTATTTAAATTTTCTTTAAACTTATTTCTAATAATCAATTTGATATTTTAAAATGAATGATAATTACGATGTTATAGTTATTGGCGCTGGTGCTGCAGGGTTAATGTGTTCAATTGAAGCTGGGAAAAGAGGAAAAAAGGTATGGCTTGTAGAACATTCCTCAAAGATAGCTGAAAAAATAAGAATTTCAGGTGGCGGTAGATGTAACTTTACAAATCTATATAGCAATCCAAGTAATTTTTTATCTGATAACGAACATTTTTGTAAATCTGCCTTTGCAAAGTATACTCAAAATGATTTTATACATTTAATAAAAAAACATGATATTCAATTTCATGAAAAAAAATTAGGACAACTATTCTGCACAACATCTGCTAAAGAAATAATAAATATGTTAATTGCAGAATGTTTAGAGCAAAATGTCAAAATTGATACAGAAGTTAAAATTTCTAATTTGTCTAAGAATGAAACTAGATATACTATAAACACAAGCAAGGGCAATTTTAACTCCAAAGCTTTAGTCATTGCCACAGGAGGATTATCAATTCCTAAAATAGGTGCAACGGACTTTGGTTATAAAATAGCTAAACAATTTAATTTGGAGATAAATGACTTATCGCCTGCATTAGTTCCTCTAACTTTCCAAGAAAAAGAACTTGAATTTTGTAAATCTCTTGCAGGTGTGTCAGTAAATGCATCTGTTAATGTAAATAAGACGGTTTTTGACGAAGGATTAATTTTTACACATAGAGGAATTAGCGGTCCATCAATTTTACAAATTTCATCTTATTGGAAACAAGGCAAACCCATTAGTATTAATTTACTTCCAAATGTGGATTTAGGAAAAACATTACAGCAAAGACGTGTTGACACCCCTAAACAAAATTTATCTAATGTTTTATCTGATTATCTTCCAAATAAACTTGCGTCAGCTATTTGTAAAAAGTTATCAATTAATAATAAAATTGGTGAAGCATCAAATGGTACACTTAAAAAAATGTCTGATTTTGTCAATAGTTGGACAGTGTTCCCAACTGGAACTGAAGGTTATAAAACAGCCGAAGTAACACTTGGAGGGATTAATACTAAAGCTATTTCTTCTTCAACAATGGAATGCATAGATCATCCAGGGTTGTTTTTTGTTGGAGAAGTTCTAGACGTAACTGGTCATCTAGGTGGGCACAACTTTCAATGGGCTTGGTCATCAGGATTTGTCGCAGGGCAGAACGTTTAATCTAAATTACTGTTCTTTTAGCAGCGTCAGAATTATGGTCCCCAGCTTCATCCCAGTAAGGTACAGGACCATAAATTTCTATTAAAAAATCAAGAAATGCTCTGACTTTAGGGGATAAATGTTTGCCACTTGGATAAACAGCATAAATTGGAACATCCTCCTGAACATACTCATCTAGTAGTGAAACTAGAGTGCCTGCAGCTAAATGTCTTCCAACTACAAATCTTGATAACATAGCAAGACCTCCTCCATTTATTGCTGAACGAAGAATAGCGTCACCGTGATTATATTGTAACTTACCTTTTGCATGTATCAATTTAATTTTATTATCCACCAAAAAATGCCAGTCGTTATAAGGACTTCCATTTCTAAAAGTAATTATCTCATGATCAAGTATTTCATCTGGATGTTTAGGCTTACCATATTTTTTTATATAGTCAGGAGAGGCAAATAAAGTTCTAGGGTTTTGTGCAAGTTTTCTAGCTATTAAGGAAGAATCTTCCATTACCGCAATTCTAATTCCTAAATCAATATTATTATCAATTAAATCTACAACTTCATCAGAAATAATCATTTCTATTTCAACTTCAGGATATCGCTCTCTAAATAGAGGAAGATGTGGCGCTACATGTCTATAAGAAAAAGTACCAGGAGCTGTTATTCTTAAATGTCCTCTTGGAGCGTTAGTGGCACTTAGTACAGCCGCTTCAGCTTCATCAACATCACCTATTATCCTTCTTGCTCTATCTAAATAAGCTATACCAACCTCTGTTAAGGAGACAGATCTTGTAGTTCTATTTAATAATCTAGCTCCAAGTCTATCTTCTAACGCAGATATGTTTTTTGAAACTACCGATGGAGATAAACCTAGTTCACGACCTGCTTTTGCTAGGGAACCATTATCCGCTATAGAAACAAACACTCTCATTCCTGACAGTAAATCCATTTATTACCTTTCAAATAAAAATAATACATAACATAACAACTTTTATTTTTGTAGGTTACATTAAAAAAACTTGAAATGGTTACTATATTTGCGTATTAGAAAGATGCATACGGCGTGAAGTAGGACATCCTAGACATATAACGAGTCTGCGGAGGGATGGCTGAGTGGCTGAAGGCGCCGGTTTGCTAAATCGTTAAAGGGAGCAATCCCTTTCGGGGGTTCGAATCCCCCTCCCTCCGCCATAATATAGTATTAATATATTGATTTTATTGAATTTATTATTACAACAAAATATATACCCACAACAATACCCACAATCAATCATAAGAATAAACTCATATATTATATTTGGGGTTACTGCACCCTTTTCCTAATCAACATTGGTCAATGGTCAGAGGGTGGTCTGCCCGTTGACCGGAGTCCATGGAGCATGGACCAAGGTTCATTGATGAGTTGGTAGATTTTGTGGCTTGTAATTTAGTTTGAAATCCGCTTAGTTCTATTTAATATCAATTTTATTAGATATTACTAATTTAGGGACGGGTAATTTTAATTTTTAAAGAAGTGTAAACTCCATGAACCACGACAAATCAAATTTAAATATTGAAAATATAGAATTCAAGTCAGATGGAATAACTTTAAGAGGAAAGTTAATTACTCCAAAAGCAAATGTTAATTCACCAGTATTAATTATGACACATGGTTCTTCTGCTACATATAATATGGCTGTCATTGATTATGCTTATGAAATAAGCAAATCAGGATTTGCTGTTTTAGTTTATGATCATCCCAGTATAGGCTCAAGTGATGGAGACCCCAGAGTAGAAATTGAACTCTGGAGACAAGCAAGAGGATATAGAGACGCAATATCTTTTATAGGAAAAAAATCAAATATAGACAGTAATAAAATAAATATTTGGGGAGATAGTTTTTCTAGTTGGGTTGCAATGCTGGTATCTGTTGTTGATAGCAGAGTTTCTTCTTTAATTATTCAAACAACAGCAATTGGTGATCAGTTTTTTGAATATGATCAAGGAGATGAATATTTAAAAAAATTAAAAAATATTTACTATAATTCAAATCTAAGTGAGTTTGAAAGGGATGTCATTGGACCATTACCAATGGTATCACCATTTCCAGAAGTACAACCATCATTTTTAAATTTTCCTCAAGCATATAAATGGTTTATAGAATTTGGTGGGATGCCAAATTCAAATTGGAAAAACTGGATAACAGTTGTCAGTTTAAAAACGACTGTGAAACCTCTTCCATCTTATCTTGTAAAATTCATTAAATGTCCAACTTTAGTAATACATGCGTTCGATGATGAAGTTTGGAGGGCAAATCCACTAGTTATGGAAAAGTGTTATAAACTAATAAATGCTCCAAAAGATTTTGTTAAAATTGATGGTGGACACTTTGGTTTACTTTATCCTGGATCAGAGTGCTTTTACAAAGTGTTAGATGAGAACGTAAATTTTCTAAAAAAATATAATTAATTGAATGAATTAGATAATTGAATTGTTAATCTGTAGTATTATAGTTATTAAGGATACAATTTACGGAGAGAGCCATTCTCCTTGCCAATTAGTCGTCTTTTTGTAATAAGCACGAATATGTTTAGCCCCTAAAAGCAGTAGCTGAATTGATTGTATATCACATACCAAAACGGCAAAACGTTTCTGATCTGGGACATAATCATAGGCAAGTGGGCTTCCAATGACTTTACCAGGACTAGGAATAGTTCCATAAGCGACCCTAGAGTTAGTTGGAACATTCCTCCAGTTTGGAATAGTAATGTCGCCAACCTTGACTTCTACAACAACATCCATCTGAATTTGTAATTGGACTTTTGGGAGCCAAATATGAATTCCAGCGCAAGGATTCTCCTTGAGAGCAAACATTTTTGAAGAAGCGGTGTCAGTGTGGAACTCTATCTGGTTTTTTTTCCGATCGCTCCGTCTCATCACTAAAGTGCGAGCATTTGGGAAACCATCTGCATTTGATGTTACAAAAGTAGGATGCTTTGCAGGCGATTTTTTGTCAGCCTTTCCGCGAGAAATCTGTGCCCAGCCAAAGTCCAAAAAATTATCTAATTTTTGAAAATCTTTCATTTATAATACTTAAAATTGAATCGTTGGATTGTAAACTAGAATTATTCAATAGATAAAAGCACTTTTTCCTAATCAACATTGGTCAATGATCAGGGGTGCTCTGCCCATTGACCTTAGTCCATGGAGCATGGACTAGGGTTCAATGAAGGGTAATTAACTTAACTTGAATCTAATTTTATTTGAGCAATTAACTGTTTCGTCTAATTACCTTATGTAATTGGATTATCTCGGGTTCACCTGCATCCATTCCCATCTCTGATAGAATTGGCCCTATTTTAGCACCAAATGACTCAAAATGTTCCATTGAGTCAAAGAGTAAAGAAACTTTCATTTGATCCCCTGATCCAAAACATAATTCTAATTCAAGTCCAGGATCTGGATGAACACCTTCCTTATAAAGTCTTTCAACTATTGAATCATACTGTTCTGCTGTCATGGATGGCGGTGAAAACCTTACTAAAATACTCATAAATCTCTCCTATTAAAATTTATATCATTCTTACTACGTTAGATGCTTTTAATTTTCCAATCTCATTAGCTTTATTAACCACGTTTTGAAAGGCTTCAGACATACCAACTCTGTCAATGATATCTCCCATAGATTCAAATGAAGAATAGTAATAAATAACAAATAAAGTGTCCATTTTGTCAGCTATTATTGGATAAAGACCTAAAATTTTAGTATCCTCGTCTTTACCAATAGCCTCTACTTCAGCAAGTAGCTCAACTGATTGAGGAACATATTTTCTATCAACTTCATATTCTCTAATTAGTAATATATTATGTTCTGGAGAAGGCTGTCCGTAAACACTTCTATAAACTTCAGGTCCAATCAAATGTCCTGATGGATCATCATCTCTTTTACTCATTAATTCTGTAATTTCTTTATTTTTACTCAAACTAGCAAAAGATTTAGTTGCTGATGTCATGTCAGTATACGCAGCAGTTAGTTGAATGGCACCATTAAGCTCACCACCAACAAACATACCCAACCTTGCTTTGACTCCATTAGAAACCATTATATCTTTATATTTTGTAGAACGCTCTAAAGCAGTTTTAGATTTACCTAAAATAGGTTTTAAGATTCTTCTTGAAATTATAGCCATTTACTATCTCCACTGAAGTTAAAACATTTTATTAAATAAAATATTATAAAATTGTGTTTTAAAAGTTAATTTGTTAATAGATTTAATTTTTATACTTTTGTGATTATTTATTAGGCAGTAAGACACCCAACAAAAAGGAAATATTTAAAACTAAAAAAAACAACCTTTCACCACCTTTAGTAGGGTCATAGATAGGCATTACTTATATGCACGAAGCAATTCTAAGACTTTAAACTTTGCTCTTAATCACGAGAGTGCTATAATCTTGTATTGGTAAGTGTTTAAAAATATTAGAAAAGGCAAACGAAAGTTTTCACAATGATTACCCGCTATACCAGCTCTAAAGTAACAGAACCAGCACCCGAATTATGGTCTAACTGTATTGTGTGTGATGGCATCGCGTACATTGCCGGATTAACATCACGAAATGCTGATGGCGTAACTATCGACGGAGCAGATGAATACGAGCAAACCAAAATCATTTTTGAGAAACATAAGGCATTGATTGAGGCTGCTGGAGGCACGATGGCAGACTTTACAAAGCTCACTATTTTTGTCACTAGGATTCAGAATAATAAACAGGTGTGGAAGGCTAGAGCTGAGTTTTTTAAAGATAACTTCCCTGCTTGTTCCCTAGTCGAAGTCTCTAAACTAGCTGGGTCCAACATATACGTAGAGATTGAAGGTATCGCCCATATTGGAAAAGGAGCCCGTTAAGGAATTTTAAATATAAAACCTTAAGACCAAGCCTATTCTTTTAAGGAATTTTAAATTAATATAAAATTATCAAATTTAATCTTTAGTAATGATAATAAATGACAAAAATTACATCAATCATGATCTACGTAATTGGTATTTATTTAATAATAATTTTTATAATGTTTATTTTTCAAAGGTATCTATTATATCTTCCCTCAAAACAAAAATTAGACACTTCTTATTATGCTAATACAGGACTTAAAAAGGTTGAGCTCAAAACTTCAGACGGATTATTTTTAAAATCTTTGTTCAAGAAACCGTCTAATAATGAACAAAATACCATATTAGTATTTCATGGTAATGCAGGTCATATAGGCCATAGAGTAGAAAAGTTCAGACCTTTTTTAGAAGAAGGGTATGGTTTGTTATTAGTTGAGTATAGGGGTTATGGAGAAAATTCAGGGAAACCAACGGAGAGTGGTTTTTATAAAGACGGTCAAGCAGCTTTAGATTTTTTATCTAAACAAAATATTTCTAAACCCAAAACCATTTTGTACGGAGAGTCTTTGGGATGTGGGTTAGCTACTAAATTTTCAACAGAGGATATATTTAAAGCAACTATTCTTGAAGCTCCCTATACTTCCATTGCTGATGTTGCAATGCGCCAATATTGGTATCTTCCTGCCAAATGGTTGGTATTAGATCGGTATGATATTCTTGGTATAATAAAAAACATTAAATCACCACTTCTTGTTATTCATGGCGAAAAAGATAAGGTTATAAGTATAGAGTTTGGTAAAAAAGTTTTTAATTTCGCTCCCAAACCAAAAGAAGCTTTTTATATTACTAATGCAGGCCATAATGATCTTTATGAATTTAATATTTATAAAAAAGTAATAAGTTTCTTGAGACAACATTAGCTAATACAGTCAATTTAAAATGACTGGTTGCTATCTGTACAGATAACTTCTTATGCTAATGTTTAAGTAATCTAGTTTATTTTTTGCCACTATCCATTATTTTAAGTAGTTGTAATTCTTTCCCTACTATTTCTCTTAATTTCAACCTATTGCCATGTGGGTCCATACTTTCGTACTTTGTTAGACACTCTCGTGCAGTGAGATCTTTCCATACTTCCTTTTTACCATTAGGGTATGATATTTCATAAATACGTTTAGTCTTATCCCATGATTTAGGAAGACTTTTTTTCATTTCATGTTCCATTAATCAACCTCATTTGCAATACATCTTAACTAATTAAGTTTATGGATATTAATTTAAAATAGCTCCACATATCTACAATAAAACAATAACCTGACAAAATAATAATTAAATATTAAATAAACCTTAGTTTCAAAAAGCTATCTTAAATTTTGTTCTAAAAAGTTAATAATATTAGGAGAAATCATTTCCCCATCATGTTCTAGCTTTTCAAATTCATACTTTGCTTTTAAAAAGACTTTAGTTTCTAAATCATTTTTTCTTATATTTAAGAGCTGCAGGCTAAAATCTTTATTAAATTCAGGATGAGCTTGAAGTGTAAAAACATGCTTACCTAAAGAAAATGAGGCTATATCACAAAATGAGTTTTGAGCGATTAATTGTGCTTTCTTTGGTAGCCTTATAACTTGGTCTTGGTGAAAAAAGATTAAATCTAATTTTTGTATTGCACCCAAAGGACTATAATGCTTTAAAGTTGATATTTGTTTTATGCCAATTCCCCAACCTTTAGAAGATTTTGTAACTTGACCACCTAAAGCTTGAGCAATAGCCTGATGTCCAAAGCAAACTCCTAACAGTGGGATTTTTAAACCTACTATTTGTTTAATTACCTGAAAAAGTTTATGTATCCAAGTATGATTTTCATAAACACCATATGCGCTTCCAGTTATAATAAATGCATTGTAATCATTTAAATTTTCAGGAAAAAGATTATCATAAACATTATAAACTTTTGTGTTCCAATATTTTTTTTTATTTCTTAAAAGACTTGAAAACATCTTATCGTAAGAAGGGTAATCTAAAACAAGGTTTTTATTTATTGAGCCTGCTTGTAAAATACATAAATTAAACACAAAAAATCTCTTATTGATTATAAAACTTTAAATGAAGAATAGAATACTTTATTCCATTTAAGTATTAATTACTATCCATCGTTGAACTATTTTGTAATTTGTTTAAACTCTTATAGAATATAAACACGGAACAAAAATGACTTTCAACATAGATTTAAATAGCTCATATATTGAAAATAAAATTAATGATTTAGAGAAGCTAACTGATGAGGATCGTCCTTATACTAGGTTAGTTTTTAGCGAAAAGTTCTATGAAGCCAGATCTTGGCTATCAGAACAATTTAATTTACTAGGATTGTCGATTACTACAGACGAAGCTGGTAACTTAATTGGTCTTTTGAAATCAAAAAAAGACACTAATAAAGTTGTTATTGTAGGCTCCCACATTGACACAGTCCCTTCTGGAGGTCGTTACGACGGCACAGCTGGAGTAATATCCGGTTTATGTTTAATCAAACATATAAAAGAAAATAACATTGAGTTACCATTTAATTTAGCAATTTATGATTATTTAGGTGAAGAATTAAATGAATGGGGAACTTCATGTATTGGAAGTAGAGGCATTGCCGGTGCTCTAAATGAAGATATTCTATCACGACAAAATTCTTCAGGGCAGATCTTAAAAGAAGAAATCAATAAAATAGGTGGAAACGCAAAATTATTAAACAAACCACTACCTGTAATAAAAAATATTTTAGCCTGTTTAGAGTTACATATTGAGCAAGGTAAAATTTTAGAAGATAGGAAAATTGATATTGGTATTGTTAAATCGATTCCTAGCATTTCTAGATTTAAAGTAACAGTAACTGGACAAGCTGGTCATAGTGGCACTATTTTAATGAACCAAAGAGCAGATGCCCTTGTAACAGCCTCAGAAATTATAACCTTTGTTAATAAATTAGCGTTGAAGATATCTAAAAATAGCAATCAGCATTTTGTGTCTACCATAGGAAAAATCGATGTTCATCCAAACTCAGCAGCAATTATTCCAGGATTGGTTGAAATGACAATTGACTTACGAGCGACAAGTCAAAACTCCAGACAAGAATTTATTAATACTTTAGAACAAAAAATTTCATCAATAAATGAAAATAACGATTGTAAAATTAAAATGAAAGATATAGCTTTCGCGCCATTTGTTGAGATGGATAAAGAGTTAATTGCTCTATTTAAAAAATCCTCTGACTCTCTTGGTTTTTCAAGTAATATTATGAATAGTGGAGCAGGTCATGATACAGCTCAACTTTCAAGAGTGGCACCTGCAGCAATGATATTTATACCATGTAAAGATGGTCTTAGTCACTGCCCCGAAGAATATGCAGAAGTGTCAGACATAGCAAAAGGAACTGAAGTATTATATAATATGATCGAAAATCTGGCTAATTTGAGTTTAACATAACTTAATTATTATAATTTGAAGTATATTAATTTTAAATTATCTTAAAAAAATCGATCACATTATCTTTATTTTCTATATCCAATAAAAAATCCATCATTTCATTTATTTTAAGTTTATCCATTTTTTTAACTGAAGAAGCACAGCACACTTCAAATTTATTTAAATATTCTTTTTCAGAAAGAGGGACTTTAGGGTGACCGTAAACGTTATCAAGTTTTATTTCAATGTGTTTGTTATTAGCTAATGTTATATGAAACAATTGAGGGGTAAGAACTTTTTCATTTAAATCGTCATTTTTTATTATTTTTATTTTATCTGCAAATTTTAAAGTTTCTTTGTTATTTAAATATTTTTTATCGGTAAAAGTATCTATGTTTAAATGATCGTTTATCATATAACTTGCTCCTACAAATCTTGCGCATAATTTTGCATAATTAGTTGTTAGATTTTCTATTACTGGCCTAGACACAAGTTTATAAACTCCAGGAGGCACGTGACATACAATTGTTTTAATATCATCTTTATTTAATTTATATTTCAACTTTAAGTCCATAATAGCATGGACTAAGCCGTGAGTTAACCTTCCACTAGGATAAGGTTTGTGAGCTATTTCATTTATCATCCATTGCTTACCAATATTATTTTTCATATATCCCATATCAAATTGATTATTTTCAATTAAGTTGAAATACCCATGCTCTCCATTAAAAACTCCTTTAGGGCCAGGAAAGCCCGCCATTGTTAAATCAATTGAGCCTAAAGCTGATTTAGCGTTAAAACCCACCTGTAGACCTAATATTGGGACACCCTCTACATGTGATTGCATATTTCCACATGTTTGCGAATACATAATGCCCAAAGCATTATTAATTTCTGTAGATGAAAATTTTTGGATATTAGATAAAGCTGCAACTGCTCCAAACCCACTTGCTGTTGCAGGTCTAAAAAACTTTAGCTCCCCCTTAGCACATATACCTAAATACGAAGCAATATCAACACCTAAGGCAATAGATAGTAAAAAATCTTTACCATTAATAACACGCCCTTTTTTGTTTTCACTCTCACAATGTGAAAGCATAGAACTCAAAATTGCAGCCATAGGATGCACAACAGCGCCTTCATGAATACAGTCAAATTCTAAACAGTGAATTTGATATGCATTTATTAAAGTGGCAGCATCTCTTGAATATTTTTCCCAAGTTCCAAGAATTGTACAATTATTTCCTTGAGACCAATTATTTGCAACTTCTTTAAGTTCAGTTAATTTTGAACCTGTACTTCCTGCTATACCCACACCAATAGTATCTAGTAAAAAAACTTTAAGTTTTTGAACAGTCTCATTGTTTAAATCTTCAAACCTTGATTGCTCTATATGTTTTGAAAATAACTCTGCAGTCTCAAATTCCATTTTAAATCCTTATTAAATAATACTTAATTATAAATTAAATATTTTTTTTACTTAAGTTTCAAAGTTTTTAATTATATCAATAATTATTATAAACTATATAAACATATTATTATTTCAAAAAAAAAAATAAGATAATATTTTGGATGTTTTATATGAAACTTATAGTTCTTAACTTACCACGTGATTTAAGTGAACAATCGTTAGCTTTATTGTTTGAGAAATTTGGAGATATAACGTCCTGTAACTTAATAATTGATAAATATACCGGAATATCTAAAGGTTTTGGTTTTGTAGAAATGACATTAGACCATGAAGGTGAAATCGCAATTAAGGAGCTACATGGGACTAAAATAGGTAAGAACAAAATTAGGGTCAAACAATCCACTGAACAATTATAAAATATGCATGTTATTTTTTTGCTATATAGATAGTCTGAGTACAATCCTCTTCCAATATTGAATTATAAAATATGATTTTTTCAGCACGAGCATTATCAAAAACTTCTTTCAAAAACTCTATAAAATTATTGTCAGGAGGATTGTTAGACCATAATGAAAATAGGCCGTCATCTTTAAGGTTGTATTTTATATTTTCCATCCCTTCAATTCCATAAAATTTTGCATGACTATGGTTTAAATGAAAATCAGGAGCATGATCTATGTCTAGAAAAATACCATCAAACTTACGATATATTGTATTAGGGTCAAATCCTATTTCGTCAAAGGCAGATTTAAAAAAATCAGATAAGATCATATTACATCTTGCATCATTAAACAAAAGCTTACCTATAGGTAAAATACCTTTTTGATGCCATGAAATTACTGGTTCTAAATATTCAATTATAGTTAAAGATTTTACATGTTGGTGACTTAAAACTTCTCTTGCTGTATAACCTAATCCAAGACCGCCAATTAAAATATCTGGCGAATTAGATGTCATTTCTTTTAGCGGTATAGAAGCTAAAGCAACTTCTGACGAAATAAATAAATTAGACATTAAATGTTCGTCATTTAAGATAACTTCAAAAATATCTTTATTTAATTTTAATTGTTTTCTTCTTCTTAAGCTAACCTCACCTAGAGGTGTCTTTTGATAATCTAATTCTTTAAAAAGTTCCGACAAAATTACTAATTCCAAATATTTTAATTTATTCAAAGGATGAATAAAACTTTTTTTAAGTTCACTTTATATTTTGGTTTACCTCAATTATATTTGCACTAGGATCAAAAAAATAAACTTGATGTATATTTGGCATTGCATAAATTTTTGCATCCGTCACAGCTATGTTAGAAGATTTAAGCCTATTTATAAATAGTTTTATGTCCTTAACATTTAATGCAGGATGACCCCCAATTGTTGGATTATGTATAAAGTTATTTCTCCAACTAAATGTAAAATCAGCTTTGTTTATATGTATACCAGAATGATTGTCATCTATATTAAAAATTGCTAATTGATTTGAGTTAATATTAACCTTCCCTAATTCAATAGGTGCTTTCCATGTACCCTCTTTCATTTTTAAATATTGAGAAAAAAAGTTTACAGACGACCTTACATCGTAACATTCAAGGTTTACATGATGAAAATTCCAAGTGTTATTTTCTTTTCTTTTAAGAAGTTTTTTAGAATTTTCTAAGTTAATGAGTTCAATATAATTCAATCCAGGTTCTTGAAGAATTATCGATTTGTTAAGCTTATTGAAAGAATAATTTATGTCGTCCTTTTCTAAACATTTAACAATTAAATCTAAATCGTTAAATGCCAAGGTCGGGAAAGTTCTTCTACTTTGTATAATGTGACTATGACTTAATTCATTTTTTAACTTATATAACCTTAGCTCTATATCTCCTCCACTAATGAAGTATTCGTCCAAAGAACGTGTATCATTGACTTTTGTTTCAATATCATTTCCTAATATAAAATTATAAAAATTAATTGATGCCTTTAGATCAAAAACTGGTATTGAAATTTTAGACACTTCCCATTTCATAAATACTTATCCTCAGAAAATTTAACTAGATATTAAGAATTATTTAATGAAACTGTTTCAAATTGAGCTGGGCTTGTTATCTCTATTAATTCTAGATCAGCTGAATGTTTGATTTCTCTATGGTGTATTTCAGGTGGTTGGTGAATAACATCACCTTCGTTTAAAACAAATGTCCCTTCTCCCTTATATTCAAATTCAACTGACCCTTTTAAAATATATACCATTTGAAAATTTAATTTATGGTAATGCCATTCTCCGTTTGCGTGCTCACCCTCAACGGCTTTTATTACATTTGCTCCAAAATTGCCTGAAGTAGCATCTTCAATACCTAAATTTTTGTATGCAAAGAAACCTCTGAGTCCAGCATCAAAGTTATTTTCATTAGCTCTCGTAATCTTAAATTTCATTTTAACCTCACATAACTAATTTGTTATTAAAGCCTAGCATATATAAAATTAATTTTACAAATATATAACCGAATATTTGCTAACTTTAAAAAGAACAAATTTCTGACTTAAAGTCCATGCCATGACCATGACGTTTTGTTGGTTTAAAAGTGCCATTTTCAGGGATCAATGGCTCTTTCCAGAGGTGATCATACCACCCCATATATTCAAGCCAAGAAGGATTTTTTATTGATGCAACAATATGAATTGAAAGCTCAGGAAACATGTGTGGGGCAATTTTAATTCCATATTGATTTGCTAAATTAGAGGTATGAATTAAATTGGTATAACCACCCCTCATTATATCAGGCTGTAGAATATGTATTTTTCTATTTTTCATTAATGGTAATAAATCATGATGTGTAAAATTATTTTCACCTGTGACTATTGGTATTGAGGTGGATTTACATATTTCTTCATAACCATCAAAATCATCTGCCATAACAGGTTCTTCTAACCATTCTGGATTATACTCTTCTATGCTCTTACTAACTTTTATTGTTTCATGTACTGACCAACCTTGATTTACGTCAATCATAATTCCTATATCTTCACCTAATGTTTTTCGCATATCTCGAACATTAGCAATATCCTCGTCATTTTTAAAACAGTGCGCAACTTGCATTTTAATAGATTTAAAGCCTTGATTAACGTATTTTTCAGCTTTTTCAATCATACCGTCATGGCCTAATCCTCGATAACAACCTGACCCATAAACTGGCAGAGCTGCATCTACTCCATTCCAAATTTTCCATAAAGGTAACTGTTTTGTTCTTCCATAACAATCCCATAAGGCAATATCTAATGCTGACATTGCCATAACAGTTATGCCCATTCTTCCTTGAATAAAAGTAGCATTCCACATCTTCATCCATAAAGTTTCAATCTTATCTATCGTCTCTCCAATCAAAAGTGGTTTTAACATTTCATGAATACACATCTCTAATGTTTTTAATCCACCTGAAAGAGGGTGAAGATGTCCCGTACCAATTACTCCTTCTTTTGTTTCAATTTGAACTATTAACAAATCAATTTTTTCAAGAGTTAAGAAACACAAAAATTCTAACAGCCGAATTCAAACCTGGTGACGCACT
>JAOESH010000018.1 GCA_028382005.1 Pseudomonadota bacterium
AGCCCCAGTATTTGAAGCGGTTGAACCGCTAACTAACTTTTGAGATGCTGTTTCACAAGCTGAAAGAAATAGAGATGCAAAAATAGCTGATATTATAGTAATTTTATTTTTCATTGGGATTTCCTGTTTTGTAACCTTTATTAATTATTTTTGTGAACAGTCTAGACACAGAGTTATTAGATTGTTCACACATTTTATGTTCTGAAACAAAGTTATCTCTTATAGCAAATTCGCTAAGAAATATTTCTTGAGATGTTTCAGATTTTAGTTTGTAGTGCAATATACCATTTAAATGTTTTTTACCAGTTATAGAATAACTTATATCTAAATTTTCTTTTTTATACACTTTAGTATTTATATCAATTTCAATCATCTTTAGCCCCCAACAAGACGGATTTCTAAATACCATTTTTTTTTATAGGGTGTGTGGACCTAACGAAAATATAGTTATACTCACATGCTTTCACCTTCAATCAATTTGTTTCACGAATCGTGAAATTAAATTATTGTTATATTTACTTTTTTAGTTTTAATTCGTTTCAGGTGAGTTCAGTATATTTCCAACTAGCTAAACTGAATTCACCTATTACCTTAACATTTAAATTAAATTTCACTAGTATTCATATTTGATACATATTACTTTTCTTTAATTTTGAAGGAGTTAATTTAATTATGGATCATGCTAGTTTAATACAAAATAAATTTTCATCCATTTGGCCTCACTTTTTACTTTTTGAAATTATGAGATCAAAAAATGCTACAAAAGCTTGGGGAAGTCCAAATGGTTATTTAATTTTTCAAGTCATTGCTTGGCACCATGTTTTAATTTTAACAGCTTCTACGAACTCAGAATTAAGAAAAGAGGCTGTAGACTTATGGTATAAGCTTTGTAAAACTGGATTTGAAACTAGCACTACTTTAACATATACATTAGTATCAGAACTAACATCCTTGAGCATTGAAACTGTAAGAAGACAAGTAAAAAAGTTAGAGCAAAACAATTGGGTCTTATATTCGAAAAAAGAAGGAATTAAATATAGTCCTAGTGAAGAGAATAATAAATTTTTAGCTGATACATTTAATGTTAAAGAGGTTCAAAATTTTGGTAAACTTTTGGATTTAATAGAAAAAAATAAATAATTTTTTTAGAGTAATATATTGGAAATCAAGAATAAAGTCATTTTAATAACAGGTGGTGCTGGCGGTATAGGTCTAGCAATTGCGAAAGCTCTTTTATTGGAAGATCCAAAGATAATAGTATTGGCAGACATAAGTTTTGAGAATCTTGATTTTAAAAATAATAAAGTAATTAGTAAAGAATGTAATGTTTCTGATCAATTAGATTTAAATAATCTAATAAATGAAGTTAATAAAAAATTTGGCTTGATAGATATATTTTTTTCAAATGCAGGAGTTTTGTCACTTGGTGATGAACAATCTAGTAATGAAGATTGGGATAAAAACTGGAATTTACATGTAATGTCACATGTATTTGCATCTAAAAAACTTATACCGGATATGTTGAAGCGAGGAAGTGGATATTTTGTTAATACAGCCTCTGCAGCAGGCTTGTTAAGCCACATAGATTCAGTAACTTATTCCACTACTAAGCATGCTGCTATTGGTTTTGCAGAATGGCTAGCAATCACTTACGGAAAAAGAGGGATAGGGGTCTCAATTTTATGTCCACAGGCTGTAAAAACAGCAATGATAAAAGGACGAGAAAATGAAGTTTCAGCATTAGATGGCATGATGAAACCAGAAACGGTTGCAATCGAAGTTATCAACGCAATTAAAAATGAGATTTTTCTTATTTCGCCTCATTCTGAAGTTGTTGGTTATTTCCAGAATAAAGCCAATAATTATTCTCGTTGGATTGGCGGAATGCAAAAACTGAGAGACCGACTTAAATCCTGAATATTACAACGCATCTAAAATGGCGTTCCCACAAATCTTTGTGTTAGCGTTACCTCCAAGGTCACCTGTTCTAAACTCTTTCTTTTCTAATACTTCTTCAATAGCTCTGACTATATCATCAGATGCATGTTTATAACCAAGATGCTCAAGCATCATTGCTCCTGCCCAAATCTGACCTATTGGATTAGCAATTCCTTTACCTGCAATATCAGGTGCGGAACCATGAACAGGTTCAAATAGTGAAGGAAATTTTTTCTCAGGATTAATGTTACCTGAGGGAGCAATTCCAATAGTACCTGTACATGCCGGGCCTAAATCAGATAAAATATCCCCAAATAAGTTAGAAGCAACCACAACATTAAATTTATCTGGATTTAGTACAAAATGGGCACATAATATATCAATATGATATTTGTTCCATTTTACGTCAGTATATTTTTTTGCCATCTCCTCAACTCTCTCATCCCAATAGGGCATAGTAATAGAAATACCATTTGATTTTGTAGCCGATGTTAGATGTTTTCTTTCTGTATTTTGAGCAAGTTCAAAAGCAAATTTAAGCACTCTGTCAACTCCAACTCTAGACATAACAGTTTCTTGGAGTACAATTTCTCTTTCGGTATCTGGAAACATTCTGCCTCCTATGGAAGAATATTCACCTTCTGTATTTTCTCTTATAATATAAAAGTTTATATCTCCTGGATTTCTGTTAGCTAAAGGTGAGGGCACACCGGGCATTAATTTGACTGGCCTGATATTAATGTACTGGTCAAATTCCCTTCTAAATTTTAATAAAGAACCCCATAAAGAAATATGATCAGGGATTTTTTCTGGCCATCCAACAGCGCCAAAGAATAATGCATCATGAGAACCAATTTGTTGTTTCCAATCATCTGGCATCATTTGTCCATGTTTAGAAAAATAATTGTATGAACTAAAATCAAAATGATCAAAATGAAGGTTAATATCGTGCTTAACTGAAACCTTTTCTAATACCTTTAATGCTTCTGGCACTACTTCAGTACCTATTCCATCACCAGGAATTACTGCTATATTATATCTATTTTTTGTCATTATGATGTTACCTTTTTAATTTGATATTGGTGTCCATGGTGCTGCGGTCATTAACTTATTTTCTTGAGTTAATACGAGGGGTCTAAATTCAGTTGCAAATTTTAAGAAATCTTGATCAGCATAAATTGTCTTCCATAAAGCTCTTCTCATATTATCATCTTCAAATTGCCAAACATGAATAATTTGATTTAGTGCTCCAACGTCACCTATATAATACCTTATAATATTTTTTTTATATTTTTTTAGAGCAGGCCAACCTAAATTTTCATATACTTCAATCGCTTTATTTAGTTTGCCTACGTGCAAAGTATAAGTTCTTAATTCGAAAATATTCAAAATAACCTCCAATAGATTTATATTTAGATACTTTTAAAGTATTATTGAGTTTATAATATTTTTATCTAATATTGATATATCAGAAAAAATAAGGAAATTTAATGAATATTTTAGAAATTAAAGATTTAGAAAAATTAGCACAAAAAAAAGTTCCCAAAATGTTCTTTGACTATGTAAATTCAGGTTCCTGGACTGAAACAACTTATAATGAAAATGTTTCAGATTTCCAAAAAATTAAATTAAGGCAAAGAGTAGCCATTGATATGTCAAACAGAACTCTTGAAACAAAAATGATTGGCCAAAAAGTATCAATGCCTATGGCAATCGCTCCAACAGGACTTACTGGAATGCAGCGAGCTGATGGTGAAATTTTAGCTGCACAAGCTGCAGAAGAATTTGGAATCCCTTTTACTTTGTCTACTATGAGTGTTTGCTCTATTGAGGCTGTTGCAGAAAAAACAAAAAAGCCATTTTGGTTTCAATTATACGTTATGAAAGATAAAAAATTTATGGAACGTTTGATTGATAGAGCTAAAGCTGCAAATTGTAGCGCTTTGGTTTTAACATTAGATTTACAACTATTAGGGCAAAGACATAAAGACATAAGAAATGGGTTATCTACCCCCCCCCAAACTTGTGCCAAAGCATATTTATCAAGTTTTAACTCGTCCAGCTTGGTGTATGAGAATGCTTACAACTAAAAATCATTTTTTTGGTAATATAGTTGGTCATGTTGACGGTATTAAAGATGTTAGATCTTTAGGTTCTTGGATTGGAGCACAATTCGATCAACAATTAGATTGGAAAGAAGTTGATTGGATTAAAAAAAGATGGGGTGGTAAATTAATAATAAAAGGAATTTTAGATGCTGAAGATGCCCTATTAGCTGCAAAAACTGGTGCCGACGCCATCATAGTTTCTAATCATGGGGGAAGACAGCTAGATGGAGCTTCTTCTACAATTAACATATTACCAGAGATTGTTGATAAAGCAGGCAAACTTGTTGAAGTTCATATTGATGGAGGGATTAGATCTGGTCAAGATGTAGTTAAGGCAATGTGCCTAGGGGCGAAAGGAACTTATATTGGAAGAGCTTTTCTTTATGGACTTGGTGCTTTAGGTAAAGAGGGGGTCACTAAAGCACTTGAAATTATAAAGACAGAAGCTGATATGACAATGGCCCTATGCGGAAGGCGAGATGTTCATGATTTAAATCGTGATAATATTTATACCCAGAAATAAGATTTGAAGGTGATATCTTAATGGCTAAAATAGTTAAACTAACAACATATGACTTGAGGTTTCCTACATCTGACCATTTAGATGGTTCCGATGCAATGAACCCTGACCCTGATTATTCTGCGGCATATGTAATAATTGAAACTGACAAAACCTCATTGAAAGGCCATTCATTTGCATTCACACTAGGTAGAGGAAATGATTTATGTTGCGACGCAATTAAAGCTCTTCAACATTTAGTTATAGGCCTTGATATAAAATGGATCAGAGACAATCAATCTTTGTTTTCCAGACGCATGACTTCGGACAGTCAATTAAGGTGGGTAGGTCCTGAAAAAGGTATTATTCATATGGCTAGTGGAGCTATTATTAACGCAGTTTGGGATATTTTATCAAAATTGGAAAATAAACCTTTATGGCAGTTAGTTTCAGATATGAACTCTGAGCAAATATCAAACGCTATTGATTTTAGACATATTACAGATTTCCTTGATCAAGATGAAGCAGTTGAAATTTTAACATCGCATCAGAAAACAAAAATAGATAGAGTTACTATACTAGAAAACGAAGGGTATCCTTGCTATGTGACTTCTGCAGGTTGGCTAGGTTACAGTGACAAAAAATTAGAGAGATTATGTACAGAAGCAAAAGCTAGCGGTTTTGAGTATGTAAAGTTAAAGGTAGGTAAAGATCTTAAAGATGATATGAGAAGGCTTGAAATAGCTAGGACTACATTAGGTCCAGATATTAGAATTATGATTGACGCAAATCAAGTTTGGGAAGTGGATCAGGCTATTAATTGGATAAAAAATTTGGCTGAATTCAATCCTTATTTCATAGAAGAGCCTACAAGTCCTGATGATATTATTGGACATAAAAAAATCAAAGATGCCATTTATCCTATTAAAGTTGCAACTGGAGAAGCAGTCCAAAACAGGGTAATTTTCAAACAACTTATTTCTGAAAATGCAATTGATATTGTTCAGGTTGATGCTTGTAGAATGGGGGGATTAAACGAAGTTTTAGCAGTTCAATTGATGGCGTCTAAAAAAGGTTTGCCAGTTTGGCCTCATGCTGGTGGAGTTGGACTTTGTGAATATTCCCAGCATCTAGCAATGATTGATTACTTATGTATATCGGGAAGAAAAGATGAACAGGTTATTGAGTATGTTGATCATTTACACGAACATTTTCTTAACCCATGCCAAATTAAAAATGCAGCTTATATGTTACCAAAAGAGAGTGGGTTTTCGGTTGAGATGAAACCAAGTACTCTAACTAGTAATTTGTTTAAAGGTTAGAGAATATTGTTTGTGCTGCCTTTCCCATTTCTTTGATACATATTAAAGCAGTTGGCAATTGAACAGAGTTACTCAAAAATGCATGCATCTGTCCTGGAAACAGTCTGTAGTGAACTTCATTGCCAAAAGACAAAAGCCTTCTTTTATATGCGTCTCCCTCATCTACTAGGGGATCTAATCCTGCCCCATAAATATAGGTAGGGGGCAAATTAGACAAATCTGCTGTTAATATAGGTGAAGCCCTCCAGTCAACTTGTTCTTGTGGATTATTTAAATAGTGGTTAGCAAAGTAGTTTATTGTTTTCTTATTTAAAATCATACCTGCAAGCTCAATATCCATGGATCTTCTGCACATAGTCATGTCTACCCAAGGGTATACTAGAATTTGTCCATGAACCTTTGGAATTACATTATCTCTAGACATAATTGTTCCTACAGTTGCTAGAGTTCCCCCGGCACTATCTCCACATAAAATAACTTTGTTGGGATCAAAATTATATTCCTCTGCTCTTTCGATGATTTTAGTAATGGCATCTTTTGTATCTATAACTGGTGCTGGAAATTTATGTTCTGGAGCTAGTTTATAATCAACAGCTATAATTGTTGCTTTTGCCTCTTTACAAAGATGTCTACAGACTAAATCATGACTTTCTAAATCGCCCATAACAAAACCACCACCATGAAAATAAATAATTAAGGGGGATATTTTATGTTTTGGATCAGTTGTTGAAGAATTATAATATTTTCTAATCGGTATGTCCCCAAGCGTACCCTTTACAGACAACTCCATTACATCTGATATATCAACACGTAATTCTAAAGGCGTTTCAGCCATTTTAGCTCTTAGTGCTCTCAGTTCTTGAGGCGTAAAACTCTCTAGTGCAGGCGCATCATTCTTCAAACGTTCGTCAATTAGTATTTGAGTATCTTTGTCAATTTGCATTTTATATCTCGCTTAAAGTATTTATCTAAATGATTGAATAACATTATAATTCTATTAAAATATAATTTCATATCAAGTCTTTAATAATTTCTATTAGAGGAATAATAAAGTGATAATTGCCTTGTTAATTTTCATAATAATAATTTTGATCATATTTCCTTTAATCATATCAGGAATTGCTGAAAGAAAATCAAAAAAATAAAAATTAGTTGTAGCTAACTTTATTAGTTAAAATTAATTAAATTAGTTAATTGACTTTATTATAGTCGTATGTATTTTACAAAGTCTAATGTAATTTAAAATAAAAGAGATCTTCGACTATGTTATCTATTATTAATAAAAATATAATTGTTATTATACTTTCTTCTATTCTGTTTTTAACAAACAATGCTTTGGGAAAAGAAGAAAAAAAATTTAAAGTTATAACTACTTTTACAGTCATTGCTGATATGGCTAGAAATGTTGCAGGTGATGTTGCTATAGTAGAATCTATTACAAAATCTGGTGCTGAAATTCATGGCTATTCACCAACTCCTAGAGATATATTGAGAGCTCAAGATGCAGATCTTATTTTATGGAATGGATTAAATTTGGAACTATGGTTTAAACAGTTTTTTACAAACCTTAAAAATGTCCCCAGCATAACTTTATCTGATGGAGTGGTGCCTATGGGTATAAATGAAGGGGCATATAAAGGCAAACCAAATCCACATGCATGGATGTCTCAAGAAAGTGCAATGATTTATATAGATAATATTGTAAAAGGCTTTTCTAAATATGATCCTAAGAATGCAAAAGTATATTTAAGAAATGGAAAAAAATATAAAGAAAAAATAAGTTCAACTATTCAACCATTAAGAGAAGCTGTTTTAAAAATACCAGAAAATAAAAGGTGGCTTGTTAGTTGTGAAGGAGCGTTTAGTTATTTAGCTCGTGATTTTAAATTAAAAGAGCTTTACCTCTGGCCAATTAATTCAGAACAACAAGGAACTCCTCAACAAGTTCGCAATGTAATTGATGGTGTAAATAATAATAATATAGAAGTAATTTTCTGTGAAAGCACAGTTAATAATGATCCAGCTAAGCAAGTTGCAAGAGAAACTTCTGCCAATTATGGCGGTTTTTTATACGTTGACAGTTTGAGTAAATCTGATGGCCCTGTACCAACTTACCTTGAATTACTTCGTGTTACTTCTGAAACTATTGTTTCAGGGCTTTTAGGAAATAACAAATAATGTCAAAACCAGATCATCCCTTAGGTATCATAGCTAAAAATATATCAGTAAAATATAAAAATGGTCATGTTGCATTAAGGGACGCTAGTTTTGAAATACCGCAAGGTTCTATTACTGGGTTAGTTGGAGTGAATGGAGCTGGAAAATCTACAATATTTAAAGCGATAATGGGTTTTGTTCCGTGTTCTTCAGGTCACATAAAAGTATTAGGTGATACAGTTCAAAAAGCGTTGAAATCAAATTTAATTGCTTATGTTCCTCAATCCGAAGAAGTCGATTGGACATTTCCTGTTTTAGTTAAAGATGTTGTTATGATGGGTAGGTATGGACATATGGGGTTTTTAAGAATACCAAGCAAAAAGGATTTTGAATCCGTCGAAAACGCTTTAGCTAAAGTAGGTATGGTTAAATACGCAAAACAACAAATTGGTGAATTATCCGGTGGACAAAGAAAACGTGTATTTTTAGCAAGGTCAATTGCACAAAATAGCCATATCATTCTACTAGATGAACCATTTACAGGGGTAGATGTTCAGACTGAGGAAGCGATAGTTGACTTATTAAAAAAGATGAAAGTTGAAGGTAAGGTCATATTAGTTTCAACTCATAACCTTGGGTCTGTTCCAGAATTTTGTGATCATGTTGTTATAGTCAATGAAACGGTTCTGAATTATGGACCAATTGAAACTAATTTTACTCATCAATATTTAGAAAAAGCGTTTGGTGGGGTATTAAGACATTTGGTTATTAGTGGAAAAGATCTTCATGATGACGAAGATCATAGACAAGTATCAATATTAACTGACGATGAAAGACCATTCGTTACTTATGATGGTAAACATCACACTATCAGAGAAAAAGAATGATACAGGAATTATTGTTACCTTTTAATTATAGTTATATGATTAATGCTATGTGGGTCAGCTCTTTAGTTGGAGCAATCTGTGCCTTTTTATCGTGTTATTTAATGCTTAAAGGTTGGTCATTAATTGGAGATGCTTTGTCTCACTCAATTGTCCCTGGAGTTGCTTTAACTTATTTAATAGGTCTTCCTTTTTCTTTAGGTGCCTTTTTTTCAGGAGGACTTGCAGCAGGAGCGATGTTATTTTTAAAACAAAGAACAGATTTAAAAGAAGATGCTGTAATTGGGTTAATTTTTAGCTCATTCTTTGGTCTCGGATTATTTATAGTTTCAATATCTCCAACTTCAGTTGATGTGAAAACAATTACTTTGGGAAATATTCTAGCGATCACCCCATATGACACCCTTCAGTTAGCTATAATTGGTTTTATTACCCTTTTAATATTAACTCTAAAATGGAAGGAGTTTTTAGTAGTTTTCTTTGATGAAAATCATGCAAGATCCATAGGTATTAACCCATTTAAAATAAACTTACTTTTTTTTACATTACTTTCGGCATCATGCGTGGCAGCATTGCAAACTGTAGGTGCTTTTCTAGTTATTGCATTAATTATAACTCCTGGTGCGACTGCCTACCTTTTAACGGATAATTTCCCTAAATTAATAATAATTAGTGTAATTATAGGCATAGTTACAAGCTTTTTTGGAGCATATTTTAGTTTTTTTCTTGATGGTTCAACGGGTGGTATTATTGTTGTACTTCAAACATTAATTTTTATATTAGCTTTTATATTTGCCCCTAGACATGGATTGTTAGTTAGTAAATTTAACATTTATAGAAAAATAAATAGATAATGGAAAATTTACTTTTACCTTTCCAATTTGAATTTATGCAAAATGCTTTTTTAGTAAGCTTTATTATAGCCATACCAACTTCTTTATTATCTTGTTTTTTAGTTGTAAGAGGATGGTCTTTAATGGGTGACGCGGTCAGTCATGCAGTTCTACCAGGAATTGTAATTGCGTATATTGTAAATATACCTCTTATAGTAGGTGCATTCTGCGCAGGTTTATTTTGCGCTCTATCAACTGGATATATCAAAGAAAATTGTAGAGTAAAACATGATACAGTAATGGGAGTTGTATTTTCCGGTATGTTTGGTTTTGGTATAATTTTGATTACAAAAATTGAAACTGATGTCCACTTGGATCATATATTGTTTGGAAATATGCTTGGTGTAAGTATAAATGATGTAATGATGTCTTTTATAATTTCATGCTTAGTAACCTTATTGTTTATTTTAAAATGGCGTGACTTATTATTATGTTCCTTTGACGAGACACATGCAATTGTATCAGGTTTAAAAGTTAAACTTTTACAATTTATTTTACTTGCTTCTATGTCACTTACGATTGTTGCTACACTAAAAGCACTTGGACTAATTCTTTCAATTTCTCTAATAATAGCTCCGGGGGCTATAGCGTTTTTAATCAATAATAGATTTAGAAATATGATGATTATAGCAGTATTTGTATCACTTATCGCTATGTTGATAGGAATATATTCAAGTTTTTGGATTGATAGCGCTCCGGCACCGACTGTAATCTTAGTTCTGACAATTATATTTATTTTTGTTTTTATTTTAAAAATTAAAAAGCAAAAGAAAATTGTTGTTTAAGCTTTACAACACTCTATGCAAAATAATTTAATTCAATTATTGAAACTGATGATTTAAAAAATTATAATAAGTATCAATGTAATTTTTTTGATTGGCAAATTATGAGCTTTCAACCTGCACAAATACCTAATAATGATAATAAAAGAGTAGAAGCAGTTCATAGAGTAGACGTAATTGAAGAAATTGATAGTAAATTGTATGAAATATTTTGTTTTTTAGCTAAGGAAATTACTGGATGTCCTGTGAGCTGGACAGGTGTAATTGACTCTGAAAAACAAGTTATGTTGGCTAGGGATGGTTTTCCTGACGATGTTCCAAATGAAATGCCAAGAAATCAAACTTTATGTCAATTTGCTTTAGAGAGGAAGCAACCTTTAATTATTAATAATATGGTTAAAGATACTCGTTTTAGATACCATCCTGCAGTCACTGATTTTGGAGTAAGATTTTATGCAGCATTTCCAATTGTTACTTCTGATGGATATACTTTAGGAACTTTATGCGTAAGTGATAATAAAGTTAGAAAATTAACAAAACACAAAATAAGTTTATTAATGGGATTAGCAACAAAACTAGCTTATCAATTAGAAGTTCAAGTTTCTCAAAGAAAAGGAACAGCTGAATCGACTATACATATATTAAATAAGCTATTACTTAAATATCCAGACTTAAAAGTTTTAGAAGCTATCTCAGTATTAAAATTCATTATTAAAGATTTTATTTCTTTAGAAGAA
This sequence comes from Pseudomonadota bacterium, assembly GCA_028382005.1. Taxonomy (GTDB): domain Bacteria; phylum Pseudomonadota; class Alphaproteobacteria; order Puniceispirillales; family Marisalimonadaceae; genus Marisalimonas. The sequence continues at coordinate 11,321 of JAOESH010000018.1, forward strand.
CAAAAGTTCATTGTAAAACTCGGCCTAGGCATCAACAACAATAATGGCATTGAAATATCAAGCAATGGAAAGTTATTAAAAAAAGAACTCAATCTTAATATTGGAACTTTAAAACGAGTAAAGAATTTGTCATCTAATGAAGATGAATTGATGAATATGCTCGGGCAAATAAAAGGATAAAAATGTTTGGGAAGATATTAAATTTTAAATTTACGTCAGTAAGTGAAGCTAAGTTAGCAGCATCCTTTTGCTCAGAAAAATTTGGATCAAAAATTTCTTATTTCAATATTGTAGGTCTTAATATTTTTATTGGACAGACTGGAGATTTAAATATTTCAATTAAATTTGAAAATCCAGATGCATTAAATAAATTTGAAGAAAATTATATTAGTATTATAGCTGATTTGAAACAGAGTTTAGTTTTCAAAGAAAATAATTTTGTCGGAGTATGTGCTTATACGTATGAAAAAGAGGCAGCAAGTACTGAATCGTAAATATTTTTGGGGCTTTTCAAATATGATAAATCATGATGAAACATTTAATGGAACATGGCCATTTAAACCTAACTTTTTTAGTGGTAATGGTTTTAAACAGCATTATATTGATGAAGGTCCAAAAGATGGAAATCCTATCATAATGCTCCACGGTGAACCAACTTGGGGATATATTTATAGAAACTTTATTCCTCAGTTATCAGAGAAATATAGAGTAATAGTTCCTGATTTGATGGGCTTTGGAAAGTCAGAAACTCCTCAAGATAAAGAGTATACTCTTAAAACTCACGTGGAGAACCTTGCAGGACTAATAAATTTTTTAGATTTAAAAAATATAACCTTTGTAGGACAAGATTGGGGAGGGCCTATTACGGGAGCTTACTCCATAAGAAATATTGATAGAGTAAAAGGTTATGTTTTAATAAACACTTTATTTGGATATAGTAAAGAAGAAAGACCTAAAGATTTAACTCCATGGTTTAAATGGATAAAAAAACATCATGAAGGAGACACACTTGATGGAATTTTAGGTGAGCTTGGATCAACTTTTTTATCAGTGATGAAAATTCCAAATTTTACAAACAATAATATAATAAACGATAATTGGATTAATGCTTACTCTTCACAATTTCCTAATAGAGCTAGTTGCATAGGAGCTATTAATTTTCCTCTTGATGCTCTTTTAAATAGAATAGTACCATTTATAGTAGAAGGTATTAAGCAAGGTAATTTAAGCAAACTATGTTCTAAACCTGCAATTTTAGCTTATGGTATGCAAGATAAAGCCATTGACCCAGATTATGCAATTAGAGACTTCAGAGCCCTTTTTCCTCAATCAAAAGTAACTGAAATACCAAATGCTGGACATTATTCTCAAGAAGATGAACCTCAAATTTTGATTGATCTAATTCAAAAGTTTATGCGTGTGAACTCCTAATGCAATATGTGTATAAAGTATGTTCAACAAAAGAGTGGGCAGATGCAACTGAGGTTGGTTTTTTTTTAGGCTCAGAGGTTGATATAAATGATGGATTTATTCATTTATCAACAATTACTCAGATTCAAGTAACAGTTTCAAAACATTTTGCAGGACAAAAAAATTTGGTTATTATTCAATTTGATGTAAAAAAATTAGAAAATAAACTTAAATGGGAACCTTCTAGGGATGGGGACCTTTTCCCTCATTATTATGGAAATATAAAAACTAATTTAGAAGATAAAAGGTTTAACTTAGATTTAGGAATTAATGGTATTCATAAATTTCCTGAAAACTTTTTCACCCAGAAACTTTTTTAAGAATTGTTTTTTTGCTTCAAGTCCAAACTTTTCTCTTTTATTTTTATTGTTTACAGCTTCTTTGATAGTATCCAAAAGTTGGTTTGAATTTAGCGGGTTAACACACCAACCAGTTTTCAAGTCAAAAACAGCATCACTGATGCCACCTTCCACTCCTGAAATTGAGGGTATGCCATAAGAAGCAGCTTCAATATAAGCAATACCAAACCCTTCTATAGAATTTCCAACTTTATAAGAAGGCATAACAAAAAGATCAGATTTTTTTAAAAGTTGATTTTTATTCTCATCGGAAACTCTTCCTAATAATCTGACGTGCTTACTCAAACCTAAACTATCAATATATTTTTTAATTTCACTTTCTTGTTTTCCTTCTCCACATATTTTCCATATGAAAGGTTTTATTAATTTTTTTTTATGAAGATAGCCTAAAGATTTTAAAACAGGTATTATACCCTTTCTCTCTTCAAGTCTTGTAATAGACAGTATTGATACTTTTTTTGTTAGTTTTTTATAAATGTTATTTTCATTAGTTTCTTTTAGCGAATAGGTAGGTGGAATTACAGATGTTTTAATGTTTGTAATGTTGAGATTATCTATTAAATCCAGAGTATAATTAGAACTGCAAATTATGTGACTGGTCTTATCAAGCGCTTTCTTAATGAGATTATTTTTTTTTGTTGCTAGATATTCTTGTCCATGTGCAAACACTATAATTTTTTTTACTTTGTCTGGAACTGCATTAATAGATTTCCAACTGTCACAAATAACTATGTCATTATCTTCATAGATTTGGTTTACTAACTTCTTTTTCACTAAATGTCTTAATAACTTTGGGGTAAAATTATTATGAATATGAAAATTGGAGTTAGAAATATTAAAATTTTTTTTAAGAAAATGATCAGGAAACACGTGTGTATCTCTAAAAGTTGCTAGCTTTTTACTTATTGTTTCCATTACTGTTTGCATTCCACCGGTTCTTGGAGGAAATGTCTGCGTCACAATTATATACTTCATAAAAGCCTTCCATTAAAATGTAAATATAGCATCAAATTTTAAAGTTTGCATTAAAGCAATCTTAGTTTTAAAACTATAATTTTAGAGGTGTTTTTATGTATAAATTAACTTTCAGTCCTGCTTCTCCATATGTTCGTAAAGTAATGCTAGCTGCTTTTAGATCAGGGTTAGATAAAAAATTAGAACTACTTACTGATGATAACGACATTAGAAATCAAAATCCTTTAGGGAAAATACCAATAATTGAAAAGCCTGATGGAGATTGTCTTTTTGATAGTAGAGTAATTATTGATCATTTTAATAGAGAAGGTGGTGGGCTTATTCCTGTATCTGGAAAAGATAGAGACATAGTTTTAACAAGATCAGCTTTGGCTGAAGGAATAATTGACGCTTCTTTATTGGTAGTTTACTCCGATAGATATGCTGGTGGAGAAGTTCCTTCTAAAATGTGGTTGGATATGCAAATAGAAAAAATTGATAAATCCCTAGATTTCTTAGAATTGGATTTAGTTAATTGGTCTAATCCGTTGGGATTTGACGCTGCTAATATTGGTTTAGCTGCCGCACTAGGTTATTTAACATTTAGGAATGTAAGGGACTGGAAAACCAATAGACCTAATATTCAAAAATGGTACGAAGATGTTGCATTCAAACTTCCAGGGTTTAATGAAACAATGCCAGTTAGCCCTTAATTGTTTTTAAGGTTCAATTAAGATTGCTCTAAAATCATTTACATTTGTCAATGTCGGTGAAGTATATATCAAGTCATCTATTGATTTAAAAAATGTATATGAGTCGTTGTTACTTAGATAATTTTCTGGGTTCTTATGTGCAAAACTAGCCTTATTTAAAGTATTTTCAGATATATATGCACCAGCATTATCTTCAATACCGTCGATACCATCCGTATCAATTGCCAAACCACTAATACCCTTCATTTTATCTAAGTGTATAGCCATAGATAACATAAACTCTGTGTTTCTTCCTCCTTTACCGTCTCCTTTAACAGTAACTGTTGTCTCTCCACCAGATAAAAGTATTATGGGTTTATTCAAATTTATATTTTTATATTTTTTAACTTTTTTAATTTGCAGAGCTAATTCAGCCATTTTTTTTCCCTCTATATGTGCCTCACCTTCTAAAGTATCAGACAAAATTATAGGAATAAAACCTTGCTCATTAGCTGTTTCTGCTGCGTTTTCAAGTGCCATCATTGGAGTTGCTAACATATACTTAGGAGTATCCTGTAGCTGGGGTAATGAATTTTTAATAATGACATCATTAAGCTTTTTACTAATATTTATTCTATAGTCATCTAATATAGAAATAGCATCCTCATTCTTCCCATTTGCTTGAATAGTGGGTCCAGAACCAATATAGGCTGGATCGTCACCTGGTATATCTGAAATCATATAAGTTGTAAGGCTTGCAGGGAAAATAGACGCAGCTAATCGCCCTCCTTTGATTTGAGAAAGTGACCTTCTAACGATATTCATTTTATCAATTGGCGCGCCAGATTTTAAAAGTTCATTATTTATTCTTTGTTTTTCTTTAAAGGAAACACCATTAAAAGGTAAAGTGAGTAGTGACGAAGCCCCTCCAGAAATTAAAAAAACTATATGATCATCCTTTGTTGCTTTGCTTGCTATATTAAATAATTTTTGAGTAGCTAATAAACCTGCTTTATCAGGGTTTGGATGTGAAGCTTCATAAACTTCAACAAACTTAGTATCTGTAAAATGTCCGTATCTTGTTATAACTAATCCCTTCAATGGATGGCTATAGTTGTTTTCAAACTCAGCAGCCATGCTAGCGGACGCTTTCCCCGCACCTAATAAAATTAATTCCCCTTTAGGCGGTTCAGGAATATGCTTAAACTTACCTTTTGGCATAGCGGCGTCTAGAGCTGCATTCATAATTAAGTTTAATGCTTTCTCTATTTCCAACATACGTTTAAATTCCTATTTTTATTTTTTGAAGGTTGACGAAACTTATCATTAAATTCAATAATATATTATCTTTAAATTTTAAAAACACAGGAATTATATGTCTATTATTGAAAATACAATCCATGGCAACACAATGTTATTGACTTTAAATAACCCTACAAAAAGAAACTCAATGGTAAAAGGGTTTCATGATGAGTTTCAATCATCAATTAAAATGGCAGAAGAAAATAAAGATGTTTTTTCAATTATAATCACTGGTGCAGGAGATTTTTTTTGCGCAGGAGGTGATTTGAATGCTCTAAAAACAAGACGTTCAATGACTGAAGAACAAAGATATGACACTTTAAATCAATTAAATGGAACTATAGAAGCTATATATAATTGTTCAAAACCTGTGATTTCTGCAATAGAAGGTGGAGCAGCTGGCGCAGGTGTTTCGTTGGCTATGGCATGCGACCTTGTTGTTATGAGTGAACACACATTCTTTTCTTTAGCTTATGTAAAAATTGGTCTTACTCCTGATGGAGCTGCAACAAAATTTTTATCTGAAACAATGCCTCGTCAATTACTTTCTGAAATGGCTATGATAGGAGGTAAAATTGATTCTTCTCGATTATATCAAATTGGTGCTGTTAATGTTTTAGCTCAAAAAGGTAATGCAAAAGAAACTGCAATGGAACTTTCAAAAAACTTTGAAACCCTTCCTAAAAATTCAATCTCAAGAATTAAAAAATTAACTAGGGCTGCCTATGGTAATAATTTTGCTGAACAAATCAAATTAGAAACAGATTTCATGGTTCAATCTCAAGGAGATGATGAAAGCATAGAAGGTATAGATTCTTTTTTAGAAAAAAGATCTCCAGACTATAAAAAATTGAGATAATTTTATATATGGCATACTGATTGCTAATTACCTTTATGATGTCCTTAAAGAAATCGTTTAATATTACCCTGATAATTACAGCATATATATTATTTGTTTTGAAAAGTTCGTTTGCAGCAGAAATTAATTCTAAATGTGAAGATGTTATTCGAAATATTGAAAATATAACTGACATTCCAAGTGGCTTACTCCTGGGAATAGGCAAAACAGAATCTGGAAGAATTTTAAAGAATAATGAAATTGTGATATGGCCTTGGACAATTAATCATTCTGGAAAAAGTCTATTTTTTGATAACAAAAGTCAGATGAAATCATATTTACTAAAGCATACTAAAAAAGGTGATAATAATCTTGATGTAGGTTGTATGCAAATCAACTTGAAATGGCACAAACAGAACTTTAAAGATATAAAGGACATGTTGGCTATTGAACCAAATATTTCTTATGCAGCGTCATTCTTAGTACAGTTAAAAAATAAACATGGCTCGTGGGAGAAAGCTATAAAACATTATCATTCTTCTGATCCTATTAAGAACAAACCTTATTTAAATAAAGTTTTAAGTTTTTGGCAGTCGTATAAGAAAAAATCAATACAAATTGCTGATAATAAAATAAAAAGAAATCTAAATTCCTCTAATACTAATAATATCTCAGAATCTATAAAAGATACACAACCATATTTATTTGCAAGAATTGATAAAGTAAATTTTTTCAGAAGAATGTTACAAGAAAAATAAATTTAGTAATTGATTAAAAATGAAATATGTAAATAGTTAAATAGTTAACTATTTTTAATTATTTTTTATATTGGGGCATGAAATATGGATGTTAAAGGGGCTTTTATTTCAAGAAGATCAGTTAGAAGGTTTTTATCTGACCCAGTTTCTAAAGATAAAATTAAAAATATATTAGAGTGTTCAGCTTTTGCCCCAAGTGGACATAATATTCAGCCATGGCATGTATACGTAGTTGAAGGAAAGAAAAAAGAAGCCATCACCAACTCTATTTTAGAGTCTATTAAAGATGGCTCAGCCAAAAACTTTAAACAAGAATTCGATTATTATCCAACTGAATGGTTTGAACCTTTTGTTTCTAGAAGAAGGGCAGTGGGGTTCGAACTATACAAACTATTAAATATTGGAAGAGATGATTTTGAAGCTAGAGATAAACAAATGCAGGAAAACTTTCACTTCTTTGGTGCTCCTGTTGGCATGTTTATCACTATGGATAGAAGGTTAGCTACTGGAACGTTTATGGATGTTGGTATGTTTATACAAAGCATATTAGTAGGTGCAAGAGGTGAAGGGTTGCATTCATGCGGTCAAGTTGCGTTTACAAAATTTCATACTTTGATTGCTGACCATTTGAATTTTAAAGAAAATGAAATGTTAGTCTGTGGAGTTTCTATTGGATATGAAGATACAAATGCACCTGAAAATGCTCTTAGGGTTGAAAAATTAAAACATACGGATTACACAACTTTTTTATCTTAATTAGTAAAGTTCAATTACGGTTACTTTAATTATGAAAATCATATCTCTTGATAGCTCCAAAAGTTATTCAATACCTGATCTTTATCTCAATATAGGACACCTCTTAGATCATTTTATGATGCTGATATTTGCAAAGGCTGCCTTTGACGCTGGAAGAGAGTTTGGATTAAGTTATGAAGAGATAATTGTTTATGGAACTCTAGGTGTTGTCTTGTTTGGAGCAGCAGCCCCTTTAGCAGGCTGGTTAGCTGATAAATATTCTCGAGCTATCTTAATTACAGTTTATCCTTTTGGGCTTGGCCTAGGTTCGATTTTAGCTGCATTTTCACAATCAACAGAAATGTTGGGGTTGTCGCTTGGTGTTTTGGGGTTCTTTGCTGCAATTTACCATCCGGTAGGAATAGCAATGATTGTTAAACGTCCAGGTAAAGTTGGTTTGCGATTGGGAATAAATGGAGTTTGGGGAAATATGGGTGTTGCATTAGCTCCAATATTAACAGGATTTTTAATAGCGTATGCCGATTGGCGTTTAGGATTTATTATTCCTTCTATAATGTGTTTGTTTTTTGGAATATCTCAATTATTTGCTTTTATTGAACAAAATGAAACTGAAGTGAAAGTAGATAATACTAAAAACAGTAAATCTTCATCTGTTTTAACTGAAGGATGGCAAACTGTTTTATTTTGCTTGAGTATAGTTACTCTTTCAGGAGGATTTATATTTGGATCATTAACTTTTCTTATACCAAGGTTGTTCGAAGTTAACATGTTACAAATTTCAAATGATGTTGCAATAACAGGTCTTCTAGCAGGATTAGTTTATGCCATTGCTTCTTTTTCACAAATAGGAACAGGATGGTTAGTTGATAAAATTCCTCCAAAATATGTTCTGGCTGCCATGGGTTTAGGGCAATTGATTTTTATCTATATAGCAAGTCAGTCATCTGATTTTGGTTTGTTATTCATTATGTTAGCAGCAATGATTTTTGTTTTTGGGCAAGTCCCAATTACTGACGTTATTTTAGTCAAATATGTTAAAGATAGTTGGAGAGGAAGAGTTCTTTCTATAAAATTCATGGTTAATTTGTCAGCAGGAGCAAGCGTCTTGCCAATTACATCTCTATTACTTAAAAATGGGTATGATTTTTCTTTTGTGCTTCAGTGTTTAGCCTTTATATCAATAAGCGTAATTGTTGCTGGGTTGCTTTTGCCCAATAAATCACCCAGCTTGCAAGCCGTATAATAAATTCTAAAAAACTTTCAAATTTTAATTAATTTTATTGTAATGAACTGTTCCGCGATCATCCACTTCGCTTCTAACTTGGCCAGTTACATCAAGGTGTATAAGGTGTGCTCGGGCTTCTCCAATAGCAAAGTGCATTTGTTCATCACCAATTTTTCGATCAAAAATAATACTTATAGAATCCATTATAGTAATACTTCTCTTGTTTAAAGCTTCAATTATTAAGCTTAATCTATGATTGTGATGTTTTATTAAATCTTTTGCTCTTTGCATTCCTTCTTTAAAAGGCCAATCATGGCATGGAAAAACACTGGTTTCTGATCCAATTTCTTGTATTTCATTTAGGTATTTAAGATATTCACCTAATCGATCATCTAAAGGGTCAAAAAAATTATCAGAAATATTAGGAGATATTCTAGGTAATAAAAAATCTCCAGATAGATATAATTTTCTTTCTTTATCTAATAAAGAAATATGTTCTGGTGAATGCCCAGAATCAGTTCTAACTTTCCATTTTCCATCATTTGAAACAATTTCATGACCAGCTTTGATAATTTCAAAATCAGGAAGTTCATAAACCCTATTTTTGTAAAGTCTTGTAGCTGGGCCTTTAGCAATAATATCTTCTTCGCTCATACCAGCTCTAACAAAAACATTTCTGAATAATTTAGCGTATTCATCATCTGGCATTGACCTAAATGTTTTAGCCGTAAAAAGTTCTTTTTCTGTAGTCAAACATTTGATGTTAAGCTTTTTTTGTAACCATCCTGCCATTCCAATATGATCAGGATGGTAGTGGGTAATTAAAAGGCCAGCAAACTTCTTTGATTTTAGGGGGCCGTTAAGCAAAGCCTCCCAATGCTCTTCAGAATGATCAGATTTCAATCCTGCATCAAGAATTAGAATACCGTCTGGTGTATCCATTAGAAATAAATTAACATGATTTAATCGAAAAGGGAGTTCAAAATGAGCCCAATATAAATCAGATGCTATTTTTGTTAATTCACCAAATTTTGGCTTGTTAATTTCTAATTTTGTCATTTAATTCTCTAGAATAAGTTTATTGGTAATTTTTATTTAAGATGTTAAGAATATACAATAATGTTAAATGAGTTTTAGTAAATCTAAAATTTAATTAAAGAGATACAATATTTACTAATTTTGGATATATTTCAAAAAATTAATTAAAAATTTATAAACTGTAAGAGATTAAATTATGAATAATTCACTTGAAGGTATAAAGGTTTTAGATCTGACTAGGGTTTTGGCGGGTCCTTATTGTACTCAGATGCTTGGTGATTTAGGCGCTGATATAATTAAGGTTGAAAGACCTGGAGGAGGAGACGATACTCGAGGATTTGCTCCACCCTTTGTAAAAAATGATAATGGTGAAGACACTGATCTGAGCGCGTATTATTGTGGGGCAAACAGAAATAAGAAGTCTATTACAATAAATCTAAGTGAAAAAGAGGGACAAGGTTTAGTAAAAAAATTATTAGCTGATTGTGATATCTTAGTAGAAAATTTTAAAACAGGTACTTTAGAAAAATATGGTCTTGGGTATAAAAACTTAAAAAAAGATTTCCCAAGATTGATCTATTGTTCAATTACTGGTTTTGGCCAAACTGGCCCATATGCCTCTAGACCTGGGTATGATGGTTTAATTCAAGCCATGGGTGGAGTTATGTCACTGACTGGAAATCCAGAAGGGGAACCTATGAAAGTTGGAGTTCCAATTGGTGATTTGATGGCTGGAATGTTTGCATCAGTTGGAATATTAGCAGCAGTAAGACATCAGATTCAAACAGGTGAAGGACAATTTATTGATATCGGAATGTTGGATACTCATGTTGCATGGCTAGCAAACCAGGGAATGAATTATCTTTCTACTGATAAAAATCCTGACAGACTTGGAAACCAACATCCAAATATCGTTCCTTATCAAGTAATGCCAACTTCAGATGGTTATATAGTCTTGTCAATAGGTAACGATCCTACTTTTGAAAGGTTTTGTAAGTTGGCTGGAGAAGAAAAGTTGATAGAAGATCCAAAATTTAAAACTAACGCAGATAGAGTTTCAAATAGAGAGTTTGTTACAAATACTTTAAACGAAATTACTAAAAAACATAACTCTGACTGGTGGTTAACAGAATTAGAAAAGCAAAAAATAGGGTGTGGTCCAATTAATACATTAAGTGAAGTTTTCTCTGACCCTCATGTTAAGGCAAGAGAAATGATTATCAAAATGGATCACAAAAAAACAGGACAAGCTCCTTTAAAATTAATAGCAAATCCAATTAAAATGGGACAAACACCCCCTACCTATAGGATGCCACCTCCTTTACTAGGAGAACATACGGATGAAATATTGTCAGAGAAAATTGGTCTTTCTCAAAGTGAAATTTCAAACCTTAAAAATAAAGGTATTATATAATAAATCTTATTCACAGTAATTTATGGTGGTTCCTATAAAAGTTAGCAATACAATAACTTCAATTGAACAAGATAGTTTGAGATCATGGTTAAGGTTAACACTTCTATTTACAATAGGAGTAGTTGGTACTGTAGGTATGTGGTCAGTCGTCGTTGTTATGCCTGCTATTGAAACAGAGTTTAATATAGATAGAGGTAAGGCAAGCTTACTTTATGCAACCACTATGGTTGGTTTCGGGCTTGGAAATTTTTTAATAGGAAAAGTTATTGATAGGTTTGGTTTAAAAGTACCTATTATTTTTGCGATAATTATATTAGTTGCTTCATATTTAGTTGCAACAATTTCAACTGAATTTTGGCATTTATTAATATTACAAATTTTTATGGGTACGGCTGCCGCAACTTTTTTTGGCCCTGCCATGGCTGATATTGGAAATTTTTTTGAGAAAAGAAGAGGGTTAGCTGTAGCAATTATAGCAAGTGCGAATTACGTCGCAGGTGCTTTTTGGCCACTTCTTATAAGTTATTTTCTAGAATTAAATAATTGGAAAGAGGTTTATTTATTTATAGCAATAATTTGTGCAGTTATTATGTTTCCGATTGCTTATTTTTTAAAAAATAATGTAGCAAATAATATATCTAGTAATGACATAGTTGCCACAAATACTTCTCTAAATAATTTATCACCAAGTACATTACAAATTTTATTAATTTTAGCAGGCATTGGCTGCTGTTTAGCAATGGCAATGCCTCAAGTTCATATTGTAGCTTTGTGCGTTGAAAGAGGTTTTGGATTAGGTATTGGAGCTCAAGTGTTATCGGTAATGCTTTTTTCGGGAATGATTAGCAGAGTTGGCTTTGGATATTTGTCAGATAAAATTGGCCCAGTTTATACGTTGTTTATTGGCTCATTTTTACAAATGCTTTCATTGGTATTCTTCTTACCCTTTGATAGTCAATTATCACTTTATATAGTCTCACTAATGTTCGGACTTTCTCAAGGAGGAATTGTCCCGGCATATGCAATGATAATAAGAAAATATTTGCCTATTGAAGAAGTTGGAGAAAGAGTTGGTTTAGTGATTATGGCTACAATTGTTGGTATGGGTTTAGGTGGCTGGATGTCAGGTGAAATATTTGACTTAACCCAATCATATAAATTAGCGTTTGTGAATGGTATTTTTTGGAATTTGACAAATTTACTTATAGTTACTTTTATAATGTGGAAGATATATTTTCAAAAAAATAAATTTCAATATACTTAATCTTTTTAGAGAATGATTTATGAATAAAATTAAAGAACTATCAATATCATCTTATGAAATAACATTAGAACTTTTCAAAGTAATGATACCAACTCTTATAGTTATTAAGATACTAGAGGAAATAGGTTTTGTTCATGTTTTAAATTCATTCTGCGCTCCATTAATGCTGTTATTAGGATTACCCGAGGCTATCTCACTGGTATTTACTACATCGATGCTTACAAGTCCTTATGCTGGTTTAATTATTTTTTCAGGACTGCCAATTGATGAATCCTTTACAGCTGCACAGGCAAGCGTGTTGGGACTTTTAATATTATTTACTCATTCTTTACCTATAGAAGTTATTATTTGTCGAAAAGCAGGAGTGAGAGCTCGTGCAATGATATTTGTTAGACTAGGTCTTGGTGTTTTGTCATGCTATCTTTTAAATTTGTTTTTCCAGGTTACTGGATATATGAACTACCCAGCTACAATTTTATTACCAAGCTTAGAAAGTGCACCAGATATTTTAAGTTGGGTTGTGTCTCAGTTGAAGGGACTTGCTATGATATTTGTTATAATCATTGCATTAGTAATAATTTTAGATTTTTTAAAATATATAGGTGTTGAGAGATTAATAGAAAAAGTTTTAAAGCCTTTTTTAAATTTTCTTGGCGTTGGTGAAAAAGCTTCTACAATTGCAGTTGTTGGTGTCACTTTAGGAATTGGTTTTGGAGCAGGACTTTTAATCAAGGAAGTTAAAACTGGAAAATTACATTACAAGGATGTGTTTGGTATAATAATTCTAATAGGGATGCTCCACAGTATAATCGAAGATACTGCTGTTATATCTCTGATAGGTTCTAATATAATTGTAACACTTTTTTTAAGAGCAGTTTTGACGTTATGCATTGTTTACATTTTTATGAGGTTGGGTAAAAGTTTTACTGAAGAGTTTTGGCAAAAACATCTCACTAATTATAATATACCGGAGTATAAGCCTAACACTTAAGATGGAATTACTTTGTTATCCCAAGCAAATATCTTACCGTTGTCAGTGATAGATTTGCTTTCAATTACCTCTCTTAACTTTTTAGCAGAAAACTCAGGCGTAAAATATTCTTTGTTCTTTTTCTGAAATGGTCGTGATAATTTAGTGTCTACTGTTCCTGGATGTAATCCAAAAATTATACTTTTAGGGTTCAACCTTTGTTGTTCAATTGAAAGGCCTTTTAAAATCATATTTAAAGCTGATTTAGATGCTCTGTAGGAGTACCAGCCACCTAGTTGATTGTCTTCGATACTCCCTACTCTAGCAGATAAAGAAGCAAATTTAGTTACTCTGTCTCTATGTAGTAAAGGCAAAAAATATTTAGCAATTAAAGCCGTAGGTATCGTATTAACATTAAACATATCTAAGAATTTATCAGCAGAAAGATCTTTTATTGACTTTTCTGGGTTATTCAAAGCTCCGATTGTTATTAATATAATATCTAATTTACAGTTAAGAGATTGTGATTCAAAGTCTAAACTTTCTTCATTTGTATAGTCTACTTTTCTTGATGTAATTAATTTACTGTTTAAGTTCTCACCCGTTCTAGAGAAAGCAAAAACTTTATTTATATTTTCATACTTTGAATACTCTAAACATAAAGCCTTTCCAATTGCTCCTGAACTTCCAAAGATAGCGATATTAATAGTTTTCATGAAAAACCTCTGATTAATTCAAAAAAATTTAATTGATAAATATACTTTATTATAATGATATATATATTATCGTTTTATTCATAAATTTAAAGAGAGTAATATGAAAAATAATAAGCCTCATTTTGTTTTAGTTCACGGGGCATGGCACGGTGGCTGGGTTTGGAAAGAAGTTGCAGAAGCACTAAGGTATCAAGGTTATAGTGTATCTTGTCCGACACAGACTGGTCTTGGGGAGAGGAAGCATTTATTATCCTCCACGATTACAATTGATACTTTCATTGAAGATGTAATTAATCACATAATTTTTAATGACTTAGATAATATAATATTAGTTGGACATAGTTTTGCAGGCAGCACAATCAGTGGTGTTGCTGACAGGTTAAAAGATAGAATTAATAGACTTATTTATTTTGATGCAATAATTTTATCTAATGGACAAAGTCCATTTGATATTGCTCCAGATTCAGTAGTGAAAGAAAGAATTGCCTTAGCAGAGCAATCAATAGATAAAATTTCAATTGCTGCACCACAACCTGAAGCCTTTGGAGTGTTAGACATAAGAAAGTCATTGTTGTTAGAAAAACAATTAACTCCGCACCCAATAAGTACGTTTCAATCAAGATTAAAATTAGAAAATGAAATCGGAAATGGAAAACCTCTTTGTTACATTTTTTGTACTGATCCAGTTTATAAGTCTTTAGAGAGTTCAAGAGAGATTGTCAGAAAAATGAACTGGCCAATTTTTGAATTGCATGCAGGTCATAATGCTATGTATACAAATGCAAAGGAAACTTTAAATTTACTTATGAAAATTTGTAACTAAGGTAATAATTTTAGGAGTTAAATATGTCATCTTGTATTACTGGTTGGGCGCACAATAAATTTGGTGTAAATACAAATCAAACTTCAGAAAATATGATTGCAGAAGTGGTTGAGCAAGCAATAAATCATGCAGAAATATCACCAAAGGATATTGATGCCATCTTTGTTGGTACTTTTAATAATGGTTTTCAAAAACAGGATTTTCATGGTGCTTTGCCAGCAGTGTCACAATTAGATTTACGCTATACACCAGCTATGCGAGTAGAAAATGCTTGTGCGACAGGTTCTGCTGCCATTCATACTGCAATGAATGCAATAGAGGCAAAAAGAGCAAAAACAACTCTTGTTGTTGGTGTTGAAAAAATGACAGACACATCTTCTGAGAAAGTTGGTGATATCCTCTTAGGCGCTAGTTATAGACCTGAAGAAGGAAATACTAAGGGAGGCTTTACTGGTGTTTTTGCTACTATTGCAAATGCGTATTTTCAAAAATATGGAGATAAGTCAGATGTATTAGCTAAAATAGCAGCTAAAAATCATGAAAATGGATGCTCTAATCCTTTAGCGCATATGCAGAAAAACCTCGGTTTTGATTTTTGCAATTCTGTTTCAGATAAAAACCCTTATGTAGCTGAGCCATTAAGAAGGACAGATTGTTCGATGGTTTCAGACGGTGCTGCTGCATTAATTATTCAAGATTTTGATCTTGCTCTTTCGGCAAAAAGAGCCATTGCTTTTAGAGCCCGAAGACATATTAATGATATTCTGCCTTTAAGTAAAAGAGAAAAAACCGAATTTGAAGGTGCTCGTCAAGCTTGGGCTTATTCATTACAAGACGCTAAGATTAGTTTAAATGATTTATCTTTTGTTGAAACTCATGACTGTTTCACTATTGCAGAGCTTATTGAATATGAGGCTATGGGATTAACTAAGTTGGGAGAAGGTTATAGAGCAATTGAAGAAGGTTGGGTTTTTAAAGACGGAATGTTACCTATAAACCCTTCTGGCGGATTGAAATCAAAGGGGCATCCTGTTGGAGCAACGGGTGTGTCTCAGCATGTAATATCTGCCATGCAATTGACTGGAGAAGCAGGGGACATGCAAGTCAAAGACGCTAATTTAGCGGGTATCTTTAATATGGGTGGTGCTTCAGTTGCCAATTATGTTTCTATTTTAGAAAGAATACGTTAGGCATTAATCAACTAAAACCCCAAATACTTTTCTAAGCTTAAGAATTAGTATAATTAGGGTCTCTTTTTTCTAAGAGTGCATCTATTGCCTCTCTATGATCATCAAGCTGTTGGAGAATAGCTTGTTGACTGGCAGCCATTTCTAAGGCTTTGTCTAGAGAGACATTCTGTGTCATTCTTAGCAATCTTTTAGCTCTTCTTGAAGCTTCCGGAGGTTGACTAGCAATTTTATTTGCAATTTTATAAGCGGCATCCATTAGTTCCTGATTTGGAACAATTTGTGAAACAAGCCCCCAATCCAAAGCTTTGTCAGCATTAAGGACATCACACGTTAAAATCATTTCATTTGCTCTTGCTAGGCCTATTATCTTAGGAAGAAACCAGGATCCTCCATCACCTGGTATAATGCCAATTCTAAGAAAGCTCTCAGAAAACTTTGCATCTTCTGCAGCAATTCTTATGTCGCACATGGTGCATAAATCGTTTCCTGCACCAATAGCATGTCCATTTACCGCTGCTATGACAGGAACATCAATTGAGTTCATAGTAAGAGGTATTTTTTGGATTCCGAACCTATACCAATCCTCTAACTCAGTAAGGGACATATTGTCCTTCGTGGTCATATTTTTAATTTCTTGAAGATTTCCACCAGATGAAAAGCTTTTTCCTGCTCCAGTCAAAACAATACAGCCAACGTTTTTGTCTTCATCTGCTTTTTTTAATGCATTTATTAATCCGTCAATTATGTCTTCTGAAAGAGCGTTTCTTGTATCAGGTCTATTAAGTGTAATTGTAACAATTCGTTTATCTTGTTCATATAAAACTGATTTTGACATTTTCTTCCTTTTTAAAGTTTAAGTATTAATAAGTTAAATATTCCCATAAATTTTGATTGTTATTTTCTAAAAAATTTTTACCTAAAAAAGTTTCCCAAAAATTTTCATTTCCAAAATCATTTCTCCAACTATTAAGGTTTCTGGTGAAATAAGCTAATTCATACTCTTGAGTAAAGCCAATTGCTCCATGAACTTGATGAGAAATAGCTATAATTTTTCCCGCCGCAATTCCAGCCCTTATTTTTAATATAGCAATATCTTGAATATTTTTATTAGCTTCATCTGTGTTACCTACAGCAGATAAAGCTGCTGACGAAGCAGACAACTCAACAGCCATTTCTGAGATTTGATGTTGAATGGCTTGAAACTTAGACAATGTTCTTCCAAACTGTTTTCTTTGAGAGCAATAATCGATTGATAAATCTAAAGCCTTTTCCATTGAACCTATCATTTGAGCAGATCTCATCAAAGCACCCAAATGATTGAAATTAAATTTTGAGTTTAGTGGCTTTATATCTATTATTTCACAGTTCTTAATTTGTAAATCAAAGCGTGGTTCAGCTAAAAAATTTTTTTTAGGCTTAAGTTCTCCTTTTATACTTTTTAAAAGAATGATATTTTTAACATTCTCAATTTCAGTAATAAGGATAATCTTTTCTGTTAAGTTTAAAAATGGAACAGAAAGTAATTTTCCAGAAATTTTGTTATTTGTAATTTTAATATCTATTCCATCAACTGCAAAAGTTACCATGCCATTTGGTGGCTTAATATCAGATTCAGATAATAAGTAGTTACTTAATATTGTTTCTGAAAATGGAAGAGGTGTTCCATAGTAATTTGACATTTTAATAATTGGTAAAATAAATGAAAAAGGTAATTCTGATCCATTAAACTTTTCTTTAACAATTATCTTTGAAAGACCTTGTTCTTCGATGTCATTCCATAAATTTATCAAATTTATATTTGCTTTATCTATAAACTGACGTAGATCGTGATTGACATGCTTGTTAAATATTTTAGAGGCTGTTTCTAAAATTATAGCTAGTTCCTCACTCATCTTAAACCTAACTGTCTAGCTATTATTCCTTTCATGATTTCAGTTGTGCCACCTCTTAATGAATTGGAGGGTATTCTAAGAGTTGCGTCTTCAAATAAATTTTGTAATTGGTCTGGCCACTCATAGAGTGGGATTATATTGGAAAACTCTCTCAATGATTCTACCATTGTTTTTTCAAACTTATTGCCTAGTTCTTTCACGAAAGCTGCTTGTGTTTCAGGTGATTCTCCATTTTGTAACATGGATGCTATAGAAAAACTCATTCTTCTTAACGTCTGCAACTCAGCAATTAGCTTCCCTATTATATTTGAACCAGATTTCAACAATTTATTTTGAAATTCATTAATAAATCTATCAAGTAGAGTAAAGTGAGAGAGAAATCTTTCAGGTCCAGATCTTTCAAGAGCGAGTTCTCCAACAACTTGGGACCAGCCTTTACCTTCCTCACCTAATAGCGCATCTTCAGATAATTCAACATTATCAAATAAGGTCTCATTAAAATGACGCTGACCAGTCATATCTGGTATGCCTTTGATGTTTACATTTGGAAGAGACAAATCAACTAAAAATTGCGAAAGACCTTCATGTCTGTTTTTGTCTGAAGGAGGACCAGTTCGAGCAAGAACTATCATATAGTTACATAGATGTGCACCCGTAGACCAAATTTTACGTCCTTCTAGGTTCCATCCAACCGCAGTTTTTGTTGCTTTAGTTTTTACAGAAGCTAGGTCTGAACCGGAATCTGGTTCACTCATACCGATGGCAAAAAAACATTTTCCAGAAGAAATTTTAGGAATGATTGATAATTTTTGTTTCTCAGTTCCATATCTTAAAACTTGGCTTCCACTTTGCCTGTCTGCGATCCAATGAGCAGCAACAGGAGCTCCCGAAGCCAAAAGCTCTTCTGTAACAACATATCTCTCAAGGGCAGTTCTTTCGTTACCACCATATTGTTTAGGAAATGACATTCCAAGCCAACCTTTTGATCCAAGTTTTTTACTAAACTCAGGGTTAGCAGCAAAGACCCAAGAGTCAGCAGCTGGAATAAATTCGTTGTTGTTTATACATTCAGTAATAAATTTTCTTACTTCAAGTCGTAACCTTGAAAGTTCATTTGTTTCTTTGATTGAAGGAAAAGTGAATTTAGACATATGCAATGCTTTTTTTGTTAAATATGTTAAATAATTTAAATTATATAGAGTAAACGTCAATATAATTAATTGGATAATATTAAGTTTCTTTATTGATATAAAATCTTCAATAACTTAGAATTTTAAACTTACTATAAGGAATAGAATATGGTGTTTGTCGATGATAAAATCTTAGAAAGATTGAAGAAAATAGCAACGCCTACACTGGCAAATGCGTTAGACGATTTTGGATTTAAGGGAGTTATGAATAATCTATCTCCAGCTGGTCTTGGTATGACCATTGTTGGGAGGGCTATTACAGTTCAGGAAATCACAGGTCCATTCGGAAGTTTTTCTACAAGTGACTTTAAAGTAGGTCATATGATTGATGCTGCTAGCCCAGGAGATGTTATAGTAGTTGCAAATGATGGAGCGCAAGTTTCGACATGGGGAGGGATGGCTTCTTATGCTGCAAAATTAAAAGGCATTGGTGGTCTTGTTGTTGACGGAGGAATTCGTGATAGGGAGGAAATAGTAGAGTTTTCTTTCCCTGCATTTTCTAAGCATATGGTTCCCACACCAGGCAAAACAAGAATAAAGGTTCTCTCTATTAACGAACCAATTATATGTGCTGGTGTAAGGGTAAGAAAAGGTGATGTTATAGTAGCGGACGGTACTGGTGTCTTATGCCTGCCGGCTGAGCATGCTGAAGAAATAACAATAGCATCTGAAAAATTTTCTGCTGATGATAAGCAAGCAATGACTGAAATGGACAAAGGCTTGACTTTTACAGACGCTCTTAAAAAATTCTCAAAGATTTGACATTATGAATTTGTTAAAGCCTTTAAAGCTCTTGTAAAGAAATCATCTTGACCAAAATTTCCTGATTTAAGCGTAACAAAAACGGGTTTGTTACCGCTTGATTCTGGTGACCAAAGAGCTGGAATTCCATAAGAAATTTCTTTTCCTATTTTTAATTCTTGGATGCCGAGACCTTTTATAACAGCTCCTGAGGTTTCGCCCCCAGCAGATATAAAAGTCCCAAAGTTATCCTTTACTAGTCTTTTTGATAATAGTTCAAAGAACTTTTCAATTTTATTTGCTAAAAGCTCTTGCCCATATTGTTTTTGCTTTTCTGAGACTGACTTAATGTCAGAAGATGAGTACACAAGAGGAGATTCGGTTTCATTATCTTTAATCCACGATAAAACTTTTTCAATTAAGTCTTTATCATTAATCACTTCATCAGGAGAAATATAAAATGAAGGATTATTTTCTTTATATATATTGATTTGATTTATTGTTGTGACGGAACAAGATCCTGACAAAATAATGGCATTAGAATTATTTTCAGGTATTTGAAAACTAGATGCAGATAATAAGCCTCTGTCTTTATAAATTTTTGGTAATCCAAGAGCAATACCAGAGCCTCCAGTTAGCAATGGTAAATTTTTCACAGCATTACAAATTATATCAAAATCGTCATTTTTAATTGTGTCAATTATTGCATACTTATATCCATTTTTTTTTAAATTTTCAATTTTCTTTTTGACGCTATTTTCCCCTTCAGAAATAGTTTGAGAATCTACTAGTCCAACATTATTTTTGGTCTGATGACCAAGCCATCTTACTAAATTATGATCCGTCATTGGAGTTAAAGGATGATTTTCCATTCCCGATTCATTCAATGGTTTTCCATTCACGAACATATGTCCTAAATAAACTGTTCTTCCAGCATCAGGAAAGGATGGACAGGCTATAGTAAAATCTGTATTTAATTTTTCCATAACTGCATCAGTTACTGGTCCTATATTTCCTTCTTTTGTTGAATCAAATGTTGAACAATATTTAAAAATAAATTGTTCACATCCACAATCTTTTAACCATGAAAGAGCTTCTAAGCTCTCTCTTATTGCATCTTCAATTGGTGCAGTTCTTGTTTTTAGCGCAATTACGGCTGCATCAGTCTGTTCTTTTTTTGCTTCTTCAGGAAGTAGGTTGGGAACACCAGCATACATTGACACCTGCATTCCTGATTTTTTAAGATTATTTGCAATGTCAGAGGAACCAGTAAAATCATCGCCTATTATTCCTAATTTCATAAATTTCTCTTTTTTCTATAATGCTTGTTTTTCTAATTGGGTTACTATTTTTTCCTTAACCCAAGAGGTTACTTCATCATTAAATGCAAGATAATGTTTGCTATTAAGGTGTATATCAAACGCATTTTTATCAGCATAGGTTTCATACAAAAAAACTATATTTTTGTTGTTGGGGTCATGACAAACATCAAATTGATGACAATCTATTTCAAGTTCAAGTGAATCTCTAGCTTGTTGTAACATTCTTACTTTAAATTTTTCTATATCTTTTTCATTAATTACAAATTTGACAGTTATTACAAACATTATTAAATTTAGCTCCTATTAGGTTAACGCTTTATTTTGAATTTCTTTGTCTTTTAATAATGTTATTAATTTTGAAGTTACCGCATTTGTACCCATGTCGCCTCCAAACTCAATTGGTCTTAATTCATTCCTTTCAAAACCTGCTTCAATTGCTGTCTCTATTAGTTTTGAACCTCCGGATGCACTTTTACAGCCTTGTTTGTCTGATAAATAGTCAAGCATTAAAGTAGAACTAAGGATTGTGGCTAATGGATTTGCCTTATCTTGTCCCATTATGTCTGGAGCGCTTCCATGGGCAGGTTGAAATAAACCGTGGTTATCACCAATTTCTGCACACGAAGCCATTCCCATTCCGCCTACTAATCCGCCTCCTAGGTCAGATAGTATATCGCCAAACATATTTTCCATTACCATCACGTCATATTCCCAAGGATTTCTTATTAGGTTTAGAGCCATTGCATCAACATAACAATGTTCTGATTCTATATCTTTGAAATTTTCTTTTCTTTCATCAAATATTTTTCTAAACAAAGCTTGAGAACGAAATACGTTGGCTTTATCAACGCAAGTAACTTTGCCTAACTTTCCTTTACTTTTCCTTTGTCTAGCTAATTTAAATGCAAAATCATGCAACTTTTCTGTTGTTTTTCTAGTGATGCGCATAATATCTTGAACTTCGTCATTGTTATCTACGGGGCATCGGTTATGTACGGCTGCAGTATAAAACAAACCTTCTGTAGATTCTCTTAATATAACTAAATCAATTTTACTTGCTAATTTATTACTTAATCTGTTTGTAATGTTTGGGTAGGCCTTAACTGGCCTAACTCCAGCATATAAACCAAGCATTTCTCTAAATCTCAGGTGAGGGCATATTTCCGTACCATCTTCATATCTGATTGTTGGTAATCCAATTGCCCCAAGAAAAATACTATCAGCGTTAGTAATTTTTTCTTCGCCGTCAGGCTCTACATCACATCCCTGCGATGCAAAATACTCTGCGCCAGCATTAATTGATTCCCAGTTACATTTGAAGCCACCAATAATTTCAGATGAGAGGTCAACAATTGATATTGCTGAGGCTAGAATGTCTTTACCTATTCCATCTCCGGGAACAGTTGCTATTTGAAAGTAATTCATTTTTATCAATAAAAACCTTTTATAATTATATTCGACATTAATATTGAAAACTTAATTTTACAATATTTAACTTCTATTGATTTATAATAAATAAGCGAAATGGTATGTGAATGACTTAAGTCAATCTTGGGAGATATAGCTTGAGTTCATCCACATGTGTTAATTAATAATGATAATAGTTATCAGTGTCAAGAAATTTGGTAATATTAATTTTAATAACTATTATCATTTGCAAATAAAATCAATAAATTCAATGACTTATCTTAAAAACTAATATACTAAAATTATTTAAAGGAAAATTTTTTTTGTTCAATTTATTTAATAAAAGAAAATCTATCGTTGATTTAAAGGATTACGAAATTTTATCTTTAGCCATCTGTGCTTTAGATGAGGATTTAAAATATTATGATAATTATGTTTCTAATTTCATAATAGATTATCCAGAGACTTCTAAATTATTCAAGAAAATGTCTAGCACAAAAAATGAATTTAGACTGAAGCTACTTAATTTATACAAAGAGAAATTTTCTCATTTAATTAATTTTAATGATACTAATCAAGTCTCTGATTTTTATAAACGTAAACCATTTTGGTTTGTTAAACATAATTCCCTTGAAGTAGTTCGCTCTGAAATTCTTAAAATGGAAAACGTTTCAGCGGATTACTTTTATTTTGCTGCCAAAAATTCAAAAGACATTGATTGTAGGCATTTGTTAGGTGATTTAGCAAAATTCAATAGAGACTTAAGAGATAAGGCAAATGTGATTTTAACAAAAATTGAAAGTTCTAAAAGTGGTAAAGATGAAATTGTTAAAGATAAAAGGCAATTCATATTAACTTGGGTTCAGCCAGGCTTGGCAGGGTTAATGGATGGTTCGGTATCTACACTAGCTCCAATCTTTGCGACTGCATTTGCAACTAAAGACAGTCATACAACATTACTCGTTGGACTTGCCGCCTCAATTGGAGCTGGTATTTCTATGGGTTTCACTGAAGCAGTTCATGATGATGGAGTCATATCGGGAAGAGGGTCTCCTATTAAAAGAGGATTTGCCTCTGGTATAATGACCACTATTGGAGGATTAGGGCATGCATTACCGTATTTAATTACTGATTTTTATATTGCAACAGTCATTGCAATGTTTTTTGTCATTGTTGAATTATGGGCTATAGCATGGATACAGGCTAGATATATGAAAATTAAGTTTACCAAAGCAGTGTTTCAAGTAGTTTTTGGTGGGTCATTGGTACTTGGAGCTGGAATATTGATAGGAGGAGGATAAAAAAGTATTGACATTGATAATAGTTATGATAATGATTATCAAATTGATTATTATTATTAAATAAATTTGAGGCTGTTATTATGAAAAAATTAAAATCTTTAGTATTCTATTTTATTAACTTAATGTTTTGTCTTTCTATATTGTTTTTTGGACTACAACGTGCCAGTGCAAAAGAACTAAATATATACTCTTATAGAAGTCCAGCGCTATTAGAGCCATTTACTAAGCAATATGAAAAAGAATTTAATGTAAAATTTAATATACTTCACGCAAAAAAAGGTCTTGCACAAAGACTTAAACTTGAAGGAAAAAACTCACCAGCAGATATTATTCTAACAGTTGATATTTCAAGATTATCAGAGCTTGCTGATATGGATTTAGTAAAACAAATAGACTCAAAAGTAATAAATAATAATGTGCCAAAACATTTAAGAGACATAAATAAAAAATGGATAAGTTTATCAACAAGAGCAAGGATAATTGGTGTTTCAAATAAAAGAGTTAATAAAAATGATATACGTAACATAGAGGATTTAGCCAATCCAAAATACAAAGGTAAAATTTGTACAAGGATTGGAAGTCACTCGTATAATAGAGCATTGTTGGCTTCAATTGTTGCACATAGTGGAGAAAGAAAAGCTACGGCTTGGGCAGAGGGACTTGTGTCTAATTTCGCAAGAACGCCAAAAGGGAATGATAGAGCTCAAGCTAAGGCGATTTTTTCCGGTGAGTGCGATATTGTTTTGATGAATACCTACTATTTTGCACTGATGAAATTTAATAATAAAAAACCAGAACAAAAAAAATGGGCAAAAGCCACGGATGTAATTTTTTACAATCAAGGTGGAAGAGGTCAGCACATAAATGTATCTGGAGGAGCAATTGCGAAATATTCTAAAAATAGCGAAGAAGCAATAAAATTTTTAGAATGGATGACTGAGCCTAAAGCTCAAAAAATTTATTCTGAAGTAAATTTTGAGTATCCAGTAAATCCTAAGGTCAATCTTAGTGGAAAAATTATGGAGTGGGGAACATTTAAGGCTGATAATTTGCCCATTAGTAAAATTGCAAAAAATTCAAAAAAGGCACAAATGATTATTGATAAAGTCGGATGGTGATTAAAGTAAATACTCTATTCCCAAATACGCAATTAAAAGCCAAATAATACCTTTTAATAAAAAAAAGGAAAAAAGTACAAGCCCAATCTTTTTTGGGCTTAACTTATTACTAAAATAATTATACAGTTTGACCGCCGTTTATCTGAATCTCGGTGCCATTAACATAAGAAAAAGTATCAGAACACATAGAATGTATAACGCCTGCAACTTCTTCGGGAGTTCCTAAACGTTTCATAGGGATTTTTTCAGTAAGCATTTTTTTACTGTGAGGTGTTATCATTGAAGTTTCAATTTCACCAGGCGCTATCGCATTTACTCTTATACCTTCATTAGCTAAATCTGAAGCCATTTCACGTGTAAGTGATTTAAGTGCTGCCTTCGACGTAGCATAAGCCGGTCCTGCAAACTGATGAACATTGTCACTTGCGATTGATGTGACATTTATTATTACACCTTTTGCCAACTTTAAATTAGAAATAATTGATTGAGAAATTATAATAGGAGCAAAAAAGTTTACGTTAAAAACTTGTCTCCACAAACTTAGGTCGGTATCGGTAAACCCTAATCTCAAATTATTAGAGTTTTTAGGTGAAATTGCAGCATTATTAATTAATGCTTTAACTGGTCTGCCATCAAGAAATTTATTTAAATCTAAAAGAGTTTTATCCAAAGAGATTTGATTTTCTAAATCAACTTGGAAATGTAATTGTTTGTTATTAGACCAAGGGCATGTAGAAGCAACTTCAGATCTTGAAAATGTTATGACTGTCCAGCCATCATCCCAGAACTTTTTTGAAGTGGCATGACCAATACCTCTGCTACCACCGGTAAGAATAATAATTTTATCGTTATTTTCCATTGTACCTATATGAGATTGATAATCATTCTTATTTTAACATATAAATCAATAATTTTCAATAATTATGAAATAAATTTAATTTTTAATTTTTTTACCAAACAGTTCTAAACGATGATCAACTAATTCATAACCCATTTTTAGAGCAACTTGTCTTTTCATTTCTTCTAGTTCTTCATTTTGAAATTCAATTATTTCACCAGATTCTATATCAATTAAATGCTCGTGGTGTTCACCAGCCTCTTCGTATCTGGCACGACCATCACCAATATCTAATTTTTCAATTATTCCTGCTTCTTCAAATAATTTAATCGTACGATAAACTGTCGCAATAGAGATTGATCTGTCCTTTGAAACAGCTCTTCTATATAATTCATCAACATCAGGATGATCTTCAGAATCTTCAATAACTTCAAGTATAATCTTCCTTGGTAAAGTCATTCTTAAGCCATTTTTTAAACATTTATCATAAAGTTCTGCCATATATTATCTCAAATTAGTATCTAATATTTAGTTTAAATTATAATCACTCTAAAGTAATAAAATATTTAAAACAATTAAATTGTTTTTTTAGACATTATATTATTTATGAATAAGATAGGTATTAGCCCTATTATTACAATAATAAGAGCTGCTGCAGATGCTCTTCCAAGCATTTCATCACTGGCAAATTGGTATACATAAGTGGCTAAGGTTTCAAAATTTAAAGGTCTTAAAAGGAGAGTGATGGGTAATTCTTTAACAATGTCTACAAATGTAAGTATGGCAGCAGTCAATACTGATGGTTT
>JAOESH010000019.1 GCA_028382005.1 Pseudomonadota bacterium
GGTTTTCTTTTGTAACATAGTCACTATCTTGTCCATAAATACATAATGTTTTATTTTCTACAAACTTTACTTTTCCTGAGAAAGGAAAAGATCTTAAATTATCCATAGCTTCTTTGATGGCTAACAAATTTATTGTCCATCTGTATTTGCCTTCAAATAACTCAAGGTTTTGAATTAAAAAAGCACGTACAAACTTTTCTGTTATGGTATTAGACAAAAGTTCATCGGTTTGAGATCTGCTTGTTATTAAATCTAAATTTAGATCTAATAAGCTATCAACAATATTTTGTTGTTCTAGAGGGTAATTAACTGGCGCAATATCTGCTACAATTAACTTGTTTACATATTGAGGTTGGCTTAAAGTAAGTAACATAGCTAGCTTACCACCCATTGAATGTCCTAATATATTTGTTTTCTTTATATTTAGATGATTAAAAAGCTCAATTACTTCATCCATCATTAATGAGTATGAATGCTTTCTCTTAAATTCATTTCCTCCATGATTTCTTAGATCAACAGAAATTACAATTAGATCTTCGTTTTTTGACAACATTTTAGAAAAAGTTTGCCAATTTCTTCCTCTGCCAAAAAGTCCATGAAAAATAAATAACGTTTCAAAATCATAAATTTTAAATGCATCATGATCTTGATCATATTTAATAAGATTGCCACTTTTATATATCTGGAAATTATTCATAAGGATTACCTAGGTATATATTTTATAAAACCTTAACAACTATTTATATTAACCGTTAACATATATGAATGTTTAGAAAGATACACAAGGGTTAAAAATGGGAAAGCTTATAAAAATTGATTTTAGCAATTTAAATAATAATAGAAATGCAATGTATAAAAATAAATTAATAAGAATTAGAGATGAGATAGAAGATTTTTTGCATTTAGCATGTAAAAATGAAAATGATGAATTAGCTATTGCACTAGCTGCTGGAAGATTTGCAACAATGAAACTTACGCAGTTAACAGGAGAAAATGAAACAAAAGATTTTATAAACGAATGTATAAAAACAACTTTAAAAAATTGAAAAATAACATTTGCAAATAAATTATTAAGAAATTCTTGTAATACTTCCTGAAACTTCTGCACCTAAATCAATAGAAAGAGCGTTAGTTTTCAAATTCCCTTCGACTTTTGCACTACTTGCAACGTTAAGAGTATTGGCTGCAACTTCTCCTTTAACTAACCCACCTAGAGTTACTTTGTCAGCAACTAAATTCCCGTCAAATATGCTGTTTGCTTCTAAAAGAACATCCTTTGCTCTAAGTTCACCCTTAAATCTTCCAGCTACAACAACAGATGAACCTGCGGAGTCTAAGTTGCCCTCCATTACTAATTCTTCAGAAATATATGTAATTTCACTCATAACAAATCCTTATAAATAAATTCTTATAAATAAATTCTTAAACTATTTTTCAATAGGTTGCTCTTCTTGAGCTTCTTCGTCATTATTTGTATTATGGTCTTTCTCATTATTATCACTTTCGTTCCAATTATGAACTACTCTACAGTTTAAAGCTGCACCTCTATCCATTTGTAAAGATTTATAATGGACCTCACCACTTATACGAGAAGTTTCTGTAAGCCACACACTATCTGCTTGCATCTTACCCTCATATTCACCCGCAATAACAACTAATTCAGAGTCAACCGCACCTAAAAATTTACCAGTTGATCCAATTGTAACTTTTTCAGTTGAAAGGTCAGCTTCGACGTAACCATTAATTTCTATAGACTTTGCATTTGATATTTTTCCACTAAAGCGTGCCCCCGAACCTAAAACTGCTTGTTTATTAGCCATAATTAATCTCCTTTAGTTTTTATTTTTTCTTTTACCAATTTGAGCTTCAACTATTGCCCCTTCTTCAATAGAAATATTTTCATAAAACACTTCACCAGAAATTTTACCACTTGATTTGATTGAAATGACATCAGCTGATACTTGACCATCGCATTTTCCTGAAACAGTAACTACATCAGCTTCTATATTACCTTTTAATATGCCTGTATCTTCTACAGATAAACTGTGACACTTAATATCACCTACAACTGAACCTAATAAAATCAATTCTCCATCAGCTGAAATTTTTCCTTTAATTTTCATATCACTTGAAATTACAGATTTCTCTGTATCGTTACCGTTTGTTTTTCCTAACATATGAAAATCCTTTTCTTTTAAATATTTTCTCTTAATTTACTATAATAAGATATATGATACTATAGTTAAATATAAATTATATTTTATTTTAAATTTATCAATTTGGTATGAATGGTGCAATAAACTTGCCATAATATAAAGTGAATTTCAAAATTTTAGAGTAATAAAAAATGGCTGAGGAAATTATTGATTTAAGAGACCGTATTGAAAAAATGCGTATACAGATAGAAACTGAGGCCACAGAACAAATTCTAACAGGGAAACCTTTGGAAATTCATCAAAAAACGAGTAATTCAAATATCTCACTTTCTCTACAAGATAAGATTAATGAGACAAATTACAATAAAAACTTAGTTACTGATTCTCTAACATTAAAAAAAGATCAGAAGCAATTAAACGAAACTAGTAACATAAAAGAAACTTTTCCTTCTGTAAGTTTGTCTGTTAAAAACCCAGTTTCAAGTAAAGTCTTAATCATGATGATAATATTTCAAATATTATCTAATATTGGTATTTTATACTTTTTATATTTAGGGATGGAGTAAAAAGTGGTTAATACCACAATTAATAAATTTGGTAAAAAACTTCCTCCAGTCAAAACAGGTCAACGTTTTGGAGAAGAGGTTCGTAATAATAAAAAAGTAGGCTTGTTTTCAGAAAGAAGATTCTTAATATTTACTAAAAAAGGACCTTTTGAAATAGCTTTCAAACCTGTTCACTACACAAGCTTCCTTATTACTACTATAATTGGTTTAACAAGTATATTATATTGGTCTGCTAAAGGAATATATTCTGCAATTGATGTAGCAAAAAAAGATATAATAACTGAGGCCTCAGCTGGTTTAACTGACCCTATAGAAAATGATTCTGATACAAATGTTAGTATTAGTACAGTTGATCAAACTAATATAACATTACCAATTATTAAAAATATAATAAAAGAGAAATTAAGCAATTATCAAGATTTCGTTTCTTTTGAAAATAATGTATCATTTGATCAGGATGTAAATACATTTAGCAGTTTTAAAACCTTTAACGGAAACAACTCAGATCAGAAAAATAACCAATCAATCAAATTAGATAATTCAAACAGGAATCAAAATATAACATCTGAAAATAATGAAGAATATGATAGTTTTTTCAGCTATGGTTTATCAAAAAAGAATAATGGATTACCGCAACCTCCAAAACTAAATAAAAAAGCAAAAAGTTTAAGGTTTTTAGCTTCCGTTGATAACGAATTAATATTATTGGAAAATGTATTTAAATCAATTAATGTAAAATTAAGCAATAGTGATTTAGTAAGTGTTAGCTCTGTTATAAATAATAATGCTAACATTGATCCAGATAGTGACGATTTTTTTACTAGTTTAAAAGATAGATTAAACCTACTTGCAATTTATAAAGATGCACTCCAGTTTATTCCTTTAAAACCACCTATGGAACATTACTATATTTCTAGTAATTACGGGAAGCGTAAACACCCTGTGACTGGTAAATATAGAATGCATCATGGTATAGATCTGGCTGGAACTTGGCAAGAAAATGTCTCTGTCTCAGCTGACGGAACAGTTGTTTTTGCAGGGTATCATGGCTCTTTTGGAAAGGTGATTAGGATAAGGCATAGTTACGGAATAATGACAACATACGGACATTTAGCTAAAATAAAGGTAAAAAGAGGAGATATTGTTAACGAAGGACAAATAATTGGGAAAATGGGCCGGACAGGACGTGTTGATGGAGCACACCTTCATTACGAAATATCTGTTAATGGAAAATCTCAAAACCCAAAAATATTTATTAAAATTGGAAGAAATCTTCTTAGTAGAACAAGTTTAAAAGGTTTTTCCAGTATTAAATAAATAAAATGCAGAACTGGCATAGCTTATGCAGTTAGTTTCTTTAATAAGGAGTCCAATTATGTTTTCAAATAATATTAACAATTTAAAATCACCAAGAAAAACTTCTCTTTTGAACAATATTAACAACTACATTATTCAAATCGATTATTTTGATAAAACAGGTGCAATAAAATACAATAATAATATTCCTTTAAAGTATGTATTTAATAAAAAAACATTAAAGAAAATTCAATCTAATTAACTAAAATTTAAATTATAATATTGATTTTAATTAGAAATTAACCTTTGTAATCTTGAAGCTCTTCTTCGCTGGGAACTAGAAGGTATATTTAGCATATCCCTATATTTAGCCACTGTTCTTCTTGCTACTTCCATACCTTCTTTACTTAATATACCAGATAATTTGTCATCACTAAGGGGTTTACTTGCAATTTCAGAAGATATTAAACTCCTTATAGTTTCTCTGACTGCAGAAGCAGCATGCATCTCAGAATCTTCATTACTAGCAATAGACGCAGAGAAAAAGTGTTTTAAAGGCATAGCTCCCCATTCTGTTAAAATCAATTTACTATTGGTAACCCTTGAAACTGTACTTTCATGCATACCAATGGCGTCTGAAATATCTTTTAAAATCATTGGTTTCATATGGCTTAAACCATGTTTAAAAAAACTAACTTGCTTTTTTACTATCTCAGAAGTCACCTTTAGGATTGTTTTATTTCTTTGTTCAACTGCCTTTTTTAACCAACGTGCCTCACCAATTTTCTCTGCTGCAAAATTATTTCCTTTTTCATCTAAATTAAAATTATTTATTTCTTCAATGTAATCTTCATCTAAATTAACTGTTGGTAAATTAGAGTTATTTAAATCAATACGCCACCCTTTTTCTGACTTTGTAACAATTATATCTGGTTGATCAATAAGAACTTTTTCTTGTGCAAAAATATCCGCAGGTTTTGGATTTAAGGTTTTTATCATTTTAATCATTTGAAATATTTTTTCTTCTGAAACATCACACAATTTACTAACTTGTTTTATTTTTCCTTGGGGTAAGTATTCAAGATTTTCTAGTAAAATTTTAAATGAGCCATTATATAAATTCAAATCTTTTAATTGATTTGTTAAACATTCGGATAAATTCTCAGAAAATATTCCTGATGGTTCTAACTTTTTTAATTTTTCTAATGCTTGTTCTATAAGTAAACTATCTATATTTAAATCCTGAGCAACTTCAGAAATAGGAGTGATAAACCAACCACTAGGATGTAAAAAATCAATCATTCTAATCGCGATTGTTTTTATATTAGTGTCTTTAAAATCAATATTAATTTGATTAATGAGATGTTCTCGTAAAGAGATTTTATTTTGTAAAGTTTTTTCAATTACTTCTCCAGCTGAAGTGGTACTTGAAGAATTTCTACTTTCTCTTTCAGATAAATTTTTATTTTCTGATTTAAAATCAGACGATAAATGCGTATCAAATGTGTTTTCCACATCAATATTACTTTCTTTTTTAAGAGGATCTTCTGTATTATTAAGATTGTCACAAATGTCTGGGGTCTTATTTTCTAAATCCTTAGTTTTGTTGTCTGTGAGTAAAGTTTGATCTTGTAGAAAAGGATTTTCCAATTGAGCATTATCTATAAACTCTGCTAATTCAATATTCGATAATTGAAGTAATTTAATAGCCTGTTGTAGTTGTGGCGTCATAATTAAAGATTGATTTTGTTTAATTCTTAACTGTTGTCCTAATTTCATTTTAATCTCCATTAATAATTTCTAATATCAATAGAAACGAGAAAAACAGTTTAATTGACTAAAATCAAAATCTTAATTTGACAAAAAAAAATAACAAATAAATGACTTTAAAAAATAAAAATTTTAGTATAAAGTATTAGTATAATCAGTTACTTACATAAAAGAATAAAAATAAAAAATTTATATATATATTTTTTTTTATTAAGAAAAATAAAAAAAGTCAATTAATTGGCACGAAATATGATTAGGTTCTTAAATGGTTAATTTTAAAAATATTTCAAATCGTTCTCACGAAAATAAAGAGCCACGCAAATGTCAAAATTGTATGATCATTCGTATCTTTTTATTAAGCGTTCTTTTTATTGTTTTGTTAGGACTTATAAAAAGTGATAAACTACATCATTTACAAGTAGTGACTCCCACTAATGCCGCAATTTTCATAATTATTATAGGAATTGTAATGTTTTTAGTTAAATTAACAAAGCATCTTTTAGAAAAAAATCAAAATTAATTTTATCTATCACGAACTAATCTTATAAAATTTGGAATAAATCCAGGAAACCTTCCAAAAGTATAACCTGTAAAGAAATTTACGGTCCACATAAACTTTGGTTGCCATTGATTTATTTCACTTGTCCAAAATGACTCTGGAGGAGTATTGGGAAAAATTTTAGATATGATTTTTACTTTTTTACATTCTTGACATACTAATTTTTCGAGTTCTTGTCTTTTTGGAAGCCTCCAATTACCTTCAAGTTGTTGGTTAGCTTGTAATATTACTTGATCGACTTCGTCAAATTTAAGTTTTAAAGCCTCTCCAACACATGTCTTATTTTTCCAAATCATGCCCACTGGACAAGTAAGCCATTCTAATTTTTGACTAAGGTCTATTACGTAATGTCCCCTTGAAATAAAATTATTTGCCCAAACATTATTGTAATTACAACAAATTAAGAATATTATAAAAATAACACTAATTCTATTAGATAAGATTTTAATACCTGACATGTAAATCCTTTTGAAAGTATTTTTTTTTGTATTAATTAAACTTTGGTCTTATTCTTGCAGAAATTGTGCCTAATATCATTATTTTATAAATAAAAAGGCAAAAAAATGGATATAGCTTCTTTAATTGGTATCATAGGAACTCTTGGCATGATTGCTGGAGCAATGATTTCTTCCGGTGGTTTAGGAATGTTTGTAGATACACCATCTATGTTAATTGTTATAGGAGGTACATTTTTTGCAGTTATGTATAGATCTACTTTACCACTTTTCTTAGCTTCGTTTGGAACATTAGTAAAGGTATTCAGCCCTGGTGCTAAAAAACATGATGAATTAATAACAAAACTAACTGAATTAGCAGGAATTGCAAGAAAAGACGGAATGATGGCTTTAGAAGGACAAGAAGTTCCAGATAAATTTTTTGAAAAAGGCCTGCAAATGCTTGTGGATGGTGCCGACGAGTCAAAATTAACAGAGCAACTTAATAGAGAAATTAAAGCAATGAAATCTCGTCATGAAGATATGACTGGAGTTTTCCAAGCATGGGTTGATATAGCTCCAGCTATGGGAATGATTGGAACTTTAATAGGACTTGTTGCAATGTTGGGAAATATGGCCGATCCAAAAGCTATAGGTCCGGCTATGGCTGTTGCATTATTGACTACTTTATATGGAGCTATGATTGCTAATACTATATTCATGCCAATAGTTTCAAAACTAGAACAATATTCAGCTCATGAATTACTTTATCGCACTATGGTAGTAATGGGATTAAAGTTTATCTCAAGAGGGGAAAGTCCAAGAAATATTACAGATCAATTAGTTGCTAACTTACCTCCAAAGTTACAAGCGAAAATTGAAGAAGCGGCATAGTTAAAATGATAGTTTTAGGAGATTATTATGGCTGAAGCTCAAGTTCAAGAAGAAGAAGAAGAAGAAGAAGAATGTCCCAAATGCCCTCCTCCAGGAGCTCCTGCATGGATGGCTACATTTGCAGATATGGCTACATTACTTATGGCTTTCTTTGTACTTATATTATCATTTGCTGAGTTTAATGTACCAAAGTTTAAACAAATCAGTGGTAGTTTAAAAAATGCTTTTGGAATACAAAGAGTTGTTCCAGTTGTAGAACAACCAAAGGGCACAACTGTACTGGCTTTAAATTTTAGTCCCTCTCCTGCACCATCGGTGACAAAAAACATGAGACAACAAACAAGTGATTCAGAACAAAAGAATCTAGACCTCAAATCTGAAATTGACGAAGGTGATAGTGCTAAAAGTAATTCAAAGGAAACTTTAGAAGCAAAAGAACTAAGCCAAGAGATCAAAGATCAAGTTTCTTCTGAAGATGTAAAAGTAGAAACAATTAATGATAAGGTATTAATCAGTGTAAATACAGAGAACAAAAGTTCTGAGGAAGTATCAAAATTAATTAAAGACACAGTTGATGCCGTAGAGACTGCCAGAGAAAATACTGGAGCAACTGATACAGATGTTCTTATAGGTGGAATTGATAAGAATATTAAATCAATGGCTTCTGCATCAATTGAAAACCAGTCATTAAAAGATCAAGTAAACGAACTAGAAGCCAAAAACTCAAAAGATGAGCAAAGCACTAAAGAGAAAACTAAAAAAGCGGAGTTTAGCGAAGATCAACTTAGAGTCGCGCTTAAACAGGAAATTGGTAAAGGTTTAGCTGAAGTTCAAAGAGAAAAAGATAGAGTTATAGTAACTGTTGGTTCAGCTGGAGCTTTTAGTTCTGGTTCTGCAAAATTAACCAAAAAGGCAAGAGCTATTATGCAAAAAATTGCTAAAGTAAGTGCTAAGGGAGCTGGTCAGGTAAATGTTTCTGGACATACAGACGATGTACCATTGATTTTTGGAGGACAATATAGAGATAACTGGGATTTAGCTGCTGCACGTGCTTCAAGTGTTGTTCAAGAATTATCAAAAGCAAACACTATTCCATCCGAGAAACTTAAAGCTATAAGCTTTGGAGAAACTAAACCTTTAGAACAAAATGATACCCGTGAAGGCAGAGAAAAGAATAGACGAATTGAAATTGAGATAAAATATTGATATTCTTTTTTAATTGAGGATAAAGACATGGATGACGAAAATTATATTCCAACAAATATTGAAGAAGGTTACTCCCCAGAGGCTATTGCTAATCTTGAAAGGGCAATTGAAGAATTTGCTGAAACTATGTTAGAAATTAAATCTGAGGACGCTAATATAAAGGTATTTAGAAGTCTACAGATTATAATGAATGGTAGAAAAAGAAGAATTGGTGACTTGGCTAATGTAGAATCTCCAGATGATCCAATGAAAATTCAATTAATGGTATATAATAAAGAAAATATTGAAACAGTCTTAGAGTTCATTAGAGAAAATGGATTTCCTGCTAAAAACGAAGAAGGGTCTCAGTTTATTAATGTTAGGGTTCCTAAACCATCAAGAATGCAGTTAGAAGAAATTGGAGATGACGTTAATAGACGCACAAATGCAGTTGGCGCTAGGTTAATGAAAGTTAAAACAAATACTGGTTTAAGAATTAGGGCTGCTACAGAAAAAGAATATATTGATCAAAGAATAGCAGGAATAGCAACAAAAAAAATTGATCTACATTTAGAAAGATGTACAAAAGAAATTAGAATTATAGGCTTAATGAAAAGAAAACAAATATTGGGTAGTTTTTTTAAAGTTGTTGAAAGAGATGACCCAGATCTACTCAAAGTTATTACTAAAAGAGTTAAGTTAGAATCTCAGAGGGTAGAAAATGAAAACCAACTACGTATTCAAGCTGAGGCATTGGCTAGCCAAGCTTTAGAACCTCAAGTTACTAATCAAGAACAAACTAATTTAAGTACAAGTTAGATAATTTAATTAACTTTCTACGTAAGGGTTATTACCTTTCCTAAGCATAATTCTTATTGGTAATCCCGATAAGTCAAAGTCATCCATTAAAGAAGACATTAAAAAGCGTTTATAGCTATCCGGCAAATTCTCAGGACTTGACATAAAAACAGCAAAAGTTGGAGGCCTTACATTTACTTGAGTGATATATCTAATTCTATTCCTTTTACCTTTATACAAAGGAGCTGGATTACTTTCGATAATAGGAGTGAGCCATCTATTTAGTTTACCTGTTGATATTCTTATATCTAACCTTTTTTTGATGTCTAGAGAGGTATCCATTAATCTGTCTAGACCTTGTCCTTGAAGACCAGACATGAACACAACTCGAACATTTTTAATTTGAGATAGTGATTTTCCTAATTGATCAAATATTTTTTGCCTAGCTTGATCTCTGTTGATAACCTTGTCCCACATATTGGCACCAATAATTAAACCTCGACCCTCCCCTACAATCACTCTTGCAATTGTTAAATCTTGTTTATCTAAACCTGTATCAGCATCTATTAATAAAATACAAATATTACTATACTTAATAGTCTTGAGAGTGTCACTAACCATACTTTTTTCAAGAACATCGTCAACTCTTGCTTTTTTTCTTAATCCTGCGGTATCAATTATACAAAAACTTTTACTTTTATAACTCCATGATACCTCGATAGAATCTCTAGTAATACCAGCTTGTGATCCTGTAACTAATCTTCTTTCACCAATCAAGTTATTAATTAATGTAGATTTTCCAGTATTTGGTCTTCCAATAATACCAATTCTTATAATTGTAGAATCTTTTTTTTCAATATTTATATTTTCATCTAAATGTGTAGGTATTTTTCTTTTATCTTCTATATTTTCTTTTAAGGTGTCATATAAATCTGATAAACCATCGCCATGTTCTGCAGAAAATGGGATAATTGTTTCAAAGCCTAAGGAATTGCTCTCAGTTAATCCAAGTATACCTTTTGATCCTTCGCTCTTATTTACCAAAACAATAACAGGTTTATTTGTTTTAATTAAATGTCTAGAAAAAGTTTTTTCTACTGGTAGTACACCAGCTCTTCCATCAATAACAAAAATAATTAAATTTGCTTCATGAACTGCAATTTCAGTTTGAATTTTTATTTCTTTTTCAGTATTTCCTCTTAAAGAATTATCTATACCTGCTGTATCTATAAGTATAAAATTAAGATCGACAATAGATGCTTCACCATATTTTCGATCTCTCGTAACACCAGGTTGATCGTTAACAATTGCTTTTCTGGAACCAACTAACCTATTAAACAATGTTGATTTTCCAACATTAGGTCTTCCAACTAATACAATCTTAAACATAGTGTAAACCTTAAAGCTTAAATATAAAATTATTTGTAGGCTAGTAAAGTACCATTTTCAGTTAGAAAAAAGACTTTTTTGTGAGCAGGTATAGGAGGTATTGCTAACTTACCAATTGACAACTCACCTATATCAGATCCAGTGTTAGGGTCAATAATATGAATTGTACCGTCATTATCTCCAAATAAGATTTTTGAATTAATTAAAGTTGGCCCCTTATATAGAGCAATTTCTTTTTCAGAAAAAAATGAATTAGCATTAACATAACTAGGAAATTTTTTTGTCCACCTTAATTTTCCAGATACTATATCAATAGCCGCTAAAAGACCCATATTACCACTTATAAAAATAGTTTCACCTGAAATAGCTGGCGTATCAAACCCACCAATTGGTAGATTCCATAATTCTTCAGATGTATTTATATCGAATGCTGAAATATTTCCAGACTGAGATACTAAATAAACAACTCCATTTTTGTAAATTGGATTTGCAACAATATCTCCAGCATGGAAAAGTTTTGGTAATTGTTTGTTTGAAGATATATTTTCTGTCCATAATAAATCACCAGTTTCAAATGAAATAATATAGAAAGTCCCACCGGTTCCAGGAACAATTATTTTATTCTTGGCAACGATCGGTCGAGCTTTGGTATAAACCGAATTGTAGTCACTCCCTAAAAACACATTCCAATTAGCATTGCCATTTTTATTATTAATAGAAAGAAAGTTACCTGCAAAATCACTTATCAGCAAAACATCTTTAGAAACTGTCATTCCACCTCTAAATGGTAAATTATGTGTTTTTTTCCAAATTAGGTCTCCATTATTACCATCCATAGCTAAAATTTGGTTATATCCTGAATTAATATATAAAGTTATTTTATCTTGATTTGACAAAACTCCAGATATTGAGGGTGTTCCAACAATAGTATTTTCTAAATCATTAAAAATATCTTTTTTCCAAACTATTTTGCCATTATCAATATTAATTTTGAATACAACACCATTATTATTGATTAAGTATAAGTGTGAGGAAATCACAATAGGCTCTGATAAAAATGGATTTTCGTCATTAACATCTTGATCTGTTTTGATTTCCCAAATTTTTTCCAGAGGATAATCTACAAAAGGGTTTGTTATATTATAAGATTTAGCATTAAATATGTTGTTGAGGTTTTTAGCTTGATCAATTTTAGAATTTAACCTTCCAGCTTCCTCAGTTAAAGGTAAAACATTTTTATTTTGGAAAACATTTTGATAACCTCTTTGATCCAGTTCATTTTTTGAAGAACAGCCCATCAAAATTAGAAAAAGACATAATATTATGAAATTATTTTGCATATGAACTATAAACTTTATTTATTAAAACAAGCCTATTTTTTTGTTCTAATGTAATGTCTTTTCTATCTAGTAATGTTTCGAGAGATTTTAAAGCTTTGTCTATTTTATTAAATCTAATAAATAATACCATCTCTAGTTCAGCAGCTAATAATTCTAGCTTACTTGGACTATTTAAAATAGGGCTTAAACGGGCTTGCAATTTATCTAGGGGACTGATGTCGTCCTTCATAACAGACAACATTCTAGCTAAATATTGATAATAAATTCCAATATTTTTATCATCATAGATTGATTTGTAATTAAGAATCATTTTAGGAATTTTACCATTTTTAAAATTTGAATGAGCAAGACCAAATATTGACAAAACTTTATAACCATTTTTTTGTTCTAACAAACTGTTTGAGAAAATATTAGTACTTTCTTGAAATTTTTTATTATCAAGTTGTTCCAAGCCAGAAAAAAATTGTTCTGAATTTTCTGTCATCTTTTTTTTATTCCAAATTAAATATCCTTGGTAAGAAGAGATTGACAAAATCAATAAAATTATTAGTGAAAAAATATATTTTGAGTATTTTTTCCAAAGCTGAATTAATTGATCTTGTTTTAACTCCTCGGAAACTTCATCAAAAATATCAGCCATTCTGTAATCCATATAATTTAAATTTTATAAATTTATATTTAAACTTTTATCCTTAAAAAATCAATTAATTATCTTTAAAATTAGACAATTATATAAATATGATTATAGGATACAATGCAGTTAATGTTATTTGGGCAAAATAGTGACAATTATTAAATTCAATATAAAAAATAATAATATTAACGTTAAAAACACTTCTCTAAATAAAGTAATGTCAGAAAAAAACTTAATTTTTTTTTCAAAATTCGAATTAACTGCAATTTTAAATCTATATAGTAAACAAGTATCAAAAGGTTCATGGCGTGATTACGCCTTAGATAGTCAAATTGACATAGCTATTTTTTCAATTTATAGACATACACACGATAAACCTTTATATCAAATTATCAAAAAAAGCCAGAAAGGTTTTAGAAATAAACCGGAGTTTTCTATTAAAAATGAAGTAAGCATAATCAATAAAAGCAATGAAATATTAACTATATTATCTAAATTTGAAAAGAAATTATCTATCAGAAATTATCGATGATAATGTAGAAATATAATATATGTTATGCTATTGATTTATATTTAAAATTGTTTAAGGAATTAAGATGGACAGAATAATAATTAGTAAAATTCAAAATCACATGAGACAATCTCTAGGCTCAAAAAGCATAAAAGTAGAAGGTAGAGAGAATAAAATAGATTCTGCAGATGTCACTAATAATGGAGAATTTCTGGGTGTTGTATTTGAAGATAAAGAAGATGGTGAAATATGTTATCATTTCAATATGACGATACTTGATATAGACATTGAATAGTCTATAAAATCACATAGATGAAATAATATCAGAAAATACTAATTCAAATGTATAAAAATCAAAAGGTAATGTAAAAATTCCTAAAATTAACAAAGAAATGAATATCATACTAAATAATAACTTCATGTTTATATAATAAACAATACTGTTTTTCTTCTTCATCTGATTGCTGTTTTTATAAATAGTATGTTCTATTTTTTTAACTTTGTCCGACAATTCAAGTATGACCTCAACAGCTTCATTAAATTTGTTTGCCAAAATTCTAAATTGTGCTTCATTCGTGTCAACTAAATTGATATTGCTTTGATTATCAGAGTCATGATTTCCTGAAGGGCTTGGAGAAGATGTTTTCTTTTTTAACGAAGATGAAT
Source organism: Pseudomonadota bacterium (assembly GCA_028382005.1). Taxonomy (GTDB): domain Bacteria; phylum Pseudomonadota; class Alphaproteobacteria; order Puniceispirillales; family Marisalimonadaceae; genus Marisalimonas. The sequence goes on from JAOESH010000019.1 coordinate 14,199, forward strand.
TTATAGTATTTTCATCTCCATTGAAGATTTTTTTCTCATTACTAGAATTAAATTTTTCTTTATTTATCTTTATGACTTCATCAGATTTAATTTCTGTTTTTACGTTTTCTTTGAAATGTTCTTGTTTTGCAGAGTTGAGAATAAAATCATTATTCTCCCTCATCTTTAAAATCCGTTTTCTTAAATCTATACTTTCATTCATTTTTATCACTCATTAATTTATTTTAATTACGACTTGATAAGTTATTTTTTAGGATCATCTTTTTTGAAATCTAAAAACCCTTCATCTATAAGAAGTTTTCTTTTCTCTTCAATACCTCCATAACCACTATAACCACCTAAATAACCGTCTGACCGAATAACTCTATGGCAGGGAATTAAAGGCAGATATGGATTTTTACCACAGGCATTAGCCACTGCTCTATATGATTTAGGTTTTCCTATTAAATGAGCTATTTCTTTATAAGTTTTAACTCTACCTTTAGGTATTTTATTAATTTCTTTCCAAACTTTAATTTGAAAAGCAGTACCTACAAGCTTCAAAATATCAACTTTCGCTTAATTATTTATTATTTAATATTAATTCAATTTTTTATAGATAACAAAGAATAATTAATGTAGCAACTGATGAATTTAACAAATGTGGAGTTGCTATAAATGCAAATTGTGCGAGATATAAAACTCTATTAGTTAAAAATAGTATTACAACTAGCGATGAATAATTAGTCCAAATACCTGAATATATATGACAGGAATGGTAAGATAAATTTTCAATTTATTGTGGACTAAACATGAGTTTTTTATAACAACTAAAAATTAAAGAAATAATAATTAGCTTTCATCTTCTAATTCAATCTCTTTTTTTTTCGATTCTAGTTTCATTTTCTTCCATCTTATTCTTTGCTTACTTATATATTTTAAATATAACTCTTCCTTTTTACTAAATTCAAAACCAACAGTTTTATTTAAAAAGTATCCACCCTCAATAGGAATATTTATGTAAGAGTATTCTTCTTTATCACGCTCACCTCTTGTAATAAGGTGAGTTTTTTCATTTTCATCAATTGTCTTCCAAAAATCTTTTATAGGAACTTTTCTTTTAAGAATTTCAGTAAGTGTTTCACTAAAGGTAATAAATTGATGTCTTACAAATCTTTTATTAACTCGTTTAAATTTTGTAACTTTTTTAAAATTATTTTTCTTATATTCTTCATAACATAATTTTGAGATACTGGTTATTCTTAATAAACAATATTCACCTGAAAAAAGTGATTTTAAAATCACTTTTTTCTTTTCCATTGGAAAATTGCTGTCATATATTTTTGAATAAATATCATAGAATTCTTCTGATTTATAATTCCAAAAACGCATTTACAAAACCATCCACTTCTTTGTTTCTTAAATTTATATTACATTAATATTCATCTGCATCCATCAAAGAAGCCAACTATTGATTTTATAAGTTTTTTAGGTAAAGAATTCTAATGAATATATATAATTTTTCTAAATATTTTTTCATTTTTTATAGAGATTTTAGAGAGTAACAAAAACCTAAAAATTGAATTAACTAAACCATCCACTAACAATTTATTTTACAAAATCAATTACTTAAATCACTCCCACTCAATAGCACGCCTTACTTAAAACATTGATTCTATTGACTTTTATTTTTACTATGTAAGTGCTTTGTAATTCATCCTTAATTTTTACTACAGCATTTGATTTTTAAACCTTAGCAAATTCAAACTTTGAGTTTGTACACTTACAAACTGTGTATGTACTTTTTCTGTTGCAAACATTTACTAATTATTTTTTTCTAAGCATTTATAATTTATGAATCCTTATAGTAGTTCATTCTTAGATTCTATCAATAAGTGTTTAAGTTTTGTACAAATTTAAGTTTTAATATATGATTAAACTATGATTGGGTTATTAGCAATAATTGGTGGTATTTGTTATCTATTGTGGGTTAAAAATGTGTCAAACCAACAAGAAGTTGATAAAAAATACGAAAGAATAATAGGTTGGCTTTTAATTGGCGGTGGAATTGGCTATATATTAGCCACTTAAATTATTAGATTTTTACTTCTTTTGACGTTTAAAAGTACTATTATAATGTCGTTTTAAATTTATTAAAACATTACAACTATGTCTGTCTGCCTTCACTTCTATTCTTTTTTATAAGTAATTCGACATCGTTAAAGTGTGGTAATATGAATTATAATCGTACATTAATGTTTTAACGCGTTACATTTAAAACACATTACCTAAACAAGTTCTACTGCGTTGCTACACAAGTTATCATTTATGTCTATATAACGTTGTGTAGTTTGTATGCTTTTGTGTGATGCTAATTCTGCTATTATTCGTACGTTGACTCCTCTACTTACTAACTTTGTTATAAATGAACGTCTGCCACTATGTGAAGTAGCGTTTTTAATACCTACTTGCATATATAAGCGTTTTAACAACTGTGTAAGCGTGTTTGCTGTAAACTGCTTACTCTTTTGGGTAGTAAACAAGTATTCACTAATTATGACACTTAGATTAGCATTTAAGTACGATTTTAGTAATGCTTTTGCCTTCTTATTTACAAACACACGCCTACTATCATTTCCTTTTGTTTGCGTTGCTTTCAAATAAATCAAATCAACTACGTTGTCTTTATCGTCAACAACATCATTTCTTTTTAAACTCGCAATCTCATTTACACGCATTCCACAATAATGTGTAAGCAGTAACATTGTTTTATTACGTATTGCGTGTCTATCCATTCCATTTATGTAGCCAACTACCTTCTTCAACTCTTTTTCTGTTAGTACCTTTGCTTGTTTCATATCAGCCTCTAATGTAAGTTTATAACTACGTTTATAATATTTTCTTACATTTTGAATTCCTACCAAATTCACACGTCTATTGTACGTCAACAAATACAACGCTTTACAGCATAATGTAATATTCTACTTATTATATTACATTTATTGTGTTGTTATTGGTTTGATAGGTTGTAGTACTGTTTGTTTAGCAACAAAGTCGTCTTTTGCTTTGTTGTAATCCATTTGTGTTGTTGCTGTTGATGTTACAGCATTGGATGTTGGTAGTGCTGTTTGAGTTGAATTTTGTTGAGTTTGAGTTGGCGGCGATATTGAAGGAAAAGGTTTTGCTTTTTTAACTGCTTTTGTTTTCATCTTCATTTTTGCTTTATCATCATCGCCAACTAAACTTTTACGTACTCTTATTTCTATTCTATCATTCAAATCTTTAACTGCTGTTGTAAGTACTTTCATATCATCTAATGTATTTTGTAACGGCGCTGTAAAACTTTGTTGTTTTACAATGTCTATCAACTTTCTCATTTCATCTTTGTATTCCATATCAACCACCATATGTGTTAAATCACCATCAAAATTCTGTAAGTACTTCTATGCCATTTTTAGTAATTTAAAATTTCTAATGTAAAATACCAATTTGAGTATCTTTCTCTTTTTCAATCTTCATTTTTTCAATCCACTCACTTTTGCTGTGCGTGTATATCAAATCATCAAACTTTTCACTTAAAGTGCTAAACTCATTTGCTACGCATTTGCTTTGCGTATCATCTTTCTTTTTTAGTAAGTCTGCGTAGTACTTCAACTTACTACTACACACAGCAAGTGTGTGTGTTGAAGGTTGCTTGTTATTAAACTTTGCTACACGTAAGTAACTTTCACTTCTGTTTAACCAATCTTTGTAAAATTCTGTTTTGCTACTAACAACGCCTATGCTGTTTAACAGCGTGTACGTTTCATTTATTACAGTTTTGACACTCATTATTTCTCCAATTGCTAAATAACAATAGCGTTAAAAAACATACGCTAATTGACTAACTGTATTTATGCGAAAAGGAGAAGAAGTGTACAAAAGAAGAGAACTTAAAAAAGCGTATGCTGATTGGTTACAGCAACAGCATTTTACAATATTTGCTACTATTAAGTTTATTGATGGAAGTGAAGTAAACGAAACAGAAGCAACAAAGCGTTTACGTTTCTTTTTTAATAAATTGGATAGAAAAGTTAAAACGCATAAAGAAGTAAAAAAAGGCAAAAGATTAAAAAGACACGTTTATATTGAAAAGGGTAGAAGTAGGCAAAACATACACGCACATTTTTTTACAAAAGGTAGCACATTAAAAGAAACAAAAAGCATCATTTATAACGCACAACATATTTGGCAAACAGTAGATAATGCAAGTGATATTGAAGTAAGTTTGATTGATTATGAAAAAGGCATAGTAGGCTATTGTACTAAAGAGTTAGACACAATTGATACAGACATATTGCTAACTGATTGTACGCACTAATAAGAAAACAAAAGAACAAACGAACAGATGAACGGCTGATGTTGTAAGTAGTCTGCTTCTCTTCTTTGCTATAACTATTTAATGTTTTGCGTAAGCAAAGCAAAGTTCTACGTATGTCTAAATTACACGTAATGTTCCATCTTCTAATGTAATGTAGTCTGCTTTAGCACTTGTACGCATCATTTCTTCATTCAAATGTAGATATGTATTTTCAATTTGCTTAACTGATGTTCCACACATAATTGCTATTTGATTAAAACTTAATCCACTTTTAACACGTTCTGTAATCATAAAGTGTCTTAAACTATATGGCACTAACTGTTGTTTTCTATCATCATCAATGTCTGCTAACTTAAGTATCTTCTTCCAATGTCTTTGTAAGTTACTTCGACTGTACTCTTTTCCATTTATGCTAAACACATAACCTTCTAATTCTTTATTATTCTCCTTACACAGTTGCTTCCATCTTTCAATATGCTCTCCACCTCTACTAAAGACTCTACGTGCTTTACGTACTTTGCTTGTCATCTTTTCAACTAATACATTAGCAAATATACCTTCTACCTTTCTCTTTGTTATGTCTTTATACGTACTAACGTTGTGCCATTTAAGTTGTCTTATCTCTCCACTTCGTAATCCACAATTAGCACAAAACAAAAAGTAATGTCTTACCATTTGCCGTTCAAATATCTCATTTTGTGTTAAGTGTTTTGAATTCTTTTTCGCTGTGTAACTACGCAATGCGTTTGTAAATGCGTTGTATTCGTTACTTGTAAATGTTTGTCTTCTAATCAATTCGCCATCAATATCATAACTTTTTTTAGGCATTGAAGGGTATTTAAAAGAACTTATGTGTGTAACTTTAGCATCAGCAAAACAGTATTTTATAAAATTGTTTATCGTTACCATTTCATTTCTAATAGTTGTATCGCTTATTTCTTTTGCTTTTCTATACGCAACGTAGGTAGTTATTTCGCCGTTTCTTTCGTATCTAACTAATGTACTTTCATTCAATACGTTTATCTTATCGTCTTTTCTAACGTAGTCTAAAAACGTACGCATTTGTGTATCAATTGTTCTATATCTACCTTCAACTATATTAAAGTCGCCATCTCCAATACGTGTTTTTTGATACTTTAAATATTCTTCTACTGCTTCTTTAACTGTTATTGCGTAGTACTTAATACCTTTTTCAATATCACTTAAAATCCGTATATAAAGTTTTTCGCCTTCTGTTATTGCGTAGTCTTTCACTTTAGTACGCAAACTTTTACGCACATATTTGTTGTCTGTTGTAAGCCATAACCTAAACTGCCATACACCATAAACATTAGTGTATATCGTTGCTTTACCGCCTAATATTTCTACTTCTTCTTTGTTATGTTTTGCCATTGTCGCTGTACTTTGTAAGTGTCTTTGTAACTATACAAAAAAAACGTAGTAAAATCAATACTACGTTTTAAACTTTGTAAGTACTTTGTAACTACGAAAAGTAATAAAAACAACGACTTAAGTGTTGTAAATTACTCCCACTCAATCGTTCCAGGTGGTTTAGACGTTATGTCATAAGTTACGCGATTAATACCATTTACATTGTTTATAATCTTAGTTGCAGTTTCACTTAAAAAATCATGTTCAAAAGGATAATAATCGGCAGTCATACCATCAATAGAAGTTACTGCACGCAATGCACAAACATAATCGTAAGTTCGTGTATCACCCATAACGCCAACTGTTTTAACTGGCAATATTACTGCAAAAGCTTGCCAGATTTTATTATAAAGACCATATTTTTTTATTTGGTCAATATAAATGGTATCAGCATTCCTTAATATCTCTAATTTCTCGTTTGTAATTTCGCCTGGACATCTTATTGCCAATCCAGGGCCAGGAAATGGATGACGTTGAATAAAATTATCAGGTATACCAAGCTCTTTACCTAAGGCTCTAACTTCGTCCTTGAACAACTCTTTAAGAGGCTCTATTAATTTCAAATTCATAATTTCTGGCAAACCTCCTACATTGTGATGAGATTTAATAGTTACAGAAGGTCCACCTGAAAAACTAACACTTTCGATTACATCTGGATACAAAGTGCCTTGTGCTAAAAAACTAACATCACCTATTTTCAAAGCTTGCTTCTCAAAAACTTCAATAAATAATTTACCTATAATTTTACGTTTTTCTTCAGGATCAGATATATTTTTTAAATTAGACAAAAAAAGTTCTTCTTCATGCGCGGCGATTAAATTAAGCTTAAAGTGATCAGTATAAAGTTTAATTACTTCTTCACTCTCATTTTTTCTCATCAAACCATTATCAACATAAATACAGGTTAATTGTTCACCTATTGCTTTATGTATTAGTATTGCAGTTACGGAACTGTCTACCCCGCCAGACAGTGCACAAATTACTTTTTTTTCACCAACAATATTTTTAATTTCTGTTATCACCTTCTCTCGATAGGCTTGCATATTCCAATTAAATGAAATATCAGCCAATTTTAAAAAATTTTTGATTAATATTTTTCCTTTTAAGGTATGGACCACTTCAGGATGAAATTGAACAGCGTAAAAATGTTTTTCATTATCTCCAATTATAGCAAATGGTGCATTTTCAGATTCACCAAATACTTTGAAATTATTTGGTATAGAGGAAACATGGTCTCCATGAGACATCCAAACTTGTTCAGTTTTGTTCTTATTAAATAATCCGTCTAATAGTTTTATTTTTTGGTTTTTTTGCTTAACATATGACTTACCGAATTCAGAAGTACCAGACCCTGAAATAACCTCACCTCCTAACATCTTCATCATAACTTGTTGACCATAACAGATACCTAAAATAGGAATCCCCATATCAAATATACTTTCTGGTGGTTTTGGAGCATCATTATCTAATACGCTTGCAGGTCCTCCTGATAGAATAATTGCTTTTGGATTAAGTCTATTAGTTAAATCAACCTTTATTTTATTATAAGGATGTATTTCACAATAGACTTTTAATTCTCTCAACCGTCTTGCAATCAATTGAGTTACTTGACTTCCAAAGTCAACAATCAAGACAACATCATTTTTCATAAATTTTCTTTCTTATTTAAATTTTATCTTCTTCTTTGAAACATGGAGATAAAAAAACCATCTACCTTATGTTTTGCTGGGTTAATTATTAAGCTATTTTTTGGTTCATTTTTAAAAGGATATTCGATACCGTTCATTAGTAGTATAGTATCATTCCACATATTAATCATGTTAATTTCAGAAAATTCAATCTTGTTATTTTCTTTAAATTTTTCAATTTGATCAATACCCTCTTCTGATAAAAAAGAACAAACCACATAGGCTAATTTTCCACCAGGAGCAACCATCATTGATGCCTTCGATAGAAGTTCTGATTGAATTTTTATTAAATTGTTTAATTTTTTCTGGTCAAAATTGAATCTTGAATCTGGACTTCTTGACCATGTCCCAATTCCAGAACACGGCGCATCAATTAAAACTAAATCAAATTTATTTTCTAAACCAGAAACATTCCAATTACCTTTAACTAAACGTCTTTCTACATTATGAACACCTGCTCTTTTAAGCCGTACACCTGCGTTTTCTAATCTCTTTTTATTAGTATCTAAAGATAGTATTCTTCCCTTATTTTTCATTATATCAGCCAAAATAAGAGACTTACCTCCTGCTCCTGAGCATATGTCAGCCACTGACATTCCAGGTTTTACATCAAGTAATAAAGAAGCTAATTGAGAAGCTTCTCCTTGAATTTCAATATTCCCATTTTTGAAAAGTTTATGACCTTCTATTGGATGTCTTTTTGAAAATCTTATACCTAAAGGCGAGTATTTATTATACTCAATATTTACATCAATATCTTTTAATAAACTTTTAATTTCTTCTCGAGATTTAAATTTCAGATTATTTATTCTAATATCAAAGAATGCTTCTTCTTTTAGAGATAATAAAACCTGTTTCCAGTCATTTGGAAAACTTTTTTTTACACTTTCTATTAAATACTCTGGTAATTCATAAAAAATATGTTCTGGCATTTTGTTATTATAAAAATCCTCAAAGATTAAGTCCTTTAAAAAATCTAAATCTTCATTAGTATAAATCTTAAAGTCTCTGCACTTTAATATTAATAGTTTATTTATCTCTAATAAGTTCTTTTTATAATGCGAATTCAAAAAGAATAATTCTAACATTAATTTTTTTTCGTTAGTTATTTCAAGACTTAAAAAAGTTAAATGCCATTCAATTTTAGATCGGTATCTTAATATATTCCAAAAGCTATTTGATATAAATTTTCTATCCTTAGATCCCATATCTTTTCTAGACCGAAAAAAATTTTGTACTAAATTACTTGCTAACTTGTTACTATTATCAAATAATTTTAAGAGTTCTAAAATTGAGAAAATGCGCTCTTGATCTAACATTACGAAGGACGATAGTTTGGAGCTTCTCTTGTTATAGTAACATCATGAACATGACTTTCTCTCAAGCCTGCATTACTAATTCTTTTAAAAATACATTTTTTTTGCATATCTTTTATGTTCTTATTACCTGTATAACCCATAGCTGACTTTAATCCACCAACTAATTGATGAATGACATTTTCTGATGGTCCTTTATAGGGTACTTGACCTTCAATTCCTTCCGGAACTAATTTTAAAGTTTCTATTTCTGCTTGGAAATATCTATCAGCAGAACCTCTAGCCATAGCACCTAATGAACCCATACCTCTGTATGATTTATAAGACCTTCCTTGAAATAAAAAAACTTCACCCGGTGTTTCATCTGTTCCAGCAAGCAGCGAACCCACCATAACTGCGCTTGAGCCTCCGGCAATTGCTTTAGCAATATCTCCGGAATATTTAATTCCACCATCAGCAATAATTGGGATAGAAGCTTTATTAGCTACTTTTGAACAATCTGTTATTGCAGTTAATTGAGGAACTCCAACTCCTGCAACCATTCTAGTGGTACAAATTGAGCCTGGTCCAATTCCAACCTTAACTCCATTTGCACCTGCATCAATTAAAGCTTGCGTTGCATCTCCTGTGGCAACATTTCCGCCTATTAGTGCAACTGTCCTAGATAACTTTGCTATTTGTCTTACAGTATCTAAAACCATCTGACTATGGCCATGGGCAGTATCAACAATTAAAACATCAACACCTGCATCAATTAATTGTTCAGCTCTTGCAATCCCATCTTTTCCTACACCTGTAGCAGCAGCTACTCTAAGTCTTCCTTGATTATCTTTGCATGCTTCGGGATGATTCTGAGCTTTTTCCATATCTTTTACTGTGATTAAACCAACACAAAGATTTTCTGCATCCACGACAACTAATTTTTCAATACGATTAGTATGTAAAAGTCTCCTTGCTTCTTCAGTACTTACACTTTCTTTTACAGTTATAACATTTCTAGTCATCAATGCTGAAACTGATTGATTATAATCATTTGCAAATCTCACATCTCTATTGGTAAGTATGCCAACTAATTTATTTTGAGAACCTTCAACTACAGGGATACCACTTATTTTATACTTTTCCATTAATTTAAACGCCTCTCCAAGTGTTTGGTTAGGCTTAATTGTAACTGGATTTACTACCATTCCAGCTTCAAACTTTTTAACTTTTTTTACTTCAGAGGCTTGATCTTTTATTGTAAAATTTTTATGTAAAACTCCCATACCACCTAGTTGAGCCATTGTAATAGCCAAGCTATGTTCAGTAACAGTATCCATAGCTGCCGAAAGGAGAGGTATATTTAAACTAATGTCTTTTGTAATAAATGTGTTTACGTTTGCATCACCTGGACCAAAAGTACTATGAGCCGGCTGCAGTAAAACATCATCAAAAGTATAAGCTTCTTCAATAATCATTTATTTTTTTTCCAACGCTAAGGGGTTAAGTCAATATAGTAACTATGAGATTATTAATTGCGTTGCTTTTTGTATATATAGTTTTATCTAAAATTTGCAAAGAAATTTTAGTCTTAATCAGCTCCTTTGAAGCCTAAAGCTATTACATAACCTTCCACTGACTCTTTTCTACTTGCATCTGGTTTTATGTGATTTACTTTTGTAAAATATTTTCTCATTAAGGATAAAGATTCGATTTCTGCACCACCTTTAAAACACTTTGCTAAAAAAACACCGTTTTTTTCTAAATTTTCTATTGCAAAATCTAAGGCTGTCTCTACAAGATACGTAGTTCTAATATGATCTGTCTTTCGATGTCCTGTCGTATTGGCTGCCATATCTGACAAGACAATGTTAGGTTTACATCCAAGTATGTTGACCAATTTATCACCAACGCTTTTATCACTTATGTCACCTAATATAGAAACACATCCAGTAATATCGTCAGTTGGTAGCAAATCAACTCCTACAACTTTTTCGTTTCCTCCAGTAGATACAACTTCTTGAGATGCTATTTGAAGCCAACCACCAGGGGCGCATCCCAAATCAACAACTGTTAATCCAGGAAGTAGAAATTTATATTTTTCATTTATTTGTAAAAGTTTAAATGCTGCTCTAGATTTATAACCTCTTTTTTGAGTCTCTAATACATAAGGATCATTTAACTGTCTTCCAATCCATCTAGTGCTTGATGATTTTCTTGTTTTATCTTTTTTTGGTTTTTTAGATAGACCTCTAGAACTTCCAAATGAACCCGGGTTATTTTCATTTACCATTTTTTCGATCATCTAAATTTTTAAAAAAACAACTTTCAGCACCCGTATGACAAGCAGCACCAGTTTGCTCTATTAAAGCCAGCAAAGTATCACCATCACAATCTAATCTAAGTTCGTAAAGTTTTTGGAAATGGCCACTTGTTTCACCTTTCTTCCAAAGTTTAGATCTAGAACGTGAGTAATAATACATGTCATTTGTTTCTATAGTTTTTCTTAATGCATCTTCATTCATCCACGCCATCATTAAAACTTTTCCAGTATGTAAACACTGCGAAATAACAGGTAATAGACCATCTTTGTTAAAGTTAACATTAGATAAATTAAAATTTTCTGAAGCCTTTGTAATATATTTAATTTCTGACATTTTATGCTCTATTTTTCACTCTTTTTATAAAATTAGAAAAATCATTACTTATACCCATCATAGCGGGAACTATAACAAGAACAAGTAATGCGGTAACACCTAAACCAAAAACAATAGTTGCAGCCATTGGTATCAAAAATTGAGCTTGTAATGATTTCTCAAACATTAGCGCTGATAATCCACCTATTGTAGTAAGTGAAGTTAATAAAACTGGCCTAAATCTATCTACTACTCCAGTTATTATTGATTCATTTATAATACTTTCCTCATCTTTATTTTCATTATTATTTTTTAAGTCTTCTAATCTTCTTTCAATTGTCGACACTAAAATAATTGAATTATTCACAACAATCCCTGCTAAAGCTAGAAGAGCGAACATAGATAATATTGACATTGTTAAGCCTAATAAATAATGACCTAAAACTGCACCTATAAATGAAAAGGGTATCATGATCATAATCGAAAATGGCCTTGACCATGATTTAAAAACCCAGGCTAAAATAAAATAGATTAATAACAAACCTATTATTGAACCAGTTCCCATATCAGCAAATGTTTCTTTTTGTTCTAAATCACGACCATCAAACCTATAAGTAATATTATATTTTTTAGCTATTTCAGGTAACCCATTTTGCATTAAAAATTGTCGTGCCTGGGAAGTGTTCATTAATGGTGGGAACAGATCACCAGAAATTGTTACTTCTCTAAAACCATTTTTTCTATTTATTGATGCAAAAGGAAGTTTTTCATCGATTTTGATTATATCTTTAAGTTTAAAGCTAACTCCAGAAGGAGAAATAATTCTTAAATCTGTAATCATATCTGTAAGCTGTTCATTCTCAGATAATTTTAAACGTACTGTAACCTCTTCATCACCTTTAGGAAATTTCGAAATTATAGTTCCATTAATAGCCGACCTAACCTGTTCCCCAATATCTAAAATTGATAAACCTAAAGATTGACCTTTATTTGTTAATCCCAAAATTCTTTCTTGAACACCATATTCTAAGTTATCATCTAACGAGGTTACTCCTGGTATTGTTCTAGCAATTGCAATTAATTCATTTGAAGCTAATTTTAATATGTCTAAGTTTTTGCCTTGAAACCTTACATCTAAATCTCTACCTGGAGGGCCTCCACTAGGTGACCTTATGGATAATTTATCTAAACCAGATACATTTTCAATATTTTGTTTCCAAACTTTAATAAATTCTTTTGTCCTTATACTCCTCTTATCTGCTGTTATTAACTCTACTACCATAGAACCTAAAATATCAGTACCTTTAGAATTGGGGCCAGAATCATTTGAAAACCTGCTTCTGCCACCAATAGTAGACATATTAAATTTGACTAATCCAGGAGAGGTAGAAAATTGAGTTGACGTTTTAGCCAAACCTTTTTCAATATTTTCTAGCATTTTTTTTGTTTGGGATTTTGTTGATCCTGAGTGCATTTTAAAATTAACTAATACAATATCAGCCTCAGGTGTAGGAAAGAAACTAAACAAAACTCTTCCACCTGACACCATACCTATAGAAACAATAAACATTCCTACCGCAATCATAAAAGTTACATAACGATAGTTAAACGTTAACGTAACGAAATTTCTAAAAAGACCTTCTTGAAAAGTATTAAATTTTTGATCAAACCATAATCTAAATTTACTTTCTTCTTTGTTCGATTTATCAAAATGAGCTAAATGTGCTGGTAAAACTAAGAAGCATTCAATCAAACTTGCAACTAACACTGCACAAACCACCCAAGGTATCGCCGCTATAATTTCACCAATGACTCCCTTTACCATGAATAAAGGTATGAATGCTGCTACTGTAGTCAACATGGCTGATATTACTGGCATAGACATTCTAGTAGCAGCTACAACTGGAGCTTTGGAGCTATCTAGTTTTCTTTTTGTTTTGAGATAAGAGGAATGTTCACCAACAACTATTGCATCATCAACAACAATTCCTAGGGCCATAATAAGCCCAAACAAAGAAATCATATTAATTGATTGACCTGAAACAAACATAACACCAAAAGTTGCCAAGAAGGCAATTGGAATACCAAGAGCAACCCAAATTGCTGTATTACGACTAAGAAATAAAAATAGGACAGCTAAGACTATACAAAGACCGCTTAAACCGTTCTTAACTAATAAAGCTATTCTTTCTTCAATGAGATTGGCCGCAGTATTATAAGTTTCAACCTTGATAGAACTACCAATTATATTTTTTACATTAGAAATTACCTTTTCAACATTTTCTGAAATCACAAGAGCATCGCTAGTTTTACTTCTTCTAACCCATAATTCTACAGCAGGATTACCATCAACAAACTTTAAAATACTACCTTTTTCAACACTTGATTTTATCTCTGCTATATCCTCAAGTGTTATCCTTCCACCTGAACTAGAATTCTTTAATTCTAATTTTTTAAACGTTTCAACAAGTCTTTTTTCTCCAATAGTTCTAACCATTAAAGACCCATCAGCAAAACTACCTCCTGACACATCCTGAGTTTCAAGTTTAATTAAATTAGCTATTTGATTGAAAGATAATTTCAACCTTGCTGCTTCAAATTGTGAAATCTCTATTAAAATTTCTTCTTTTGGAAGGCCTTGAATATCAACTTTATCTACTCCTGAGTTAAGGAGAACTTCTTTTAACTTTTTTGATTTTTCTCTTAATTGAGATAAGGTCACATCTCCCGATAACACAATTCTAGTAACTGTATCAAAGAACTCACCAATAATTATTTTAGGTTTGTTTGCTTTTTCAGGAAAGTTTATCCTAGAGACAGCGGTCTCTATATCTGTTCTTCCTTTTTGCATGTTGTGACCATAATTGAATTCAACTTGCGTAAGCCCAAGACCTTCAACAGATTTTGATGAAACCTTTTTTACTCCTGAAATAGGTCTTAACTCAGGTTCTAATAACTGAACAATATTTTGATCAATTTCTTCCGCAGTTGCGCCTGGCCAATCTATAGACACCGCTACTACTTCAACATCAAAATCTGGAAAAAATTGCTTATTAAGCTTTCCAATTGATAAAAGTCCAATCACAATCATTAAAATCATA
>JAOESH010000020.1 GCA_028382005.1 Pseudomonadota bacterium
TAGTTAAACCATCCGTGTCAGTACCTACTATTTTAAAAGTATTATTACTTTCATTAGCTGTTGATGTTATGGAGACACGAGTGCCAGAAGTTGATCCAAAAGCAGGTGAAGTTCCTACATTAATTCCGTTAGCGGCTGCATCTGAAGATATTTGCGTTATTGTTTTAAAAAACTTTGTACCACTAACAGTATTTGCGTTAACACCGGTAATAGTCTCAGTCTGTGCATTTCCATCAACATTTGTGCCTGTAATTGTAAATGTAACAGATGAATTATTAGAGGAACTAGAAATACTTACTGTAGACTTTAAATTTGAAGATGCTGTACTAGACAGAGCACCATCTATAGTAAAATTTCCAGAGCTTCCACGAGTTTCATTATCAACTAAACCATCTGGGTCAGCCGCAATTGAATTTAATCCATTAATAGTTATTGCAGTAGATGCAGTAACAGCTTGTGACGTAGCTATTAAATTTGAAATACTTTCAGAAGTTCCATTAAAACGAGCTTTAATTCTATTTGTTTCTGGACCCTCTACAACTAATTCACCCGACACTATTTTCATATTATAAACTTGACCTTCAAAACTTAAATCAACGGACTGACCTTCATTTGGCATAGAATTTAAGACAATACCTTTTAACTGTGAAGTAGGGGTTTCTTGTCTAAGTGATGTTAGAAGTGCCGTGGATATGTCCTTTTGAGTATCAATATTTAATGAGTTTGCATCAATAGTCGTATTCCAATCTCCATCTGCTGCTTCTGTACCTATTCGAATATTACCGTTACTAGTTCCTGAGGAATTTATGGATGTCACTGTTTTAAAAATATTTGATGTGGTTACTATACCACCATTAGACCCAGTTATGGTCTCTGTTAATACCTCATTGTTTAAATCCAAACCAGCAATAACAAAGCTTGTTCCAGTTGTATCCTGTTGACTTTTAATTCTAATTTTAGCGCCAAGATAATCAGATGTTGATAATACGCCATCCATTGAGATTGATCCTGAAGAAAAAGAAGTCCATTCTACCAAACTATCATCATCATTGATCGCATTATACCCGAAAGTACCTATTGCAATATTACCACTTGCAGTGGCTGAAGTTGTTATGGATGATATTGTTTGAAAAATAGTAGAGCCATATACTCTTTTACCAGTAGATCCTCCTGTAATAGCTTCTGTGATAGTTGTTCCAGATGAATTAGTTCCAGTAACGGTAAATGTATTACCAGTTTCATCAGCTGTAGAATAGATACTTACAACAGTATTTAAATTATTTGCATTTCGTAAATCTCCATCAAGAGATAGAGTTCCTGCTCCGCCTGGATTTGCACTTCTATATAAGCCATTCCCATCTCTTACATACAACTTGTAATCTTTTTGGTTTATATCTAATCCATATTTTGAGAGACCAACTACAGATTTTCGCCCATCTGGAGAACCTAAACTATTATCAAGATCCTTGAAAACTTCTGGAGTTACTGTAGCGCTTTCACCCGTTTTATTTCTCTCAATATTTATATAACCATTCTTAAGTGAATCTGCTGTTGCTGAAGAGACGACACCCGTATCAATCTGAGTAGTGAACGTTTCACTAGATACAAATTTTATCTCACCTTTAATATTAGCGGAAGATTTTTTTGTATTACTGACATCTATTAATAGTTTGGGATTTTTTTGAGCGGTTAAATTTGTAAAATCATGACCTAATGTTTCTAAATAAAAATCTGAAGGTGCGGTAAAATTTGTAAAGTTAATATTGTATCCGTCTTTTGAACCTATGATTATTCTTTTAAAATCACTTGTTACGTTTGCCGTTAAACCAGTTTGGGTACTATACTCATTAATACTTTTAGCAAGTAATGATAAATCAGTTGCAGACACACTTGTATTTATTGAGACTGGATCAGTATTTTTACCCTTTAAATCAAAAGTAAATGCTCCACTCACACCTTCATCTAACGGACCTAACATTACATTGGTACTAGCTGTTACGTTTACACTTGTTCCTGCTAATTCAGTTTTTAATTTGTTAGCTAGATAATAAGCGCTTGAACCTACTG
The DNA here is from genome assembly GCA_028382005.1 of Pseudomonadota bacterium. Lineage (GTDB taxonomy): Bacteria > Pseudomonadota > Alphaproteobacteria > Puniceispirillales > Marisalimonadaceae > Marisalimonas. Next base: position 2,068 of record JAOESH010000020.1, read on the forward strand.
GTATGTTTGTTGTTTTAACTACATTATCATCATTTGTGATTTTTAATGAGCTACTAAAAGCTTCTGTTCCAATAGTCACTTTTCCTGTAGAATTTGCGTCAATACTTATATTTGAAACTTTTCTGAAAACCTTACTACCTGTTACAGTGGTAATATTCCCACCAGTAATTGTCTCAGTTTGAAAAAGTCCATCTAAGTCGTAACCACTGACAGTAAACGTTCTACCAGATTCGTTTTTTTCGCTCGCAATAGATATTTTTGAATTTAACTCTTTGGAGTATATTTTTTGACCATCTAAACTAATATTACCACTTGTAATTAATTGTTGTGTAAGCAAACCATCCATATCAGTGCTTTGTTCATTATAACTTATATTTGAACCAAAATTTCTTACAAAATCACCACTTGCTGTTTTCCTAGATAAATCCATACCTCTATAATTATTATTCAAATAATCATTTCTATATTCTGCGCTTTCAATAAAGCCATTTTCAACTTTAATTAAAGAAGCTATTTCAGATGTATTTAGTGAGGTACCTGACACGTGTCTGCCATCCCTCGTGAAGACTTGAATATTACTTGCCAATGCTGAAGCTGCTGGAATATTAGATATTGAAGGTGAGTAAGAGTTACCTTTTGATGATAAAGACGAACTACTAATATCAGATAAAGAAGACGCTATAGTCAGATATCCATTTGAACCTGAAGCAAACAGTCCATAATTTCTAAAGTCATGTTGGCTTTTCCCATCTAACATTAGACCAGAATTTAATAATTCAGCAAGCTCCTTAACAGATTTTATGCCATCACCTGGATCCGTAGATGCTGCGCTTAACGTAATTTCATTGTTATTAGCAAGCTTAATATTAAATGAAGAAAACCCTTTTATCTCAGAGTCTGCAATTGTAAATGTTCCTGTTGATTGATTTGTTAATGAATTCAGATTGATTGATTTAGTATTTGAAGGAATTGTAGTTACTGGACCGTCTTTTAAGAATGTGGTTGCAATCAAGGGGTTGTTACTGGAGGTGAATATATCATCTATTTTTGCTGGAAAATTATTTTGTTTTTCTTCAACTGAACCAATGATATTTAAATCAACGCTACCTATATTGGTTGAGTTTTTTGAAATTAAACTTTTTGAAGCGGCCGCAAAATCCTCTGGATTTTTTAGATTAAATCTCATAGACCCCGCTTTTGTTAAGGCAGGGGAAATAATGAAACCATCACCATCTTGTGGTTGTCCTACAATCTCAACTTGATATCCATCAAAATTGATTTCATTTCCATACGCATAAGAAATTCCGTTAGAACTTCTTATCTCCCAATTTTTATTAGCTTGTGAGTAATTTACTAAAATTTTTTGTTGAATTATTTTACTTGGGTTACCCTCAATTAAATTAAAATTTAAACTTACTTTATTATCGAAATTGGCAATTGGTGACATTGAGTTGATTGAAAACATTGATTTTCCGAAATTTCCATTTAAGTCTATCCCTGAATTTTGAATGTTGTTAATTTGACTAGTTATTTCTCCAGCCAAATTACTTATCTCGCTGCTTACAGAGCCTACTAAACTGTAAAACTGTGACATACCTGACATCATTCCAGATGAGAAAATACCTGCGCTTTTTACCCCATTATTATTTACAATTAATGAGACGTTATTGCCATCAGAAGAAGATGATAGCGTTGCTGCTTTATTCCTTTGAAGAATGAGCACACCATTGCCTGAATCTCCTAATCTTAACCTAGCTTCCCCTGTTTTTTCATAGTCAACAGTGAAATTAATAAGTTTGGATAAATCTTTTAATATTTGGTCTCTTGCATCTAATACGTCATTAGGCGCGTTTTTTGACCCACTTCTTGAAATTAAGCTATTTACTTGAGCAAGTTGATTTAAATACAAGTTAGCTTCTGTATTTTTAACATCTATTTGTCTAAGTGTGCCAGATTTAAAGTTTTTAAGTTGTTCATCATAATTGTTAAAAGAAGAAACTAAAGCTTTTCCTGCCTCCAAAGAAACAGTCCTAGCTGAAATGCTATCTGGGTTACTTGCAACATCTTGAAGTGTATCGAAAAATCTACCTATAAAAACACCTAAGTCACTACCTGAAGGTAATAACATATTTTCTAAATCGCTTAGTTTTGATACAAAATCATTCAACATTTCAAAGTCAGATTGAGAAGTTCTCGTTTTATCTGATAAATATGAGTCAAAAGATCTCCTAATATCCGTAACTCTAACGCCAAGACCTGAACTATCTGATACATTAGTGGGTCCGCCGGAAACGCCAGCAACTTCACTAATATCGGCACTTCTTTTATTATAACCCTCTGTGTTTATATTAGCAATATTCTGACCTGTCACAGACAAAGCTTGCCTATAAGCTTGAACTCCTGTTTTACCAATTTCAAATAGAGAAGCCATTTACTTATCTTTCTTTAGATGAAGATGAGGTTCAAATTGCTTAATTAAGGCTTCAGCTATTCCAAAATTATTCTTTTTTGATAAAATTTGAGAATATTCGATATCAAGCATGTTATTGAAAGTATCCTGAGCTTCAGAATTGAATATTCCATCAGCTAACTTGCCCTGCCTTGCCTGCTTAAGCATTTGATGAACAAAAATAGCTTCAAATTGTTCAGCCACATTTTTTAAATCTTGCCCGTTTTTCTCTTTAAATTTTAATGTGTTTTTATCATGGGAAACACTATCAGCTAAAAGATTAATTTGGTTTACTTTTGATAAGGAATTATCCATACACCATACCTCTAAATAATAATCATCTGAGCTCTTAAAGCTCCAGCAGCTCTTAAGGCCTCTAGAATAGCCACTAAGTCAGCACTAGTTGTTCCAATTGCATTTATTGCATCAACAACATCTGCCAAAGAAGTTCCTGCATCAAATACAAAGGCTGATGCCGTGTCAGCTCCAGCTTCAATTTCTGTGTCATTCTCTGTGTTTGCAGCTGTAGTAGTGGTTATATTTCCAGCATCGTCATATAATGTTTGTCCTGGAGTTGTGTTTGTATCTTCATTAACTTTAACAGTTAAACTTCCATGGCTAACTGCTGCTGGTGTAACTCTTACATCTCCTCCAATAACTATTGTTCCAGTTCTTGCATTAATTACAACTTTTGCAATTGGAGAAGCTGGATCTACGTCTATGTTTTCTAATAAACTCATAAAACTTACTTTTTGAGACGGATCTTTTGGAGCTCTTACCGAAACAGAAGTATGATCAAGAGCCTTTGCAACACCTTGTCCAAATACTTTATTTATTTCTTCAGCAACTCTGTTAGCCGTCGTAAAATCACCCTGATGAAGGTTCATTACAAAATTACTAGAATTTATGAAAGGTGCCTCTACCATCCGCTCTACTGTAGCTCCATTTGCAATGGTTCCAACTGTAGGAATGTTTACTGACATAGAAGAACCATCAGCACCTTCAACACCAAATCCACCAACGGCTAGGTTACCTTGTGCTATCGCATAGGTTTGCCCATCTGCTCCTTTTAGAGGGGCCATTAATAATGTACCACCTCTTAAACTTTTAGCTTTACCCACGGATGAAACTGTAATGCCTATTTTTTGTCCGATTTTAGTGAAAGGAACTAAATCAGCTGTAATCATGACAGCAGCTGAATTTTTTCCACTTAAACTACTTGTATCAACATTCATGCCAAACTGAGAAATAGTGGATTGCATACTTTGAAGAGTTAAAGCTAATGACGAGTCACCTGTTCCATCAAGCCCGACAACTATACCATATCCCATAAGTTGATTTGTTCTTATACCAGCAAAACTAACCATATCTTTAAGTCTATCTGCCATTAGTTGATTAGTAATAGTCGATAGCATTAATATAATTAATAAGATTAATTTAAAATTTTTCATGTTTAATATTTCCTAAAACGGTGAAATGGCTCTAAAAATTGCACTACCCCAACCAGGTTTTGAAGCGCTGTCTAAAATACCTGCTCCAACATATTCAATTTGTGCCTCTGCAATTTTTGCTGATGAAACCGTATTAGTTGTAGAAATATCCTGTGGCCTAATAATTCCACTTAACCTAATATATTCAGTTCCCTCAGTTATCCTTAATTTTTTTTGACCCTTAATTTCTAAATTACCATTAGGAAAAACCCTAACCACTGTTGCAGACAAAGTTCCACTTAAACTGTTTGATTGATTTGTTGCCATAGAACCAGCAAAAGAGTTAGTTTTAGAAGCAGTACCTCCTAAACCAGCAAAATTCCTCAATATTCCTGTTGGACCAACCTCCGCTCCAATAGTATCTGTTTTACCTGATGAATTAGTAACCGCTTTATTTGATGAAAATGTTTCACTTAAAGTAACAGATAAAATATCGCCAACCTTTTTAGCCCTTCTGTCGGAAGAAAACAGACCTGCAGAACTAGTACTGTATATTGACCCATTAGAAGGTTCATCTTTAGCAAATTCTTCGAAAGAAGGAGTTAGTGGTTTAAACTGTTTATTGTTGGCTTCTTCTATATACGTAGAACAGCCATTAATAAAAAATAAAAAGGAAATAAAAACTAATTTTTTCATATTAATCTCTTCTAATTAAAGATTTTGACTAATAAATCTAAGCATGTCGTCAACTCCAGAAATTGCTTTTGAGTTAACCTCGTATGCTCTTTGAGTTTCAATCATATCAACTAATTCTTGAACAACATTTACGTTTGAACTTTCAAGAGCACCTTGAACCAAACTGCCAAACCCATTTTCAAAAGGATTTGCTACCACAGCGGGACCACTTGCCGGTGTCTCTACTAACATAGACTGTCCTATAGGTTGCAAACCTCTAGAATTAGCGAAGTCCGCTAACTGAAATTGTCCAACTTCTTCAGCTTCAACCTCACCTGGGTTCTGAACAGAAACAATTCCGTCAGCAGATATATTAATATTTGTTACACCTTCTGGTATTGCTACTTCAGGTTGAATAACATAACCAGAAGCCGTTGTTATAAGACCTTCTGCATTCCTTCCAAAAGCTCCATTTCTAGTAAAACCAATTCTTCCATCCGGCATTAAAACTTGAAAAAAACCCGAACCATCTATTGATACATCTAATGCATTGTCTGATGAAACTATATTTCCTTGAGAAAATAACTTGTCTGCATTTATAATACGAACACCCGTACCAACTGAGAAAGCAGAGTTTGTTTTAGTTTCTCCTGAAGTCTGAGCACCAGATGCTTTTATAACTTGGTAAAGAAGGGTTTCGAAATTGGCTCTATCTTTTTTGAAACCTGTTGTATTGACGTTTGCTAAATTATTAGCAATAACTTGCATTCTACTATTTTGAGCATTTAAACCAGTTTTAGCAACGTGCATTGCATTAGACATCTTTAACTCCTTATTAATAATCTAAAAGAGTAATGCAATAGATATGCCAATATTATAGAAGAACTTTTAACTAGGCATTCTCATTAAAGAAGCTGTTGCTTCATCAATTTCTTTTGCCGTAGTTACAAATTTTACATTAATTTCGTAGGCTCTGGATTGATCAATACCTGCTACTAATTCGTCAACAGACTTAACGTTTGAACCTTCTAAGAAACCACTTAGTAATAGTGTTCGATTGTCTGGTGCCGGAATAGAGCCATTTACGGGTCTTACAAAACCGTCAATAGTCTTGGCTAAAGGAACCTCCGAACCGAAAGTAGTAGCAAGTTGAGCCACTTTTACCTTTTGACCCAACGGGGCATTTAAAGGCTCAATTTCTATTATACCATCACCTGAAACTGATATTTTTCTGTGGGGCGGAATAGTAATAACCTCAAGATCTGTACTAAGAGGTTGAGTGCCTGTGCCATCTCTTAGAGTTCCATCTGCAGAAACAGTGAAGTCACCTCTTCTAGACATAGCTACTTCACCACCTGCTGGTTTTACAATAAAATATCCATTACCATCAACAGCTAAATCCAACGGTGCTCCAGTTTGTTGCATAGGACCAGGAGTACTATCATACCCTCCAGGCTCCTGTAATGCCATAACTCTAGGATCAATCCCTTTATCTCTATCTAAATAGACTGAAGAAAAATTTATTTGAATATCTTTCTGAAAACCAGTAACACTTACGTTTGCCAAATTTTGCGCTGTAACTGACTGGTTGTCTCTTAATATATTCATGCTATTAAGAGCTGTATATATACTTCGGTCCATCTTCTTTTCCTTCAACTAATATTCAATTATGTTCTAATTTGAATAATTGCTTGAGTAAGGGTTGTGTTAGTTTCAATAGTCTTCGCGTTAGCCTGGAAGTTTCTTTGTGCCGTAATTAAGTTAACCAACTCTTCAGTTATATCAACGTTAGAACGTTCTAAAGAACCAGAAAGAATTGTTCCGTATCCATCTGCGCCCGCCTCACCAACTGCAGCCACGCCCGATACAGATGTCTCAACATAGGTGGCGTTTCCAATTTGTTTTAAACCGTTTTGGTTGTTAAAGTTAACCATAACTAATCTACCTAGAGCAATATTTAAACCATTTGTATAGTTCGCACTAACTAATCCGTTAGCGGCAATATCTAATCCATCAAGTTTTCCTACTGTTTGTCCATCCTGCGTAACAGATTTAACATTAAAATCTGAGGCAAATTGTGTTGAACCATCAAAATTTAAATCTAAATCAATTGACAAGGCATTAGTGCCTGCGGCTGCGTCAGCTGCAAAGTCACCTTTATAACCAACTTTTTGTATTGGACTTACTAAATTACCTTGAGTATCAAAAGTTAATTCTCCAGGTCTTAAAAAAACCTTTGCAAATGTACCATCAGTTGTTGGTGTCCATGCGTTTTCTGGAGCCAAGGTTGTAGTTGTACCTCCGTCATTAACATATAAGGACTGACCTGTTGCAGAACTTGCTGTGGCAGTAGCCATGTTGACAAACGAAGGTGTCGTACCTGTGACAAGTTCAAGGTCATCTAAACCCATACGAGAACTACCCGATACAAATATTTTACTGTTTAATCCAGTTGTTCCAGTTGTAAAAGTAAAAGAGTTACTAGTTGTATTAAATGCAACTGTTACCCCGTTTACTGTATTACCTGAACTATCTTCCATTTGATTAATTCTTGATTGCAATGCAGTTGCCAAAGAAGTTCCATTATAAACACCTTCTGGCACTTCAATAGCAGCCGTAATATCATTAGCGTTTACAACAAAAATTGTTTCTTCTGCTGCATCAGATAAGAAGAAATCTTCTGATAAATCTTCATTAGATGTTTTTCCATTCAAAACAGCTGACGAAGATTGCAGACCTTTACCTGTAGTGTCAGCAGTAACTGTTGTAATCGCAGTTGTCGCGTTTATTCCTAAAAGAGCGCTAGTACCTCCAGTTCCTGCATTTGATGCAGTAGCTACACCATCAACAATCGCAAGTCGTCCAATTTCGATATTAGATGAAGCCTGCCCTCCATCACCAACTCCAACAGCTGAATTGGCAGGAATATTTTCACCAGTAGATCCACTAGCTATACTAAATTTTCGTGTGAGATTGTTATAAGACACCTCTACCCCGTAAGCTCTTTGAGTGTCAGCTGCAATTTGATCACCATTAAATAAAACAGATTCAGCTTTTAATATTGCACCACCACCAATATTTGATGATCCCTTATTACTTAATGTTTTTAACCCTATTGCATTTGCTTTATTACCTTCACCAGGTCCAAACGCTGAAAAAGAGAACATTTTACTTGGCGTAGAAGTTCCTATTTTAGAAGGTATACCCTGTAATGTAAAATTTTGACCGGTTATATCATAGGCTATTTTTAAAGCAGGATCAGCTTCATCAACCCAATCATCTGTATTAGAAACATCTTGAGTGATTTGAGCGTCAACCGTATGAGCTGCTGCAGTAGTACCACCAGCACCTCTAGTTAATCCAGTAAAACTTGTAGCTGTTTTACCTGTGTAACCTATGAGTTCATTACCTATTTTTATAAACCCATCATTTTCAAAGTCAGCAGTAGAGTCTACTGTTAAAGTAGTTGCAGTTGAAGTTAATGCAGATCCAACATCAGTTTGTCTTTGAGATAAACCAAGACTTTCTATGCTGTCATAAGAACTCACTGACGTAGATGCTGCAACTGCTTTACTTACACTATTATAAGCTCCTCTGGTAATACCTGTTAACGTTGTAGCTGTTTTACCTGTATAAGTAATAATTTCATCACCTAATTTAAACTTTCCAGGCGCCGCGGCAGTAGCTGCCGCAAAACCAGAAGTTGAGCCAACTGTAAGACTCTCTGAGTCTGCGGGTAAAAAGGTAATAAGGGTATCGTCAGCCATTTCAACTGTTGTAGCGGCACTTATAGTAATATTTGTACCATTAATTGCTGTTACAGTAGTACCTGCTGTAACGCCTGCTGCTTCAACAACATCTCCAACTTGGATATTATTTGCTGCAGTTACTGTTAAAATAGTTTGACCGACTGCTTCAACACCATCAGTTGTGGTCGCCACACCAAGTCCTTCAATATCTACAAAGTTTAATTCTTCTCCAGAAAGAGCATTAGGTGTTGAACCATTATTATTAGCAGCACTTATTGTTATAGTAGTACCAGATACCGCAGTAACACGTGTACCTACTGTTATATTTCTTCCATAAACAAGATCACCAATCGCAATGTTTGTTGCATCAGCAACTGTGATTGCTGTTCCACCCTGAGCTAAGTTTCCTGTTGTGTGCGCACTTGATAGAAAAGTTACTTTATCTCCAGCAGTTGTAGCCGTTACCCCAGCCAACGTTGATCCAGCCGCTGCACTCAGAGTTACTGTTGATGTGTCATGATTAACAGCAGATACATATGATGCATTAGTTATACCTTTTCCAACAACTTTGTCTCCAACCCTTATACCTTTAGTTCCTCCATCCACAAGTAATGCAGTGTCACCTGCATCAACTGCTCCTGTTTTTTCATAAATTACATTTGTTCCAGGTATAGGAGCTGCTGTAGTTGCACTATTAGCATCAGCCGTTCCACCTGCAGTAGATCTAGTTGATGGCACTGATGTAAGAGTAGTATTTCTCAAAATATCTTTAAATCCACTAATAATACCATCAGTGAACTCTACAGATTTGACTGATGCATCATCTAGTGCGCTAGCTGCTGTAGACGAATTTGCTCCTCTAGTAATACCAGTAAATGTTGTAGCGGTCGTACCAGTATAAGTAATTTGCTCGGTCCCAATTATCAATGTACCTGAAGATGCAAACCCAGCTGTTGTATCGACTGTTATAGCCGCTCCAGATGCTGGATTAGTTGAAGAAGCAATTGCTCCATTTAAAAGTGTGTCTGGTTGTTTGACATCTTTATTTAAGTAAGAATGTTTATTGAGCTCTTTTAAAACTATTCTATTACTTCCAAAATGTTCAGTCTGCCCTGAAAATATATTTGTTCCACCTTCAAAATAAGCAGAAACATCTTTAGACACAGTATGTAAAACCTTTATTTTAGTATCAGTGATGTTAATTGCTGTTGTAGAATCAGATTTAAGGTTTAAAAATTCATTTCCATTTGCATCTGTTCCTGCACTAGAGACAGAAAACTTAGCTCCATTATATTTTAAATCATTAACTGTTGACGTAGTTGTGTCAAATTCGCCAGCTAAATATACTTCTGTTGGAAAGCTAGTTGAACTTATAGTATTAGTAGTGTCATTAATATAAACTTTTAAGGTACCACTTGCATCTTGTACCATTGTGTTTCCACTAACAGCAGTTACATCAATAGCTTTATCAAATACTTTTAAAGCAGGCGACGAATTATTATAACTATGTAATAAAAATTTTTCTTCCGTAGTGATGTTATTCTCATCTGTTAAATCTGTTGTAGGATTTTTATAATTAAAACTTAAAACTTCAGTTTCCTTAATAGTTCCAGATAACGCTTTACCAGTAACCCTATTAAAAAGTGACGCGTTTACCCCATAAGTTGAAGCACTATTAGTGTTACCATCTGCAGAAACGGCTGCTCTATTTAATGCATCATTAATTTTAAGTTGTGCATGTGATAAAAATTCTTCTCTGGTGAAATTTGGAGACGCAACATTTTCTATTCCATTAGTAGTAGAAAAAAGACTTTCTGTTACAAAACTATCTTCCATTAAATCAACTTTAATAGCGGTTAGTGTTTGTATTTCATCATTATTATCAAGTTGGTTAAATTGAATTGAAAAACTTCCATCTGTAACTGGGTCGATAGATAATTTTGCGTCATCACCAAGACCTGCATTAATTGCTCTTTGGACTTCAGCAGCTAAAGTTGCAGCAGTATAAGACCCAGGCCTTATATCAATACTTTTAAACCCCGCACTACCTGTAGTATCATCTACACGTACAGTAAGAAAATCTTTTCCCCAATAAGTAGATTTATTTAATGTTGGATTAGCTTCATAAGTTGTAGAGTATTGAAGAGGGTCAGTAACGACGGTAATTGAAGGAGCAGTTGCAGTAAATGCAGCATCCTCAAGAACAGTAGACGTCACTGTTGCAGCTTTTGAAACAGTTTTATTAGACAAATCATCTAAGAAAAATAATGGCTGTGTTTGGGCAACAGAAATAATTTGCGGCTTTTCATTCATTGGAATAATTTGACCAAACCTGTCAACTACAAGTGTTTGACCAGTTGGAGAAATAGCTTCTGTCAATGATGGTTCTACTTCTCTTCCATCAACTATAAACTTTGTTTGATATTTGTGTGTGGCTTCAGATCCTGAAGCTGCTTGTGTCTTAATGAAAAAGGCTGTCGCAATAACAGGATTACCTAAATTATCAAATATAGTCACAGAAGTTGATGAATTAAAGGTAGATGGATTTTTAGGGTCAAAATCGTCTGCAGATGCAAAAACTGTAGAAGATGCAGGTAAGTTAATTGCAAGTTCTAAATTATCAGTTTTTTTAGCTTCACCAGCTTCTAATTCTAGTTTTAAAGGTTGTGCGTCAGTTATTTCTCCACCTTGAACAGATCCATCATCAGAAACAGGCAATGCAAGTACAAATTGTCCTGCAGAGTCTACAACATATCTATCATTATTAACTGAAAAAGATCCGTTACGTGTATAAACCGTTTGATTTGTAGTTAATGAAGGCTTCAGAGCAAAAAACCCTTGTCCAGAAATAGCCATATCTAATGCATTTAATGAAGAAGAAACGTTACCTTGAGTAAATTGTTGTTTTATACCCTTCAAAATAGTACCTGAACCAATGGATGATGAACTATTCTGTAATGGGGATGTAGCAAAAATATCACCAAATTCTGCCTTACTTCTTTTATAGCCTGTGGTAGCAACGTTGGCTATATTATTTGAAGTAGCTGAAATATCTGCCTGTGATCCGTTTAGTCCTGTAAGAGCGGTGTAAAATGACATCTCTAATTTCTCCTAGTATATATTAATTATTTAATTCTTAAACCTGACAACCTGTGATGGATCAATTGTTCCATAATCTTCAACCTCTAACATGACACCGGTATCTGTTTTTGAAGTTCCAAACACATTTGCGAAAACTTGTGTTGAAAGTTCTCCTGTGTCACCGGTATTACCCGTAAATGCTCGTATAGTGATTGGATTACTTGAGGATTTAATATCTTCAGGAAGATCTTTCCAATCAAATCCAACTAGTCCAGCTTTTTGTATACCTAAAGCATCTTGATGTAATACTTCACCATCACTGTTTTCAAATATAATATTCAAATTTGCAGCTGTCTCAGGTAAATCGACTACTCCACTGATCACACCTTCTTTATCAGGTCTAGCATATTTACCAGGTACTAATACTGAATGTCCCATCATCTGTGTGGTTGATGCTATTCTCATTTCAGAAAGCTGTTGACTTACAGATTTCATAGTTTCATCCATTGAAGTTATACCAGTAACTGTAGAAAATTGTGCCATTTGGGCAATGAAATCTGCATTATTAACTGGCTCAAATGGATCCTGATTTTGAAGTTGCGTTGTCATTAATTTAAGAAAATCTTCTTGTCCAAGTTGATCTTTAACTTCTTTGGGTGCAAACTTTTCTTTTGCTGAGTTAATTCCTAATTTATCTAATATATTTGTCAGGGATTGATTTGATGAATTTATTTCAGACATTTTATTTCCTTATTTTCCTATTTGTAAAGTTCTCATTGTTAAAGCCCTTAAGGTAGTAACCACTTCAACATTGTTTTGATATTGCCTAGATGCTTCCATCATATCGACCATTTCTTCATCTACATTAACAGCTGCTTTATATATATAACCTGCTTTATCTGCTGCAGGATGAGCTGGCATATATGATTTGATAGGCTCTCTTCCAATTTCTTTGACTTCAACCGCATCAACCGTAGCAACTCCATTTTTTTTAACTAAATCACTATATTGTGTCTCAAAAATTGGTTTAAGTGGTTTATATGTGGTCTTAGGATCACCAGTAGTTGATCCCGCATTGGCTAAATTTGAAGCAACAGTGTTTAACCTAATTAACTGAGCTGCCATAGCTCTTCCTGCAATATCATATACAGATTTAATATCCATTATTCACCTCTGATTGCTGACATAATTTTGTTAATTTTTCCATTAAGAAAATTAACTGTTGAAGTATATCTCATAGAGTTTTCAGCAAACTGCATCTGTTCAACAGCCATTTCAACGGTATTACCGTCTAAAGATGCTATGAGTGGTTCTCTATAAGAAACTTCTTGTATTGATTTACCTGAATTTTGAACTATGTGATTTTCATGTGACGTTCTAATCGGTCCATTTTTATCAAATTTTTTAATTTCGTCTTCAAAACTTATATCACGAGCTTTATAATTAGGTGTTGCAGCATTTGCTATATTAGACGCAAGGATATTATTTCTCTTGCCTCTTAATTGAAGAGAAGAAGCGTAAAAAGATAATTGATCTTTAATAGTATCCATAAATAAAACTCTTATAATAAACTTATTTCAAAGTAGTTTTGCAAATAGAATGCCAAACAGATAAGGTTGTATAAAAATAAAATTAATTAACAAAAAGTTTAATATTTTTTTGTATTGTCGTAATTAATTAATAATGTAGGATACGTTTATGGATTTCTCTGATAAAATTAGTGATAAAAAAGAAGAGTTGTTAGATGAGTTTGAGAATTTAACACTTGAAGAAATAGCTGTAAGAATAAAGAAAATATCATATAGTGAAACTGATTTAATTGCTAAAATTGCTTGCCTTGCTGCAAGAGTAACTGTCCTCAACCAAAGAATACAAAAGATTATTAAAGATAATACCATTAATGATAATGTTGTTGAAATAGCATCTGAAAATAATAGTAATATTGTTGAAAAACTTTTAAAACCAACCAAAAAACAAAATGAAATTCAAGTTGAGTGGGTTAGAGTACAAATTAAAGAAACTACTGAAGTTAATGGAGTTAGGTTCCCTTCTGGAATACAAATAGATGTAACAGATGAAGATGCTCAAAAAATGATAGAAGGAGGAAAAGCTATTTTGTTAGAGGATTTAGTTAACAAAGAAAATTCATAACGACTATTTTCTATAGTAAGTATATATGGCCTCTATTTCATCGTCTCTTAAATTAGTTTTATTCTTTATACTCTCTTTGTCCTCACCTTTTCTAGCCATATCTATAGCAATTCCCAAGATGTCTTCTGATCCCTTAATACTGCCTAGTCTATTAATTTCTCTTTCTAAAAAAGAAATTTTATCTGTTATTTTTAAAATTTCATTTTTTTGTATTTCTAAAATACTTGCTATATCTGCTAAATAACCTTTAGTTTCTAAGTTTGATTTTTTTATTATTTCAGAATAATTAACGACCAAGGTTTTATTAATTTCAAATTTATGACTTTGGTACAAAAAGAGTAAAAAGAAGCCTATAACTATTAATAAAACAGATATAAAAACTAAAATCTCAAATTTAGATATTAAAAAGTCTATAAACATATCTATATATTCACGATTTTATCTTAAATTACCATAAGTTTTTAAAGTTATTTTAAAGATTTAGAAAAGGAGTTCATTAGATCGGCCTTTGGAAGAATGGACGCTTCAAGAAATTCAATTTTGGAAATTAAATCAAAAATATTATTTTTATCTTCAGTTGTTATTTCTTTTGTGAGAACAACTTTCCTCTGTTCAACAATTTCACCTAAAGTGACTTCAAACTCTTTATTCAAAGAAACAAAATCAGATGATTTAAATTTTGATTTATTTAATTCATCTAACTTTTCTAGTATAGAATGTACTTTTTGTAATTTATTCATAATAACAGCAATCAAACGTGATTAAGATTTCATTTCTCTGTACGCTTGCATCAGGGCATCTGATAACTTATCTAGATCAAGAGGATACTGACCAGCAGATATAGCAGCCTTTATTTTAGCAACTTTATCAAAATCTATTGGAGCTGATTTTGCTAAATCAGCAGATATCATTTTAGCATCATTGATATCAACAACATTTTCCTTAATTACAGATTTGATAACAGAAGGATTTTTCCCAAGGCTATCAATATTTGCGTTACCTTTTGACACGTTCTCTTTTAACACGTTCTTATTAATGTTATTAGATATATTATTTGTAATTTTATCCATAATTATAACTCCACATAGTATATAACGACATTTGTTTTATTTATTTTAGCGATAAACCCTAATTATTTTATTTTTTTTCACATAACCCTTAATTATATTGCCACTTCTTAAATTTTTTACGTTTATTAAGTCTCCTAAGTTACCTGATTCAACTGCTTCTCCAGACACCGTCACTGAAGCAGCGCCTACATGAGATACGATAGATAAATAATCTCCACTCTGAATGTCAAATTTTTCATACAAATGTCTGGGATGCAATAATTGACCCATTTTTAAATTTTGTTTTAACTTTCTTCCTAATAAATCCTTTTTGCTAGTAAAAAAAGATTTTTGCGATGATTTAGAACTCATTACTAAATCTATATCATTAAATTGTATTACCGTGTTCTTTTCTAATGCTCTTTTTAATTTAATTGACATAAATTGTTTAATTCTTTTAGAGTTTGAATTTGAAATAGGGACTTTTTTCTTAAATACAATATTTTTGTGTTTTTTTTGTTTTGTTTCTTTTAATTTAATTCTTACAAATAATTTAAATCCATCTATATCTAAACAACTGAGCTTTATTGTTTTATAATCTTTAAAAGCTCTTGTAATTTGAAGTTCACTTGAACAGTCTTTATATACACTTTTTTTTGAAAATACTGGATCCCCACTGATACCTTCTAACAAAAGCCATTCTGATATTTTGTTAGATATATCTTTGCCATTTATAGCTTTTGTTTCTTTATTTATAAAAGTAATAGAGAGAAAAATTAACAAATATTTAAAAAACGATCTAAACACTTATCATCCTCCAAAGAAATAAATTTGAGATGACATGTTTTCGTTTTTATTATTATTATTCTTTAAATTTTTACTATTTTTTTTAATAATTAAATTTTTAATTTCATTAATACTTGGTAGATACAACTTTTTATCTGAATATAAATAATTAGGGTTACTTCTAACAAAGGCTTTACTATTAAAATGAACAATAGCTAAACTTAACATACTGTTATTAAACGATTTTGTACCATAGTAATTTAGCATTATATCACTTAGTGTCTGATTTTTTAATACAATGTGTTCTGTGCTATAATTCAAATCTTTAAGAAACAAATTATCTGACAGTGTATTTCCTCTATCCATATTTCCTCTGTATTCTAAAACTACAAATGGTTCTGAAATAGATAATTTCGGATATATAAATATAAGCATTATGATAATTATATTAAAGGAATATTGAATTTTTTTCATTGAATTACTCCGCAAATTCTACGATCAAATTATTTAGGTTATCTAATTTAATTTTATCATTCAAAGGGGAAACTATGCTGTAATTATCAAAAATTTTATCAGTATGTAATATTACAGAGCTATTACTAAGCATTGAATTCTTTATGTTTAGACCTTTAACTATACCAATCTGTTTATCCCTGAGACCTTGTTTTTTTCCTATATCAACTCGCAATTCACCATTAGTGAGAATTAATTTACCTTCTAACGGATTGCAGTTTAATTCTTGTAAAAAATTAGATGCTAAAACGTTTAAATGTTGAAAGACGATCTTGTCAATTAAATCAATATTTAAAGTAGATATATTTCTAATAAATTGAAAATTACTTTTAACTTCATACTGTATCGGTAAATCGTAAGTTTTAACTGTCACTAACTCAAAGTTATTCCCTTTATATATATTTAAAGATACTTTTAATAAATAATTAGAATGGGTATTACTTTGATTGTCTGCAACTAGACTTAATTCCGGAACCACACTATAGTTACCAGCCTGTATTGAAGGTAACCCATTTGTTAATGCATTATAATCAAATGTTGGATTAATATTTGATTTTATAATCTGATCTAATGATTTATTTTTGTAATTTGCAGATTTTACATTTGGTGATTTAGATATAATATAATAAATATTATTATACCATTGAGACATCTTTCTAGATAACTTTGAAGGTATATTAGTTTCTGAATTAAAAGAACCTCTCAATAAAGCAATGTTGATTGGCCTAACTTTGCAATTTTTATTAGACATTTTACTACCAACAACAGCACTGATTTTTATGCTCAAAAATTCTTTATCCTGTTCTTCTTTAATTATTTTAAAATCAATAACCCTATTTGTAGCAGTTACAACTGATTGATCGTTGATAACCGTGTTGGATGATATAGCTGAAAATCCACTAATATCTGCTCCCCCTTTTAGTGCTGCTAAATAAAGAGCATCTTCTAAAGCTCGTTTTCTTGAAGTTTGGATATCATCAGCAATTAAAACAGCTCTACCAATAGCATCAACTTGTTTAAATCTTTTTTCATCCTTAGCAATCACAGTTTTGTTTGATAAAAATAAAATTAAAAGGAAAGTTAAAAAGTAAAAATATGAATTAAGTTTTATATCTCTTTTAGTCATTTTATGTTATGTTCTTCTTGCATTTCTTAACATCATTAACATCATGTCTTTATCTATTTCTAAGACAGTTTCATAAGTGTCAACTCCTGTTGGGTTAATACGAACAGTTTTAGCTCCTCTAATAACACCCTTTACAACAGCTCTAAAAGTATCATTTTGAACCATTAAATCTATTACTGTTGTATTAGAATCAACTTGTATGCCATGTATTTGTTCAGCTAATTCTCTCATGGCCGCCATTCTAGCAGATCTGATTGCCATTAGTCTTTTTTGAGCATCAGTCCTTCCTGGTTGACTAGATACTACAGCATAACCAACAGCTGATAAAGTAGGAATTTTTTCTACTGAACTATCAAAAACTTCTTTTAAAGCTACAATTCCATCACTTTCTGTCTCAATTTGTTTTTTAGAAAAACTATGAGAAGATGGAAAACCAGAGCTTGCTAAATTTTGTAAACAACCTGTACTTAAAAATAATGAACACAAAGTAAAAGTAACCATCATATTTTTTGTTTTATTAAATGCCATAAAAGAAACTCCTGAGCAATATAGATTAATGTAGTTAACATATGCAGATAACATGCCAATATTTAAATTATTATTACGCTAAGATTAAATGCCGAAAATAGTAAAGTATTTAATCAACAATGGCATCATTCTTGCTTCTACACATTGAAGTTATTTTTTTAAATTTTGAATAAATTAACTAATTGATTTTATTCAACTTTTAATTGCACAAATTGTTAAGGAGATGTCATGAGTTTGACAAGTACATTAGGCGGACAGTTTTTTCTTCTCGAAAAATTGAAACCACTTGGTTTGCCATTGGCAATACTGATGCTAATGGTAATGATGGTAATACCACTACCTGCTATATTATTAGACGTATTTTTTACAACAAACATATTACTATCTCTATTAATATTAATGGTATCTCTGCATACTTTTAGACCATTAGATTTCTCCAGTTTTCCTACTGTTCTATTATTTGCAACAATTTTAAGATTAGGATTAAACGTAGCTTCAACTAGAATTGTATTAAGTGCTGGACATACTGGGCCAGATGCAGCCGGAAGAGTAATTGAAGCATTTGGTGAGTTTGTTATTGCTGGAAATTATGTTGTAGGTATCTTTGTATTTGCCATACTAATTATTATTAATCTAGTCGTTATTACTAAAGGTGCAGGTAGAGTTTCAGAAGTCTCAGCAAGATTTACATTAGACGCAATGCCTGGAAAACAAATGGCAATAGACGCTGATCTAAACGCTGGTCTTCTAACAAGCGAAGAAGCCAAACAACGTAGAGATGACATTGCTAAAGAAGCAGATTTTTATGGATCTATGGATGGTGCATCTAAGTTTGTTAAAGGAGATGCTATTGCAGGCATTTTAATTCTTTTGATCAACATTATTGGCGGATTAATTATTGGAATTGCTCAGCATAATTTACCAGTATCTACTGCTGCTGAAAATTATATTATTCTATCTGTTGGAGACGGCTTAGTTGCACAAATTCCTTCATTACTTCTTGCCATAGCAACAGCAATAATTGTAACTAGGGTGTCAACCAGTCAAGACCTATCAAAACAAATTGGCTCTCAAATAGGTATTAAACAAGCATGGTTACCTAGTGCTGGTGTTTTGTTTCTTCTAGGAATAATCCCAGGAATGCCAAATTTTCTGTTTTTGATAGCTTCAGGGTTAACGTTATTTGTTTGGTGGACGATTAAAAAACAAGGTGAAAAATCAATTAACTCTGATGAAGTTAAAAATCTAAGTAGTGATGAAGAAAATTTAGAAAATGAAAAAGATGAAAATTCTATATCGTTATCTGATATAGCTGACAATTCTGCTATTTCAATGCAATTAGGTTATGGATTAATACAATTAGTTGACGATGAAAAAGATGGCCCTTTGATTTCAAGAATTACAGGTGTAAGAAAGCAACTTTCAAAAGAATTAGGCTTTATTATTCCACAAGTTAGAATTAGGGACGATCTGACTTTAGAATCTAATCATTACAGAATAAGAATTGGACAAGAAATTGTAGCAGAAGATAAGATTTTTCCTCAATTATTACTGGCTATTCCTGGTGATTCAGCACAAACAAAAATTGAAGGTACAGATGTAAAAGATCCTAGCTTTAATATGGATGCTACTTGGATTGAACCTCATCAGCAAGCTCGTGCAGAAAATTTAGGTTACATGGTTGTAGAGCCTGAAGCTGTAATAGCAACACACTTAAATCAAGTACTATCTAAGCAAGCGTCTGAATTGCTTGGTCAAGATGATGTTCAAGCACTACTAGACAATTTATCGAAATCATCACCTCAATTAGTTACATCATCGGTACCAAAGATAATTCCTTTAAATGTTCTTACATCTATACTGAGATCTTTATTATCTGAAAAAATGCCTATAAGTGACCTTAAAAGAATATTAGAAATGTTAGCTGCACAAAATGTTAAAAATACATCTCCAATTGAATTAGCTGAAAATATTAGGCCTGCAATATCTGGATTATTAATTCAACAAATTGCACCTTTAAACAGCCCACTTCCTATTATAACTTTTTCAGCTGAATTAGAACAAATGATTGTGAATATTGCAAAACAAACTGGGGCAAACGGTCTAATCCTTGAGGCCAGTTTAATACAAAAAATAGTTTCTGCAATTAATAGTGTTATGGAAAAAATGCAGAGTGAAGGTAGAAAGGCAGTGATGATTACTGCGCCTGTAATAAGAAGAGATTTATCACACATGCTTAGACAACATATTCCAACTCTTGATGTGCTTTCATTTACAGAATTACCTGATAATAAAAAAATAGAAGTAGTAGCAAATATAGGTTCAGAAGAAACAAATAATAATTAATTTTTTATAAAGATAAATTGGAGAATAAAATGACACAACATAGAGTAATTGCAGAAGACAGTTTATCTGCCATGGATAAAATTTCAAAAGTGCTTGGTAAAGACGCCGTAATACTCGAAACCAATAAGGTTAATGGAAAAATTGAGATTTTAGGTTCAAATAATATACAAGATATTGCCTCATCAAATGCAAAAAAAATAAACAAGCAAAAATCAACTTTCAGTCATTTGTTTTCAAATCATAACCTAGAACAAGGAAATCAGAGAAGAGAATTAAATTCTATTGTTCGAGAAGAATTTGAAGATAAGAGTGAAATTAATAAAAGTAACATAAATGCAAATACTGACTACATAGACAGAAATACATTTTTAAAATTTACAACAAAAATAGAAAATTTATTAGAAAACACTATTATTTCAGATCTTAATGATTATGGTATTCCGCATCAAAAATCCTTAACAATAGAACTCTTAAAGAAAGGGTTTTCCAAAAAAATAATATCTGAATTTAAAGATAAAATTTTAACTGAAAAAAACATTGATCCTGAGTTAATATTTTTTCACTGTTTAGCAAATAAAATAGTATCTCCATCTGAAGAAAAGATTTTAGAAGCTAACATTATTTTTGTAAATGGACCAAGTGGATCAGGCAAAACAACCCTTTGCTCTAAAATTGCATCACACATATTAGATAATAAATTTGTAGGGAATGATCGTAATAAATTGTCTATAGTAAACTTTGCACCAAAGTCTTCTAATCACTCTGAACTTCTAAACTTTGGAAGGCTTCTGAATTTAAATGTTACGTCTATTTCTTCACTGGAAGAAATTGTAGCGTTTATAGATGCTAACAAAGATAATAAAAAATTAATAGTTGATGTTTCACAAGAAAATAAGAACACATTTGGATATATTGAATATCTTGAAAAATTATCATTAAATAAGAAATTCATAAATATTTTAACTCTTCAAGCAAGTTCAAATAAAAGTATGATAAAATCAACAATGAATTTTTATAAAAATTCTTTTCCTACTATTGGTTTAACTAAGCTTGATGAATCACATATAAGTGCTGAAGAATTATCAATTTTAGGCGAACTAAATTGTAAAATTGGTATTTTATCTGGATCAAGATCTGTCATTGGTTCATTAGCTTTTGCTAAAAAAGAAGTTTTGGCACAATATATGAAAGATATGAACCTATAATAGTTTTTAAACAGGATTAATTATGACTACAACAATTGCAATAGCTTCAGGTAAAGGTGGAGTTGGTAAAACTACTATATCAGTCAATCTGTCCTTATGTTTAGCATTGCAAAATAAAGAAACATTGCTACTGGACGCAGATTTAGGAATGGCCAATTCTCATATATTGTTGGGTATAAATCCTAAACTTTCCTTGGATGACTTTGTAACAGGAAAATCTTCAATAGATGATATAATCACAACAACAAAAGATAAATTAAAATTTATTTCAGGTGGTAGTGCGATAAACAACCTATTAAACTTAAGTGATCTTGAACGTCATAAAATAATTCAGAGCTTTAATAATATTTATAAAGCACCTGAATTTATGTTTATTGACGTTGGAGCTGGAGCGGAAGCTTCTTCAATGGCTTTTATGTCTTCATCTGATAAGGTTATAATTGTTTTAACAGGAGAGCCTACAAGTTTCATTGATGCTTACAGTCTGATTAAGGCAGCGTTTCTAGATTACAAAATAACTAACTTTGGAATCGTAATTAATATGGCAATTTCTCAAATGCAAGCCAAACTAAATTTTAATAAATTTCAGTCTATTGCTCAAAAATTTTTAGATGTAAATTTAAAATATTTGGGTCATTTGTGTGCTTCTCAAAGAATTAGAAATTCTATTGTTTCTAGGACACCATTAATGTCAAAAAATAATAAAAATATAGATACAAAATGTTTTGATGACATATCGAAAGAGTTATCAACATTAGATACTAATAAAACTGGAACTATCAGATTTTTTGACAATTAGAAATGTTAACTTGAAGGTATAAAAATGAATAGTTACTCTAAAATAGTAAAGCCTAACGTCAATCAACTAATACGTGATCATACCAATTTAGTAAAAAAGATTTCATGGCATTTGCATGGAAGAGTTCATTCAATAGTAGATATCGAAGATATTATACAACTCGGAATGGTTGGTCTTATAAATGCTGCACAAAATTATATTCCTCAAAAAGATGCATCTTTTTCTTCATACGCTAGTATAAGAATTAAGGGTGAGATCCTAGATTACCTAAGAAAAAGTTCAAATTTAGATAGAACCACAATAGCCATTAAAAAGAATTCAGAAAAGGCATCTCATTTTCTTAGGAACAAATTTGGACGTGAACCATATAATCATGAAATTGCAAACGAACTAGGTATGTCCTCTGAAAAATATTATGAATGGTCAAATGCATTTGAAGCAGGTGTATCAAAAAGTTTAGATGAATCATACGACGATTACTCAAATTGGTTTGTTACAAATGATATGAACCCTGAAGAAAAAATTCAAGATTTTGAATTAAGAAATAACTTAAAAAAAGTTTTAGCTAAACTCGAAGGAAAAGAGGCTCTCATTATTCAACTATATTTTGTTGAAGAACTAAATATATATGAAATAGCAGAAATTATGGAGGTATCTAC
>JAOESH010000021.1 GCA_028382005.1 Pseudomonadota bacterium
CAATGCTGATATAATAATAGCTAAGTGCTCTAGAGCAGTAGTTGATTTAAACCGTTCAAGACGAGCTATTGATATAAGTATGTTCGAAAAAGAGTTTTATAATGGTCCTATAGAAGAAAATAAAATGATCCAATATGGGTTAGGTGTTTTGCCCAAAACAATAGATGGTCAGCTGATTTTTAAAAAAAAATTATCTCTTTCATATGCAAGTTTCATGTTGGAGACTTATTATGACCCTTTTCATATTTTTTTATCTAGGAAAATTAAACAATTAACAAATATTTTTGGTTACTGTTATCATATAGATATTCATACTATGCCTTCAAAAGCTCTAATAAATTTTAAAAATGAACCTGATATTGTATTAGGAAATAATTTTGGCAATAGTTGTTCATTTGAATTAGTACATTATTTCAAAAATAATTTTGAAAATCATGGTTTAACTGTTGAACTAAATAAACCTTATGCTGGAGGTTTTATTACAAGAAATTACGGTCAACCATCTTTAGGCTGTCATTCTTTACAGATTGAGATTAATAGAAAACTTTATATGAATGAAAAATATTTTTGTTTAAATGACTTAAATCCACTTCAAAAAATATTTGGAAATATATTTAATAATTTTGGATTAATTTAATAGTTTTGTTAGATGAGCCTATCTAAATTCAATAGCTTTTCTATTTTTTCATTAACTATCATAGGTTCATTTAAAATTTTTTGTACTAAAATTTCTGCATAAAAAGGTGCATATACAAAGCCCCAAGCGCCCATACCACCTAACACAAATATATCTTTTTCTTTTTTTCCTGTAATTGAAGTTAATGTTCCCAAAAAAGGCATTCTATCTTTAGTACTTGCTCTCACACTTACTCTATATTTAAGGTCTGATATATTATTACTAAATATTTTTTTTAAAAAATATGGAATTGAGTTTACGTTATTAATTTGATCTATTTCTCTATATTTTAAATAATCACTCCTATTAAATGAAGCACCTATTTGATGGTACCCTTTAAATGCTTGTGAAATGAAATGACCATAACTGAAATTTACTTTCAAGTTAGATGTTAAATTTGTTTTATTTAGATAAGTTACTTGTCCCGAAGTAGGTATTATGGGAGTTTTTTTATTTAAATCTAACATCTCATATCCATTAGCCCATATTACTGTTTTTGCATGTAATTTATTCCCATAAATATCAACAATATTTTTATAACCACCTTTTGTCATTTCTATATTTTTAACATTAAATTTAGAAATAAATTCAATATCACCCACTAAATTTTTTATAAACTTTTTATTATCAACAATTCCTGAAGATTTCATATATAGATAATTAATATTTTCTAATATTTGTAACTTAGATGTACCTTTATCTAATAATTCTAAAGGCCAATTATTATTTAAAAGTTTCGCAAATTTTATAATTTCTCTATCTCTTGAGGGGAGAAGTATCAGTCCATTAGAGCGAGGAACTGAATTTAATTCCTTAGCAATCATTCTTGAATAAGAAAATGCTTCTAATGATAACAAACCATAAGGAGATTCATCTAGAGTTAACTTAGGCATTTGAAGTGCAACATTATTACCACTTGCTCCATTACCTAATTGTGAGGATTTATCAATTAAAAAACATTTAATATTTCGTTTTCTTAAAGAATAAATAAGAGAGGCACCTGAAATACCAGATCCAATGACAGCAACAGGTTCAATGTTTTTTAATGGTATAGATTTTAATTTTATAATATTATGCTTTTGTCCTTTTGATGCATAAAGAATTTCTTTTTTATTACCAACACCTCGATTTTTTAAAACAGTGAAATTATTTTTTAATAAACCGCGCCTAATATTCCCTGCAACAGTAAAAGTTGATAATGTACCATTAAAGTTTGTACATCTATATATTTCCTTAAAAAGTTTGTCACTCCATGCATGTGGATTTTTTTTTGGTGAAAAACCATCTAAATACCATGTGTCTGCTTTAAAGTTAAAATTAGTTAACGATAAAAAATCATCATATATAATAATTAAATTAACATTACCTAACTCTAAGAATATTCTGTGAGTACCTTGATATAATGGTGGCAACTTCTTTAAAAAAATCTTAGATAGATGAGTTAAATCTTTAAATAGGGCATGAACTCGCAAGAGATCTATTCTTGTTAAAGGAGCACTTTCAAAACTTATATAAGTTAAAGTTGATTTTGATGTTTTTACTTGAAGCCATAATTTCCAAGTTAACAAAAAATTTAATCCAGTACCAAAACCAAGCTCAGCAATTGTATAATTAGATTTTTTTTTAAATCTAGAAGCTAATTTATTAGTCTTTATATAAACATGTTCACTTTCTTTGATAGCGTCTGTTTTATCAAAAAAAATATCCCCATATAAATTAGAGTAAATGCCTAACTTAGAAGAAATAGATAATTGTGATTTTTTTAAAATATTTTTCATTTTATATATTTAACAATTAATATAAGTTATTTGAAGTATTACAAAGTAATAACATGTGGGAATTAAATTTGAACATTAATAAATTTTGGGAAACAAAAACCCTTGTTGATATGAATAAAAGTGAGTGGGAATCTCTATGTGATAAATGTGGAAAATGTTGTGTTATCAAATTAGAAGATTACGATAATAAAGAAATACATTACACAAATGTATCATGCAAATTATTATGTGAAAATACGGCTTCATGCTCAGATTATCATAACAGAAAATCTTTAGTTAAAGATTGTATTATTTTATCACCTGAAAATTTAAAAGATCTTAAATGGATGCCAGATACTTGTGCATATAAACTTCTTGATAAAGGAGAACAGTTACCTTATTGGCATCCATTAATATGTGGAAATGAAGAAGACATTGTTAAAAGTGGAAATAGCGTTAAAAATAGGGTAACAAGTGAGATCAATGTAAAAGTAAAAAATTTACCAAACTATATTTTCAACTGGTAAAATTAATAGGAATTAAGAATGTCAAAAAGTATGTGGATATTAGTAGCATTAATTTCAGTTTTGGTTATTGCATCAATTTATAGAGAACAATCTGGATTAGATATCCCTGATCATTTAAATTGTAAAGAATCAATGTTTGAACAAATGTTTACTGATCAGTGCACACCTCGAACAGGCTTAATAAAGAAAAATAATTAATTATAGAGTTTCAGAAATATGAAAATTGCAGTTATTGGTTCTGGTATATCTGGGCTTTCATCAGCTATACTATTATCTCAAGATCATGACATAACTTTAATTGAATCTGACACTAGATTTGGTGGTCATTCAAATACAGTTGATGTTATGTACGACAAAAAATCAATTCCAGTAGATACAGGTTTTATAGTTTACAATGAATTAAATTATCCAAATTTATTAAGCTTTTTTAAATGGTTAAATATAGATACTATAAGTTCAGATATGTCATTTGCTGTATCGGCAAGAGATGGTGACTTAGAATATTCTGGCTCCTTAAAAGGTTTGTTTGCTCAGAAGAAGAACTACTTCAACCTTAATTTTTATAAAATATTAAAGGATATTGTTATATTTTTTATATTTGGATATAAGTACGCTTTTCAAATTAAAGAAAATGAAAGCTTAAGTGAATATGTAAAAAGATGTAAATTTAGTGATGAATTTGTAAAAGATCATCTTATACCAATGTCCTCTGCAATATGGTCATGTCCAGAAAAAGAAATATTTAATTTTCCAGCAAAGAACTTACTTACATTTTTTAAAAACCATCAATTAATAAACTTTATTGTTAGACCAAAATGGAGAACAGTAAAAAATGGTTCAAAACAATATGTTGAGAAAGTCCTTGAAAAATTAAAATTAAATAAGAAAAATAGATTGCTATTAAATACAAAAATTGAAAATATTACCTTAGAAAACAATAAAGTTAAAATTAAATTCAAAAATAAAATCGAATATTTTGATAAAATAATAATGGCAACACATCCTAACCAAACATTAGGTCTAATAAAAAATTTAGATAAAAAATCCTTTGATATATTAAGCAAATTTAAGTATCAAAAAAACGTTGTTTACTTGCATTCAGATACTTTATTAATGCCTAAAAATAAAAAAACGTGGTCAAGTTGGAATTATTTGTCTACAGAAAAAACAAAACAAAAATCATCTGTTACTTACTGGATGAATACCCTACAAAGACTAAACACTTCATTAAATATTTTTGTTACCCTTAACCCCTATCAAAAGCCAAAAAAAGATTTAACTCATAAGGTATTGAGTTATGAACATCCTATTTTTAATTTAGAAACAAACATTGCTCAAAAAGAAATAAGCTCAATTCAAGGTATGAATAATGTGTTTCATACTGGTGCATGGACTAATTATGGTTTTCATGAAGATGGAATTAAATCTGCTGTAAACGTAGTTAAGAAAATGAATGTTCAAATTCCATGGGATTTGAACTAAATTGAAATCAAGTATAATAAATAATCCTCACAAGATAGATAAATTATTTAAAGGAGTTATTTCTCATAAAAGATCTGGTAAAATTGAGCATAATTTTAATAATAGAATTATATCTATCTTATTAGATCTTAAAAGTAACGACTGTAATCACCCAATGTTTTTTTCTACAAATAGATTTAATATTTTAAGTTGGTCGGCTTCAGATCATGGTTTAAGAGTAAAAAATTCAAATAGAAATGATTTGTACAAATTTATTATAAATTTAACATCAAAATTAGGTGCTAAAAACAAAGAAATTAGATCTATAAAACTATTAACTTTTCCAAAAATTTTTGGATACGGTTTCAATCCACTTTCGGTTTATTTTTGTTATAACACTCAAAATATATTAATATGTTCAATTTTTGAAGTCAGAAACACTTTTGGTGACATTCACCATTATATACTAAACTCAACAAATAAATCAGAAGTTAAGCAAAAAGTATTGAAAAAATTATTTGTGTCCCCATTTTATACAAATAAAGGTCACTATAATTTATATGCACACTATCTAAAAAATAATATAGTTACATCTGTAGAGTATACAATGAATAATAATACTGTTTTCTTTGCATCCATGAAAGTTAAAGAAATAAATTTTAGTAATCAAAACATTTTTAAATCTATTTTTTATTTAACTATTTATCCAGGTAAAATTTGGCTTAATATTCACCTTCAAGCATTTTTTTTATGGCTTAAAAGAGTAAAACTCCAAAAAATACCTGCAAGTCAAAAAACCAAACATTCTTTTGGAATTAATTTCCCTAAAAAATAATTAAAATTATAAAAACAAGGATTAGTTATGAATTTATCGAATAAAATTTTTTTAAATGGTGTAAAAAAATTTCTTTATGGATCTATTGATATTGAATGGCCAAACGGTCAAATACAAAAAATAAAAGCTATAAATGAAGGTCCTCATGCTAAACTTAAAATTATTGATGCAAACGTAGTTAAAGAAATAATTCAAGGTGGTTCAATCAAATTTGCAGAGCTTTATATAAGTAAAAGAATAATTACAGATGATTTAACAAGTTTAATGCATTATTGTGCTCTCAATAACGATCAAGCTGAAGAAACATTTAAAATAACTATTTTTAGATTTTTTTATAATAAGTATATTCATTTCAAAAATAAAAATACTAAAGTACAAGCTAAAAAAAATATATCTCATCACTATGATTTAGGTAATCAATTTTATAAATACTGGTTAGATAATTCTATGACTTATTCTTCTGCAATATTTAACAGTAAAAGTGATAATTTAGAATTAGCACAAAATAATAAATATAAAAGATTAGCAGAATTATCATCAATTAGAAGTGGAGATACAATTTTAGAAATTGGTTGTGGTTGGGGAGGTTTTTCTGAATTTTTAGCTAAAAATTATGATTGTCAAATCACTGCCCTAACAATATCTAAAGAACAATATGAATTTACTTTGAAAAGAATTGAAAAAGCTAATTTAACATCAAAAGTTAAGGTTGTTTTTTGTGATTATCGTAATATTGAAGGTAAATTTGATAAAATATTGTCTATAGAAATGTTTGAGGCAGTTGGAAAAGAATACTGGAATACATTTTTTGAAAAAATTAAAACTATTCTTAAACCCAATGGGAATGTTGGTCTTCAATTAATAACTATTGATGATAAAATTTATAATGTTTATAAAGACAACCCTGATTTTATCCAAAAATATATTTTTCCTGGTGGAATGCTGCCTTCAGTTAAGGTACTTAAAAATATTATTGAAAAAACTTCATTTAAAATAAACTCAATGAATAGTTATTCAGATGATTATGCTAGAACTCTTAATATTTGGAAAAAAGAATTTAATAAAAACTGGAATCAAATAGAAAAATTAGGCTTTGATGAAAGATTTAAACTTTTATGGAACTATTATCTTTCATATTGTGAAGGTGGCTTTTTATCAAAAAATATAGACTTAAAACAGATAAACTTGAAACTGAATTAAGTTTTTACCTTAAAAATTTTTAAACTTAGCCTATATAAAATACCTATAAATGGTAATTTAATAAAAAGTCCATTCATAGAGTCCCAATAATCAATATGAGAATTAATTTTTCCTTCATTGTTTAATGTTATTTCACTAATGCCTTCAATGAATTGTTTAGATTTGAAAGCATAGAAAACCATTTTCCATTTTAAGAAAACTTTATGTTTATTCCTCGAATAATCTAAAATAATAAAGCTTGGATCTTGAACATTATTAAACATATGATAAAAAACTTTTTTAAAATTTTCAATTCCCTTTAAAGAATTGAACGGATCTAAAAATTCAATATTTTTATCAACAAGTTCGTCAAATTGTTCAATATTATTTAAATCTAAGTTACTAAATAAATTTATGTAATTTTTAATATAATTATCATTCATATTTAAAGTTTCAACCAATATTTCTTTTAATAATATATGATGACAATTTATCAGGTATTAGACTAAATATTTTCATAAAAGTTGAAAAAAACAAAGGAAAAGAAAACTCGAATTTATCAGATTTCATATTTTTATAAATTAATTCAGCAGCTTTATCTACTTTCATAAGACCAGGCATATAAAAATCATTTGATGAAGTTGCTGAAGTCTCAACAAAACCTGGACTACAAACCTGTACTTTTATACCTTTAGCATTTAAATCATATCTGATAGATTGCCCAAACGATCTTAAAGCAGCTTTGGTTGGTCCATATGCAGCAGCTTTTGGTAAACCTAACCAACCAGATATACTTGACATAATTATAATTTGTCCCTCCTCACTGAGCAACATTTTAGGAAGGAAAGCTTCATAGCAATTTAAAACACCTAGATAATTAACATTTATATGATCTTTATATACATCTAAGTTATTTTGACTAGAATCAATAGGCTTGTATATACCAGCATTTAAAAAAATTAACTTAGGAGTGTTTATTTCTTTAGCAATGGAATTTAGTTTATTAAAATCCATAACATTACATGCATATGGTTTAAAATTATCTTTATTAATTTTAATTGTACTTTTTAATTTATTTAGTTTTTCCTTGCTCCGGCTTACAGCAATAACTTCCCAACCATTTTGAATAAGTACCTTACTAAATGCAGCTCCGATACCATCACTTGCACCTGAAATAACAGCTGTGTTTAATTCCATTTTTAAATCTCATAGTTTTCTAATAATTATGTTTGTTTTATATATAAAATTAATATTTTTATACCTTACAAGTTTTATAACGTACAATAATTGCGCCTCTAACTTTAGATTTCAAAATCTCCATCTTAACTGAAAATTTTCCTGCTAATATATCTTTTTTTATAGGAAGGTTACCTTCGATTATATCGTTATTTCCTAAATATATAAAAATAATCCTCAAGGGTTTAGATGGATTAAAATAAGGGTTATCATTCACTTCGTCAGAGATATTACCTTCAGCTTTAATTTTTAAGCTACCTGATAATAATGATAATGTATTTTGGGGTGGAATAAATGATTGTGTTGAAACAGCTAATTCTTCAGATTTTGAATTATTACAAACTTTATTTTTACTTAGTAAGCGTAAATTATTAATAATAGTTTTTTCAGGTATGCCCTTAGCCAAACTTGAAGCTAGAACTCTTTTTGCATTTTTCCCAATATCAGTGTTTCGATCTCTAATATTTTGTGTGCTAAGTGCTAAATTAGATTCTTTTAGTTTCAATCTAGTATCTGTTAATTGTCTCTCAAGAATATTTTTTTTTTCATTGAATTCATTAATAATTTTTTCATTTTCTTGAATAAGTATCAAGTTATCACTGTTACCAAACCACCATCCACATAAAAACACAAAACACACTAATATAAGTTTAAAAAAAGAGTTTAAAAAAAACCTTAATTGCTTTTGTCTATATTTATTTTGAGCTTGATAAAAGTCCAATACTTTACCTAAAAAAGTTAATATTTATTCTTTTTATATTTTATATATAATAAATCAATAAATTTAAGTTGTAAGGAATTTTTAGTATTTTGAAAGATAATAAAAATAGGGCATGGCAAAGAATGTTATCTGGCCGAAAGCTAGATATATTGTCCCCTTCACCTCTTGATATTGAAATTGAAGATATTGCATTAGGGTTATCAAGAGTAACAAGATGGAATGGTCAAACCATTGGTGATCACGCTTATTCAGTAGCTCAGCATTCTTTGTTAGTTGAAAATTTATTTTCACAAGAACATCCTGATTTAAAAAATAAATGGAGATTAGTTGCTTTATTACATGATGCACCTGAATATGTTATTGGCGACTTGATAACCCCTTTTAAATATGCACTCAATAATAGCTATCGTGATGTTGAGGAAAATTTAATGAAAGCCATTTATATTAGATTTGGTCTTCCTGCAAAAATACCTAAATCTATTGAATTAAAAATTAAAAGAATTGATAAAGCAGTAGCTTGGTACGAAGCAATTGCAATCGGAGGTTATACAGAAAAGGAGGCAAAGCAAATTTTAAAATATCCAGATCTAACACTCATGAATAAAAAAATAATTCCATTATCACCAAATACTATATCAGAAAAATTCTTGAAAAAGTTTAATCAAATTATATTAGAGATAGACTAATATCCCTCATTAATTAATGGAAAAGCACTTAATACGTCTAATGAGCCAAATGATTCATCTTTAGTTAAAAATGTACTATTTAATTCAGAGATACCATTTACTCCTAATAATCTCATACAAGTAATAATTTCTAACTCTAACAACTCTAACATTCTGTAAATAGCTGCTGAACCCCCAGCTGCAGCAGCTAATCCTTGAAGTCTTCCTATTCCAACTATATTCGCTCCTAAAGATAATGCTTTTACAACATCAGTACCCCTCATTATTCCTCCGTCAAAAAATATGGTGGCATCTTCGCCAACTGCATCTACTATTTCAGGCAATACTTTTAAACCACCTAATCCAAAGTCAAGTTGTCTACCTCCATGATTTGAGACATAAATAACTTCAACACCGCACTCAACCGCAAGAATTGCATCTTCTCTAGTGGCAATTCCTTTTATAATTATTGGTAAATCGCAATAAGTTTTAATTCTTTCAATATCTTTCCAAGAAAAACGCATTTGATGTTCAAAACCTGAAGCAGATTGTCTTGATGTAGTTCTATATCTTTTAGCTAAATCTCTCTCTCTTCTTCCATAAGCATCTAAATCGACAGTTAAGCAAATGCCAGCATAGTTTAAGTCGATTGCTTTTTTAATATTGTCATCAACCCAATCTTGATTTCCTCTAACATATAATTGAAATAACTTGGGATAGTTGACACTTTTAGCCACCTTTTCAAAACCTGGCATACAGGTAGAACTTATCATATGCATAACCCCAAATTCAGACGCTGCTTTTGTCGGCGCTTCTCCCGCTCCTTCAACAAAGTCTTGCATAGAGCCTATTGGAGCTAAAATAACAGGTATTCTTAATTCGTGACCAAATAATTCTGAGGATAAATTAACATTTTCTACATCTCTTAAAACTCTGGGCCTAAAAGCTAAACTATCAAGAGCAAATCTATTTCTTTTAAAAGTAGTTTCAGTTTCTGCTGCTCCAATTAAATAATCCCAAGTTTCTTTTGGAAGTTTTTCTTTAGCCTTTTTTACAAATTCATGTAGTACAAGATATTCTTCTCCTTGAATTTCACTTCCAAGTTTATTGTTAGTCATTTCATTCTCCAATGTGTATGAATTCAAACTATATAAAAATTAATATTAAATGCCATAAAAAACTTGCCTTAGCTATAAACCTAAGTTAGACAACATTCATATGGTTTTGCGAGCGTGGCGGAATGGTAGACGCACTGGACTTAAAATCCAGAGTCCGATAAGGACGTGGGGGTTCAAGTCCCCCCGCTCGTACCATATAATTTTTGATATATCATAGTAAAGTACATAGGTCATTGTATTAATGATTATTACACGGACAAAAAAAGAGCTTAAAGAAACATTAAAGAATTTATCTAAGAAACCAGGTAAACTAGCCTTGATACCGACAATGGGTAATTTGCATGATGGCCATCTATCTTTAATAAAACTAGCTAAATTAAAATCTACAAAAACAATAAGTACAATTTTTGTTAATCCGCTTCAATTTGCTAAAAACGAAGACTTTAGTGACTATCCAAGAACTCATGAATTAGACATTGAAAAGCTTGAACAAGAACAATGTGACGTATTGTTTATGCCAATAAACAAAGATGAAGTTTTTCCCGATACAGGTAAAATAAAAAATATAGATTCTGGTATGTTAGGTAAAGATCTATGTGGAAAAATAAGACCTGGTCATTTTAATGGAGTTTTAACAGTAGTTAATAGAATATTTGAATTAATAAATCCTGATATAGCTGTTTTTGGAGCAAAAGACTACCAACAGCAAATATTAATCAGAAAAATGGTCAAATCACTTTATTCTAATTTAGAATTACTAACGGCTCCTATAATTAGATCACAGAGTGGTCTTGCATTATCTTCAAGAAACAACTATTTGTCCAAAGATGAATTATTATTAGCATCTAACTTGTTTAAAAGTCTGCAACGAAGTGTAGAATCTTATAATAATAAAATAAGTATTGATCAAATTATCAATGATGCACAAGAATTTTTAAAATCAAACAATCTATTCCCTGACTATTTTGAACTTAGAGACAGTCAACTTAAAAAGATTGCAAACAATAGCTTTATTGGAAAAAGAGTCTTTTTAAGTTCTGTTACAATTAACAAGACAAGATTAATTGATAATATCGAGTTTTAACAAATGTTTTTTTTTCCATTTGCTGATGAAAACCCAACAAAACAAAGACCTATAATTAGCTGGACAATAATTTTAATATGCTCCTTGACGTTTTTTAATTATATTTTTGAAGAAGGATACCTTCAAGATCAAGTTTTCTTGAGGTTTGGAATGATCCCAGCATTAATATTTGGTCATTCCGAATTATCAGAGTCACTTAAGATAATCCCTCCCTTTTTATCAATTATAACTTCTATGTTTTTGCATGGTGGATGGATGCATCTTATTGGTAATATGACGTATCTATATATTTTCGGAGATAATGTCGAAGAAATATTGGGAAAGAAAAAGTTTTTAATATTTTATATTGTTACAGGAACATGCGCCGCACTTGCTCAAGCACTTTTAGACCCAATGTCTACTATACCTATGGTTGGTGCATCAGGAGCTATTGCAGGCGTTCTAGGCGCATATCTTGTTCTATTTCCAAGTGCTAAAATAAAAGTTTTCTTTTGGTTTATTATATTTTTTAAAATTTTTAAAATAAGGGCATTCATTGTTCTTGGAGGATGGATAATATTTCAATTTATTAGCTTCAATGGAAATGAAGGTGGATCAGGTGGAGTTGCATATGCAGCACATATAGCCGGTTTTATATCGGGTGTAATTTTAATAAGTTTATTAAAAAAGAAAAAATTAAAAGTGAGCAAACTCTCTAAAGGTTCAATCCCTTCTTCGAAATAAATAATCAAAGATCTCTTTTGTCAACTTGACCTTCTTCAAAAATTTTTCCCTTACCACCCAGCTTAATTACCACAGACAATACTGCTTCAGACGCTTTATTAAGCTGAGATATATTTTCAGATCTTAAAACAATAGATGTACCAAAACTACCAGGTTTAAAATATGGATACGAACCAACTTTCACACCTATAAAATCTCTTTCTATTTTTTCTAAATCTTTTGCAATCAAACCTTCACCAATATTACTTGAGACTGTCTTTGATAAAAGTTTTTTTCCTCCTGTTAATTCATTTAAGATAGTATGAAACATCCCTTGCATTATTTTTGGTACCCCTGCAAAAACAAATAAATTTTCAATTTTATAGCCAGGTGCTGCGGAAACAGGATTATCAATTAATTTTGAATTTGTAGGAATTATTGCCATCTTCTGCCTTGCCTCATTGAATTCAATATTAGTACCTTCATAGTGTACTTTTAGTCTTCTCATAGCTTCACCATTTTTTTCTAATTTTTGATTGAAAGCCTTAGCAACTGATTCTGTAGTTATATCGTCGTGAGTTGGGCCAATTCCTCCACAAGAGAATACATAAGTAAATTTCATAGAAAAAATTTGAATCGTTTTAATAATAGTGTCCATGTCATCAGCAATTATTCTTGCCTCAATTAATCTAATACCAACGTTATTTAATTCTGAAGCTATCCAGTTAATGTTAGTATCTTTAGTTCTTCCAGATAATATTTCATCACCAATTATTATTATGCCTGCCGTTGAAATCATATGTAGTAATCCTTAAAAAAAAATATTATTGTACCTATATGTATATAATTACTAATAAATTAGTTGAATTTAATGAATAACCATATTGAACTACACAGTAAAGTTTCATTTTTAAAAATGCATGATGCAGGTAAACTTGCTGCAGAGGTCTTAGATTATATTACAGATCATGTAAAACCTAATGTTACTACAGGTTATCTAAATGACCTTTGTCATAATTTTATAATAAAAAACAACGCTATTCCTGCACCACTTAATTACAGAGGTTTTCCTAAATCTACATGTATTTCAGTTAATCATGTTGTTTGTCACGGAATACCAGGAGATAAGGTTTTAGATAATGGTGATATTTTAAACATAGACATAACAGTCATTCTGGACGGTTGGTATGGAGATACAAGTAGAATGTTTTTTGTAGGTGAGCCTAGCAAAAAAGCTAGATTTCTCACTAAAATTACATATGAATGTTTATGGTTAGGAATAGAAACTGTGAAACCTGGAAGCACAACAGGTGATATAGGTTATGCTATTCAAACTCATGCTGAAAAAAATGATCTTTCAGTAGTAAGAGATTTTACAGGGCATGGTTTAGGAAAAGTTTTTCATTCACCTCCTACCATCCTTCATTATGGAAAGCCTAATACTGGAGATGTACTGGAAGAAGGTATGATATTCACTATCGAACCTATGATTAACTCGGGAAAATATGATGTAAAAATTCTGTCTGATAATTGGACAGCAGTAACCCGAGATAAAAGTCTGTCTGCTCAGTTTGAGCATAGTATAGGAGTTACGTCTAATGGATATGAAGTGTTTACGAATTCACCCAAAGGTTATTCTTACCCTGATTATCTATAAATTTATTTTTTAATATTAGTATCTAAAGAATCTTTTACTATTTTAGACGTTCTTTTAATAATTGGTTTAGCCTTATTATAAGCTTTGTAAGCAACCTCACCTGCTTTTTTTCTAGCGGCTGGATTTGTTGCCAATATTTTAATCGCGTTTTTTATAATTGATCCAATAATCATTAAATTTCTCGTATATAATTTAAAAAAAAGTTATAAATAAATATCCGTTTTTATTAATATTTAAATTATAAACAATTAAGCAAATTTGTAAAATATTACAAACTTAGTTTAATAATTCAAAATTAAGGTGAAATATGATTGAGAGATACTCAAGAAAACAAATGGTAGATATCTGGTCTCAAGAGGAAAAATTTAATATTTGGTTTCAAATTGAAGCCCATGCATGTGATGCTCAAGCAGAATTGGGTGTGATTCCAATAGAATCAGCCAAAATTATATGGGAAAAAGGTCAGTTTAATATTGATAGAATCGACGAAATAGAAAAAACTACTAAGCATGACGTCATAGCCTTTTTAACTAACTTAACAGAATATATTGGTGAAGATGCTAGATTTATTCATCAAGGAATGACATCTTCTGACGTATTAGACACTACTCTTTCTATACAACTTCAGAAAGCTTCTGACATTTTATTAAAAGATTTAGATCTCTTACTTGAAGCGATAGAAAAACGCTCAATAGAGCATAAAAATACAGTAACTATAGGTAGATCACACGCAATTCATGCTGAACCAATAACATTTGGACTGAAACTTGCTGGTTATTACGCTGAGTTTAAACGTAATAAAAACAGATTATTAGATGCAAGGAAAGAAATAAGTACTTGCGCTATTTCTGGAGCTGTAGGAACATTTGCTCATATTGATCCTTTTGTTGAAAATTATGTTTCAAAAAAATTAGGTTTAATACCAGAAGAAATTTCAACACAGATAATACCTAGAGACAGACATGCTATGTTTTTTTCTGTATTAGGTGTTATAGCATCAAGTGTAGAACGTTTAGCAACAGAAATTAGACACCTTCAAAGAACAGAGGTAAGAGAAGTTGAAGAGTTTTTTTCTGAGGGTCAAAAGGGTTCAAGTGCAATGCCTCACAAGAGAAATCCTGTTTTGACTGAAAACTTAACTGGACTTGCTAGACTTGTCAGATCGTCTGTAATACCAGCACTAGAAAACGTAACATT
The DNA here is from genome assembly GCA_028382005.1 of Pseudomonadota bacterium. GTDB lineage: Bacteria > Pseudomonadota > Alphaproteobacteria > Puniceispirillales > Marisalimonadaceae > Marisalimonas. Next base: position 14,816 of record JAOESH010000021.1, read on the forward strand.
GTGGCATGAAAGAGATATTTCGCATTCTTCAGTTGAGAGGATGATAGCACCTGATGCAACAATAACTTTAGATTTTGCTATAAATAGATTAACGATGGTAGTTGAAAATTTACTAATTTATCCTGATACCATGAAATTAAATCTAGAAAAACTTGGAGGACTTGTTCATTCACAACAGGTTTTACTGGCTCTTACTCAAAAAGGTGCAAGTAGGGAAAATGCATATGAAATGGTTCAGAGTAATGCAATGAAGGTTTGGGAAATACCTGAACATCAAAGAAGCAACGTTTATAAAAATTTACTTATAAGAGATAAAAATGTAAGAAAATTTCTTGATCAAGGAGAAATAGAAAAATTATTTAATTTAGAACAACATTTTCTTCATGTGGATACGATTTTTAAAAGAGTTTTTTCGAAATAGGAATAAAATAATGGCTAATAAAAAAATTATATATGAAGGAAAGGCTAAAACAATATTTGAAGGCCCTACTCCAGATACAGTAGTGCAATATTTTAAAGATGATGCTACTGCAAACAATGCTGAAAAACACTCTATAATCAATGGTAAAGGTGTATTAAACAATGCCATATCTGATTTTCTTATGAGAAAAATTAATGAATTAGGTATTCCTACTCATTATATAAAAAAAATAAATATGAGAGAACAACTTGTGAGAAAAGTTGAAATTATACCAGTAGAATTTGTTGTTAGAAACATAGCAGCGGGATCTATTGTAAAAAGACTAGGTTTAAAAGAAGGTACTACCTTTTTAAGACCCTTGGTTGAACATTATTTAAAAAAAGATGAATTAGGTGATCCATTTATTAATGAAGATCATATAATTAATTTTGAATGGGGATCCCGCGATGAATTGGATGAAATGCATGAATATGGACTTCGTATTAACGATTTTCTAAGAGGTTTATTTCTTGGTATTGGATTAAAACTTGTTGATTTTAAAATTGAGTTTGGACGTTATTATTCAGAAGATGGAAGTTCAATATTATTATTGGCTGACGAATTAAGCCCTGATAATTGTAGATTATGGGATACAAATACTAACAAAAAAATGGATAAAGATTTGTTTCGACAAGATATAGGCGGGTTAAAGGAAGCATATCAAGAAGTTGCTAATCGTCTGGGAATACTTCCTGAAAAGAAAACTTATTCAAGCACTAAAACTGAAATAGTAAAATAGAGAATTAAAATGAAAGTAATAGTAAATATATCTCTTAAAGAAGGGGTTTTAGATCCTGAAGGTCAAGCGATTGATAATACCCTAAGAAATCTTGGTTTCAATAATTTTAACAATATTAGAACTGGAAAACAAATTATATTAAATATTGATAAAGTAAATGATAATGAAGTTCTAAAAGAAGCTGATAAAATGTGTCAAGAATTGCTGGTTAATACAGTCATTGAAAATTATCACATAAATATTATTAAGGATAAATAAAACATATGCGTGCTGCCGTTGCAATATTTCCAGGTTCTAATTGTGATAGGGACATGATTGTCGCTTTAAAAAAAATCACGGGTAAGTCACCTTTAAAGTTATGGCATAAAGATACAGAAGCGCCTAACCTAGATTTAATCGTAATTCCTGGAGGATTTAGTTTTGGAGATTACCTTAGATGCGGAGCATTAGCTGCTAGATCCCCTATAATAAAGAATATAAAAAATCACATCAGTAGAGGTGGAGCTTTATTGGGTGTTTGTAATGGTTTCCAAATCTTAATAGAAGCAAATATACTTCCTGGTTCTTTAGTTAGAAATAAAAAATTATTATTTACTTGTAGAGAAACAACTTTAGAAGTTCAAAATTCTCTTCAAAGTCCTTTTTTGTCTTCATTTAATACAGGTGATTATTTAAATATTCCCGTTGCACATAATGAAGGTAATTACATTGCTAATACTGAACTTCTAAAAGAATTAGAAAATGATGGAAGAATAGCTTTTAAATATAAACAGAATTCCGAAATAGAAACTGATTATAATCCTAATGGTTCATTGCATGATATAGCTGGTATCTTATCTAAAAATGGTAGAGTCTTAGGCATGATGCCTCACCCAGAAAGATCTATAAATTCTTTGCATGGTGGAACAGATGGTTTAAAATTTTTAACTAAAAGTATTGAAGAAATAGTTGGTTAAATAATGAAAAAAACAAACCTTGAGCTTAAAGAAATTAATAAGAATGAATATATAGCCCAACAAGAAAGCAACTTAAATCAAGCCTTAGAAATGGGGCTAAGCAAAGACGAGTTTGAGTTAATATGTAATAAAATTCAAAAAATTCCTAATCAAACTGAATTAGGAATATTTTCTGCAATGTTCTCAGAGCATTGCTCATATAAGAGTTCAAAGAAGTGGTTGAAAACCCTACCAACTAAAGCTGAACACGTAATTCAAGGACCAGGTGAAAATGCTGGGGTTATTGATATTGGTAATGATCAAGCAGCTGTTTTTAAAATAGAATCACATAATCATCCATCATTTATAGAGCCTTATGAGGGTTCAGCAACTGGTGTTGGTGGTATTTTAAGAGATGTATTTACTATGGGAGCTAGACCCATAGCCCTTTTAAATGCTTTAAGATTTGGATCTATTAATCATCCTTTAACTAAGCACCTTGTTTCAGGGGTAGTAAAAGGAATTGGTGGATACGGTAACTGCATAGGAATACCAACAGTAGGTGGTGAAACTAATTTTAATAAATCTTATGACGGTAATATTTTAGTTAATGCAATGGCTGTAGGGTTAGCCAAAAAAGATAGAATCTTTTATTCAGCTGCTACTGGTGCAGGTAATCCTGTAATATATGTTGGTGCAAAAACAGGAAGAGATGGAATTCACGGAGCCACAATGGCTTCAGCTGAATTTACAAAAAGTAGTTCAGAAAAAAGACCTACTGTACAAGTTGGAGATCCCTTTACTGGTAAATTACTTCTAGAAGCCTGCTTGGAATTAATGCAAACAGACGTTGTTCTATCAATCCAAGATATGGGAGCTGCAGGCTTAACTAGTTCGAGTGTTGAAATGGCTTCAAAAGGTGGATTAGGCATGCATTTAAATCTAGACTTAGTTCCAACAAGAGAAGAGGAAATGACAAGTTACGAAATCATGCTATCTGAGAGCCAAGAAAGAATGTTAATGATATTAAAGCCTGGTTCAGAAGAAGCTGCAAAATTAATCTTTAATAAATGGGATTTAGACTTTGCTAATATTGGTAAAGTAACTAATACAGGAAGATTAATACTTGATAAAAACGGTTTTGAAGCATGTAATATTCCAATTAACCCTCTAGTTGAAGATGCTCCAGAATACAATAGACCCTATGAAATATTTCAAGATAAAAAAATAGTTAAATCAGACTATTTTAAATCAAATCAAACTTTAAATGATATTTTAATTAAAATGTTTAAAAACCCAAATATAGCAAGTAAGAAATGGATTTGGGAACAATATGATAGTTCAGTTATGGGTGATACAATATTGTGCAATGGTAAAAGCGACGCTGCAATAGTTAAGATTCATGGAACAGAAACTAAAAACACACTTGGTAAAGGAATTGCAATGACAACTGATTGCACTCCAAGATACGTTAAATCTGACCCTATTACTGGTGGCATGCAAGCTGTGTGTGAAGCAGCACGTAATATAGTAGCTTCAGGGGCGAGACCATTGGCTATAACGAATAATCTAAATTTTGGTAATCCTGAGAAGATAAGTGTTATGGGAGAAATTGTGGGCTCAATCAAAGGTATATCTCAAGCCGCCTTAACTTTAAATACACCAATTGTTTCAGGAAACGTCTCTCTTTATAACGAAACTAATGGACAAGGTATTTTACCAACACCTGTTATAGGAATGGTTGGTATTATCGATGAAGTTGAGAATTCCCTTGGAATAAGCGCTGAAAATAATAATACTTTAATTATTTTAGGGCAAAACGAAGATTTTATTGAAGGATGGCTTGGATGCAGTCTCTATCAAGAAATAGTTACAGACGATTTTGATGGCGCCCCTCCTCCAATTAATTTAAATGCTGAAAAAAAAATAATTGACATGATGCTAACGCTAAATGATAACAATCTATTAACTGGAGCACATGATATTTCTGATGGTGGTTTATTAACCGCAATATGTGAAATGCTTTTTGAAAATAATTTAGGATTAAATGTTAATTTACCTAAAGCCTTACTCAGTTCAAAAACTAAAGATCATTTAACTCACTCTTGGTGTTTTGGAGAAAATCAAGGTAGGATTATAATTAGTACTAATAAAACAGATGAAGTTGTTTCATTACTAAAAAAGTATTTAATAGATTATTTTATTCTCGGGTCTACTAACACTACGTCTAACTTGAATTTAAGCAACGTAGATACTATATCAATTAGTGAATTAAATTCCATAAACGAGGCAACTATACCTTCAATAATGGATTAAAAAAAGTTAGGTTTATAAAATGGCTATGTCAGTAAATGAAATTGAAGAACTTATTCTTAAAACTTTTCCAAATGCAAAAATTACAATTGATGATTTAAGAGGAGATGGAGATCACTATGCTGCTCAAATAATTACTGAAGAATTTAGAGGTAAAACTCGTGTTCAACAGCATCAAATGGTCTATAGTGCAATGGAAGGCAAAATGGGAAAAGAATTGCATGCATTAGCTCTTAACACATCAGCACCCAAAGATTAAAGGAGATCTAAAATGGAACAAAATACTAAAGAAAAAATTGAAAATATTATTAAAGATAATGAAATATTATTGTTTATGAAGGGCACTCCAGTAATGCCTCAATGTGGTTTCTCGGCTGCTGTTGTGGGTGTTTTAAGTCATATGGGTATAAAATTTAATAGCGTGAATGTACTTGAAGACGCTGAAATCAGAGAAGGAATTAAAGAATTTTCTGATTGGCCTACAATACCACAACTTTATGTTAAAAATGAATTTGTAGGTGGCTGCGATATTATAAGAGAAATGCATGAAAATGGAGAACTTAAAGAATACTTCGATCAAGCTGGCATAACTTCTTAAACTATATATTTATAATAAAAAGGGTTCTTAAAACATAGAACCCTTTTTTTTAATAATATAATAAGTGCTTTTCTAACGTGAATAAAATTCGATAACTAAGTTAGTTTCCATTTGAACTGGATAAGGAACATCATCAGGCATTGGTATTCTTACTAAAGATCCAGAAAACTTTGAATGGTCAACTTCAACGTACTCAGGTACATCTCTCTCAGGTAATGTAGTTGCTTCAATAACAGCTGGTATACCTTTTGCTTTTTCTTTTAAAGATATGATTTCACCTACATTCATTATTCTTGAAGGAATATTACACCTACTACCATTAACTAATACATGACCATGGTTAATTAATTGTCTACAGGCAAAAACAGTTGGTGCTAATTTCATTCTATATAAAACAGCGTCTAATCTTGATTCAAGAATACCAATTAAGTTTGCACCAGTATCACCTTTTAGACGAACAGCTGCTGTATAATATTTTTTGAATTGTTTTTCTCCAATATTACCATAATATCCTTTCAATTTTTGCTTGGCCATTAACTGAATACCGTAATCAGTAGGTTTTTTTCTTCTTTGACCGTGCTGACCTGGAGCGTACTCCCTATCATTTAGTGGTGACTTTGGTCTTCCCCAAAGGTTGACGCCTAATCTTCTATCTATTTTATGTTTGGAACTGGTTCTTTTGTGATCTGATTTAGGCAAAATTTTACCCCTATATTAAACTACTTATTATTAAAGTAGTAGATTATTCCAATTAGAAGCTAATTAACACTTCGGGATAAATAACACCATGTCACTATCCACTTTATCGAAAATGAAACTGAAAAATACTAGTTAAATCTAAAAAGTCAAGTACGATTTGATTTACCAGACAAAGATCTAACAATACCATGAAGTGTCCTTAAATCTTGATGAGTTAAGGATGCACGATTAAATAAACTTCTTATGTTTCTTTTCACAACAGGTTCCATTTCTGGAGAATAGAAGAAACCTGATTGTTTTAGCATTTGGTCTAACTGTTTATAAAAGTATTCTCTATCACCAACATTTGATAGTTCTGTACTCTTTTTTAGTTTTTTATTTAAAATAATATTATTTTTTTCTACACCTGCTTTTGATATTCTAATTTTGTTCCATTCCCAACAAATCAACAAAACTGCTTGGGATAAATTCAAAGATGAAAAATTCTTATTTAAAGGAATAGAAATAGTAAAATCAGCTTGTACTACATCATCATTAGACAAACCTGATTGTTCAGGACCAAATAAAAAACCAATTTTTCCACCATTAATAGTATGCTCAAAAGCTTTTTCTACTGCTTCAAAAATATTTAAAGGTTTAGTGCCTACAACACGTTTTCTTGCTGTAGTAGCTATTAATAAAGATATATCTTGAGTTCCCTGTTCAAGTGTACTGAAAACTTCAATGTTATTTAATACGTTGTCTGCTCCAGCTGAAATAGCGTACGCACTATCATTAGGCCATCCATCTCTTGGGGAAATTAATCTTAATTTTTCAATATCAAAATTTTTCATAGCTCTAGCAGTAGAGCCTATATTTTCTCCTAACTGAGGTTTTGATAAAATTATATATGGAGTAATATCAGTCATAATAACTCATACCAGCTAACTCTTCCTCCAAGTAGTTGTTCCTGGCTTGTCTTCAAGTATTATGTCTAATTCTAGTAATTTTTCTCTTATTAAATCTGCTTCATTAAAATCTTTATTATCTTTTGCTTTTTTTCTTTTAATAATTAATTCGTTTATCTTTTCATCCGTAATTT
>JAOESH010000022.1 GCA_028382005.1 Pseudomonadota bacterium
TTAATTACCGATTGCTATTCCTTCTCTTCTATGATCAGAGCCACCATAAAGCCTGTCATTTATATTAATAATGTTTAGTCCAGATGAAAAGTTTTTTAATTTAACTTTGTAGTTCATAGCCTCTAATGAAGGTGCAAGCTTACTTATAAAAGTGTTTTTTTCTAAATAATAAGTTCCAAATTTGTTTATTCCATGACTTACCGAAGCAGCCTCTTGTGCATTATTTTTCCAATCAATCATTGAAACTATAGCATTTACAACATAACCAATAATATTACTTCCACCAGGACTTCCTAAAACATAAACTGGTCTATTGTTTTTTAATATTATAGTTGGGGCCATAGATGATCTTGGTCTTTTGCCTGGTTCAATGTTATTTGCTATTTTTTTTCCATTTTTAAATGATTTAAATGAGAAATCAGTTAATTCATTATTTAACAAGAAACCACCATTAGTCATTAACCTAGATCCAAATCCATTTTCAATCGTTGTTGTCATTGATAAAGCATTTCCATAAATGTCTACTATGGAAATATGTGATGTTGAAGGTAACTCAAGGGAAATATCATTACTCCAATTTGAAGAAGATTTGCTTACTAATTTTCCAGCTTTAACTATTTCAATTTTATTTTTACTATCTAAAAATTTTGAACGTTCATATAAATAATTTTTATCAATTAACTCATTAATTGGGACATTTATAAAATCACTATCAGCCATATATAAGGACCTATCTGCAAACGCTAACCTTGAAGCATCTCCTATTATTTTCCATGTATCAGGATTAGTAGGGCCTAGTTCTGATATGTTATAATTTTCAATCATTCCCAGAATTTGACTAATTGTTAACGCACCTGAAGAGGGAGGTCCCATTCCACATACTTCATAATCTCTATACTTAGAACAGACTGGACTTCTTTCAATTACTTTATAATTAAGAAGATCTTTATGAGATAGAAATCCAGCGTTAATGCTAGCTTTTTGAACTGTTGAGATGATATCGTCACCAATGGCCCCATCATAAAAGACTTTAGACCCATCCCTTGCAAACACTTTAAGAGTATTAGCATATTTTTTATTTATATGAATATCACCTATTTTTAAAGGAACATTGTTAGGTAAAAAATATGTTTTTGTATTTATAAATTTACTTAAGGAATTCTTACTTCTTTTAATAGAAGAGTTAAGTTTTTTAGAAACGATAAACCCATTATTTGATAAATTCATTGCATCTTTAAAAAGTAAAGACCATTTAGTTCTACCCCATCTCTTATAAGCTTCTTCAAGCAAAGCAGGGGTGCCTGGCGTGCCAACTGATTTACCACCAACTACGGCATCAAAAAATTTTAATGATTTACCATCAACATCTTGAAATATTTTTTCTTTTATTAATAATGGAGCAGTTTCTCGACCGTCTAGAGTAATAACTTCTTTTTTTGTATTATCAAAATAAACTAAAAATGCTCCGCCACCAAGTCCTGATGATTCAGGTTCGACTAAGCCCAATACTAACTGAGCTGATATCATTGCATCAACAGCAGTACCGCCTTTTTCTAATATTTTCCCTGCCACTATTGAAGCCTGAGAGTTTGCAGTAACTACCATCCAATTATCTGATACTATAGGTTTTCGTTCTTTCTTTAATTTAATATTTTTATTTTGAGACCCAATATTAAAAATTTCAGGATTAATTTTATCAGAATTTTGATCACTCCAAGCTGAAAAGGAAATTGCAAAAAATATACAAATTACTAATTTAAGATTTAAAAAAAACATTTTCTATCTTTCTAGCTTATACTTACAAATTTTGAGTGTTAATCCATTTTTCAATAATGTGACCAATAACTACCATTCGTATAACTTGTGTTTCCTCATATACATAGTTTTTAACTGTAGAATATACAGTTTCAGAAAGATCATTCTCTAAGGTTTTTTGATAACTTAAATCAAGTCCATTTTCATTTAACTGTTTAGTTGTGCTTGCCATAGATAATTGAATAATGTTTTTATTATTTAATGGAGAAAGTTTTTCATAGATTAATTTCAAAAAAATTGGCCAATGTGCCAAATGTCTCCACAATGTTGCAACATGAGAATCTAATCCATTTGGAGCAGATATACTATTAACCTCTCGAACAAAATTCCAAGTCTTAATACTAATTTCATTTTTTTTAAGAAGCTTCAAAATTTTTTTAGGCTTTATTTCTTTTTGTTTTTTAACATTATATATTTTAGGAAAACTATGTTTTATCATCGCGTGCAAAACTACCATATTCATTCCATTCGATTTATTATAAGCATTTAAAATTATAAGAATATTTACCCAATCTTTTTTAGATAAACCTGTATTTATAATTTCAGCTTCTGTTAAATCTTCTGGAAGAGTTAGATTAATATTACTAATTATTTCATTTAGTTTGGCACCTGGGTTTGCATTTTGATATATAGGTTTTGCCAAAAGCCATACTTTTTCTAAACCGTTATCCATTCCTGCAAGTCCCCTCCATATAGAAGTAACAATAGGAATATTCATAGTTTGCCTAATATCTCTAAAAGTCTCTGCTACGGCTCCTGTGGCATCACTTTCGTCAACTGCAGATACTGGATCATATGAAATTTCAGAACTCATAAAGATCCTGGTTTTTGTACTTCTTTTTTAAACCAGTTTAAAATTTGTTCCCCATCCCAACAAACTACTCCAGGTTTTGAAAGAATTTCTTCAAATGTCTCACGTACATATTTTATTCGATGAGGAGAACCAGATAAATAAGGATGCATTGCAATAGCCATTACCTTCATATTATCTTCACTTTCTTGGTAAATAGTTTCAAAATAATCTAAAGAACGATTTTTATAAACTTGGGATTCATGATGTTGTATTGCCATCATTACAATGTCATGAATTTCATAATTATATGGTAAAGCTGCGATTGGACTTGTCTTTGTTTTAAGCCAAACAGGTTGATCATCAAGAACCCAGTCTCCTATATATTCTATGCCATTAGCAGCTAAATGATCAATTGTATCATATGTTTGAGTTAAACCAGGACCAAACCAACCTTTTGGTTTATATCCACAAAATTTCCGAATAACTTTCATTGTTTTTTCAATACTAGCAAATTCATCATCTAATTTATGCATTGGAATTTGTTCATATGCATGTGCATTAAATTCCCAATTATTCTCCAAACATGCCTCAGCAACTCGGGGGTATTCTAAGCAAGTTCTTGCGTTTAATGTAACAGTTGGTTTGATTTCCAATTCTTCTAACATTTTTTTTATTCGCCAGAATCCAACACGCATACCATATTCATGCCAACTCCAATTTGGGAAATCAGGTAGTAAAGGAGAACCCTGAGGGGGTGTTATAATCATTCTAGCCATAGGTCTAATAATATCCCATACTTCTAGGGCAAGTATTGGCCATATTACTACTCGTGCATTATCTGGTAATTTTAATGGTTCTCTGTCAATTATAGCTGAATAGGGTAGTCTTTGATTAGGATGAATATTGTCCATTTAAACTCCATACATTAATTACTATACTGTTGATCTTATTTCATTAGAAAATGGACCAAGAACAGGAACGTTACCTTCTACTGTACCTCTTATCATTGCTCTTCTATATTTTGAATAATCATAAGGTATTACCCTGTGTAATAATACTCTGTTATCCCACATAATAAGATCATTTTGCTCCCAGAAATGTTTATAACAAAACATAGATTGGCTAATGTACTCAACAAGCCAACTATGAAGTTTTTTACCATTTTCCAAGCTCATTCCACCAATTTCTAAACTTGTGTTAGAGGTAAAATATAGAGATTTTTTTAGATTTCTATCAGGATGAACTCTAATAACAGGATGTGATACAGGAGGGAAGTTAGATTTTTCTTCATAAGTCAACTCAGGTAGACCGGGTTCTAACCGTCTAATATCATTATATGAATGTACTTGGTGAAGTGGCTCTAAGAGTGTCTTTTTATCATCAGGCAAATGTTCATAGGCCTTCAACATATTAGAAAATTCGGTTTGACCACCAGTCGCTTCTTCAGGGAGTGTTTCTTGTCCAAAGAGGATAGAAAAGGAGGAGGGAAAATACCTATATGAACTGTCAGTATGCCAACGTGAGTTGTTTTTTTGAAGTATAACTCTTTGATCATCTGGAGATAAATGTTCTCCATCTTCAGAAATATTTGACACATTAAAAATTTCAAGTTTACCCTTAGTCTTGTCTTTTTCTGGGTAAGCTTCTAATTCTCCAAAATTTTTTGTGAATTTTGCAAGTAAATTTCCATCTAATTTTTGATTTTTGAAACATATAAAATGCTTGTTTTGCATTGTTGTTTTTAAAAATTTTATTTCATCTGATTGAATTTTGTTTGAACAATCAAAGTTAGTGATTTCCACTCCAAAATCATTGCTTAAATTTTTAACGTCCATGTAAAACCATCTCCCCAACTAATCAATCTAATATTTTTATTCAATTTGTTCTTTTTGTAAAGATTTGTTAGTTTCATTTTTGTTATTTAAAATAACTTCGCAATATAACAAAACAAAAGGACATCTCTATGAATTGGACAATTTTGAATGTTTCTATTCCTGTTCACGATTTAGATAAATCAAAACAATTTTATGAAATGCTTATAGGTTCTGCTCAAAATTCTGAAATTCTTTATCAGCCATTATTTGATAACGAAGAAAATATTTTTTTTGGAAGACAAGGCTTTGGGTTAAGATTATTTAAACCAAAGCCAGACCTTTTAGTATCAAACTATATTCAAAGTAGAAGAAGTTATATCTCTATTTTGGTAGAAAGCATTAATAAGATTAAGATTAATCTAGATAAAGATAATGTTAATTATATTTTCAAAAACGGTAACAAGCAAAATTCATTTAAAAGCTTACTTGTTCAAGAACCTTCTTTAAACCTAATTCAATTTATAGAAAATTCCAGTGGTGTTAACGAAAATATTAATGGTTGGGACATGGATCTAGATTGGGGTGTTCATCATATGAATTTAGAGTCATTAGATGTAAGAAAATCTATTGATTTCTTTTGTAATGTTGTGGGTATGACTGAAGGTAAATGGGTTGCACCTGTTAATAAAGGTGACTTTAGCATTGACCCATCAGAACTAGCAATCTTACCATTATCTAACAATAACACAGGCCTTCACGTAATTAAGCCAGATGAAGGGTTCGGTTGGAGAAATAATTTCGCTCATAATCCTTCAATCGGAGGGCATCCTGCTTTTACTGTTAAAGATTTATCAGCTTTAAAAAAGAGATTAGATAATGAAGACATTTTATATTCAGATGCTAAGGTTTATGCGATGCCAGGTTTTCATCAAATTTACTTATATGACATAAATGCAAATATGTTAGAAGTTAATCAAGCAGTATAATTGTCATCAAAAGAAAGCTTAAGATAAAGATGATCAAAGTTTTTAAAAATGTATGCATTACTGGAGCTGGAAATGGTATAGGTCAAGCTATTGCTATTGCCATGAGCAAAGAAGGTTATAACGTAATTTGTGCTGATATAGATTTTGAAGAAGCAGAAAAAACAGTTGAAATTATCTCAAGTAATAATGGTTCTGGTTTGGCAATAAAAACTGATGTAACTAATGTCGAAGATATTAAAGATATGATTAATAAAGCAGCAAAGCAATTTGGTTCTTTGGATATTATGGTTAACAATGCCGGTGTAACAAGAACTTCAAGTATTATGGATTTAAATGAAAAGGACTGGGATTGGATACATAATGTTAATGCAAAAGGAACTTTTTTCTGTTTGCAAACTGCAGCACATCAAATGATTAAACAAGAGACCGGTGGTAGAATTATCAATATGGCTTCAGTTGGTGGAAAAGGTTTTGTTGATGTTTCAAACGCAATTTATGCTGCTAGTAAAGGTGCCGTTATAAGCTTAACTAAGACTGCTGCCCAAGAATTAGGAAAATATGACATAACGGTAAATGCAATCTGCCCTGGTATTACCCACACAAATATTTTATCAAATATAGTTAAAAAAAGAGCATTAGAACAAGACAAGTCAGAAGAAGATATCATGAAGCATTATGTAAGAGATATTCCATTAAAAAGACCGAATGATCCAAAGGATATTGCGGCAATGGTTGTTTTCTTATCATCTGAGGGAGCAAGAAACATCTCTGGTCAATCATATAATGTTGATGGTGGATTAATTCCTAGTTAGAAAATAAATTATTTAAGGATTATATTTTGAAAAGATGGAGACATTTTACGGTTGTGGTTGGAATTATTCCAGCTTTGGTTATTTATGTTGCTATGTTTATGTATATATTTGAATATGTAACTGGCTACTTCTGGCTTTTAGATTGGTTGATTTACATAGTTGCTGGATTATTGTGGTTATACCCTGCAGCAAAAGTCATAAAATGGTTAGCAGATAATGAATCTCATTAAATAAAGGTATAGTTTCAAATGAAAATAACTGACATTCAAGTTTTTGAATTAAAGATTCCTTTTTCTAACGGTGTAAACAAAAAATCTCCATCAAGCTTTCTTACAGCAGATGCTTTAGATTTTTGTTTAGTCAAAATAGAAACTGATCAAGGTATTGTTGGTTGGGGGGATGCGTTTGCATATCATTGTAGAAGATCAGTTGCAGAAGCTATTAATCATATGGTTAAACCGCACTTAATCGGTAAAAATCCATTAAATGTTCAGCAGATTAATTTTGAGCTCCAAAAAAGTCTTCATCTTTATGGTAGATATGGTATAACTATTTTTGCAATAAGTGCCATTGATATTGCTTTATGGGATATTGTAGCCAAGTTTAGTAATCTTCCATTATATAGTATTTTAGGTTCTTCAGGTGGTAAAAAAATGCCAGCATATGCTAGTTTGTGGCGCTATGAGGACGTTGATTCAGTTCAAGATAGATGTCAACATGCTAAAAATATTGGATACAAACACGTTAAATTACACGAAATATACACACCTGAAGTTGAGGCAGCCAGAAACACATTAGGTGATGATATTTCCATAATGGTTGATACTAACTGCCCTTGGACAAAGGATAAAGCTAGACAAATGTTAAATTCTTGGGAAGAGTTTGATCTCTACTGGGTAGAAGAACCTATAAATCCTCCAGAAGATTTTGAAAGTTTGTCACATTTAAGGTCAGAAAGTTTAATTCCAATTGCAGCTGGAGAAAATGCGTGTACTTCCTTTGAATTTAAAAAGATGTTTGACGCTGAAGCTGTCGATTATGCCCAACCTAGCGTAACGAAAGTTGGAGGGATTACAGAGTTTAAGAAGATATCGTCACTTGCTGATAATTACGGTGTGCAAGTTATGCCTCATTCTCCTTATTTTGGCCCTGGCTTCTTAGCTACATTACACTTAGCCCAATCAATGCCTAACCCAGGCCTTTTAGAAAGATTTTTTATAGATTTTGAAGCTTATCTTTATCCTGAAGAAATATTTAATCCAAAAGATGGTTTTTTTGAAATATCTGAGGAAGTTGGCTTAGGTTTAGATCCTGATATTAATGTAATAAAAGATTATAGTGTTAAATAATAAATCAATATCCAGCGCCAGATTTAGAAGCGTCACTTTCAGGAACATATGTATCAAAAGCCATCAATTTTAACTTTTCCCAACATTTTTCATTAACCTTAGATGCAAACGAAATGTCAGACAAATTTAACTCAGTTATATTATGACTTGTAATTTTCTTACTAACATCAAGAAAGAAGTACCCATTTATATTCTTAAGATTACTAATATTTACATATAATTTATCTTCATCTGTAATGGCAATAAGATTTTTATTTTTATCACTTAACTTTAAATAACTTTTTTGTTCATGTGCTACTAAAGCCATAGCAGCAACTAAGAATTTGGGACTGTTTAAATAACCTTCCCAAGCCTTCTTATTAGAGGCAATATATTCAACTAAAACCAATCCCATTAAAGCGGATGATAATGGTTTGTCAAAAGTGTTATCATTTACTGAAATCGAAATATTACCACATTTATACAAATCAGCAGTTTTTAGAATAGATCCAAGAAAAAATTGATTGTGAATAGCTAACCATTTGCATAAGTTTGCACTATCTTTAGCTATACCCCAATCAACATCTACACTTCTGAGAGCTTTGTAAGTTTCAGAAAAAATTTGGTTTGAAGATATCTCTAGCATTTTTAGGCATCTGATAGATATGGGAAAATCCAATTACACGCATTTTTTTCTTGTAATTGATGAGGAAGGGGGGCTCCTTGAAACAAAGTAATTCTTGTCCACAAATCAGATTTTGGATCGTATTTTGAAGCTCCAAAAAAGCTTAATTTACATCTGAGAATATCAATTGGTTTAGTTTTATCACAATGCAAATTATCTTGGATTTCGCTATATTCAGAAGTGTTATTTATAACTATCCTGCGAATAATATTTCTAGTTTCAGGATAGTTTATCATTACTTCTGAAATTGTAATATTTTTTGGTAAACTTTCTAATATTTTCAATGTATTTTGAACTTGGTGGGCTATATCAAAAGGCAATTGTTTTTCAGACCCGTGATCTTGTTCTTGAATTCCTAATCTAGGTTCTAATTTAGCTTGAGAAGTATACCAAAAAAAGTGATTTTCTTTTTTATCATTTACATTAATCTTTAAAGCCCAATTATAATTTTGTCGTATTATATTAATTATTTCTTTTACTTTATATTTTATTGGAACTGATTGTTTTTCAAATGTTCCCATTTCATCTGTTAAGTCTTCAAAAAGATTTGAGAATGGTTCAATAAAAATAGAATGAAGTATTTCTTCAGTTTCTAAACTTATTTGATCAACGAAAAAATTAAAAATATTCTTAAGAGGGTATGTATCGCTTAATAAAATTTTGGTAGTTGGATCATCTATGATATTTTTTAAATCTAATTGAAGGTTTTTTATTCTTGTAGATTGATTTTGATCATCAACTTTCCACTGATTTGTGTAATTCAATGCCCTTTGAAGTAAATTAACAATTTCATTTTGTTGGTTTGTATCAATTTTTTCTATTGCATAAACTCTGGAAATAGCAGTTTCCCTTGTATTTATCCATTTATGTAAAAGTTCAGGATGATTTATTAAAAAAGGTGCCATGCCTAATCCTGTAGCATTACCCACACCTATATGTTTTGAGATTTCATCAGATAATTTAACGGAGGCAGTACCACCTTTCATTTTGGCAAGAAAATTTATTAGTTTGATTGAAAAAAATCTTATCAAATATACTGTTAGCATTTCAGCTTGAAATGGTTTTTTTAAAAATGAATTTTCACAAATATTATCAAAATCTCCAATGCCAAACTTACCGTTACCATAAACTGCTGTAGTTCTTACAAGATATCCAATATCATTAATTAATGTTTTATTTGGTTGTTTACCTTTAGATAAAGACGACAATATGTTGTTAAAGACTCTTACTGATTTATTTGCTCTACTTAGGGTCATTTGTTTAGATGAATGATGGCCAGCCTCTTGAACTTTTAAATTCTCAGACATATAATCAATTTCAGTTTGAGTAGGTTCTCCTAAAAAGAGTGAGAAGGTCATATCCCACTTTTCAGCTATTACTCTATCACTTCTATCATGATCATTTATAGGGTGACAAAAGACGACTAAACAATAAGTGTTTTCATCGTCGTTACTAGAAATTATTGCGTTTCCTATGCCATTCTTATCAATGTTCCACTCAGAAACTCTAAATATCCAATTATTGTCTTTTAGTTGATTAACCAACTGACGACAAAATGATAATCTTGTTTGATGAAAACTACCAAGTCGGTTTAATTTCATAACTTTAGATGGCTTCCTTAAGAAAGTTTTTTTACTTATTTTTATATTTTTATTATTAATTTTCATTTTCTAATTTGACATAAAAGATTTACGAAAGAAAGATAACCAGTTTTCACCTTTAATCTTATTAATTTCATCACTTGAAAAACCATGTTTTTTTAGTCCTTCAATAATATTATTCCAGTCTCTATTATCTCTAAACCATTTAGGCATATCAGGAAAACCTGGGTTAGAAGCTGAACCTTCACCATAATCAATTTCCTTAGTCCATTTTCCTACTCTCATCCATTCAACAATGCTATCTGGCTGATCTTGACAAAGATCTGAACCAAATCCAATATGATCAATTCCTATTAAATCTGCAGTTCGAGCTATCATTAAACAAAAATCTTCGAGAGAACATTGACTACTATTATTTAAATGGTGAGGATAAAGAGAAAAACCTAGCATTCCTTTATTTTCAGATAGCTTTCTTAAGATTTGGTCAGATTTGTTTCTTTTTGCAGGATGCCAGAAAGATGGGTTTGCATGACTTATAACGATAGGTCTTGAAGATAATTCTATAGCTTCAAAAGTTGACCTTTCAGAAGAATGTGACATGTCAACAACCATTCCCACCCGGTTCATCTCTTTGATAACTTCCTTACCCATTCTAGTTATTCCAGGGTCATTTTCTTCATAACATCCTGTAGCCAATAATGACTGGTTATTATAAGAAAGTTGCATAAACCTTCCGCCAAGCCGATGAAGAATTTCGACTAAACCAATATCATCTTCAATTGGAGATGGGTTCTGAAATCCAAAAATAACAGCAGTTTTTCTTTGTTTTTTTGCAATTTCTACATCCTCTGCGTAAAACGCAGGCATAATTAATGATGGATATTTTTCAAACCATTTGTTCCATTGTTCAAAATTAGAAACGGTATCTCTAAATTGCTCATGATAGGATATAGTAACATGGACAGCATCTAAGTTTGATGCTCTCCATTGTTTAAAAATCTTTTCTGACCAATTGCAGTATTGTAAACAATCTATAAACATTAAATTTTCATATCACAGTTTCAAAACTAGTTGAATGATATTTTTTAATAATTTACGTTTATTCTTCAATATTAGCTCTAAATTTTTCAGGCGGCCTTGTTCTAATTATCAGGCAAGCTAATGCCACTAAAACTATCGCACCAGCTTCGTAAAGAAGATCACTTGGCTCTTTACCTTGAAGAATAATTAATCTTGCCAAGGCTGTCATAGCAATAAATAAAGGCAAGGTTACCGGGATTCTATTACTTCTATAAAAAGCGGCAACCATTCCTAGAACTTCTGTGTATATGAATAGTAATAGTAAGTCAGCTAAGAGAACTCTTTTGTTTTCGATTAATACAATAATTTCCTGAGCAGTAGCAAAGATCGTTGCAAATGCAATAAACACCAGTAAAGCTCTTTCTGCATAATGAATATATTTGCTTATATTTTTGTCGTCCATAAACTAAACCTTATAAATTTTATTAAAATTATATTTTGAATGATTTAATAAAATTTACAAGGAAATTAGATTAACCTGTTAAATTCGAACAATTTTATTTTGAATTTTTTTAATTATTAATTATCATTAAAAAACAATCTTAATGACAGGAGATGATGTCATGGTAGAATTTAAAGTTAGACCATTATCAGACTTAATGGGTGCGGAAATTTCAGGTATAGATTTAAGACAAAAAATAGACAAAGATACAACAGACAAATTATTAAATGCTATTAAGGATCATTTAGTAATATGTATCAAAAATCAAAAATTAAATCCTACTGAATTGGCTAATGTGTCAAGAATTTTTGGAAATCCAAAAAAATATTTTGTACAACATGAAACAGTGGATAATATTCCTGAAGTTATTGTAGTTTCAAACAGAACTTCGGATAATAAGCCGAGAGTATATGCAAGCCATTGGCATACTGATGACTCATATAGAGAAAAACCAGCTACTTTAACATTTATATATCCAGAAACTCTTCCTAAAAATGGCGGAGGAACTGATTTTATTAATTGTTATTCTGTTTTTCAAAATTTACCTGAACATTTGAAAGGTAAAATATCTAACTTAAGTGCAATTCATAAATGGCAAAGTAGACGAAACGTTTCAAAAGTAGCTAAACTCTCGAAAGAACAAGAAGAAGAAACCCCAGAAGTAGAGCACCCTTTAATAAGAACACACCCTATGTCAGGTGAAAAATCTCTATATATTAATCCAAATAGAATTGATCATATAGCTGGCTTCAACAATCCTGATAGTGATAAATTGTTAGACGAATTGTATGAATTTTCTTTTCAATCCAAATTTCAATATAGTCATTCATATCAAGAAGGTGATTTAGTTATTTGGGATAACCGCTGTACTATGCATAAAGCAAATTCAGACTATGATCTGAAACAGTTAAGAGTAATGCACAGAGTTATGTTAGAGGGCGAAAAAGTTTATTCGTAACTGAGAAGAAAATTGGTGATTATTTAATGATAAATCAACTTGAATTTGGAATACAAACTAATGGTATAAAACATACTCACTTAGATCCAATGCCTGAAATTGACACTAGGTTTAGCATGGTGAAAGAAGAAAACCTCTTTGATTATGTTGATAAAACACCTGATTTAAATGAGATTAACTCCTTTTTGGAAGCAAGCAAAAAATATCAAATTCCTATAAAGGCAGGTGGATGGTTTTATACTATTGGAGATCATAAAAGCTTGTTAATACAAAATTTAAAAACTGCACAAAATCTTGGTTCAACAATTCATAACACTCAAATTCAGGCGTTAAATAGTGATGGCAATTTAGTTTCTAATATAGATGTAAGAGACACATATCTTGAAGCATACGACATCGGAATGAGATTAGGAGTAACTCCTTGTTTTGAAATACATGTGAATATGTGGAGCGAAGATTTTTCTAGGGTAATTGAAGTAGGTAAACTTGTTGAAGAAAAAGGCATTGAATTTAATATTACCCTTGATCACAGTCATGTAATTTTTAAAATTAACAATCCTAAAGAACAAAAAATATATAATATAGATGAACAAATTGTAGCAGGCAATCTAATTTTAGATCCTTATATAAAAGGAAATGTTGTTGAAGAGTGGATTAATCTAGGGTGGGTAAAACATTGTCACGCCAGGTCAGTTATTCCTAATAACCCATTAAATATTCATGGTAAATACTCAGATGGAAAATTAGGAAGAGGAATTCAATATCCATTCAAAAAACCCAAAGAAGATGAATATCATGAATTATGGGAAGAAAAATTATTAGATCCATGGAAAGAATGTATTTTAAAACTTATGAAATATCATGCAAAAGATCCAAAATCGAAACTAGGCCAAATATCTACAGAATTTATTCCTAATACTGATTATGGGGAAGGTTGTAAATACTCACTTTTTGAACAAGGAGTTGAGTGTACAAAATGGATGAGAAATAGCTGGAACAAAATTAAAAAAGAAATTTAAAACATTTAGAGGAAATAGATAATGCTCTCAAATAATCAAATTAATCAATATAAAAATGATGGTTATGTTATTCCAGATTTTAAAATGCCTGAAGAAGATTTATTAAAGATAGAAAAAAGACATAATGATTTATTAAATAAGCATCCTGAGTTTAAAAATTACTGTCCAGCAGTGTTGTCATACGATGAAGGGTTTATAGATATTTGCAATAATAAGAAAATATTAGACTATGTTTCTCAATTAATAGGCCCTGATTTTGCTCTATGGAATTCAAGTTTTTTTGCAAAACCACCAATTGATGGTCATGCGACACCTTGGCATCAGGACGGGCAATACTGGCCAATAAGACCATTAGCCACTTGTACAGCTTGGCTTGCTATTGATGATTCTACCCCAGAGAATGGGTGTCTTAAATTCATTAAAGGATCACACATAGACCAGAAATTAAAGTCCCATAATGTAAATAACAATAAAAATCTTACTCTTAACCAAGAATTAGCTAATGAAGAGTTTAATGAAAAAGATGCAGTAGACTTAATTTTAAAAAGAGGTCAAATTTCGTTGCATGATGTATATTTAGTTCATGGATCTGAGGCAAATAATTCATCTAAGGCCAGAAGAGCAATTACAATGCGTTTTATGCCTACAACAAGTATTTTTGATCATCAATTAGTTAAAGATAAAAAACTTTTTTCAAAACTTAACGCTAACAAATATTCAAATAGGAAAATATACCATATGAGAGGTAAAGATATATCAGGTAAAAATAATTTAACTTATATTTAAATTTTGATATGCTCTCATTTTAACAAAACTAAATAATTTTTTTAAGAGGTTTTTATGGATCAAGCTGTTATTTTATCTACCGCAAGAACAGCAATTGGAAAAGCATTCCGAGGATCTTTTAATGATACTGATGCTCCAACCCTAGCAAGTCATGCTATCAAAGCATCTATAAAAAAATCAGGAGTAGATCCTGATGAAATAGAAGATGTAATTATGGGTGCTGCTGTTCAGCAAGGAACGCAGGGTTATAATATAGGAAGATTGTCTGCAATTGCATCTGGCCTTCCTACCCAAGTCCCTGGAATGAGTGTTGATAGACAATGCGCTTCAGGTTTGATGGCTATTGCCATTGGAGCTAAACAAATTGCGTGTAAAGAAATGGATATAGTTATTGGTGGCGGAGTAGAGTCAATCTCTTTAGTTCAAAATAAATTTTCTAATAAGTACAAATCTCAAGATAGATTTTTATTAAATAATAAACCTGATATTTATATGAGCATGATAGAAACTGCAGAGACTGTGTCTAAGAGATATGGAATAAAAAGGGATATTCAAGATGAATACGCTTTACAAAGTCAACATAGAACAGCCGCAGCTCAGACTAAAGGCTATTTCAATGATGAAATTGTAACTGTCAAAACAGCAATGGCGTTTCAAAATAAAGATACTAATCAAACTGATTTCCATGATGTTGAAATAACAAAAGATGAGTGTAATAGACCTACTACAAATATTGACGGTCTAAATAATTTGAAACCTGTCATGGGAGAAAATTCTTTTATTACTGCTGGCAACGCTAGCCAATTATCTGATGGATCATCAGCGTCAGTTTTAATGTCAATGAAATTAGCCGAGAAAAGAAACCTTAATCCTTTAGGTATTTGCCATGGTGTTGCAGTTGCAGGATGTGAACCTGATGAAATGGGTATAGGTCCTATTTATGCAATACCAAAACTTTTAAAGCAAAATAATCTTAAAATGGATGATATTG
This sequence comes from Pseudomonadota bacterium, assembly GCA_028382005.1. GTDB lineage: Bacteria > Pseudomonadota > Alphaproteobacteria > Puniceispirillales > Marisalimonadaceae > Marisalimonas. The sequence goes on from JAOESH010000022.1 coordinate 15,111, forward strand.
GATTGTGGGAGTTAAATGAAGCCTTTGCTGTTCAGGTAATTTATTGCCGTGATAAACTTGGAATACCTAATGAACATTTAAATGTTAATGGAGGTTCCATTTCAATTGGACATCCCTATGGAATGAGTGGTGCAAGGTTAGTGGGTCATGCGTTATTAGAAGGAAAAAGAAGGAAAATTAAATATGCTGTTGTAACAATGTGTATTGGTGGAGGCCAAGGGGCAGCTGGACTATTTGAAGTTCTGTAATTAAGGATATTATTTTTATAAAATCTTTTAAAGGAGTATAGATATGTTTAAAATTTCTGAAAATGTAAGAAGACTCACTAATAAAGAAAAAATTCAATATGAAAATGATGGATATATTACTGGTTTGCCAGTTTTCTCAGACGATACTCAAGATGACTTAAATAATTTATTTATATCACTTAGTTCAAGGCTTGATGCGTCTATTGATCTTAACCAAACAAATATGTGGCATAAAGCAAGCTTAACATTCTACAATTTATGTAGAACTCCCACTATACTTGATTACGTTGAAGACTTACTTGGCCCTAACTTTTTTCAATGGGGTGGACAGTTTTTTCTTAAAGAGCCAAAAGATGGATCTGTCGTGCCATGGCATCAAGATGCACAATATTGGCCTCTATCGCCAGCAAAATCAGTTACTGTTTGGTTAGCTTTGTATGACACGGACGAACAAAACGCTGCAATGAAAGTTGTCAAAGGTAGCCATAATGATGGAATGTTTAAACATCACACTAATAAAGCAAGTAACCTTGTTTTGGATCAAGAAGTATCTAATGATCAAATTAACAAAGAAGATATTATCTCTTTAAATTTAAAGGCAGGAGAAATTTCTCTTCATGATGATGGTCTGCTTCATGGATCAGAAGCAAATAATTCAGATAGAAGAAGATGTGGAATAACGATGAGATTTGCTCCTGTAAGTGTTAAAGCAGATTTGTCTATTTGGCCTCATTTTGAAACACAACTCGCGCGTGGAATCGATATTTATAAAAATAATCCGATAGCAGAAATCCCAAGAGGTGAGGGCACTCCAGTAAAGAAATTTCAATATTCAAAAGAATTTGTTAATCAATGGTAAGTTATTATTTGTAACCATCTCTCAATTTTTTTATTATCTCAATACCCTTTTTGTAACAATTTTGGTCGGTAATACTATTTGAATGATCATGATAGGCATCAATTTTTTCTGCTCTTTTATATCCCCATTTATGAACTGGATCTTCTTTATCCCATTTCATTATTAATTCCATAACAACTTTATTATTATTAATAATTTCATCAAAAAAATCTTAAACAAATCAATTTATATTAAATAAATTACAAAAATTTTTCTAATTTTTGCATAACTATTTTGAAGTTAATAAATAGAAAGTAGAAAAATGAAAAAAATTACTCTTATAGCGGTGATATTTATATTTACAAATGCATCAATGTCCTTTGCAGGACAGTTTCGTGAAAAATGGGGAGTGGTAATGAGCATTACTCCTGTATCAGTAATAACAAACTATTCTCAACCTCATACAAAAATTATTTGTAATGGATCTAACCAAACGCGATCTAATGATTTTGCTAACATTGCCGTTGGTGGCCTTATTGGGAGTGTTATTGGGAATAAATTAAGTGACGTTCATGGTGTAGGAACTATTGGTGCTTTGTTTGGTTCTATGATGGCAATTAATTCTCCGCAAAAGCCTCAAGCAGAAACTTGTTATGAAAGAACATATTATTCAAATAAAAATATAACAAAGTTCTCTCACTACAATATCAAGGTGAGAACTAAGAGAAGGATCTTAAACATACAATCAACAAATACTTACAATGTTCACGATGTAATTTATTTAAATTAATAAAAGGAGAGATTATAATGAAAATTAAATATAAAGAAATAATCTTAATAGCTTTAACGGGTATCACACTTTCAAGTTGTAATGTTATTGGAGATAATAAAAATGCAAGAATTGAAACAGCTATTAAAAATGTCAAAATAAGTACTTCTCTTAGATCTTATGATCAATGTGTCAAAGAAGGAAAAAGCTTTGATAATCTTGCCTCATCAAAAAAAGAAGAAGCTGACAGTTTATATAACAAAAGTGCTAAAATTTTATATGATTGTGATTTTCTAATAGCTAACAACTCTTATCTAGTTAATGAAAATGAAAGAATGAAAAATTCTGCTTTAAGCATTCAAAATTATATAAAAGCAGGAAACTTAATTCAAGCATCATTAAATTTCAAAGAGTTTCAGAATACTTTTAATAAAGATTTAACTTACAAAGATGGATCAAGTTTCATAGAAAATATTGAGTCACTTTTAGCTCATAATGATCCAAACATAACATCTGAATTTGCTCTAATAAATAATAGCAAAATTATTAAGTCTGAATTAAAGCGAATTAATTATTGGTCAAAAAAATAATAGGGAGACACAAATGAAAAATTTAAATTTAAAGATATTTTTAATTATTATTACTGGATCTTTATATTCAACAACTAGTTTAGCTAATAATAATTTAGGTGAATGGAAGCCACAAATAGTTGAAAAAATGTATATTCTACCCCCCAAACATCTTAACAAGGTTCTGAACAATGATTTTAATAAATCAATTTTAGCTGTCAATTTACAAAATACAGATAATAAAATTAAAAATAAAATTGAAAAAATCAGTGAACTAAAATCAATGCTTGAAGGTGCTTCTAAAGAAGAATCTTTTGAAATTAAACATCAAATTATTATTAATAAAAGAGATTATATTAAAGACATGAATAATCTTTTATTAATGAAAAAACAAAAGCTAGATACAAAAAAAATATTTTTTAAAAAAATTCAAAGAAATATGAAAAGGAATTCATTTAAAAGTAAAGCTTCAAGTAAATTTATTAATAATAAAAAAAGTGCAATGAAAAGGTCAGAAAGTTTAGATTTTAAAATTCTTGAAAATACTTCTTATAACCTTTCAAAACGAAGTAAGTACTTTGAACAATATCAAATTAATAAAGATGCTGTAATGAAGCTTAAATTAGCTATAGAAAAGCATCCTATGAATAATCAAAACATTTTAGCTAAGGATCCTGCAAATAAAATGGAAGCTATTAGAAATTATGTTCACAACTTAGAAACAGAAATGGCTGTTCTGGCAATGAAAGAAAAAATGATAAATTATATGGCTAAAATTGTTGCTTTAGATGCAATGAGTTTAGTTGAGAATGTTGCATTTGCGGCTGATGGTCAAAATGAAATTATACAAACAAATTTTAATGACCCAGTTAATGTCATTTCTGTTTTTACCAACTAATAAGAAAGGAAAAATAATGTCTAAATTTATAAAAACTATAACTATAATTTTAAGTATTACAGCAGCGACTTCTGTAAACGCCAATTCTTTAGATACTTTAGAAAGAGAAAGAGCTAAAGCATTAGCCCTGGTTCTGAACAAAAGTATTTCAATTGGGGATAGGAAAAAACAATTAGAAAATTCAAAACTTAAACTTTTAGATTTGGAGAGAATAACTATTAATAGTAAAGATATTAATAAAAACCCCTCTTATCAAACAATTAAAGCATTTGAAAATTTTGATTTTACGTTCTTAGTTCATTCATCTCTAGAAAAAGAAAAGTCCTTTTCAATATCTTGGTTAGAAAAATTAGGTCTAACAACTGAAAATTTAATGAATACTAGGGTAATAAGGAAATGATAAATAATTTGATTTTACATTTGAATCAATCTTCCCAAGCTTTAAGTATATTCTTGGGAAGTATTATTTTGATATTAGTGTCTTATGTATTTATTTCAGGTTCTGATGCTTTTACTGTATTTGATTGGGCAACCTCTGTACTTGGGACAACCTTTATTTTACTTCTCTCATTTTTAATAATTACTTCTATAGTATGTATCATAAATGTATGCAATATAAAGGTAAATGAGAAAAAGTTTTGGTTTGAAACTGGTTTGCAATTTTCTAACTTGATTTCAACTATTGCACTAACTTATACACTTTTAGGAATTAGTTTAGGTATTGGAGAGTTATCTTCATCTAACTTAAATATTGATACTATTAATCAAACAATTTCAAAATTAACAGAACAATTTAGTATGGCTTTTATGACTTCAGTTATTGGTCTTCCACTTTCTGGGATTTTTAGAAGTATTTTAATCATTTGTTATGAGCATTCAAAAAGAAATTTGAATATCTATAAACAAAGTTTTATCAAATAAAGAGGTTTAAAATGAAATTTATAATTTTTAATATAATAGTTTTTTGTTCACTTGGTTATTTATTAACTTCAAAACCGAATGAAAATCTTAATCAATGGTTAGGAAACACAAAAAACAAGTTATCAAATATTACTTCAACAGACGTAACCGCCACCATAAAAAAAGCAGTAAGTAAGAACACAGCAGCAGAAGAGATTATAAGTGAAAAAAATAAAGAAACTAATAAAATTAAAAATGTAAAAGATAAAAATAATGATTTTAAAATACGTGAAATTATAAATAAAATATTAGTAGAAAAAAATAAAAATAAAAATGGTTTCGATGATATTAAAGACGTGAATGAAATCACTATTCCCAAAGCGAGTAAGTTGAATAATACGAAAGTTTCAAATGAAACAACTATTCCCAAAGCGAGTAAGTTGAATAATACGAAAGTTTCAAATGAAACAACTATTACCAAAGCAAGTGAGTTGACTAATCCTAAATCTGTTGTAATTGTAAAAAACATAGAACCAAAAAAAATAAAAACATCAAATAATTTTATGACATATCAAGAAAGAGAAAATGCTCTTGCAGAATTGATTACAGAT
>JAOESH010000023.1 GCA_028382005.1 Pseudomonadota bacterium
AAATTGAGACAAATAATATACGATATGTTTAGCTGAAAATATCATAGTATTAGTTGATCCCTCCTGCATTCTTTTACCATTAACGTCTAAGTACATTTTAAGATTTTGTACATCTGGTATTTCATCTCTTGTAACTAAATAAGGCCCAGTTGGTCCAAAAGTGTCGCATGATTTACCTTTAGTCCATTGACCTTCACGTTTAATTTGAAAAGCTCTTTCAGATACATCATTGACTACACAGTAGCCTGCAATATAGTCTTCTGCTTCATCTTCATTAATGTATTTAGCTTTTTTCCCAATAATTATACCAAGTTCAACTTCCCAATCTGTTTCTGAAGAATTTCTTGGAATTTCTACATTATCATTAGGACCCACGATGGCGGATGTAGCTTTAGAAAAAAGTATAGGTTCGCTTGGAACTGGTAATCCGCTTTCAGCTGCATGATCTGAATAATTTAAACCAATACATAGAAATTTTCCTACATTACCAACGCATGCCCCTAATCTAGTGCCATTTGAAATAATTGGTAAAGTAGACAAATCAATTGAAGCTATTTTATTTAAGTTATCTTTATCAACAGTATCTCCGTTAATATCAGAGATATGATCTGATAAATCTCTTATTTTACCGTCTTGATCAATGATTCCTGGTTTTTCTTTACCAAATTCTCCATGACGTAATAATTTCATTTTATTTCCTTTCTATAATAATTAATACTTATTTTTTTAAAAAAACACTTGGCTTACATACATATTCCACCGTCGATAATATGGAATTGTCCAGTTGTAAAAGCTGATGCATCACTTGCAAGGTAAAGTGCAAGATTTGCTACTTCTTCTGCTTCTCCAAATCGTCCCATTGGTTGCCTAGCAATAAATTGTTTCTTAGCATTTTCATAATCACCCATGTCATGCAGTCGTTGTTCTAATGATGGACTTTGAACGGTTCCAGGGCAAATAGCATTACATCTTATACCTTGAGTTATATAATCTGCAGCAACTGATTTTGTTATTCCTAAAACTGCTGCTTTCGATGCAGTATAAATAAATCTATTTGGAATACCTTTAGTTGACGATGCTACAGATGCAATATTAACTATAGAGCCACCACCTTTTTTAATCATTATTGGAATTACTTCTTTAATCATGTAATACATAGCCTTACCATTTAAATTAAAAGCAAAGTCCCATTCATCGTCATTAGACTCTAATATAGTTCCATTGTGAACTATCCCAGCACAATTAAAAAGAATATCAGGAGCTTTAATTGAACTAACAAGTTCTTTTATAGCTTTTTTATTTGTTACATCAAGAATGTGCGTTTCATTAACAAAGTCTTGTAATGATGATAATGACTTCTCATTGATATCTGTTGCAATTACATAAGCTCCGGCATCAGAAAAAGCTCTTGCTGTTGCTTTGCCAATACCTTGACCTGATGCAGTTAGTAAAGCCGTTTTACCTTTTAAATCAATCATTTTATATCCTTACATTGTTGCTCCAATTTGCCATGGTACAAACTCTAAATCTCCTAAACCTTGAAATTCTGATTTAGATTTTTCACCTGAAGCTACTTTAACGATTAAATCAAAAATTTCTTGCCCTACATCTTCTATACTTTTATTATCAGTAATAACAGTTCCTGCATTAACATCCATGTCTTCAACCATATTATTATACATCTCTGTATTAGTAGCAATTTTTATAGAAGGAGAAGGTTTACAACCAAAGCAAGAACCTCTTCCAGTTGTAAATGTAACCACATTACAACCACTAGCGATTTGTCCAGTAACAGAAGCTGGGTCATAGCCAGGACTATCCATAAATAGGAAACCTTTCTTTTCAGCTTTTTGGGCGTATAAAAGAACGTCGTTTAAAGGTGTTGTTCCACCTTTAGCAGCCGCTCCTAGAGATTTCTCTAAGATTGTTGTTAAACCTCCAGCCTTGTTGCCAGGAGAAGGATTGTTATTTAAGCTACCTTTATTTCTTGTAACATAATCTTCCCACCATAATATCCTATCTACAAGTTTCTTTCCAACTTCAGGAGAAATTGCTCTTCTAGTTAACATATGTTCAGCGCCATATATTTCAGGAGTTTCTGCTAAAATAGCTGTACCCCCATTTTTAACTATCAAATCAGCAGCATGACCAAGTGAGGGATTAGAAGTTATACCAGACCAGGCATCTGATCCACCACATTGCAGAGCAACACTTAAATGTTCAACAGATTGGTCAGTTCTTTCAATTAAATTCACTTCTGGAAGCATGTCTTCAATACATTGTACACCGGCTTTAATTGTTTTTCTTAAACCACCCATATCTTGTAATGTCATAGTTTTAAAAAATGGATTTTCATGAAGATCAAATGCATCAAGAAGAAATTTAATTTGGTTTGCTTCACATCCTAATCCAATCAATAAAATACCTGCCAAATTTGGATGTTGGATATATCCTAGTAACACTCTTTGAAGAGCGTCAAACCCGTCACCTGAGTCAGCCATTCCACAACCAGTCCCATGAGTAAATGAAACAACTCCATCGACGTTTGGATATTTAGATAATCTTTCTTCACTAAAAACATCAGCAATATTTCTAGCAGCTGTTGCAGAACAATTAACGGAAGTAAGTATACCTATATAATTTCTTGTCCCAACTTTACCATTAGGTCTTTTATAACCTTTAAATGTAGGTCTCATGTCTGGTTCAATCATATTAGGTAATTTTATAGATGTTGAAAACTCATAATCATGATCTGTTGACTTGAAGTCTGTGTTATCTACATGAACATGGTCACCAATAGATATATTTTTGCTTGCAATACCTATTAACTGATCATATTTTATAATTTTATCACCCTTAGTTATTTTTCTAAGTGATATTTTGTGGCCCTTAGGAATTGTACTTATACTTTTTATATTTTGAGTGGTTTCACCAACGTTAATCTCTCGTAATGCTGTAGCTACGTTATCATTATCATTTAGCTTTACCGTCAACTTTTCACTATTAACCATTTTATAACCTCCCACCTTATAAAAAAAATAAAAAAAGCCGAAATTATCTTTTGATTTTTTTTAAATCAAGTATGATCGTATCAGAGTTTCTTAAACATTTAAGTTAAATGTAATATACATACTATTTTTATGCTAAATTATAAACTTAATTTGTTAACAATATTTAATTACTTTATAATTGGGAGAAAAGTAATGTCAGACAAAAGTTTTAATCCAAAATATAGAAGTCAACAATGGTTTGATAACCCTTCAAATCCAAGTATGACAGCTTTATATTTAGAAAGGTCTATGAACTTTGGTTTAACACCCGAAGAGCTTAGATCTGGAAAACCAATTATAGGAATTGCTCAAACAGGCTCAGATATTTCTCCATGTAATAGGGTACATATTAAATTAGCAGAAAGAGTAAGAGAAGGCATAAGAACTGCTGGTGGAATTGCTTTTGAATTTCCAGTTCATCCAATTCAAGAAACACTTAAAAGACCAACTGCCGCGGTTGATAGAAACTTGGCATATTTAGGTTTAGTTGAAATTCTTCATGGCTATCCTTTAGATGGTGTGGTTTTAATGACAGGGTGTGACAAGACTACCCCGGCTTGTTTAATGGCAGCTGCAACTGTAGATCTTCCCGCTATTGTTTTAAATGGTGGACCAATGCTGGATGGTTGGCATAATGGGAAACTTGCTGGTTCAGGAACTGCGGTATGGGATAGTAGAGTTGAATTAGCAGCTGGTAGAATTGATTACGAAGAATTCATTGACATAGTAACAAGTTCAGCACCTTCAGATGGTCATTGTAATACAATGGGGACTGCCTCAACAATGAATTCATTAGCTGAAGCTTTAGGCATGAGCCTAACAGGGAATGCAAATATTCCTGCTCCATATAAAGAACGAGGTCAGATGGCTTACAAAACTGGTTTAAGGATTGTGGATATGGTCAAGGATGATTTGTCTCCTTCTGACATAATGACCCGAGAAGCTTTTGAAAATGCGATTACAGTTAATTCAGCCATTGGTGGGTCCACCAATGCTCAAATACATATAACTGCAATCGCACGTCATGTAGGTGTGGAGTTAGAAACTGATGCATGGCAACAAGTTGGTTATGATATTCCGTTAATGGCTAATATTCAACCTGCTGGTGAGTTTTTATGTGAAAGTTATCATCGAGCTGGTGGAACTGCAGCTGTTATGTCTGAGCTATTAGATAATGATAAAATTCATGGAGATGTCATGACTGTAAGTGGTAAAAAAATGTCACAAAATCTTAAAGGGATTAAGATTAAAGACGAGAAAGTTATTACACCTTTTAAAAATCCAATGAAACAAAAAGCAGGCTTTATAGTTTTGAAAGGTAATCTCTTTGATTCAGCAATAATGAAGACATCGGTTATTTCAAAAAGTTTTAAAGATAAGTTTCTTTCAAATCCAGGAAAAGAGGGTGTTTTGGAAGGAAAAGTAATAGTTTTCGAAGGTTCTGAAGATTATCATGATAGGCTAAATGACAAAAATTTAGAAATGAATGAGAACTCCATTTTAGTAATAAGAGGGGCAGGTCCAGTGGGTTGGCCAGGTTCAGCTGAAGTTGTAAACATGCAACCATCAGATGACCTAATTAAAAAAGGAACAACTGAATTACCATGTATAGGTGATGGACGACAATCCGGAACCTCAGGAAGTCCATCAATTTTAAATGCTTCCCCTGAAAGTGCTACGGGTGGAGGGCTCGCTTGGTTAAGAACAGGAGATACTGTTGTTATTGACTTAAATAAGTATACAGCCAATATGATTGTTACTCCTGAAGAAATTGAAATTAGAAAAAAGGATGGTGTTCCACCTTACCCAGAAAGTCAAACACCTTGGCAAGAAATTCAAAGAAACTATGTTGGCGAATTAGCCAATGGAGGTGTTCTTGAAAACGCAGTAAAATACCAAAAGGTTAAAAAAGTTTTACCAAGAGATAATCATTAATTTTTAAATGAAAGAAAACATGAAAAATATTTCTGTTATTGGTTTAGGTTCAATGGGCTATGGAATAGCTCAGTCTTTAATCAGATATGGCTTCATGGTTTATGGACAAGATAAAAATCTTCTTCAACAAAAAAAAATTGTTGAAGAAGGTGGTCAAGTCGGTGAAATATCCTATGGCAATTTAGACGCTGTCATTATTGTTGTTTTAAATGAAGCTCAAACGAGAGAAATTATTTTTGGTTCTGACGGAATAGCAGCAAAACTGAATAAAAATACTCTTGTTATGGTGTGTACAACTGTGTCTCCAAACTTTGCGAAAGAAATGGCAACTTTGTGTGAAAATAAAAAGCTGTTATATTTAGACGCTCCAATTTCAGGTGGATCTAAAAAGTCATCAGAAGGCAAATTGTCTTACATGATTTCTGGAAACAAAAATGCTCTTGATAAAGCGAGACCAATTTTGGAGGCTACCTCTGAGACTGTTTTTGAATTTGGTGAAGTTGTTGGAGCGGGGTCTGCAATGAAGGCAGTTAATCAAATGTTAGCTGGCGTCCATATAGCTGCAATGGCAGAAGCTATTACGTTTGGCATTACTCAAGGTATTGAACCCAAAAGATTTTTAGAGGTGATATCCAAATGTGCTGGAAGTTCATGGATGCTTGAAAACAGAGCACCTCATATTATTGATGATGATTATTCACCAAAATCTTCTATAAATATTTGGCCAAAGGATTTAGGTATAGTATTAGATATAGCTAAAAACTCTAATTTTTCAGCTCCTATTACTTCTGCTGCATTACAACAATTTATTGCTGCGTCAGGATCAGGTCTTGGACATGAAGATGACGCAGCTGTTGCTAAAGTTTATGCTCGAAATGCAGGTATTGAATTACCAAAACATAAATAATTTATAAAACTTGTGATATTAAAGGTTTATCTTCAAAATAATTTTTAATGTTGTCATAAACTAATTGCCCCATAGCGTTTCTAGTTTCCACTGTACCTGAAGCAATATGAGGTAACAAAACTGTATTCTTCAGATCAATTAATTCTTTTGGGATATTAGGTTCATTAACATAAACGTCTAATCCTGCTGCTAATATAATATTGTTTTTAAGGCAATAGATAAGTTCATCCTGATCAACTACTGAACCTCTTGCAACATTGATTAATACTCCATTTGTACCAAGATCTTTTAAAACTTTTTGATTAATTAATTTTTCAGTCTCCTTGCCACCTGGCGTAATTATACATAAAGTATCTACATCTTTTGCTAATTCATTGACGTTGTCATAAAATTTATATTTAACATTTTTTTTATTTCTTGAATGGTAAGATATTACACAATCAAAAGCTTCTGCTCTCTTTGCTATAGCCTTTCCAATTCTTCCCATTCCAACTATTCCTAATTTTGATCCAGAGAATTTTTTACTTAACGGAAAATCTCCATTTACCCAGGAATTATTTCTAGCAAAATTATCAGCATCAACAATTTGTTTGTAAACACACAACATAAGAGCTATAGCGGTATCTGCTACTTCATCGTTTAATACCTCTGGAGTGTTTGTTACTTTAATTCCTAAACTTTTTGCATAGTCTATGTCAATTGCATCATAACCAACACCGTAACATGCAATAATCTTTAAATTAGTCATACTTTTCATTAATTCAGGAGTGATTTTATATCCTCCCATCACTGCAATTGCATCAACTGTTTCTTTAATTTCAGATATATATTTATCTTCATCATTTTGTAACCATAATTTATGGGTATTAAAATTATCATCAGCAAGATTTACAAAATACTGAGGCATTTGTGACATTATAAGAAGGTTTTTTTGCATTTTATAAATTCCTTTATATTTGTTCATTTAGTTTTGGCATTAATTCTTTAGAAATTACAGCCCCTTTATGTCTAATGACTTCACGAGTGATGGAATGAGACTTTAAAATATTTTCTTCAATTTTGATATTATTATCATTATTAAATAAAGCTAGAAAAGCACCATTAAATGAGTCACCGGCAGCTGTAGTATCAATTACTTCGCCATGAGGTACAGTAATTGTTTTTATATCTTCATGATGATATCTAAAAATTATATTGTTTTTGTACCTAATTAATACTAGGTTTTTTTTGTTATCTAATATTTCAAATATCTCAACTGGATTTTTTACATTAAATAGTTCTTGTACATCGTCATATGATACAAAATGAACATCTATAGAATTGTTAATTTGTTTAAATAATTTTTTATATTTTTCTTTATCTGAATGTAATTGGCTTCGGAAGTTAAAATCAAAAGCAGAGGTCATCGCAGTACACCCAAGATCAATAAGTTGATTTTGTTGAATTTCGTCTAAAATACCTATAGTTATGCCAGAATAATAAAATGTATCTGCTTTTCTGATATTTTTAATAAGATTTTTTCCATTTGAGCCTGTAAATAATTTTTTTGAAGGTGATTGATCCCTCCAATATGAAAAACTTCTTTCTCCATACTCATCTATTTCAATAGAATACAGTCCTGGTGGACTGTTTCCGTCCGTCCTAATATATTCACAGTTAAGTTGCTCATTTTTAAATCTTAAAATCATTTTTTTTGAAAAACTATCATTACTTAAAGCCGTACAATAAAAAGTATTAGTTTTTTTGTCAGCTAATCTATTAAAATAAACTGCTGAATTGTAAGTGTCACCTCCAAAGTTGACTTGCATGTGTGAATTTGAAATTCCTAGAGAAGAAATGTCACCATTAAGTTCAATCATGCATTCGCCTACAAAAATAGCTTTTTTATCATTTTTATTCATTACAAACCTGCAAACAACAATGCAAAAAAAAATTCATTACAATTCTTATTGAAATGTATTCATTTACTCAATATGTTTTTTAAAATATGTTATTATTATAAATGTTTATAGTTAATAATATTTGAGGTTTATTAGTGACAATTCTAAATACAAATAACAATGATTTCTATAAAAAATTTAAATACAATGTCAAAGATGCCGTTGAAGCTTTAAAAAAAGAATTTGGACAACAATTTTCTATTTCTCAATCTGTTCGTGAGCAACATACAAGTACAACCACTGTTCATAAACCTGAATTGCCTGATGGTGTTGTGTTTGCTCATAATAAAGAAGACGTTCAAAAGACAGTACAAATATGCAGTGAACATGGATGTCCTATAATTCCTTTTGGTGTAGGTTCTTCTCTTGAAGGACATTTAAATGCTAATTTTGGGGGTATTTCAATTGATATGAATAATCTTAATAATATAATTGAAGTCCATCCTGAAGATTCTACAGTAGTTGTTCAACCTGGTGTTACTCGAGAACAATTAAACATACATTTACGAGACACAGGTTTGTTTTTCCCTATTGACCCTGGAGCTAATGCATCGATTGGAGGAATGGCATCAACTAGAGCTTCTGGAACAAATGCTGTTCGTTATGGAACCATGAAAGATAATATTATTTCGCTAGAAGTTGTAATGCCTGATGGCGAAATAATAAAAACAGCGAGTAGAGCTAGAAAAAGTTCAGCTGGATATGACCTTACAAGATTAATAATTGGTTCTGAGGGAACATTAGGCGTAATAACTGAAATTACTCTAAAGTTATATGGTATTCCAGAAGAAATTGGTGCAGGGCGGTGTACATTTCCAACTGTAAAAGATGCAACTGATGCAGTAATTATGACAATACAAGCAGGAATTCCAGTTGCCAGAATAGAATTGTTAGATATTGCTCAAGTTAAAGCAGTTAATAATTATTCTAAACTAAATTTACCAGAATCCCCATTATTATTATTAGAGTTTCATGGAAGTAAATCTTCTGTTCAAGAACAATCAGAACTATTTAGCGAAATATCTAAAGATTTTGGAGGTGATAATTTTGAATGGAACTCAAATGTCGATGAAAGAAACAGATTATGGAAGGCGAGGCATGATGTTTATTATGCAGTAAAAGCGTGCAGGCCGGATGCTGATTATATAGCTACTGATGTTTGTGTTCCAATTTCAAGACTTTCTGAGTGTATTTCAGAAACAATAAAGGACTTAGAACAAAATGATCTTTTTGGACCTTTAGTGGGGCACGTAGGTGATGGTAATTTTCATGTTCAGCTTATGATTGATCCTAAAAAACAAAATGAAGTTGATGTTGCTAATGGGTTTTTAGAGAGATTAGCTCATAGGGCTATAAGCATGGATGGCACATGTACTGGTGAGCATGGAGTAGGTCAGGGTAAAAAACAGTATTTAGTTGATGAGTTAGGTCCTGCTGTTGATTTTATGAAGTTAATAAAAGAAGAAATTGATCCTAAAGGGATTATGAATCCGGGAAAAATTTTATAAAAAAATAAATTATGGATATTAGAAAAAGGTTTGTAAATATGGATGGTAGCGTTTCAACATGGTTAGCAAGCGATTATAATAAAGAAAATATTCAGCTATGCATAAAAAAAATCAAAGATGAATTCGGTCAACAATTTTCAAGCAGCAAAAGCATACTTGAACAACATACTCATACTATGACTATTCATGAATCTGAATTACCTGACGGAGTTGTTTTTGCTGAAACAAAGGAGGATGTCCAAAAAGTTGTTAAAATTTGTAATGAATTTAAATGCCCAATAATACCTTTTGGTGTGGGATCATCATTTGAAGGACATGTAAACGCTCCATATGGGGGTATATCAATCGATATGAATAACATGAATAAAATTTTAAATGTTTTTCAGGAAGATCTTCTTGTAGTTGTTCAGCCTGGAGTAACTAGAGAACAATTAAATACCCATTTAAGAGATACAGGTCTTTTCTTTCCAATTGATCCAGGAGCTAATGCTTCAATTGGTGGTATGACTGCTACTCGTGCGTCTGGAACTAATGCGGTTAGATATGGAACTATGAAAGATAATGTCATAGCCCTTGAGGTGGTTACGCCTGACGGTCAAATAATAAAAACAGCTAATAAGGCAAGAAAAAGCTCAGCCGGATATGATTTAACTCGTTTAATGGTTGGTTCTGAGGGAACATTGGGTATTACGACTGAAATCACCTTGAAACTTTATGGAATTCCTGAAGTTATAGCTGGTGGTAGAGTTAGTTTCCCATCTGTAAAAGACGCTACTGATGCTGTTATAATGACTGTTCAAACAGGTATCCCAGTTGCTAGGATTGAATTCCTTGATATTGCTCAAGTTAAGGCTGTCAATAGTTATTCGAAAACAAATCTACCAGAAGCTCCTTTGTTATTATTGGAGTTTCATGGGAGTGAGGCATCTGTGAAAGAACAGTCAGAGTTATTTGGGGAAATAGCGTCAGATTTTGGAGGTAATGATTTTGAATGGACATCGAATAATGAAGATAGAAATAAGTTGTGGAAAGCTAGGCATGATGCTTATTGGTCTTGTAAAGCTGTAAGACCAGAAGCTGAAATTTATTCAACTGATGTTTGTGTTCCCATATCTAAATTATCTGATTGTATTACTGAAACAATAGAAGACATGGAGCAAAATCAATTAATAGGCCCTATTGTAAGTCATGCAGGAGATGGGAACTTTCATGTAGCCTTGTTGATAGATAAAAAGAGTGAAATAGAATTAAAAAAACTGGATAGTTTTTTAATTAGAATATCTGAAAGAGCTATTAGAATGGATGGAACCTGCACTGGCGAACATGGTGTTGGACAAGGTAAAAGAAAATATATGTTAATAGAACTTGGTGGTGCAGTAGATATAATGAAAAAAGTTAAAAATGCTTTTGATCCAAACAAAATAATGAATCCAGGAAAGTTATTCTTATAATATTGCCATTACTTAGTCCCTAGTATAATAAATTTATTTATTATTTAATTAATTGATTTAAAGGCATAAAGTTTACTTTATGTATTTTCATGGCTTCTTATATAATTATTAGTTTTTTAATGATGGTCACACCTGGTCCTGGTGTTCTTTCTTTAGCTGGAGTTGGTGCCGGATTTGGTTGGAGAGTTGGTATTATGTACCTTATTGGTTTGTTTTTTGGGACTAATGGGGTTGCGCTACTTGTGGTTTTAGGTTTTAAACAATTTTTATTTGAGATTGACGGCGTAGAGTTAACTTTCCTCTTTTTATCACTTTCCTACTTGTCATTTTTATCTTGGAGGATAGCTACTTCTGATAATAAAACAGGATTTAAAGAAACTTCAAAAGCACCAAAATTATATGAAGGTATTTTTTTACAATTTGTAAATCCAAAAGCCTATGTTGTTCAAGGTCACTTATTTGTTGTTTTATCTCTTGGCATGAATTCATACAACGTGGAGATTTTAACTAAGTTTTTAATAGTAAATTCAATTTGGATACCTATACACATACTTTGGTTGTGGTTAGGTATAAGTTTGAAGAAATGGTCTTTAGCATCTAAAAAACAAGTTTGGGTAAATAGAGGAATGGGGCTTGCTTTATTTGCTGTGGTTATACTTTCTGCTATTATGGAATTGAATACAGATATTTAGAATGATTAATTTTTATACAAAATTTATTGATCGCAATAATAAATGATTAATATTTTATCAAAAACAGCATAAAATTTTATTGTGGCCAGAATACTATATATGATGCCCCCAAAGTTGATACATTATAAATGTTGAATAAAACTCACCCGTTTATTTGATAAATAGCTAATAATTCCCTCCCTTATTATTAGCTTTGTATTAAGGTGCAGAGGATCTCCTAAAAATCCTCACGAATTTAGTACGTTGCTCTGCCACCTGAAATATCAAAAACACCTGCAGTGGTAAAACTATTTTCTTTGCTAGCTAAAAATGTAATTAAAGATGCAATTTCTTCTACTTTAACAAACCGGTTTCTTGGTATTTTTGATATCATGTAATCTATAAATTCTTGAGAGACTTGATCTAGAATTCTAGTTTTAGCTGTTGCAGGGGTTATACAGTTAACTGCTATATCATGGTCTGCTGTTTCTTTACCAAGTGATTTAGTTAAGGCTATCACCGCTGCTTTAGATGCAGAATATGCAGATGCATTTGGATTACCTTCTTTGCCAGCAATAGATGCAATATTAATTATTCTACCATAACCGTTTTCACGCATTGTCTTAACTACATGTTTATTGCAATAAAAAACACCATTTACATTTACATTAAATACCTTAGACCATTCTTCAACAGGATAGTCCCATGTTGAAAAAGTTGGTCCAGCTATCCCAGCACTACAAACCAAAATATCAATTTTTTTCATTATATTAATTGTTTTTTCTGTGGTTTCTGCAACTAACTTATTGTCAGTTTGGTCCATTTTAAGAAAATGACAATTTAACTCCTTTGCTGCTTCTAAACCCATTTTTTCGTCCATGTCCCAAATCATTACTTCACAACCATCTTTAATAAATCTCTTTGCAGTTGCAAGGCCAATACCTTGTGCTCCACCAGTAATAACTGCAGTTTGCCCATTAAAATCAGCCATGAATTATTCTCCTTTAGGTTTAATTAATATTATAGTTTTCAAAAAATATAATTTAAAATAGATTTTTTCATATTAAGTTTTATATTGTTAACTAGCTAATTACTAGAAAAAATTAAATCTTTAAAGGATAGATTTATGGAATTATTTCATATTATTATTATCGGTATTCTGTCCTGTTTTGCTATGGACCTATGGCAAAGGATTTTAAAACTTCTTTTTGGAATAAATCCTTCTGATTGGTCTGTTGTTGGTAGATGGTTTGTTTTATTAATTTCAAAAGGTAAGATTTATAGTCCTAATATAGATAATGAAGCTGTAATTAAAAATGAGTTGTCAATTGGTTGGCTGGTTCATTACGGCGTTGCTATCATGTATTCCGGAGCTTTTTTTATGTTAATTAAACAACAAATTTTTATAGCTTCATTTTTTGACGGTATCAAGTTTGGCCTAGCTAGCGTGGTAGTTCCTTGGTTTTTCTTTATGCCTATTCTTGGAAAAGGTTTTCTTGCTATTAAAACACCTTCTCCATTACTTGCATGTTCATCAGCTATTTGGAGTCACACTGTTATAGGAATATCAATAGCTTTATTGTTTCAATTTTTTGGATACTAAAATTTACTGATTTAGGCTATGTTTATAAAATGAATGAAAGTAAATTAAGAGAACAAATATGTATGTTTGCATCTTCTATGTTTAATAGAGGTCTCACTCATGGATCTACAGGTAATATTTCTGTTCGTTTAAATAATGATGATATTCTTGTCACTCCTTCAGGATCGTCTTTTGGTAGGCTTGATCCAAATCAAATTGTAAAAGTTACTAAAAATGGAGAATTGTTAGGTTCTTCAACTCCGACTAAAGAATTGCCTTTGCATCAAGCTTTTTATGAAACAAGAGGTATGAAGTCAGGAGCAGTAGTTCACCTGCATTCCACTCACTCTGTTGCGCTTTCTATGTTACCAGATATTAATGAAGATAGCGTTTTGCCACCTTATACTCCTTATTCAATTATGTTATTAGGAAAAGTAAAACTTTTACCTTTTTTCGTTCCAGGTGACCCTGCCATGGGTGAAGCTATAAAAGGTTTAGCTGGCAAGAGGTCTGCAGTGCTTTTAGCAAATCATGGACCAGTTGTTTCAGGTAAAAATTTAGAATCTTCTGTAAATGCTATTGAAGAATTAGAAGCTACTGCAAAGCTAGCTCTAATTCTTAAAGGTGCTAAGCCGGTCGAATTAAATGAAAATCAAACTCGTTCAGTTGTAAATAAATTCAATATAGATTGGGATTAAAAATATGTATAAATTTTCTGCTAATTTAGGTTTACTATGGACTGAATTTTCACAGATTGAAGCAATTTATAAGGCTAAAGAAAATGGCTTTGATGCCGTAGAATTTCAGTTTCCATATAAACATGACGCAGTGGACGTAAAAAAAGCGCTTGATGAAGTAAATCTTTCTGTAATGGGTATAAATACTATTAAAGGAAATATCGAAAATGGTGATAATGGTTTGCTGGCTGTCCCATCAAAAATCAAAGAGGCTAGGGAAGCAATAATTCAAGCATTTGAGTATGCAAAGATTGTAAAATCAAAAAACATCCACGCTATGGCTGGCATTGCGGATTTATCAACTAGATCTTTAGTGACATTTATTGATAATTTAAAGTTTGCAAAGGAATTGATTGAAGATAGTGATATAGGTTTAGTAATAGAGCCCTTAAATTTGAAAGATAATCCTGGTTATTTTTTAACAAAGGTAGAGCAAGCAAAAGAAATTTGTGAACTTGTGGGTTCTGATTCTGTTAAAATTATGTTTGATTTTTATCATATACAAATAAATCAAGGAAATGTGCTGGAGAGATTTAGAGAACATTTACCATATATCGGACATGTTCAAATTGCATCAGTACAAGATCGATCTGAACCAGATAGAGGTGAGCTTGATTTCAACTATATAATTCCAGAAATATATAAAATTGGATACAAAAGCATAATTGGGGCAGAATATAAACCAAAGACAACCACCGACGAAGGTTTAGGTTGGATGAAAAAATTTAAGGAGTGAAAGGATTGATTTATGGGGGTTATTAGAAAATATGGTCCAAATAATTTAGAAAGTTCATCTCTCTGTTTTGGAACAATGCAGTTTGGTGATGGAGCCAACGAAAGAGATAGCCATGAAATGTATGAAGCTTGCAGAAATAATGGGATAAATTTCTTTGATACCGCATACGTATATACTAGTGGTAAATCTGAATTAATTCTTGGTAAATTAATAAAAGAAGATAGAGAAAATATTATCTTAGTTACAAAGGCTGGCTCAGTTGGTGGATCAAGTGGCAAGAATATAAGGTTGCAATTAGAGGAGAGTTTAAAAAGGCTTGAACAAGATTATGTTGATATCTTTTTCTTACATCATTGGGACGAAGACATCCCTTTAGAAGAAACTTTTGAAACTCTAAGAGAGTTAAAAGAAGAGAAAAAGTTTTTTCAACTAGGTGTTTCAAATTTTTCTGCATGGCAAGTAATGAAAGCCAAGTTAGTAGCAGAAAAAAATGGGTTTCCAAATATAGACATACTTCAACCTATGTATAACCTTGTCAAAAGACAGGCTGAAGTTGAGATACTTCCAATGGCTCAGTCAGAAAATATTGGTGTTATTAGTTACAGTCCTTTAGGTGGTGGGCTTTTGACTGGAAAATATGAACTAGAGAACAATATATTAAATAAAAATAGTTCTGGTAGATTACATGATAATGCTAAATATAAGTTAAGGTATGGTCAAAACTGGATGTTTGAGGCAGCTGGTAAACTTCAAATACTTGCAAGAAGTATTAATCAAGATCCCATTTCATTAGCAG
Organism: Pseudomonadota bacterium; assembly: GCA_028382005.1. Lineage (GTDB taxonomy): Bacteria > Pseudomonadota > Alphaproteobacteria > Puniceispirillales > Marisalimonadaceae > Marisalimonas. The sequence goes on from JAOESH010000023.1 coordinate 15,314, forward strand.
TGGCATGGGTCTCACATAATGATGTAATTACAGCTCCAATAATAAGTGCTAAAAACTTAAGTCAATTACAACCATCTCTAAATTCAGTTGATATAAAATTAGATTTAGAAACGTATAAATTAATTTCTGATATCAGTCCAACGCCACCTCCTGCAACTGATAGACTAGAGGAAGTTAAAAACTAATAGTTAGGGGTTTTATATGGAAACAGCTCTAGAGAAAACATGGGAAGTCTATGCATTAAAGTATGCTGAAAGGTCTGATAGAACTAGAAAAGAGAGTTTTATTTTTGACGATCACTCAAATGAAGCACATACTATAGACTATTTTATATGGGTCTTAAAGTCAGGTAAAAGTATAATTGTTGTTGATACAGGATACGATTATGACGAAGCCAAAAGAAGAAACAGACCAATCCAAAGATCTCCATCGGAAGCTCTTAAAGCTTTAAATATTGATGCGTCAGAGGTTACTGATGTGATAATAACTCACCTTCACTATGATCATGCAGGAGGATTAATGCAATTCCCCAATGCAAAATTTCATATGCAAGAAATTGAAATGGCATACGCTACTGGGCCTTGTATGTGTCATGAGACTATTAAAATGCCTTTTACTGGTGAGCATGTTTGTCAAATGGTTAAAAACTTATATTCAGGAAGAGTTTTTTTTTATAATGGTGTAGGAGGAATTCAACCAGGAGTTACTGTTCATTTGATTGGAGGTCATTCCAGAGGATTGCAGTCAGTTAGAGTGAAAACAGAAAGTGGTTATATGTGTTTAGCATCAGACGCCACACATTTTTATGAAAATTTTCTTACCGGCAAACCTTTTCCAATCGTTGTTGATCTAGAGGATATGCTTAATGGTTTTAAATTAATTAGAAATTTAGCATCTGACGTAAATTTAGTTGTTCCAGGTCATGATCCATTGTTAAAGGATTTTTTTCCAAAAGAGGGCGGTTCAGGATTTGTTTGGCGTTTAGATAAAGGACCGATTAGTCCAATAAAAATTTAAAATCATTTTCCATAGATTTTCTATATGAAATCGCTGGATCATTGGACGAAAAATCAACGTCGGTCCATTTCATTATTTCATTTTCTTTAATATCATTTTTAAGTTTTATACCATGAGCTAGACCTATAGGAAGGGCTCCTATAGATAATGATGTTTTGGATGGTACAAGTTTTCCCCATACAGTTTCTCCTCCTTCCCCGTCAAGTATTTCACCCTTTTTTAGGTTTCTTTTAGTCGTAGCAACAACGTCTCCAGTAAATGTTTGTGTTTGTCCAGTAGCTTGATTTAATATAGCAGCTGAAAAGATAGATATATTAAGTTCCATACCTATGAGATGAAACGGTTTGTACATAGCTGAAAATTGACCTGTATTATCTGTATTCATACCATACTGTTTAAAACAAGAAGCTGCATAATCATTTGGCGCTTGAAGTACTGCAAAAACTCCCCATCTCAAATCTTTAAATACTGGACGACCATCTCTCTCTAGTGAGGAAACAACTTCAACCTGTCCATTTTTTTCTAACAGTCCACCAAAATTTCTTGGTTTTAAAATTTCAGCAAGGTCATCCATTCCACAAGGGGGAAATAACAATCCATTTGTTGGAACTTCTAATTGACAGGCATTAGCTATGGCAGCCATTTCTAGGGCAGATTTGGTGCCATCTAAAAATGAATTAAACATTTTCGGGTTCATTCCAGCTTTTTGAGCCTCTTCATGTGTTAATCCATAGTAGTCCCAAACAGTACTAGGTGTGGATTTATGATAGATAGGTTGGTATCTAGTACCTTTTCCAGCACTAGTTACATGAAAACCAGAAACTCTTGCCCATTCAACTATTTCCGCAGTGAGCGCAGGTTGATCACCATATGCCATAGAATACACGACACCCGCAGACTTAGCTTCTTTAACTAAAGCAGCACCAGCTAAAACATCTGCTTCAACATTAACCATAATAATATGCTTGCCATGTTGAAAGGCTTGTCTTGCATGTTCAATACCTGCAGATGGGAACCCGGTTGACTCAACAACTACCTCTACTTCATCTAGTCTTATTGCTTCAATACCTTGGTCAACAAACTTAGTTTTGTTAATTAAATCGTCACTCCAACCTACATTTTTACATGCTTTAATGGCATTTTCAGGTTTCAGATCGGCAATTACAGATACTTCTATGCCGTTAGTACTAGGTACTTGGCTTAAAAACATAGAACCAAACTTGCCGGCACCAATTAAAGCAACTTTTACTGGATTTTGGTCATCAATTCTTTTGGATATAGCATTTTGTAAAAACATTTTTTTACCTATTTATTACAGTAAAGTTTATTTAATTTTATAATGTCACTTTGATTGAAACCCAGTTCATTAAAAATGTAACTTTCTAAAGTTTGATATTTTTCTTCTATTTCATTAATAGCTGAATTTAAGTAAGATTTTTGAACCTTTCCTAGGGTTTCAAGCATTATTCGAGTAATCATAAGATCACCTCCTTTTGAA
>JAOESH010000024.1 GCA_028382005.1 Pseudomonadota bacterium
TTTTGATAGGTTAAGTCAAGAAATATCACCTAACGACAATAAAAATAGATTTTGGATATATTTATTAAAAACTTTGAAAGTTATTAAATGAAACCAGCATCTTTTGATTTACTTCAACCTGAAAGTTGGCAAGAAGTTCTAAATGGGTTAAATGATTATGGTGATGATGCACAGATACTTGCTGGAGGCCAATCTTTAATAGCAATGCTCAACATGCGAATTGCAAAACCAAAAATTTTAATTGATATAAACTCTATAAAAGATGACGTCCCTATAATTGATAATAAATCAAACATTGAAGTAAGCGCATTATATAGACAATTACAACTTGAAAATAGAGCACATACAAAAGATGAACTTCCATTAATAAGTGAATGTCTTCCTTATATCGGTCATCAACAACATAGAGCCCGTGGAACAGTTGTAGGTTCTTTGTGTCATGCTGACCCCAGTTCAGAGTTACCTTTATGTTTTATAGCTTTAAAAGGACAATTAAAATTACAAAGCTTATTTTCAAAACGTATGGTTAATGCAGAAGATTTTTTTGTTGGACCGCTCCTAACTTCTAGGAATAATAATGAGGTAATTAAATCAGTAATAATACCTAAAGCAAAAGAAAAAACAGGATATGCCTTTAAAGAAATTTCTGAAAAACACGGTGACTTTGCACTAGCTTCATTTGCTGCAATTGCCAGTCATAACCATGTTAGGTTTGTTGTAGGAGGTGTTAGCGATGAAATCACAGCAATAGATTGGCTCACAGAGGATTTGAATGAAATTGAAGATTTAATTAATGATTTTGTTTGGGATTTAAATACTTCGACTGATCAATATACTAGTGAACGATATAAAAGAGACATTGTAAGAGATTTAGGTTTCAAAACTATTAAAACAGCTATGAATAGAAAGAATACAAGTTAAGTTAATTTGTCTGAATTCATAAATAAGATTAGATGTAATTTTTTTTGTAAGCTATTTTAATAATGATTATAATTTGAGGGGGGGATAATTTATTATGTGTAACTATACAGCAAACAAAAAAAACAACGCTGCTTATTATTTTATTGATAGACACTTAAACTCAAACGTTGAGAACAAAAAAGCCTTTGTTGAGGCCATTCCTAATGGTCGAAGTATTTCATACAAAGATTTATCCATAGAAACCAATAAAATTATTGATTTGCTTACAAAATATAATATTCGAAGAGAAGAAAGAGTATTAATGTTGGTATTAGACCAAATTGAATTTCCAATAATTTTTTGGGGATGCCTAAAAGCTGGCGTTATCCCCGTCCCTATCAACACATTATTATCAAAAGAAATTATAAATTCTATTTTAAAAGATTGCAGAGCTAAAACTATTTTCATTTCTGAAGAAATTGAGAACTTAATTACCCATTCACTTGATATTGGTAATGAAATCGAAAATATATTTGTTATTAGTAAAAATAAAGATGTTAGACAGTACAAAAATTTTAGATCAGAAATGGCTTTATGCGTTGAAAAGAATATTGTTGAAGTATTAAGTGATGAATCAGCATTTTGGTTATATTCATCAGGATCGACAGGAGAACCCAAAGGAGTAATACATGCACACGGAAGCTTATTAAAAACATTTGAAACATATGCTAGTAAAATTCTAAATATAAAAGAAACCGATGTAGTTTTTTCTGTGGCAAAACTTTTTTTTGCCTATGGGTTAGGTAATGCCATGACATTCCCAATGGGTGTTGGGGCAACTGCTGCACTTTATCCGTTACGACCAACACCTGATAGTGTTAAAGAAGTTATGAAATTAATAAAACCTTCAATTTTATTTGCCGTTCCAACTATATATGCGGCAATGGTAGCCAGTCTAAAAAAAGAATTTAATGTGAGTTTTCCAAATTTGAGACAATGCGTATCAGCTGGAGAAGCCCTTCCTTTTCAGATTGGAACTGATTGGAAGGCGATAACAGGAATTGATATTTTAGACGGTGTTGGATCAACTGAAATGCTTCATATTTTTCTTTCAAACAAGCCTGATGATATAGTATATGGGACATCAGGTAGTGCTGTTCCAGGGTATGAATTAAGGTTAGTTAGTGAAAATGGAATTGATGTAGCTGTAGGAGAAATTGGAGAGCTTCTAGTTAAAGGTGATTCATCTGCAATGTGCTATTGGAACCAGTTAAAAAAAACAAGAAATACTTTTGAAGGGATGTGGACTAGAACTGGTGATAAATACGAAAAATTGAAAGACGAAAAGTATATTTATAGCGGTAGAACTGATGATATGTTTAAAGTCAGTGGAATATGGATATCACCCTTTGAAGTTGAACAAGCCTTAATATCTCATGAAACAGTTCTGGAAGCAGCTGTAGTTGCAAAACAAGATGAAGAAGGTCTAGATAAACCATGCGCATTTGTTGTTTTAAATGAAAATATTTCTAAATCTGAAAAAGAAGAAATCTTAAAAGAGCATGTAAAAAACAAAGTAGGTAAATGGAAATATCCTAGATGGATAAACTTTGTTAACGAACTCCCTAAGACAGCTACAGGAAAAGTTCAAAGGTTTAAATTAAGACAATGAAACAAAATAGTAATATCAAAACAAAATTTTTAAAAATTGATAATAAAAATATTGAGTATCAATTTTTTGGTAATTTATCAAATAATATGCCTGTATTAATTTTATTACATGAGGGCTTAGGATCAGTTTCAATGTGGAGACATATACCAGAATTAATTCACCTTAAAACAAAATTAAATGTTCTTGTGTATTCAAGGTTTGGTTATGGGAAATCTTCAAATATTGAATTACCTAGACCCACAAATTATATGAGTATTGAAGCAGATCAATATTTACCTAAAATTATTAAATATTTATCAATTAAAAATTATTTTTTAGTTGGACATAGCGATGGAGGTACAATAGCTACCATAGGAAGCGTTCCTAAAAACTCAGAAAATTTAATAGGTACAATTTTGATTGCTCCTCACTTTTTTGTAGAACAGGAGAGTATTAACGCCATTAAAGAGATCACTTATCAATATGAACATAAAAACTTAAAGTCAAAATTAGAACGATTTCATAGTGATGTTGATAACGCTTTTTGGGGTTGGAGTAATGTATGGTTAAGTCCAGATTTCAAAAATTGGAATATCTCAAAGTATTTAACTCAAATAAGAAAACCTATATTGGCTTTGCAAGGAACCAATGATCCTTATGGAACGATTAACCAAATAAATATTTTAGAGGAAAAAGTTAATGGTCCATTTGATAAAGTTGTAATTAAAGATTGTGGTCATAACCCCTTTATTGAATATACGGATAAAACCATGGAGCATATTAATAGTTTTGTTACAAAACTTGTATAGACTAAAATATTATAATACTTATGAAAATATAATGAGTTACAAAAAGTTAAATTGAGGTAAAGATGCATCCAAATATAAATTTTTTTACAAATCCTTCTGTTTATAAACATTGGCAATTAATTATTGAAAACACAAAAGCATTTTTAATAATGAAAGTTGATGAAGATGAAGGTTTTTTTGATGGATATAAATTAAAATTAAACAGTTACGATATAGGTGTTGATATAGAGTTAGCAGATGCTATCCAAAGGTTAAGGTTTGAATATCCAAACGTAAATTCTGTTATAATAAAATCAGGAAATGACAAAGCTTTTTGTGCAGGTGCAAATATAAAAATGTTAGCATCTTCAGATCACACACATAAAGTTAACTTTTGTAAATTTACAAATGAAACTAGAAATTTTTTAGAATGCTCATCAAAAGAATCTAACCAATTTTTTATTTGTTTAGTTGAAGGAGTGTGCGCTGGAGGTGGATATGAGCTTGCGCTTGCATGTGATCATATTGTTTTGATTGATGACGGCTCTTCAAGTATATCTTTGCCAGAAGTTCCACTCCTAGCCGTCCTTCCTGGCACAGGAGGTTTAACAAGATTGACAGATAAAAGAAAGATAAGAAGAGATCTAGCTGATGTATTTTGTACAATGGAAGAAGGTGTTAAGGCAAAAAAAGCTATTGAATGGCGTCTAGTAGATACAATTTTGAAAAAAACTACATTAAATGATGAATTACAAACATTAATAGAAGAAAATTCTATTAAAAAATCAAACATAGACAATATAACTGGTATTAAACTAAAAAATATTCAAAAAAATATAATTAATAATAACGAGATTAAATATTCTACTTTATCTGTTGATATAGACAGAGACAAAAAAACTGTAACTATTACAATACAAGCGCCTGTAAACAGAGCACCATCAAAAATTGAAGATATTTTATCTCAAGGTGATGACTTTTGGCTTCTACGTTGTGCTCGTGAATTAGACGACGCTATTTTACATTTAAGATTCAATGAATTAGAAATTGGTATTATTTTATTTAAAACTAAAGGTGAAATAGCAAACGTCCTATCTTACGACAAGATATTTGAAATTTTTGAAAATGATTGGTTTATAAAAGAAGTTTCATTTTATTGGAGTAGAGTTTTCAAAAGAATTGACCTGACTTCTAGAACGTTAATCACTTTAATTGAACCTGGTTCATGTTATGCAGGATTTCTTTGTGAATTAATTTTTTCTGCGGATAGAAGTTATATGGCTGAGGGTGAGTTTGAAGATTTTGATAATAAAGAAGCAAGTATAGTTTTATCCAATTCAAACTTTGGAAGATTTTTGATGTCAAATGATATGTCCAGATTAGATACTAGATTTATAGGTTTGCCTGATCAATTGCTTCTTACAAAACAAAACCAAAGTAAATATATTTTAGCTAAAGAAGCATATGAATTAGGTTTAATGACTTTTATATATGACGATATAGATTGGGATGATGAAATAAGATTATTTTTAGAAGAAAGAAGTAGTTTTTCTCCTGATTCTATGGTGGGAATGGAAGCAAACCTAAGGTTTCCAGGCAAAGAAACTATGGAAACAAAAATTTTTGGAAGATTAACTGCATGGCAAAATTGGATTTTTCAAAGACCAAGCGCAGTAGGAGAAGAAGGTGCCTTAAAAAAATATGGCACTGGAAACAAAGGCATGTATACTAAAGAAAGAACATAAACGAGGTAAAAATGTTAAGTAGTCAAGTTGAATATGATACAATAATTCCTAACAATGTTAGTTTGTCTTCAGATAGAAGAGTACTAAAAGCCCTTGAAAAATGGCATCCTGGATATATTGACTGGTGGAAAGATCTTGGCCCAGTAGGATTTCAGGATATGTTAGTTTATTTAAGAACAGCTATCAATGTTGATAAAGATGGTTGGGCTACTTTTGATTATGTAAAAATGCCAGAATATAGATGGGGTATTTTATTAGCGCCCCAAAAGGAAGGACGAACAATTCCATTTGGTGATCATATTGGTGAACCAGTTTGGCAAGAAGTTCCCGGTGAATACAGATCAATGCTGAGAAGATTAATTGTTATTCAAGGTGATACTGAACCCGCTTCTATTGAACAACAGAGATTTTTAGGAAGCACTGCGCCATCCCTATATGATATGAGAAATTTATTTCAAGTGAATGTTGAAGAAGGAAGACACTTATGGGCAATGGTATACCTACTTCAAAAATATTTTGGATCTGACGGTAGAGAAGAAGCTAATGAATTACTTAAACGTCAATCTGGATCTGAAGATGCACCAAGAATGTTAGGTGCTTTTAATGAATCAACACCAGATTGGCTGTCATTTTTTATGTTTACAGCATTTACAGATAGAGACGGTAAAATGCAATTAGAGGCATTAGCTCAATCGGGGTTTGATCCATTATCTAGAACTTGTAGATTTATGCTTACAGAAGAAGCTCACCATATGTTTGTTGGAGAAAATGGTGTAAGAAGAGTTATTAAGAAGACCTGTGAAATGATGAATAAAGCTGGTATATCAGACCCATATGACATCGAAAAAATAAGAGAATTAGGTGTTATTGATTTACCAACTATACAAAAGAAAATTAATCTCCATTACTCTTTATCATTGGATTTATTTGGATCAGAAATTTCTACAAATGCAGCTAATACATATACTGCAGGCGTAAAAGGAAGGTTTTGGGAAACAAAAATAAAAGATGATCATATTTTGAAAAATGATACTTACCCAATATTAGAATTTGCAAATGGACAAATCATAAATAAACAAGCTCCTGCTCTTTTGTCGCTTAACATGAGATTAAGAGACGATTATACTAAAGATACTACAGTTAGTATAAAGAGATGGAATAGAACAATAGTAGATGCTAAAATTAATTTTGAGATGAAATTACCTTTTGAAGGGTTCAATAGAAAAATAGGTACATTCATGGGTAGTGACATTTCACCATTAGGTGATGTTTTAACAAAAGAAGCATGGGACAAAGATAAAAATATTTTTTTACCTGCCACTGAAGATAATGTATTTATTGAATCACTTATGAAACCAGTATCTGAACCAGGAAAATATGCAGAATGGATTTCAGCGCCTGACTTAGGAATTGATAATAAGCCAGGTGATTTTGAATATGTCAAAATCCATGATGCTTGATATCAAAGTAGTGAATTATAATTTATATTCGAGATAATACTAATGCTTGTTTTAAATGATTAATTTCTTTTGCACTAAGCTTCATTAAAGGAGGTCTTACAAAGGCCTCATCCATTTTACCTGTCAAAACTAATACCTCTTTCATTCTATTATGCATATCTAGAAATGGCGGAGAATAAAAAGCTTGAGCTAAAGGAAAAATCTGATCATTAACCTTTTGAGCTTTGTCTAGATCCTTATCCTTAACAGCTCTATAAAGTTGAACCTGTAAATGGGCTATTACACTTCCTGCTCCCGATAAAAGTCCTTTTGCTCCCATTACAAGTGAAGACATTAACCAAGAACTATGGGTGGTAAGAACGTTTACAGGATTTGAGAGGTTTTGAAATGTTCTTATGTGTTTTTCATGAAGCATAGGATCATTAGACCAGTCTTTTATTGCTTTTATAGAAGGCACAGTTTCAAATAATTTTAATAAGGTTTCAAATGGATAGGTTAGATTTCCAGAAGCAGGATAATTAAAACATATTAAAGGTAAATCAGTTGAACCAGCTATTCTTTTAAAATGCTCTAAAGCCATTTCTGGTCTCAAATGTCCTCCCATAGACATGCTTTGAGGAGGAAAACACAATAAAGCAGATGCACCATTTTGCTCTGACATTGTTGCAATCTTTGCTGCCTCTATACTCCCATCAGCATATACACCATTAATTATGGGAACAATATCACCAACTTCATCAAGTGAAAAATTCAATATTCTTTTTTGTTCTTCAAAATTACATGCATGAACTTCTGATGAATGTCCGTTAATTGTAAGTGCTGATATTCCATCAATTACAGCACAATCTCTAATGTGTTTTCTACTTGATTTTTCATTAATATTAAAATCTTTGTCAAAAGCTAACAATGTAGCAGGTATAACACCTTCTAATTTTATTTGATTTGTATGAGACATTCAAATCTCCATAAAAATTTATTTTTATTTCCTATAAAATATACTATCATTATTTATAATTCTTAAACACACAAAAACAAGAGATTAAATAATGGTAATTATTGAAAATCCATCAGAAATTGAAAATTTCATCGACAAACCTTTAACCCCTAGTGAATGGTATAGTGTTACACAAGAAAAAATTAATGACTTTGCAAAAGCGACTTCAGATCATCAGTGGATTCATATAGATGAAGAGAGAGCTAAAAAAGAAATGCCTGAAGGAAAAACAATTGCACATGGTTATTTTATGGTATCTTTGCTCCCAAAGCTAGCCGCTCAGAATGCAGAAATTAAAAACTCTTCAAGAACGTTAAATTACGGGTCTGATAAAGTTAGATTTGTTAATATGGTAAAAGTTGGATCACAAGTTAGATTAAATAGAACAATTATATCGTGTGAAAAAATGAAAAATGGTGGATTTAGAGTTGTTAATAAATGTGAATTAGAAATCAAAGATGAAAACAAACCAGCTTTTGTTGCTGAAACAATATCATTAGTTTTTCCATAATTCATAATTCATAATTCATAATTTTATTACAAGGAATTTTAAGATGAAAGCAATTGTTTGCAATAATTTTGGACCAATAAAAAATATAGAATATAAAGACGTTAATGAGCATAAGATTGAAGAAAATAGTGTTATTATTGACGTGCAATCTGTTGGCGTAAACTTTCCAGATGGCCTATTAGTTCAGGGAAAATATCAATTAAAACCAGAAACTCCATTTATACCAGGAATGGAAGTTGCTGGTGTAATAATAGAAATTGGCTCAAATATATCAAAATTTAAAATAGGCGATAGAGTTGCTGCCTTAACTCAATTAAATGGTTATGCTGAAAAGGTTGTTGTAAAAGAAAGTTCTGTTTTTAATATTCCTCTTAAAATGTCATTTGATCATTCATGTGCTTTATTATGTGCATATGGAACTTCTCATTATGCTCTAAAACAAAGAGGTAAACTTCAAAAAGATGAGTTGCTTGTAGTTTTAGGTGCATCTGGCTCCACTGGAATAGCAGCTATTCAAATAGGTAAAATAATGGGTGCTAGAGTAATCGCAGTAGCATCTACTTCTGAAAAACAACGAATAGCTGAAGAAAATGGAGCTGATATATCTATAGGATACGATAATTTAAAAGAAGAGCTGAAAACTATTTCAAATGGTAAAGGTGTAGATGTTATATTTGATCCTGTTGGAGGTGATATATTTGACACTGTTGCAAGAACCATGGCTAGAAATGGTAGACTATTAGTTATTGGATTTGCTTCTGGTACAATACCAAAATTAGCTGTTAATTTAGCATTAGTTAAAGAATTTAGTGTGGTTGGAGTTTTTTGGGGTGCATTTACAAGAAGCGATACTGAGGAATATAAAAAAAATATGATAGAATTATTTGAGTGGTATCAAAATGATTTACTCAAACCTTTAACAGAAGAAAGTTATCCTTTGTCTGATGCTGCTATGGTCTTAGAAAAAGTTCTATCTAGAGGTGCCAAAGGTAAAATTATTTTGAAACCATAGTTTTAAAAATGTAATTGAGGTTATTTCTTGTTAAGAAGCATTGCTAAAACGGGCGATAAGAAAAATAATACTGCACTTACTACTACAATTGAAGGTCCAGATGGTGCATCAATTTCAACAGATAGAAAAATACCAATAATTACAGAAAGTATTCCTATCACAGTTGCAACTACTGCCATAGTTTCAGGAGAATTAACCAATCTCCTTGATGCAGCTGCGGGTATTATCAACATTGAGGTAATCAATAATAATCCAATAATTTGAATAGATACTGCGACAACTATTGTAAGTATAGAAGTTAAAAGTAAATTTATAAATAAGGGATTAACCCCTTCAGCTTTAGCGAGATCTTCGTCTATAGTGACTAAGAGCAAAGATGACCAATTTAAACAAATAATTATAACAACCACCAATACTGCTAGATACATCCCCCAAAGATCATTCTGAGTTACAGTTAAAATATCGCCAAATAAGAAAGAATGAATATCTATTTTAACTCTATTCATTGAAATAACAATAACACCAACGGAAAGAGCTAAATGAGACAATACCCCTAATAAAGTATCAGAAGATAGAACTTTACTTTGTTGCAACCACAAAAATAAAATCCCAAATAATAAACATGTAAATATTACGCCTGGATTAATACCTATTCCCATTAAAATGCCTAACCCAACTCCAAGTAAGGAGCTATGAGCTATAGATTCTCCATAATAAGACATTCGTCTCCATACAACAAAACAACCTACCAAACCTGATATCAAAGCAACGGCTATACCTGCTAAAATACCTCTTATAATAAAAGGATCAGTTATTTTCTTCTCCAATGATAAAGTTTTGATTATGATCATGACTATTGGAGTGCTGATAAACGGCCATCATATTTGCCATATCTTTTCCAAACATTGAAATAAACTCAGGGTCCTTAGTAATGTGTTGAGGTTTACCTGAACAACATATGTGATTAGAAAGACATAACACTCTTTTTGTAGAAACCATTACTAAGTGTAAATCATGAGATACCATTAAAATACTTAGATTTCTTTTTACATAAATTGATTGTAAAAGTTTATAGAAATTCATTTGACCTGATATATCTAAGTTCTGAGCTGGTTCATCTAAAATAAGTAAATCTGGGTTGTTCAAAAGACTTCTTGCAAGTAAAACTCTTTGCATTTCACCACCAGATAAAACAGACAATTGCTTATGAATTATGTTGTCAATCTGAGTTTCTAAGATAACTTGTTTAAAAGAGATTTTATCAAACTTTTTTCGAACAGTGATAAAACTTGAGACATTTATAGGCATAGTATTTGTAATATTAATATTTTGGGGCATGTAGCCTATTTTAAGATTTGATTTTTTGTTAATTTGTCCAAAATCTGGTTTGTAGAAGCCCATAAGACATTTTAAGAGCATCGTTTTACCTGCGCCATTTGGACCAATAATCGATACAAAATCATTTTTATTAATTTGAATATCAATATTTTTTAGAATAGCTTTTTCATTTTTAATCACGCTAATGTTATTAGCAGATATTAATGCATTAATTGATATCATTTTTCAACACAGCCCTGACAATGACCTTCTATTTCTAATGTTGTGTTACTTACAATAAAATCTCTTTTGTCAGCTGTTTTAAAAATATTGTCAGTAAGATTTTTATCACAACATTCTTGATAAATATTACATTTTTTACAGATAAGAAAATAGCATTCCTTATGAATTTTGGGATGAAAACAAACAACATATGAATTAATTGAGTTTAATTTATGTATAAATCCATTTTCTATAAGGAAATCTATTGCTCTATAAACTGTAGGCGGATGTGAACTTTTACCTAATATTTTTGTAAGATCATCTAAAATTTCATATGCTTTGATAGGTTTAGTATGCTCTATAATTATTTCAAATACTTTTTGCCGTATTTCTGTAAATACTAAATTATTTTCTTTGCAAATCTCGACCACTCTCGATATTGATTCTTCGATTTCTTTTGTGCTTTTTAAATTAAATTTCATTATTATCTATACAACATTAAACTTGACTTTCATAGTGAACTATAGTGCTATGTTATAACATTTCAATAAAAATTAAAAGGACGAATTATGACTAAGCTATTTTCTATGATAATTTTATTTTTTTTTTCAAGCATTAATGTTTTTGCTGCGGAAACAAAAGGTATAATTACAACTATACAACCCATAAATGCTTTGGTAAGTGCCGTAATTGGAAATACTGGTAAAACTATTTCAATTATACCAGCAGAACAAACACCCCATGAATTTAAGTTAAAGCCTTCAGACGTAAAAGTTTTACAAGATGGAAACTTAATTTTTTATGTTTCAAATCATTTAGAAAGTAGCGTTACAAAAGTTTTTAAAAATTTACCTAAAAATATTAAGATAATTAACTTAATGGAAGAATCTGATATTGATCATTTAGCTATACGTGATAATGAAGCTTGGGAACGTCATGACCATCATGGACATGATGATCACGACGATCATGATAAACATGGTAAAAAAGACGATGATCACGACGATCATGATAAACATGGTAAAAAAGACGATGATCACGACGATCATGATAAACATGGTAAAAAAGACGATGATCACGCAAATCATGAAAAAGAAGACGATGTACATATTTGGTTAAGCCCAAATAATGCAATCAAAATTGTAAAAAAGGTTAATAAAGAATTAAATCTATATTTTCCAGAAAATTCAAAAATATATGATGAAAATGCATCTAAATTTATCAATAAAATTAAGAATTTAAAAGAAGAGCTGGTAAAAGAATTAGCACCTATTAAGGATAAACCTTTTATAGTTTTTCATGACGCTTACCAATATTTTGAGAAAACCTTTGAGTTAAATGCTGTTGGGTCTGTTGCACTTGAAGGCGATATTGCATCGTCACCTAAGCAAATATCCTTTATTAAAGAAAAAATAAAAGAATCCAATGCTTCATGTGTTTTTCAAGAACCACAGTTTGACACAAAATTAGTAAAAATAGTTGTTGAAGGAACTAATGCAGAAATAGGGATACTCGACCCTCTTGGAGTTAATGTAACTGGAGATAAAGATTTTTATTTGCAACTACTTAGAAACATGTCTAAAAGTTTGAAAGAATGTTTAGGATAATGTTTTATAATGTTAATTTGTAAAAATCTTTCATTTTCTATAGATGGTCACAAATTATTTTCAAATATTAATATCAATGTTGAAAATCAGAAGGATCTGTTAATTACAGGTCCTTCTGGTATAGGTAAGACTACATTACTGAGTATATTATGTGGCCTTCAAAAACCTTCTGGGGGTGATGTATTATATAATGATATTAATCTCTATAATCTAGCTGAAAATAAAATTGACCACTTTAGAGGCAATAATTTAGGAATTGTTTTTCAAAGTTTTAATTTAATTAATTCCTTTACAGTTAAACAAAATCTAGAGCTAGCTAATACAGTTTTAAACTCACAAGATAATGATTATCTCTACAACCTTTTACATAGAGTAGGTCTAGCTGACAAATCACACCTTAAGGTATCAAAATTAAGTGTAGGAGAAAAACAAAGACTAGCAGTTGCTCGAGCTTTTATTGGTAACCCTAAATGGATTTTTTGTGACGAGCCAACTTCATCTCTAGATGATAAAAATACTGAAAACATAACTACATTTATCAAAGAGGAAAGTTTAAGATGTAAAGCATCTTTGATTTTAATAACTCACGATAAACGTGTACAATCTATTCTTAATTTTTCTCAAACTTTAAAATTAGGAGAAGAGCTATAAATATATTTTTAATTTCATTTTTATATTTAAAATCTAAACCATTAAATTTTTTGCTAAGCATGTTTTTAATGATTGTGGGAATGACAGTAATAACAGTATCTATTTTAGTAACACAGATTACTAAAAATACTTTTAACAAAAATAATCCAAATTTAGACGTTGTCGTTGGAGCTAAAGGGAGCCCTCTTCAATTGATTTTATCTGCAATTCACCATATTGATATTCCCACAGGCAATATAAGTTATCAAAATGCCCTAAAAATCATTAAACATCCTGCAATTAAAAGTGGAATACCAATCTCACTAGGAGACAACTTTCAAAATTTTCGAATAATAGGTACAAACAAAAATATTCTAAAATTATATAAGGCCAACCTTAAAATTGGTTCAATATGGGAAAAACCTATGCAATCTATAATTGGCTATAACGTAGCTAATGCTACACAATTAAAGGTTGATAAATTTTTTGTAGGCTCTCACGGTCTGATTGATACGGGTGATGTACATGCAGAGCAACCATACAAAGTAGTTGGAATATTAAATAAAACAGGGACTATAATAGACAACTTAATTTTGACAAGTTTAGAAAGCGTGTGGAGCCTTCATTCTAATGAAACTAATAACATAAAGAATAATTCTAATTTAGAAGTTACAGCATTATTATTAAAGTATAAAAATAAGAGTTCCGTCTTTTCTTTTCCAAGATTAATCAATAAAAATACCAACATGCAAGCTGCTAGTCCTAATTTTGAAATTTCAAAATTATTTAAATTAACTGGTAATGCACATAAGGTCATTAACTACTTAAGTATACTAATCATCTCATTATCATTTATTGGAATACTATTTACTTTATTAAATAACATTAATGATCGTAAATATGATTTAGCAATATTAAGAACTCTTGGATTTACGAAAAGGAAAGTTTTTTCACTTATTTTAATTGAAGGAATGACAATATCTTTATTAGGGAGTGTTATTGGTTTAATAATTGGATGTGTAATGTATACTAGTATGGAGCATCTTTCTTTAATCGGAAGAAATATGATATCAATAGAATATGAGTTTTTTTTAGATTTGTTATTAATCTGGCTAATTGTAATAGTTACTTCTTTTCTAACTTGTCTTATACCTTGTATCAAAGTATATAATCAAAATGTAAGATCAACTTTACTTAATAGTTAAAACTTTATTTTTAAGGAAATAGAGTAAATTATGAAAAAAAATAATTTAATAAATATTAACATTTTATTTATAACTACATTTTTATTATTTTCTTTCAATGCTTTAAGTTTTGAAAAATTTAATCTTGATGAGATTGATCCTTATGAAAACGTTATTATTGAAGATTTATATGAACCGTTAAAAGTCACTGGTGATGCCTTATCTTGGCAACTATTTTCACAAACTAAAGAAATTGAAGAATGTACTATTGATAAAGACGGATTTGATTACTGTCTTATTAAACCAGTTTATAATAAAAATATTAAAAAATATAATGGAAAAACAGTTACTTTAATGGGCTATATGTTTCCTTTAGAACAGTCTGAAAAACAGAAAAAATTTCTATTAGGGCCTTATCCTCTTAGCTGTCCCTTTCATTATCATGTTGGCCCTTCACAGGTAATTGAGATAAATTCTGATCAAGCTATTGATTTTTCATTTGATCCTGTAACACTTAAAGGTGAACTAAAGGTGAAATTTAATAAAGAAACTGGAATATTTTATTATTTAGATCTAAAAGCTTCTTAACTTATATAGTTTCAGCAGTTCCCCATATGTTTGTAACTTGACTAGACAGGACGCCTCCATTTCCATGTGCAACAGATAGTTTAGCTTTCTCAATCCATCCACCGTCTGACCTTGCACCAACATTGTCTCCAGAAGAATTTCTTAATTGCCTTAAAGCTTCTAATGTTACAAATAGACCATACATTCCTGGATGAACACAAGATAGTCCTCCTCCATTAGTATTTACCTTTAAATTACCAGATGGTCCTATATTATTATTATTCACCAAATCTCTAGCTTCACCTTTTTTACAAAAGCCTAAATCTTCTAAAAACAATAATGTGTTTATTGTAAATGCATCATAAAGTTGAATTGTATCCATATCGTTAGGTAAATAACCTGACATTTCAAAAGCTCTTTTTCCACTATCTATTGCTGATGTTCTAACTAAATCTGGCATCTCTGAAACCATTCGATGATGATGTTCCATTGCTGCACCTAACATAAATATAGGAGTGTTTTTGGTATCTTTTGCTCTGTCAGAGCGTGTCATAACAATAGCTGCACCACCGTCAGTAACAAGACAACAATCAAGTTTTCCAAGTGGATCAACTATTGGTCTTGCTGATAAGACGTCGTTTACTGTCAAAGGTCCATCATTATGAGTATAAGCTCGTGGATTTAAAAGTGCCCAATCTCTTGCAGAAACAGCTATGTTTGCTAAATCTTCTCTAGTAGCTCCAAACTCGTACATATATCTTTTAGCAGCAAGAGCATAAGCAGTAACCGGCATTCTCGGTTCGTATTGAGCTTCATACGGCATTGCTTCA
Source organism: Pseudomonadota bacterium (assembly GCA_028382005.1). GTDB lineage: Bacteria > Pseudomonadota > Alphaproteobacteria > Puniceispirillales > Marisalimonadaceae > Marisalimonas. The sequence continues at coordinate 15,419 of JAOESH010000024.1, forward strand.
GAAATTGTTTTAAATCCACCAATACTTTTTTGATTTGAACCATAAGCAATTACAGCTACATTTATTAACCCCGCATCAAGAGCCATTGCAGCTGTTAAAATATGAGATAAAAAACTTGAACCACCAATTTGTGATCCATCAGCAAATTTTGGTTTTATCCCAAGATACTCTGATAGAGACATTGCTGCCATTGAATGAAAAGCTGTAGCAGCAAAAACTCCATCAACTTCACTTAATTTTATGCCTGCATCATCAAGAGCATCATGAACAGAATTTGCCATAATTTCCATAGCACTCCATCCTTCGGCTATACCACAACCACTTTCTGCTAAACCAACAACAGCTGTCTTACCTCTTAATTTATTTATATCGTTTTTAATCATAATATTTACCCTTACAATACATCAAATATAACTGCCGGCTCACCGTTTAAAGAAGAAATCCGAGCTTTTACTTTTTGACCAATTTCAACTTTATCTGGATCTATGCCTTCAACTCTTGACATTATTTTAGGACCTTCATCGAGAGTGATTAATGATAAATTAAAATCACCACCTTTCTCAGGTAATCTCCTATTACAAGTTGTGCTATAAACCACACCATTTCCAGAAACTTCAACCCATTCTAAATCTCTCTCGCCTGTTCCAGGAAAAGCTACCCTTGGGTGAAAAAAGAATTTTTTTAAACTTTTACTTCTCTGTATCATAAATTTACCTTCATCTAGATAATTCTTGAATTGTTGTTCAGGACCAATCGAACTAGTTAAGTTTTCTGGCATTTTTTCTCCTATAAATTACAAATAGTTATTTGGTTATAATTAATGCATCAAGTGCGATTATTTGATTTTCAGTAACAAGCAAAGGATTCATTTCCACTTGATCGACTTGATCAGAATTAGCTGCTATAAAATTTGAGAGACTAACTATTACTTTTATTAAAGATTTAATATCAGTCGAAGATTGTCCTCTGGCACCATAAAAAAGATCTTTCCCTTTTAAAGACAAAATCATTTTTTCTGCTTGTTCATTTGATAATGGAGCCT
>JAOESH010000025.1 GCA_028382005.1 Pseudomonadota bacterium
ATTGGCGGCTTAATCTTTCAAGTAATTCTCTAATTTCACTTATTTGCGTTTCAAATGAAGTTACAAATCTTATAACTAGTTCATCATCATTAACTTTTGACCACAAATTAGGAATTATATTTAATTTTAAAATTTGATCATAAATTTTATTTTCAATTTTAAAAAAAACTTCATTTCCTTCTGTTGGATACAAAAGTTCAAAATCTTTAAATAAATTTATTTGTTCGCTTAAATAACAAGCCTTCTTATTAGCAGAATCTGCTAATTTTAACCATAGTTTGTCTTTAAACCATGCATTCAACTGAGCGGAAACAAACCTAGTTTTAGGTATTACGTGACCTGTTTGTTTAATTTTATTTTTAGCCTCTTCAAACAATTCAGTGTTAAAAAAGATTATTACTTCAGCAGCCATGGCTCCATTTTTAGTTGCTCCTAAAGATAAACAATCAACTCCTAACTTCCATGTTGAATCAGCTGGTGATATGTTTTGATAAGCTAAAGCATTAGCAAATCTAGCTCCATCCATATGTAAAAACATATTATTATTTTTACATATTTTACTAATTGCTAAAATTTCCTTTTTTTTGTAAATTGTACCATTTTCAGCTAATTGCGTTATTGAAACACCTGATATTTTATTAGATTTCTTATTTTTAAAATTCATCTTGTCAATTTTAATTTCAATATGCTTTGCCTTTAACTTTCCCGTATTACTGGATATAGTTAACAATTTTCCGCCTCCTGAGAAAAACTCTGGAGCACCACCTTCATCTTTGTTAATATGTGAATCATCATGACATAAAATACTACCGTATGACGGTAAAAAGGATGATATAGCAAGTGAATTTGAAGCTGTTCCAGACATCATTGGTATTATTTCTAAATTATTTTTTTCAAAAATTTTACATATAGTTTCTTTACATTCTTTTGTATAGACATCATTTCCATAAGGTAATGTTTTAATGTCACTTGCAGATATTATAGAATTGATTATCTCTGGTGCAATACCAGAAATAGTGTCAGTACCCATTAAGATAGTTTTTCTATTCATAATAAAATCTTTCTAATATATTAACTTTTTTCCCATATTATTGAGTCTTTTTTTAGAGTAATTATTGATTTAATATTCTGAGTAATTGTATCGAGTACAACTAATACGTTATTACCTTTATAAATATACCTGAGTAAAATTTGGTTATTTTTTCCAAGTGAAGACGAAATTAATTGGGCTTCAGTTGGTTGTAAGAAATTAAATTGATTTATTTTTTTTTCAACTATTCTAGGCTTATTTTTAGTATTATTGTCCAATTTTTCTATATTTCTATAACTATTTGCCAGACCTAAAAATAAAGCGCCTAAGCCAGCTATTATTAAACAACCCAAAATAATAGCAATAATTTTTATAACCTTTATATTACTTATTATACGCATTTCACTTTCTTCTTTTGAGTTTGATATATTAGACATGACAAATCCTTTAAAAATTACATTACCAGTTAAAGACTTCAATATTACTACTAATAGACTTGATGCTTGGATTACAGAAGCTATTAAAGCAAGTGATCACGCAAAACAAGAACTTAATATGGAAAGTTTATCATTATCACGCAGCCGAGTAAAAAAATTAATTGAGAGCAACCAAATTGAAGTTGATAATGTGATAATAAAAGATCCTTCTTTTAAAATTAAATCCAATTACATCATTAAAATTAATATACCAGTTGCTATTGAAGCATTACCATCTGCACAAAATATTAGCTTAGAAATTCTTTATGAAGATCCATTTTTATTAATTTTAAATAAAAAAGCAGGAATTGTTGTTCATCCTGCTCCTGGTCATCCAGATAAAACTCTAGTAAATGCACTATTGTATCATTGTGGTGAAAGTCTGCGAGGTATTGGAGGGGTCAAACGACCAGGAATAGTTCATAGATTAGATAAAGATACTAGTGGAGTAATGGTAGTTGCTAAAACAGAATTATGTCACATAAAATTATGCAAAATATTTAGTAATCATGATTTAGACAGAAGATACAATGCTATTGTTTGGGGACAACCAGCACATGAGGGCACGATTAATAAACCAATAGGTCGATCAGTAATCAATAGGAAAAAAATGACGATTACTAATAAAGGTAAATTGGCTATTACTAAATGGAATATATTAGATATTTATATACCATTTGCAACACTGATTGAATGCAAACTTGAAACTGGAAGAACTCATCAAATTAGAGTACATCTGTCTGATTTAGGTCATAGCGTTGTTGGAGATCAAACGTATGGCAAATCTTTACTTAAGAAGAAAGTTCAAAATGCTTTTAATAAAGAAAAATTGGAGTTAATTAAACAATTTGATAGACAAGCATTACATGCTGTCAAATTATCTTTTGAACATCCAATTACCAATAAATATCTGAATTTTGAAAGTCCATTACCTATTGACATGAAAAAATTGATAAGAGCTTTAAAAACAGAAGAACCCATAGAAAAATAAAAAAACTCTTTAAAAAATCATAAATGAGATTATATATAGCTATAGGAGTATTAAATATGAATAAAAGTGCGTCAATGAGTATGTCTTTACTATCACCTGATAATAATCTTGGTAGATATTTAGATCAAATTAAAAAATTTCCTATGTTAGCTGCTGAAGACGAGTACAACCTAGCTAAAGATTGGTTAGAAAAAAATAATACAAAATCAGCCCATAAATTAGTTACTAGTCACCTTAGACTAGTTGCTAAAATAGCTATGGGTTACCGCGGTTATGGATTGCCAGTAGCGGATCTAATTGCTGAAGGAAACATAGGTATGATGCATGCCGTTAAGAAGTTTGACCCTGAAAAAGGGTTTCGACTTGCGACGTATGCAATGTGGTGGATTAAAGCTGCCATCCAAGAATTTGTATTAAGAAGTTGGTCACAGGTTAAGATTGGTACTACTGCAAACCAAAAAAAACTATTTTTTAATCTAAGAAAAATAAAGAGTAAAATTAATGCTCTTGAAGATGGTGATCTTTCTCCTAAACAAGTAAATCATATTGCTAAAACATTAGATGTTCCAGAAGATGATGTAATAAGCATGAATAGAAGAATGTTGGGTGGGGACCATTCATTAAACGCTCAAATGAACAGAAATGATGGGGAAGAAACTGAATGGCAAGATTTACTAACAGATGAACGTGAAAATCAAGAAACTCTTTTTGCTAAGCATGAAGAAAAAACAATAAAAAATAAGTTGATGGTTGAATCTCTAAATCTATTAAAAAGTAGAGAAAAAGATATAATAATTAAAAGGCGTTTAACTGATGAGCCTAAAACCCTCGAAGAATTGTCTCAAGAGTACAAAGTTAGCCGAGAGAGAATTAGACAAATTGAAACTAGAGCTTTTGAAAAACTTCAAGAAGCTATGAAATTAAAAGCGCGTGAACTTAAATTACTTGTAACAGAATAATCTAAACTAAACTAAAAGGGTTTTCTAAATAAATTGTATCTGTCCTTTCTGGACTAGTTGAAACCATTATTATTTTACAGTTTATTAAATTTTCTATTCTTTTTATATATTTTTTTGCTTCATCTGGTAATGCATCCATTTTTTTTATACCAACAATTGAACCTTCCCAACCTTTCATTACTTCATAAACAGGTTTAACTTTTTCTTGATCGAGGGTAGAAGAAGGTAAATAGTTGATAATCTTTCCATCTAAAGTATAGCCTATACATATCTTGATATCTTTAAATCCATCTAGTACATCTAATTTAGTAAAAGCAATGCCATTAATGCTAGATAGTGCTACTGCTTGTTTTACTAAAACCGTATCAAACCAACCGCAACGCCGCTGCCTCCCAGTAACGGTTCCAAACTCATGACCCTGCTTTCCTAACTTAATACCATTTTCTCCATGATCTTCAGATGGGAATGGGCCTGAACCAACTCTAGTTGTATAAGCTTTAGTTATTCCAAGAGTATAATTCATTAGTGTTGGACCTGCTCCTGAACCTATACCAGCTTGAGAAGATACTGTATTACTACTAGTTACAAAAGGATAAGTTCCATGATCAATATCTAAAAAAGTCCCTTGAGCTCCTTCAAATAAAATATTTAAAAATCTGTTTTTATATTCATCTATAATTAACCATGATGGTCTAGTAAACGGAAGAATCTTTTTACCTAAGCTCCAAATTTTATGGAAAACATCTTCATAATTCTGCTTAGATTCACTCATCGCTGACAACCAGATATTATGAAAATCATAAATTTTTTTTATCTTACTTTCAAAATCGTCTTTATTTACGAAGTCGCATATTCTCAATCCCCTTCTTCCAATCTTATCTTCATAAGCTGGGCCAATCCCTCTACCAGTAGTGCCTAATTTTTTTGAGCCATAATTCTTTTCTCTAATTTCATCGACTAGTTGATGTATAGGCAAAATTAAGAATGCAGCGTCAGAAATGATCAAGTTTTCTGGTGATATTTTAATATTTTTTTCTTCTAATTGTTTTATTTCTCTAATCAAGTGAAAAGGGTCAACTACAACACCATTACCAATTAGAACAACAGTATTATCCCTTACAATACCACTAGGCAACAATGATAATTTAAAAACATTACCATCTATAACAAGAGTATGACCAGCATTATGTCCTCCTTGAAACCTTACAACTAAATCAGCTTTTTCAGATAACCAGTCAACAATTTTACCTTTACCCTCGTCACCCCATTGTGTACCGATCACAATAACATTAGTCATTTAAAATTCCTTTATTTAAAATTGGATATAAATATTACAATTTCACTATAATATTATTTTTCAAAATATACTTACATTTCAATTGATTTGCCTCTTGATCAAAGTTATTTGTTAGAGCAGTTCCAAAAATAACCTTAAAACCTTTTTGTATAACATTGTTAGCTTCAACCATATTTAAATATGGTATATATACTAAATCGTTATTCTCATCAGTGATAACTTGGTTGTAAATTTTTTCTGTGTAGATAGTACAACCAGTAGCCGTTTCACCTGATAACGTGTTATAGCTTCCTCCTTTTACTACCTCACCTTTGAGCATTTCAGAAAAAACAGTAAAAGTTAGACCTGTGTGATATTTAAAGCCTCTGTTTTCAAGAGGGTCAATAGAAATATTAATTGAGTTATCATTTTCTTGAATAATATTTATAACTTTTAGTAAGTAATCTCTTGCTTCTAACAATATTCCATCTAATTTTAATTCTGATAAAAGCCTAAAACCATGTTCGGAACTACCTACAGATTTCATCAATTTAAGAATTATTTCTGAATTATCAAATTTTAATTTTGTTAATGTTTGTAAATCTTTTCTATCTATTGCCTCATTAATTTTTTCTTTTAAAGGCTTTTTTATGCCTTTTAAAAAATATTCTCTTAAAAAAGGTAAATTTAGATCTACAGTAATATTTTTAATATTTACTGATTTTAGGGACTGGCAACAAACAAGAATAATTTCAGCATCTATTAATTCAGATTTTGGACCTATTAATTCTACTCCAACTTGAGTTTTTTGACGTTCCATATTAAAGCTATCACCCTTTACTCTTAAAACATCACCAGAATAAGATAATCTAAGTGGTCGAGGTAAATGTGATAAACGTGTGGAAGCTATTCTAGAAATTTGTGCAGTTACATCAGACCTTAAAGCCATCATTTTTTGCGATAATGGGTCCATAATTCTAAACGTTGAGTCTTTTAAAACTTTACCTGGGCCATCTGAAAGAAGACTCTCCTCATATTCCACTAAAGGGGGCTTTACTCTCATGTAACCATAGTTTGAAAATACATCCAATAGTTTTTCTATTGTTTTTGCTTGGATCTGGGCATCTGGATAGAGAATATCACTCAACCCTGCTGGTAATAGTCCTTTTCTACTTGATGAACTAATCATTATATTAGCCTTTATAAGAATAAATTATATTTTATATAACAAAGTTAATAATCTAACTAATATTTTTTTTTGATTTTTGATAAATAAAGCTTATTCAAAACAAATTGAATTAACTCGAGCTACTTGAGGAAGAGATTTGATTTCAGTAACTATTTTTTCGTCTATTCCACCATCTACTTCAACTAATGCTATGGCTTCACCTCCTACATTACGTCGACCTAAATGAAATGAAGCAATATTTATTTTTTGTCTACCTAATGCATTACCTAAATCACCAATAAAACCAGGTTTATCATAGTTTCTTAAATAAAGAGCATTCTTAGGAAAGTCTGATTCTATTGGTATTCCTTGAATATTAATAATTCTGGGCTTATTACCTGCAATCAAAGTACCTGAAATTGTTCTCTCGCCCTTTTCGTGAGCAATAGAAATTTTCAACAAAGTTTCATAATCACAACGTCTTTCATGCTTTATTGTTGATAAGTTTATACCTCTACTAATAGCAACTGAAGATGAATTTATATTATTCACGGCAGCCGAAGTAGGCTCTAAAATACCAACTAGGGCACTAGCCATTAAAGGTACATCTTGAATGTTTGAAGCTTTTCCTTCTAATTCTAATTTTATACTTGAAATACCTTCTTGTGTAACCTGACCTAGAAATGAGCCCAAAAAGTATGCTAGCTTAATATAAGGTTTTAGTATTGGAGCTTCATCAGAAGTTACATTGGGAAAGTTTAGGGCATTTACAACAGCACCAGTGTTAAGATAATCAGACATTTGTTGCGCTATTTGTATAGCAACATTTTCTTGAGCCTCTAAAGTAGCGGCGCCTAAATGAGGCGTGGCTATTAAGTTAGGAGCCTCAAACAAAATACTTTCTTTAGCTGGTTCTTCGGTAAACACGTCAAAAGCAGCCCCCGCTAAGTGACCTGTTTCTAATGCAGCCCTGCACGCAATCTCATCAACTAAGCCACCCCTAGCACAGTTGATTATCCTTGATCCTTTTTTCATCAAACTTATTGCCTTTGATGAAATGATGTTTTTGGTATCATCTGTCAAAGGTGTATGCAAAGAGATAATATCTGAGTTTTTCAATAAATAATCTAATTCTACCTTATCAACTCCAAGTTCTGATGCTTTTTCTTTTGTTAGAAAAGGATCAAAAGCCAATACTTTCATTTTTAAACCTATTGCTCTATTAGCAACAATAGAACCAATATTGCCACAACCAATTAGACCTAAATATTTTCCTGTAATTTCTGTACCGTTAAATTTAGATTTTTCCCACTTCCCTTGTCTAGTGGAATTGTCAGCTCTAGGTATCATTCTAACTAAGGACATCATAAGAGCTATGGAATGCTCAGCAGTAGTCACAGCATTTCCATAAGGTGTATTCATTACGATAACACCATTTTTAGTTGCAGCTATTTTATCTATATTATCTGTACCTATCCCAGCACGACCAACAATTTTTAATTGTGAAGCTTTATTAAAAATTTCTTCAGTAACCTTAGTTGCAGAACGAATAGCTAATCCATCATATTGATCAATAATGTTTAATAATTCTTCTTTTTCAATACCAGGCATGTAAGATGTTTCAATTTTGTGATCTTTAAATATCTCCACTGCTGCTTCACTTAATTTATCACTTATTAATACCCTTGGCATAACTCTATCCTTTAAATTTATGTAAGTTTTAGTTTTTTTATAGTCTTATCGTAGGCCCAATCCAAGCAAGGTAATAACCTTGTAATATCTTCATTATCTACTGTTGGCCCTCCCCATATTCTTAATCCAGGGGGTGCCGATCTATAACTACCTATATCAAAAGCAATATTCTCATTTTCTAAAATTGTAATAATATTTTTTTCAATATTATTTTTAACTTCCAATGGTTCTTTGATTATTTTAGGGTCAACTAATTTTAAACAAATAGATGTATTAGACACTGTATCAATATTTTCAGATAAAAAATCCACCCAATGAGAATTAGAAACCCATTCTGCAATGATATCTAAGTTATTTTTTGACCTTTTAATTAATTCAGCTAATCCACCAATATCAGTACTCCAGTTCAAAGCATCTATGTAATCTTCAACACAAAGCATTGAGGGGGTGTTAATTGTCGAACCAGAAAAAATATCTATATTTAGCTTATTATTTTTTTTAAGTTGAAATAATTTAGGTATTGGCCATTTTGGATTATATGAGTTAATTCTTTCAACAGCTTTAGGAGATAAAACAATCATACCTTGCCCACCTTCACCGCCTAGACATTTTTGCCATGAAAATGTAGTGACATCTAGTTTTGGCCAATCAATATTCATTGCAAATGCAGCTGAAGTTGCATCACATATAGTAAGTCCATCGCGATTATCGTTTATCCAATTTGCATCTGGAACACAAACACCAGCTGTTGTTCCATTCCAATTAAAAACAATATCACTTGTAAAATTTTTGTTATATAAATCCGGTAGACTACCATAATTAACCTTTGAGATAGATAGTTCACTAATTTTTAGTTGAGATTGTATATCATTAGCCCAATCAGAGCCAAAGCTATCCCAAACTAACATGTCAACAGGCTTAGCTCCTAAACAGTTCCACATTGCCATTTCAATAGCACCTGTATCAGATCCAGGAACAATTCCAACAATATAATCATCAGGGATTTCAAGAACAGATTTTGTTAGTATAATCGCTTGTTCTAATTTATTTTTTGCAATTTTGTGTCTGTGAGACCTACCTAAAGTGGAGTCATCAAGATTTTTTAAAGACCATCCAGGTCTTTTTGCACATGGTCCAGAGGAAAACTCAGGACGAATTGGCTTGACTGGTGGAGTGGTCATTATTAATCTCTTTAAACGTTACTGCTTGTTGGGAAGCAGTTACCCAAAGATGTTATTAATGATTATGTAAAAAATGTCAATAAACTTTAGAATTATAATCAAATAGTTTTTTTAATATTATGGATTGAAATAATGATAACATTGTACGAATTAGCTGGGAAAAATGATCTAAGATTTAGTCCACCCTGTTGGAATGTAAAATTAAGTTTACTTTATAAAGATATTAACTTTCAAACTGTAGCAGTTGGGTTTTCTGAAAAAAATAAAATTTCATTTTCTAATCAACAATTAGTTCCAGTTATAAAACATCAAAAAGGATTTGTATTTGATTCTTGGAATATAATTAATTGGTTAGATGAGAATTTTGATAATCCAAAACTTTTTATCAATGAAACTAGTAAGAATTTTTCTTACTTTTTGTATCTTTGGACCTCAAGACAACTTTTACCAGTTTTATTTAAAATTATTGCCCATGAAATTCCTAATATACTGGAGGGAGACGACTTAGATTATTATATTATTACACGAGAAGAACGTATTAAGGGATCTATAACAAAATTCAAGCCAGTTATTTCTGATTCAATTTTAAAGTTTAGAAAATTAATTAATCCAATGAGATCCCTTATTAAAAAAAATGGTTATATTTCAGGAACTCGTCCAGGAATAGAAGACTTTATTTTTTTTGGAAATTTCAAATGGGTTTATACCTGCAGTACATGTAAATTGTTAGAAACTGAGGATGAAATATACCAGTGGTATAAAAATATTCATAAAATATTTAATATTGAAACGTATTAATCGAATGACAATGATTTATAGGCCCGTTACCATTTCCAAAGTTTGGAGCTGATGCTATTGCCTTATTTACATATGAATGAGCCATTTTGAAAGCATCTTTAATTTCAAATGACTTTGCTATTCCTGCGGACAATGCAGATGCCATTGTGCATCCAGTGCCATGTGTATTGTTAGTTATAGTTTTTATAGTTTTAATTTTATAAGAACCTTTATAATCAATTAACACGTCGGTTATTTCTTCTTCTTCAAGATGTCCACCTTTTAAAATAACGTTACTAGCACCTAACTTAAGAATTATTTTACCTGCTTTTTCCATATCACTTACATTTTTAATTTTAATATCTGTTAATATTTCAGCCTCAGGAATATTAGGGGTTAAAATAGGATTTGATTTTTTTATAAATAATTTTAATGCATCTATTGCATCTATTTTAAGTAGTTTATGCCCACCCTTTGCAACCATAACAGGGTCCAAGATAATTTTAGTAGTATGATTTTTAATTACATTCTCATTCTCAAGAGCTTCATATATCCCCATAATTAATTCAGCATCATGCATCATTCCAATCTTAATTGTATTAGTATTTATATCTGACAAGCACGCTTTTATTTGTTTTTTTACTATATCTATTGGTACTTCATGAATGTCAGAAACACCCTTTGTATTTTGAACAGTTAATGCAGTAATTGCAGTCATTCCGTAAATTCCTAGACTTGTAAGCGTTTTTAAATCTGCTTGTATACCTGCGCCACCACTAGGATCTGATCCTGCAATTACTAAAACGCTTCTTGATAAATTATTTATTTTTGAAGATATCATTTTGTTCAATAATTTTATTCGCAATTTTTTCAGTTATTTCTTCAACTAGACCTTTATTGTCAGATTCTACCATTATTCTGACTAGATCTTCAGTACCAGATGCCCTCAACAAAACCCTTCCATTTTTTCCTAATATTTTTTGTTTTTCACGCACTAATTTAGTAATAATTTCGTTAGAAAGGATCTCTTTATTTATATTTTTAAGGTTTTTCAATGATTGAGGAACAGGCTTGAACGGTCTTAAAAATTCAGAAGCTTTAATACCTGATTTTTTTAATAGCGATAATATTTTAATTGCTGTTAATAGTCCGTCACCTGTTTTTGCAAACTCCGTTAATAAGATGTGTCCAGAAGGTTCTCCTCCCAGTTTACAATTTGATTTTATCATCTCGTCTAAAATATAGCGATCTCCAACTTTAGTCCTATGAAAATTTATATTTAAACCATTTAAAAAAAATTCTAAGCCTAAATTTGACATTAAAGTTCCTACAACCTTATTCTCACTTAACTCATTATTTCTCTTCATTTCTTTAGCTAACAAAGCAATTATTTGATCACCATGTATAATATTTCCATTTTCATCAGAAAATATAACTCTGTCTGCATCACCATCTAACGCAATTCCTAAATCTGCTCCTACCAATTTAGTTGTACTTGCCATTTTATCAGGAAACATTGCACCGCAGTCAAGGTTTATGTTTTTACCATTAGGTTCATCACCAATAACTATTGCTTCTGCACCAAGCTCAAATAGGACCTCTGGACCTACTCTGTAGGACGCTCCATTAGAACAGTCTAAAACAACTTTCATACCATTCAAATCTTCGCGTTTTGGGAGGATTTGTTTTATAAATTCTACGTATCTACCAATAGCGTCTTCCATTCTTCTCGCCCTGCCTAAATTAGCCGACTTAGCTAGAGTTGGACCGTTTTCCATTCGCAATTGAATATCATTTTCCACTTCGTCATTTAATTTAAACCCGTCAGCTCCAAACAATTTTAGACCATTATCTTCATACGGATTATGTGAAGCTGATATCATAACGCCTAAATCACACCTTAAAACTCTTGTTAAATGGGCAACAGCAGGGGTAGGTAATGGGCCTGTAGTAATAGAGTCAAGACCTACAGACGTGAAACCTGCAACTAAAGCAGGCTCAAGCATATAACCAGATAATCGTGTATCTTTACCAATTAAAACTCTTGATTTCTTTGTTCCAGCTTTTCCATAAAAGTACTCACCAGCAGCCATAGCTAAATTTACTGCCATTAAGGCAGTAACTTTTCCAGCATTAACGGTTCCTCTTATACCATCTGTACCAAATAATCTTTGATCATTATTGAAAGAAGGTTTAATCATTTTTTCCTTTTTAATTCATAGTCTCTTGACAAATAATTGCCTGCCTTGTTTCAAACACATCGTGTGTTCTTATTAATTGAATACCATTGTTATAGCAATGCATAGCAAAAGCTAAAGAGCCACTCAACCTTTTAGTTGGACTAATTGACCTTTTATTAATTCCTTGTTGCTCATAACCTTTTATTGTTACTTCGCCAATAAGTGATTTTCTACTTACACCAATTAGTATTGCTACACCTAAGCTGTGAAACAGTGTTATGTTTCTTAAGATTTCTAAGTTGTGGTTTAAATCTTTTCCAAATCCAATTCCAGGATCTACAACTATGTTTGATTTTTCAATACCCATCTGAATTAATTCATTAACTCTTTTTGATAAAGCCTTAAAAATATCAATAGGTGCAAAATTATATTTTGGTTCAGTTTGCATATTATGGGGTTCATTTTGCATATGCATTAAAATTACAGGCAATTTAAATTTTGAAACAAACTTAATTTTATTATCATCTATAAACCCAGAAATATCATTGATAATGTCTACTCCATTTTCATGGCCTAACTTCATTGTTGATAGATTTCTAGTATCTAAAGAAATTTGGATACCTAAATCGTTCTTTTTGAAATTAATTATAGACGGGATTACTCTTTGTATCTCTTCATCAACTGAAATTTTTTTAGCTCCTGGCCTTGTAGACTCTCCTCCTATATCAATTATGGAAGCTCCATCAGAAACCATTTTAAGGGATTTTTTAATAATTAAGTCAGTATTTGTAAGTCGACTGTTCTTATAAAAACTATCAGGAGTTGTATTAATGACCCCCATTATGTGAGGTTGGGACATATCAAGCCTAGAAAATGAAAGTCTTTTTTCAGTAATAGAGTTTATTATCCTCTCTGCTTTAATAAGCGCTTTTTTACTTTCAGTCTTAGATACTCTTAAAAGTTTTAATGGGCTCATTATCACTTCCGAGTAGACATTATCTTTTTTTTGTAACACTCTTAGCTCTTTAAAAAACCGCCATCCCCCAGCAATTTTTAAACCGTCTGAAACTTCGTATTTTAGTTTAGCAATAGGGCATATAAAAGTTTCTACATTATTTGAAAAAGGTGGTGCTAAAAGGTACCTATTTTTTTCCAAAACACTCATTAAATGCCTTATGAAAAATGATTATAATCAAGAGTTATCTATTTCATTAGTTACAATTGTACCTTTTGCATTAGTAGAAGGTATACCTGCTTTCTTCTTAGGTTTTTTTGCTTTAGGAGAACTATTATCTTCAGATTTTTTTATAGAAACCTTTAATCCTTTACACAAATCTTTAATTTGTTGTCCATCTAATGTTTCATATTCCAATAAAGCCTCAGCAACATTTTTAAGTTGTTTAGAATATTTCTTTAACATTTTCTCAGCATCAGAGTATACTGAATCAGCTATTCTCCTAATTTCGTTGTCAACAATTGATGCTGTATTATCAGAGAGATTTTTCTGTTGCGATACAGACCTACCAAGAAATACTTCCTGCTCATTTGCTTCATAAGCTAAAAAACCTAATTTATCTGAAAGACCCCATTCAGTTACCATTCGTCTGGCTGTATCAGTGACCATTCTAATATCAGAACTCGCACCAGTAGTTACTTTTTCTTTACCAAATATTATCTCTTCCGCTATTCTTCCACCACATGCAACTCTTAAGTCTGCATAAAGTTTATCTTTAGCCATTGAAACGCGGTCACCTTCAGGTAATCTCATTACCATACCTAGTGCTCTTCCACGTGGAACTATTGTTGCCTTATGAATTGGATCACTGGCTGGCGAATATACTGCGACAACTGCATGTCCAGCTTCATGATAAGCGGTTAATTTTCTTTCATCTTCTGTCATTACCATAGATCTTCTCTCAGATCCCATCATAACCTTATCTTTAGCCTCTTCAAATTCAATCATACTAACGTTATTTCTACCTTTTCTAGCTGAAAGCAAAGCAGCTTCATTAACTAAATTTGCTAAGTCAGCACCTGAAAACCCAGGTGTACCTCTAGCTAAGGTTTTAGTAACTACATCAGATGACAAAGGAACTTTTTTCATATGAACTTTTAAGATTTTTTCTCTGCCAATCATGTCTGGATTTGGAACAACTACTTGTCTATCAAATCTTCCAGGTCTCAATAATGCTGGATCAAGCACATCTGGTCTGTTTGTGGCAGCTACTAAAATAACTCCTTCATTTGTTTCAAACCCATCCATTTCTACTAAAAGTTGGTTGAGTGTTTGCTCTCTTTCATCATTACCTCCACCTAGTCCAGCACCTCTATGACGGCCCATTGCATCAATTTCATCAATAAAAATAATACATGGTGAATTTTTTTTACCTTGTTCAAACATATCTCTAACTCTTGAAGCACCAACGCCCACAAACATTTCAACAAAATCAGAACCTGAAATTGTAAAAAATGGGACACCAGCTTCACCTGCAACAGCTTTTGCTAGTAGAGTTTTACCTGTACCGGGAGGTCCTACGAGAAGCACACCCTTAGGAATTTTTCCACCTAACTTCTGAAATTTAGCTGGGTCTTTCAAAAACTCAACTACTTCTTCCAACTCAGCCTTAGCTTCGTCTATGCCTGCAACATCTTTAAATGTAATTTTGTCTCTATGTTCAGTCAGAAGTTTGGCTTTTGACTTCCCAAAACCCATAGCGCCTTTTGACCCACCTTGCATTTGTTTCATAAAGAAAATCCAAACACCAATAAAAAGAAGCATAGGGAACCATGATATTAAAACAGAGAAAATTCCAGGCATTCCACTTTCAAGAGGCTCTGAGGTAACTTTTATACCTTTCTCAGATAGCTTGTTAGCTAACTCATCTTCTTTAGGGATAAAAGAATAGAAAGGAACTCCGCTACTAGACGCACCAGAAATTTTGTCACCTTGAATACTTACTTCTCTTACTTCTCCGGCATTTACTCTAGCTAAAAAGTCAGAGTAGGCTATGGCATTAGCAGTATTTTTAGATGAAGATCCTTGAAAAACGTTAAATATGGCAACTAATACAATAGAAATTATTACCCAAACCGCTATGTTTTTTCCAAAATTATTCATTGTATTCCTTTTATGCGTTTTTACTTATGCTGTTTTATATCAATAA
>JAOESH010000026.1 GCA_028382005.1 Pseudomonadota bacterium
AATGTTACAGGTATTCTAGAATTTTTTAATTTGAAAAAAAAATCTAAAAACATTCTGCTATCTATTCCCTCTTGCTAAAAAAGCTAATCGTTCAAAGAGATGAATATCTTGTTCATTTTTGATTAATGCTCCATGGAGCTTCGGTAGAATATCTTTCCCATCACTTTTTAGATCTAAAGGGTTGATATCCTCAATTAATAAAAGTTTTATCCAGTCCAATGCTTCTGATGTAGATGGTTTCTTTTTCAAACCAGGCACTTCTCTGATTTCGAAAAATCTATTCAAAGCATTTTCTAATAATAGCTTCTTAATATCAGGATAATGAACACTAATTATCTTCTCAAGTGTGTCTTTATCAGGAAATTGTATATAATGAAAAAAACATCTTCTTAAAAAAGCTTCTGGTAATTCTTTTTCATTATTTGAAGTAATGATGACTATTGGTCTTTTAATTGCCTTCACAGTTTCATTAGTTTCATATACAAAAAATTCCATTTTATCTAATTCTTGGAGCAAATCGTTAGGAAATTCAATGTCAGCTTTATCAATTTCATCTATGAGCAGAACCGCTCTTTCTTTGGATTCAAATGAATTCCAAATTTTACCTTTTTTGATATAATTTCCTATATTTTCAATTTTTTTTTCACCTAGTTGACTATCTCTTAATCTACTAACTGCATCATACTCATAAAGTCCTTGCTGAGCTTTAGTCGTAGATTTTATGTTCCATTCTATTATTTTTAATCCCAAACTTTCAGATATTTGTCTTGCTAATTCTGTTTTTCCTGTGCCTGGTTCACCTTTAATTAATAAAGGCTTTTCAAGTGCAATTGCTGCGTTTACTGCAATATTCAAATCATCAGTAGATATATAATTTTTAGTTCCATCAAATTTCATCTAAAAGGTCTCCAACATTTTTAATTAATTAAGACTTAAAATTTTGTCTCTAACAGCACTTATATATTCTGGGCTCACTTCGCAGCATCCCCCAACTATTGAAGCATTATTTCTTATGTAACTCAACATGTCCTGAACAAATTTATCTATAGAAAAATCATTTCTTTTCTCAAGAATTGAAACATCGTTACCAACATCTAAAAAGTTAACAGTTTTAAAGCCATTAGGTAATCCACCAAATGGTTTTGAAAAATTCTTCATAACGTTAATTGACTTACTGGTAGCTTCTGGTGGGGCACAGTTAACCAAAAAAGAGTTAACTTGTGAAGTGTCAAATTCTTTTAGTGCATCTTCTAACTTTTCACCCGACCTTAAAGTTGCACCATCTTCTTCTTTTACACAAAAACTTAACCAAACTTTTTTATCAGATTGTAAAGCCACCTCAGTTACTATTATTGCTTCTTCTATAGAGCAAACGGTTTCACAACAGAAAATATCAACGAATGGCTGTTGAATATCAACAATTCTTTGATAAGTCTCTATTGCCTCTTTTTTTTCCATCCCAATTGAGGCTTTATAACTCATTATCAAAGGAGGTAAACAACCCAGCAATTGTATTTTTTTTTCTGTTTCACTTGAATGAATTGCTTGATTAGCTGCTTTGATTGCACTCTTTTGAAGGGTAACAAACATATCTTCTAGGTTGTTTCTCTTTAATTTTTGAGGTGTTACACTGTAAGTATTTAATGTAATTGCTTCAGCTCCAGCTTTTATAAAATCTTTATGCAAATCAACAACTAGATTATAATTATCTAACATTACCCTAGCTGACCAAAGATTGTCTGGTTTCATTTTTGATCTATATATTAATTCTTGGCCCATGCCTCCATCTATTAAAATCAGTTTTTCTTTATCCATTATTAAAAACCTTTAAAATTAATCAAAATTTTCAATTTTCCTTTTTAATTCTTATTAAAAAAATTAATGGGATTGATAGAAAACCAACCCAAGAATAAACTTTAAAAGCATCTATATAACCAACCATAAGGCTTTGTCTATTTAATTCGTTGGTAAGCTTGGTAACGCTTAATGCATCTAAGGATTTTTCTAAATTATTAAAATTAATTCCTTGATTCCATATTGTTACCATAGAACCAATTTCTTCAAAATTAACCTGACCCATATGAAGAACTATTGCTACGCTTACTGAAATAAAAAAACTAGAGCCTATATTTCTTATTAAATGAAACATTGCCGTTGCTTCACCATGATATTTATTAGACAAAGTGGCAAAGCAAATAACACTTACAGGGGGCCATGTTAAGCCTACACCTAAACCTTGTACTAAACTTGCCCAAGCAATATTAGAAAAACTCATATTAATATCGAAGGTCGACATATACAACCCTGATATAGCCTGAATAAAAAAACCAAAGAAAATTATTATTCTTGGGTCAACTCTCCCAGTAAATGCTATTATAAAGAACCCAAGAAATGTTCCTATACCTCTTATTCCCAATATTAAGCCAATTACAGATTGAGGGTATCCTCTTAACTCTTGAAGCAAAGGTGGAAAAATTACCATTGGGACAAAATTTAACATTCCAAAGAAAAAAATTAGAATTAGGCCTACAGTGTAATTTCTATCTTTAAATATTTTCAAGTTTATGAAAGGTCTTTTAGAAGTTAAGCTATGAAAAATAAAAATATAAAATCCTAACATGGCTACTCCACACTCGATTATAGTTTCAGAACTTTCAAACCAACTATTTCTTTCACCTCTATCAAACATAATTTGTAAAGCCGCAACACTACATGCCAAAGCCAGAAAGCCTATCCAGTCAAGCGATAAACCTCCAGTAACTGGTTTTTTGGGTACAACAGCTATAACTGCAAATAAAGCACAAAAGCCAAAGGGAACTAAGGTATAAAAAATCCATCTCCAGTCAAGTAATTCTCCTAAATATCCCCCAATTGTTGGCGCAATAACTGGACCTAATATAGTTCCCATACCCCAAATTGCCATAGCTAATGATCTCTGCTTAATTGG
This sequence comes from Pseudomonadota bacterium, assembly GCA_028382005.1. GTDB lineage: Bacteria > Pseudomonadota > Alphaproteobacteria > Puniceispirillales > Marisalimonadaceae > Marisalimonas. Next base: position 2,948 of record JAOESH010000026.1, read on the forward strand.
AAATGCTGCTAAAACTAATGTTTGTGATAATGGAGGTAATGGAGCTCCAAAAACTCCTTGAGCGACTCTAAAAAACACTATTTCTTCAAGAGAATTTGATAGACCACAGAATATAGAAGATATTATAAAACCTAGTACACTAAAGATAAGAATAGTACGAATTTGTATTCTTGATGTTAACCAACCAGCAAAAGGTGTAAAAATTGCTGTAGCAACAATATTTCCAGTTACAACCCAAGAAATTTGATCTTGCGTTGCACCCATAGCACCTCTCATGTCTGATAGTGCTATTGAAGCAATTGTTACATTCATTGCATAAAGCATAGTAACAAAAGTAGCAGTAGCTAATATGAACCATTTAAATGATGACTGAGTCTCAATTACTAAAGTGTTCAATGCTATCTCAAAATAATTTAAATAAATAAGTAAAAGGTTTAATTATAAAGGGAATATCTCTTTCATATTTAGTATCAATAGTGACTGAAACAGACATACCTACACGAAGATCCTTTTTAATAGTATTTTTAATATTTTCTCTAATAACTTCTTTACCTATAGCTATTCTTACAGGAACTCTCTGAACTACTTTTACCCAATTTCCAGAAGAGTTTTGAGGAGGTAATATTGAAAATTCTGCACCTGTTGCTGGACTTATGCTCTCCACTTTTGAATTCCAGCTGTTGTTTGGATATGCATCAGGAGTAAAAACTGCTGATTGACTAACTTTAATATTAGTTAGTTCTGTCTCTTTTAAATTAGCTTCTAACCAAGCATTTTTTTCATCTACAATTGCGAACAGCACTTTTCCGACGTCTATGTACTCCCCTTCTTCTAAATTCATTTGTGCAATAATTCCATCTTGTTCTGCAAAAACTGTAGATTGTTCTATATCAAAATTTATTTGGTTTAATTTACTTAAATGCTTTAAATATAGGGGATGCTCATCAAAGTTTAATTTCTCACTACCATTAAGTGTAGTTAAAATTGTCTTCGCTTTATCATTAATTATTCTTAGCTTTTGCTTTGAGGATGTATAGGAATGTTTAATTTCCTCAAAATTATTGTTTAGTTTTACAGCTTTTAAATTATTTATAGCAGATTTGTATAAATATTGCTCTTCATCCATTTTACTTTTAAGGCCAACACCCTTTTTTACTAAATTTTTAATTCTATTAAATTCAAGTTGATGGTATTTGACTTTTTCTTCAGCAAAATTTGTTTCAACATTAATAAGAGCTTTAGCGCGTTGCATCTCAGAAAAATAAAATTTAATTTGTTCTTCAGCTAATTTTATTTCTTCTTTTGCTTCATTATACTTTGACTTTCTATTATCAATCTCTTTTTTAATTGTTAATAAATTTTGTCTTTGTTCAGACAAGTCAAGCTTAAGTTTTTCTGTATCTATCTTGAAAAGTTTTTGCCCTTTTTTTATTTCTTGATTATCTATTACAAATACAGTTTCAACTCTTCCAGGTATTTGAGACTGAATAGACACGATAGGAGCTTTAATATAGGCATTTTCTGTTGTCACATATCTCCCTAAAGAATAAAAGTATCCTAAAGTAAACATTACAACTATTAAGGGAACAAGGATTAAAAAAATAAATCTCTTAAAGTTATTTTGTGTTTCAAAATCTCTATCTTTCTTGATTTCGTCCTGCATTTATTTAAATTTCCTTTTTTTATATTTTAGAAGATAAATCTTTTTTAAGACTTTGAAGTAAATCTGTTAATTTATTAAGATCTTTAGTATCTAAAATTGATAAAGATTCCTGCCTGTAAACTGCAGCTTTTTCTCTCATAGATTCAATGATGGGCTTAACATTATCTGACAAAAAAATATTTTTTATTCGACGGTCTTTACTATCAGCTCTTCGTTCAACCCATCCCTTTAATTCCATTCTATCTAACAACCTACTTAGCGGTGCTTTTTCAATATCCATAAGTACAGCTAATTCAGATTGATTTATTCCGTCTCTAAAACGTAGATAGGTCAATAACCACCACTGTGATCTAGTTAAGCCTATTGATGCCATTTGCCTGTCATACAAAACTCTAAGTAATCTTGCTACATCGTGTATTAACAAACCTATGTTTTCTTCAAAGTTTTCTTTCAAAATAAAACCATCTTTAACCAATTAGTTTCCTAGTAAACTATTTTAGTTAACATATTTACTAATTAAGTAAACTAAAAAATTTTACTTAAGTAAGTTTCTTCTAAATTTTAATTTTTCTTCGGAAGCGTTCCAGTTTCTAGAATATTGAGGAGGCTTGGATTTATCTACTTTCAATAATATAAATAACGGACCATCTATGTCACTATCTATTAGGGATGAGCCCTTATAAAGTTCTTCTTCATTAGCTACGCTATGGACAAGTGGAAAACCACAACCTTCAGCAACCTTAGCTAGATCAACTCCCAATCCTGTATGTGATTTTTGACCACCAGTTTCTTGATATAAGGCATTATCAATACAGATTATAGTAAGATTTTTAGGTTTTAATGTAGCAATAGTAGCTAACGAACCCATTGACATTAGTACGTCTCCGTCACCAGAGACACAAAGCACCCTTTTACTTGGTTGAGATACAGCTAATCCTAAAGAAGTAGGAAGAGCGCCACCCATAGCGCCTCCAAATAAAAAGGTATTTGGGCTCTCTTTTGTTAAAAAACCTATATCTTTAGCAGGCCCTGCTAACCCAGAAATTATTAAAAACCTATTAATATCACCAATTAATCTTGGAATTACTATTTTTCTATCTAATGAAGTCATATTTGTTTATTTTTAAAATCTAAAAAGATTTTGCACCTATTAATTTTTGGGAAAGTAAAACTGCTACAGATCTTTCCGCTTTAAAAACCATAGTCAAAGCGGCTTCAATATTAGATTCAACTTCGTCTTCATTATTAATTCTTAAACATTGAACTCCTATTGAGTTTAGCGATGGTATTACAGCCTCACCCATAGCATATTGCCATGGATTACCTTCGCCGTACTCTCCTCTCATAGTAATAATAGTTAAAAAAGGAAACTGACCATGCTTTATTAAAGAAAGTTGATTAATGCAATTACCAACTCCACTACTTTGCATTAATAAAACTGCTTTGGAACCACCTAAATAAGCTCCCGCAGCAATTCCTATACCTTCTTGTTCAGAAGTCAAAGCTATTGCATTAATAGAATTATCTTTTATGGCATTATCAATTAATATTTTATGTCCTGCATCAGGAACATAAGTAAATATTGTAATCTTTTCTTTTTTTAATATTTGGAAAAGTTTATTTTGCCAGTTTATATTTGAAGTATTCATTTTTAAATTTCATTTAATTTTTAAGAGACTAAAATTAGACTAGGTCAAAAACAATAACAATTCAAAATCTTAATTTTGATGAATACTAGCTGCACTAAATTTTAATTCCGGTATTTTCCCAATAGGATCTAAGGTGGAATTAGTTAAAATATTTGCAGCTGCTTCCTTAAAACAAAATGGTAAAAAAATCATACCTGGAAGAAGGTCGTCATCTAATCTAACATTTATATTAATTTCACCTCTCCTGGTTTTGATTTTTACCTTCCTATTCAAATCTAAATCATAGAGCTTACTATCAATTTCATTCATGAAAATAATAGGGTCAGGCTCTAGCTTATCTAGTATCAGTGCTTTTCTAGTCATAGTACCTGTGTGCCAATGCTCAAGCAACCTCCCAGTTGACAAAACTAATGGAAATTCTGTGTTTAATTCATCATTGGGCATTATTAATTTTGTAGGAATGATTTTTGCTAATTTATTAAATGTAGGAAATCCATCATTAAAAATAATGTCTTTACCTAATTCAAATTCGCTTTCCACTGGATAAGTGACAAAACCGTCTCTTTCTAGCCTCTCCCATGAAATATTATTTAGAGAGGGCATAATAAATTTCATTTCATTAAAGATATCTTTTGGTGATTGATAATTCCAATTCAATCCCATTCGATTAGCTATTTCCTGAATTATCCACCAATCTTGTTTTACGTTTCCAGGTGTCTCTACAGCAGCTCTTCCTAATTGAACTTGTCTATTAGTATTTGTATAAGTCCCATTCTTTTCAGCATGAGCCGATGCAGGTAAAATAACATCTGCGTGCCATGCTGTCTCAGTCATAAAAATATCTTGAACTACTAAATGTTCTAATTTTGCTAAAGCTTTTCTTGCATGAATTTGATCAGGGTCAGACATAGCAGGATTCTCGCCTTGAACGTATAAACCTTTAATTTTATTAGAAGCAATATCTTCTATAATTTCAACTACTGTTTTACCTTCATTAGGATCCAAAGTAACGTTCCAAAAACTTTCCATTTCTGATTGATTTTTATTTATACTTACTCTTTGGTAATCAGGATATGACATAGGAATCAAGCCAGCATCTGAAGCACCTTGAACATTGTTTTGACCTCGAAGTGGATGTAATCCTGTTCCATCTCTTCCAACCTGCCCTGTAATTAAAGCTAGATTTATCAAACAAAAAGCATTCTGTGTTCCATGAACATGCTGAGAAATACCCATACCCCAAAAGATAATAGAAGTTTTAGATTTTGCGTATAACCTTGCAACTTCTTTGATTACTTCTGCTTTTATACCACATAGCTTTTCCATTAATAAAGGGTCAAAACCCTTGATCTCTTTTTCTAAAAGTTCAAAACCTTCTGTATTATTTTTGATATAATCTTTATTAATTAATCCCTCTTCAATAATTGTATAAATCATTGCGTTCAATAATGATAAATCTTGGCCTGGATTAAATTGTAAATGGTGAGTTGCATATCTAGAAAGGTTTTGCTTTCTAGGGTCTATTATTATTAACTTTGATCCATTCTTCACAGCTTGTTTTAAATATGAAGCCGCTACAGGATGATTTTGTTCAGGCCTTGCACCTATTACTATAATACATTCGGCATCTTTAGCTGCTGTAAATGGTGCCGTTACAGCGGCAGACCCTACAGATTGAAGTAATGCGGCAACAGAAGATGCATGGCATAAACGAGTACAATGATCGACATTATTAGTTTTAAAACCAGTTCTTATCAACTTTTGAAATAAATAGGCTTCTTCGTTAGAACCTTTTGCAGAACCAAACCCCGCTAAAGAGTTAATAGGATTATTGTTCAATATTGAATTAAATTTTTTTGATGAATAACTAAGAGCTTCTTCCCATGAAGCTTTTCTAAAATATTTATAAATATTATTACTATTTATTGTCAAATCCCATGATTTTGAGTTTTTAGATATTCTTATCAAAGGTTCTGTTAACCTTGATAGACTGTTGATGTAGTCAAATCCAAATCGACCTTTTACGCATAATCGATTTTCATTTGCTGGTCCATTATCTCCGTTTACTGCAACTATTGTGTTATCTTTTACGCTTACTTTCGTCTGACAACCTACTCCGCAAAATGGACATAAGCTTTTTACATGCTTGTCTGGGAAAATTGTTTGAACATTATTATTATCTAATAGAGCCGTCTCCATTAATGCTCCCGTAGGACAAGCTTGAACACATTCTCCACAACCAACACAACTACTAGAGCCCATTTGGTCGTAAAAATCAAAAACAGGGTAACTATTTTCTCCTCTACCGGCCATACCTAGTACATCATTAACCTGAACATCTCTACACGCTCTAATACATAAACCACACTGAATACAAGCATCTAGCGCAACAGTCATAGCCGGATGACTTTTATCCAATAAAGGAATAATTTTCTTATCTTTTTTTGGAAACCTTGTTATCGACATTTCTTTAGTTTTAAGAATTTCCCAGAAATGGCTGTTTTGATTATGAGATTTTTCTTTAACTGGTTGATCAGACAACAAAAGTTCTAAAACTAATTTTTGAGATTTTTCAACTTTGTAGTTATTCGTTATCACTTCCATACCATTAGATGGTTTTCTTATACACGATGCAGCTAATGTTCTTTCACCTTTAATTTCTACTACACAAGATCTACAATTACCGTCTGGTTTATAACCTGATTTATTACTGTGACATAAATGAGGAATAAAGTTACCTTCTCTTTTAGAAACTTCCCATATACTCTCACCTTCCTTGGCTTTAACGGCTTTACCATTAATAAAAAATTTAATTAAATCAGGCATGTTTTTTAAGCTCATCTGGAAAATATTTAATACTTGATCTAATTGGGTTTGTTGCAGCTTGACCTAATCCACAAATTGAAGAACTCTCCATTACTTCACAAAGGTCTTCCAGAAGATCAATATCCCATTCTTTTTCATTCATTATAGTTACGGCTTTTTCACAGCCAACTCTACAGGGAGTACATTGACCACAACTTTCTGCTTTAAAAAACTCAATCATGTTCAAAGCAACTTGTCTGATTCCATCATGATTTGAAAGTATTACTACAGCTGCAGAGCCAATAAATGTATTATGTTCGTTTAAGGTATCAAAGTCTAGAGGAACATTATTTAATGAGGCTGGCAAAAGCCCTGAAGATGCTCCTCCTGGCTGATATGCCTTAAAAGTATGTCCTTCACTCATCCCACCTGCTGAATGAATTATATCTAAAATGGTTGAACCTGAAGGAAGAAGGTACAGACCTGGCTTTTTTACCCTTCCGGAAACGGAGTAACTCCTTAAACCTATACGATCATTTTTTACGGTACTATTAAAAACGTGAGGACCGTCTCTCATAATTTTAGATACCCAATAAAGTGTCTCAACATTATGAACTAATGTAGGGCGTCCAAAAATACCTACTTGCCCAACAAAAGGTGGTCTGTGGCGTGGCAAACCTCTTTTACCTTCAATACTTTCAATCATGGCACTTTCTTCACCACATATATAAGCTCCCGCTCCTCTACGTAGATCTATAAAATTTTTACTTATAATATTATTATCTTCGAGTTTTCTAATTTCTTCTTTTAATATTTTCAAAATAGCTGGGTATTCATCTCTCATATAAATAAAACATTTTTCAGCCGAAACTGCCAAGGAAGCCATTAACATTCCTTCTAAAAACATATGTGGCTCTGTTTCTAAATAATGCCTGTCTTTAAAAGTACCTGGTTCACCTTCATCTCCATTAACAGCAAGATATCTGGGACCTTGTTCGTTGGAGACTAGTTGCCATTTTTTAGCTGTTCTAAAGCCAGCTCCGCCTAATCCTCTAAGATCAGATTTTATCAAGCTATCATACCAATTGTTGTCGCTAATATCAGAGATGATTTCCTTAAATTTTTTATAGCCTCCTTTATTTACGTAACTTTCAAAATTTTCATAATCTGGAATTACTGGTTTTACTCTCTTATTTTTTATAGCTTCTCTAATTTTAGTGATATCTGCGTTATCTACATGATAATGAGTTATTTCAACTGTTGGAGCTGTAAAACATCTACCCATACAAGGAGCTTTTAAAATTCTAACTTCTTTACTATTGAACTCTTCAAGTAACTCAGCTTCCAACTTCCTAGATCCAGATAGTTCACACGATAATGAATTACATACTCTTATGGTCATATTAGGGGGAGGAATTTCATTATTTTTAACTATATCAAAATGAGCATAAAATGAGGCTACTTCATATACTTCTATCTTACTTATTTTAAGTAATTTTGATAATATTGTAAGATTTTTTTCAGAAAGAAATCCATAATAATCTTGAATTATATGTAAATGTTCAATTAATAAATCACGTCTTAATTCAAGTGGATGAAGTAAATCTTCTAGAAAGTTAAAATCTGCCTCAAGAATTTTCTTTTCTTTATAATTATTAGTCATTTTTTTTCATTACATTAACAATTTAATAAGAATTACTTTACAGAATTATCATAAGCTTTAACAATTTTTTCTGCTTTAGCTTGAATGTCGTCTAATAACATACCTGGTTGATATAAATTTGAGCCCAAACCAAAACCTGTAATTTTAACTTCTAACCAAGAAGAAAAATTTATTTCATCTATGCCTCCAACAGCAATTGAAATAATATCAGCAGGTAAGACTGCAGATAATGCCTTAAAACTTTTAGGTTTCAACAGTGAAGCAGGAAAAAATTTTAAACCATCAGCGCCTGCATCTAGAGCTTGAAAACATTCGGTTGCCGTAAAAACTCCAGGAAAACTTAGCAGATTTAATTCTTTCGTCTTCTGTATTATTAAGGGATTTGAGTTTGGTGAAACTATAATGTTACCACCGGCGTCTGCAACCATGGACACCTCATCTTCATTTAAAACTGTTCCTGCTCCAAAAATACCATTATCACCATGAAATTTAGCCATTCTTTCAATCGTTTCATAAGGTCTTGGTGAATTCAAAGGAACTTCAATAATTTTTATACCTGCTTCAATTAATGCATCAGATACACTTTCTGCCTCTAGAGGTGTTATACCTCTTAAAATAGCAATTAAAGGTCTTCTTAAATTAA
>JAOESH010000027.1 GCA_028382005.1 Pseudomonadota bacterium
AGCGGAAGGTACTATTGAAGGAGCACAATTTAAATTAGTACCAACAACTACTAATATTAGTAATTCCCAATCTTTTGGTTTAAAAACAGCCACCACAACAGTATTAGGAAACTTTGTTGTACAGCCAGAAAATAATGGACAAAATGTTTCTAAGCAAGCTTTGGGAATTGAGGTGACTGAGAATGATGTAGTATCAAATTATTCAATTAAATTTAATACTAGCAATATTCCTGTTTTCTTTGATAGCACAGGCACAGTAATTAGCGCTTCTCCGCCGACTGGTATAACTCTTTCATGGAACGAAACATCAGGCATAACTGACGACGATTCAATCTATAACTCTAACATGTCTGCGGGAGTTGCTATTATTACAAGTGGCATTTTGTCTACAACTGACGACGACAGTCTTTTTACAAGTAAATCAACAACAGCCGGAAATTTGATATTAGATGGTAATTTAATTAATTCAAAAGCTCTTAATGGAAAGGTAACAGTTTTTTGTAATGGTAATGAAACAAGTAATTCTTTTGTAGTAAACGGATATGACACTTCTGGTGTATACAGAACGGACACAATTACAGGGGTAAACAATGCAACAGCCACTGGAAGTATTTCATTTAGTGAAATTTTATCAATTACTGCGTCAAATAATACTGCAAGTACAATCAAAGTTGGCACACAGGCCACTCAGGTTACAATGGATCCTCAAGTTATTACTATAACTCCTGCAGGTTCAGATGTTGGCGAGAAATATACTATTACTGGGTTAGACCAATTTGGTAAATCCCAAATAGAAGTTATTACTGCTCAAGCAGCGGGCACAAAAGTTGTGGGTAATAAAGTCTTTACACAAATAACATCAATCGTGCCAGCAAGTGCGTCTGCATCGACAGTAAAAGTAGGTACCCAAAAAGTTGGACGATTATCAATAAGTCATACTATTGACAAACTCGACTTTAAAATTGAAGGTAATCCAAGGGTTAGTAATATTTTTGGAATGAAAACTCAAGACGTTAGAGCTATTGTAGATAATCAAGGCGTTAAAATAACATCTTTTTCTGGAGTGCCAGTAAAAATTGATGTTCCAAATAATTCTATACAAAATTCAGTATCTGAAAAAATAAGTATTACTAATCTACCTCCAGAAGATCTAATCACAATTGTAATGGGAAATGGTGCCAGGAAAATAAGTGCTGAATATGATCAGTTTCCAGTAAATGACAATCTTAAAGAAGTTATGGACCCTGAATTAACTATTAAAGTCGACGCTACAAATAAAAATAAAGTAGAGATTTTTGACAAAAAATCAGGTCATTCGATAGCTTCTAGGATCCTAGATATAAATAGAGTTTTTGAAGTTAATAATACAAAATTTCAATTTTCTGAAGAAGCACTTGTAAATAATAGTTTTGAGTATTCAAGTAATAAAGATGGTTTTGGTGATAACAGGAACATAATTAACCTTTTAAACCTTCAAGGTTCAGACAAATCAGGAGGAAATAAGGGTAATTTTCAAGAAATTTTTAATACAACAGTAGCTAAGGTTGGCTCTAATGTTCAGGCTAGCCAATTATCTTTAAGTTCAGCCTCAAGTACATTGGATGCCGCAGAAGCAAGTCAAAGTGAATTTGCGGGGGTAAACCTTGATGAAGAGGCAGCTCACTTGTTGGAATTTCAGCAAGCTTATCAAGCTTCGGCACGAATATTGCAAACTGCAAAAGAACTATTTCAATCTTTAATTGAAGTGGTATAAAATTAAAAGTGGTTAATTAAATGCAAATAAGTTCAAAATTATTTAATCAACAGCAGTTAAAGCAGTTTACAAATACTACTGAAGAGCTTCAAGATCTTCAAAATAAAATTGCTACTGGTGAGAATATTCTACGTGCTTCAGATGATCCAGTTGGAGCAGTTGAATTATCAGGACTAAATGTTGTTAAAAAACAGATTGAACAATTTGAAAGAAATACTAATTCAGCTAATGACAGATTATCATTGTTAGATAAAAACTTAGAAAACTTGTCTAGAGTTATGATAAGAGCACAAGAATTAATTATTCAAGCATCAAGTGATGTTTTAGGTGCTTCTGATAGAGAAGCAATTGCATTAGAAGTTGATGAAATGAAAGAAGAAGTACTTAGCCTTGCAAATGCCCAAGATAGTAATGGTAGCTACTTATTTTCTGGATATAAGACTAGCACTATACCTTTTGTTAAAGATATAACTGGTGCAATAAATTATAAAGGTGATAGAGGAATTTCGTCATTATCTATTTCTGAATCTCGTGTTATGGAAACAACATTAGATGGCGGTACGTTATTCCAATCCGTAAAAAACCCTTCTGGTGACAATGTGTCAGTCTTCCAAATGTTAGAAGATATTAGCTATTCCATAAGATCTGCATCAAGTGGAGTGAATGCAGTTAAGGCAACAGGTGTTGCAGAACTAACTTTTGAAAATAAAAACCCTGGGACATGGACATTTGATTTAAAAGGCAATTTAGGGACAGCGACTATTACAACAGAAATTACAGGTGAAGATCCATCAGAATTTATTAAACAAATAAACCTAAGTTCAACTGGTGTAACTGCATCACTTAATCCAGATGGTAAAACTATTAAATTAACGGATTCAGTTAATGGTCCAATGGAAATAAGCAATTTATCAGTTTATGGTATTGATAAAGCTCAAAAAAATCCAACCTCATTTTTGCATGTTCAGCCAACTGATGGTTCAGGAAATAATATTGGTGGAATTCAGAAACTATTTGATAATAATCAGTTACCTTCTAAACAAATTGATAATATAGCTTCCACTCAAGTACATATATCTAATAATAGAGGTGAGATTGGTGCTCGAACCAATTCTCTTATGAGACAAACAGAATTATTAGCCAACAGAAGATTAGGCGTTGAAAAAAATATTAGTGATTTAAATGATGCAGATCTTGCAGCTTTAGTAACTAATTTACAGAGTATGTTAACATCTATGCAAGCTAGTCAACAATCTTTTGTTAAAATTTCGCAATTAAACTTATTTGACTATTTAAGATAATTTAATAATTAGAACAAATCAGGTTCTTCATTAAAAACTTCGCCAACCCAATCAATATCTTCTACATCGGTTATTAACCAGCCTGGAGTCGCTTTAGGTAATGCATTATTTCTGATACTGAAAATAGTGGCTTTAAAAATTTTAAAACTTTTATCTGAATCATAATCTTTTATTTTTTCTGCATCAAATGCTGATGAAAACATTCCAGACAACTTTCTTTCGCTTCCACTACTTTCAAAGTTAACTCTATAATGAATATAATCATCTATATATGTTACTGCCTCTTCACCGGCATTGATTTCAGATAAAAACTGAAGAATTTTTTCTGCCAAATCCATCACTTCTTCAAACTTAACTTCATTATATTTTTCACATATTGCTTTTGAATATTTTTTTGAAACTGCACCTATAGAATTGTTGGAAGATAGAAATTCTTTACTTGTTTGTGCTGCAAATATACCGAAAATCCACTCAGGACAGAATTTTGACATTACATAACCTATAAATATTTAAAAAAATATCAACAAATGATATATGAAAAATATACATTTTTATTTGTAAATCAATAGATTATTTTTTAATTTGTTGCCAGCCTTCTAAAATTTCATCGACTGGAGGTATTGCATCATACACTATTTTGGAGTCTCTTTTAGTGAAACCTTTCATAATGCTGTCTTTACAAAAGTCATAAATTGCAAATAAATTTTCGGCAATTTGTCCACCCTTTTCAAAATCTAAGCTGGATTGTAATATATATATGGCTGTAAGGCTTTTAGAAAAACTATTAGATTTTATAGATGAAATTACCGGTTCGTGATCAAGTGAATATGCCAGAGTTTGCATATTTTTTACTAAATCTTTTAATATTTCTTCAATAATTTTATGCGGACTATCACTTGAAGTTTTCGCTGCTATGTTGTCTTTAACATAGTTTTTAATAGACATATTGTAGTTCATGATAATCCTCAAAACAAAAATAATATTAATTTCTAATAATATAAACGGAAGATCTTTTGTTATGTTTAGAAATTAATGAAACTTAATGTTTTTCTATTTGATTAATTTCTTCAGAAATATCTAAATATGCTTTTAAAACGTCATTTTCAGAAATGATACCAATCATTTCATTGGTATTTTTGTTAACAATGGGAATACTTTCACCAACAAATTTTGACAACTCCTTGATTACAAAAAGCAAACTTGCATTTGGATCAATTATAAGAGGATTTTTTTCAGTGCAGTTGACTAAATTTGAACCCTTTTTATTTATTAAATTTAACAAACTAATTTTACCAATATATTTTTTTTCTTTTGATACAATATATCCTTCAGTTGTTTTCTCTTTCGTTAATAAACCTATAGCCTTTTTAATAGATGTCTCGGTACTAAGTTTCGTAAAATTTTTATCGACATAGTTTTCTATTAATACTTCATTTAAAAGTATTTGTTCTCGACCTTTTGTAATAGCAACTCCCCTTGAAATAAGTTGTATGTCAAATAAACTATTTCCAAAAGTTCTACTGGTAATAAATGAACAAATTACGATTGGGAATGTAGCTGCGATTGCGTATTCATAAGATCCTGTAAGCTCCAAAACTAATATTATCGCTGTTATCGGAGCTCCAATAACAGAACTGGAAACGGCAGCCATACCTGAAACAGCAAGAACAGTAAGTAAATCTGGGTTAATTGATGTCATTGGTAACTGAAAAATTATTGCACCTAAAACACCACCTAAAAAAAGGGCTGGTGAAAATGTACCTCCAAAAAAACCAAACCCTATACAAATACTAGTTAATACAAGTTTGCCTATTAAAAGAGTAAAAAGGTAAATAGTATTTTGTTCATTCGTAATAACTGAGATAAGTGTGTCTGTACCTAAACCAAGTATCTCACTAAATATCATTCCACACAAACCACAGGCAAATCCAGCAATTATAGGGGCTTGCCAGCTTTGTAAGTTCAATTTTGCTGGGACACTTCCAAGATAAATCATTAATTTCATAAAAATTATTGCTACAACTGCTGCAAGGGGGCCTATTAAGGCTAAGCTAGTTAAAATATCACTCATTTCAAATGGTATTGCTGTTAACAATAAAGGAGGGCTTACTATACCTATTTTAGTAGCAGAGAAATTAGCGGCCATGGAAGCAATGGCAAGTGCTGCCACGGCCTTCATTGAAAAGTGTCTTAAAACTGTTTCATGTGCAAATATAATTCCCGCAAGAGGAGCTCCAAACCCTGCTGAAATCGCAGCGGCAACTCCACTTCCAATTATAATATCATGAGGAATTTTAGGCATAAATGTTTGCCGTCTGATAAAGGATGATACAGTCGCCCCAAAATGAACAAGGGGACCATAAATTCCAACTGACGCACCACCACTAATTGATATAAATGACGCTAATGTAGATCCAAACCCTCCTTTTAGGTCAAGCACACCTGCTTTGTGATGAGCTGCGTAAATTGTATCTGCGGGACCAAACCACCTAGGCAATTTTAGATAATACATTAATAAACCTACCAATATTGAACTTGGTACACATATGATTAATGGTATTAAATTAAGAGATGTCTCCCCAATGTCAAATGTCAGTATAAAATCGTTATTATTGAAGGTAAATTCATATATATTTTTTGCACTTATAATGAATAATTGAGCAACAAATGAAACAATCGTCCCAATTACAGCTGCAATTAATAATAATGACAGACTATCTCTTATTGCTTTGATGCTTGTTTTTTTTATCATTTTAAGCCCCAATTAATTTTTACATAAAATTTTTATACTTGTCATCGAAATTAATGATTTTAATTTTTAATATTTTAATAAAGGCATAAATATTGCAGAATACTTGCCGTATTGAATTAATTGATATTGTAGGATTGCATATGGCAGTAGATTATTTAAGTGCTATTAACACATCTGGTAGTGGATTAAATATAACTCAAATTGTTGATAGTCTTGTAGATGCAGAAAAAGCACCACAAGAAAATACTATTCAAACAAAAATCGATAATAACACTACCTCGATTTCGGCTATAGGTGAAATTAAGAGCGCACTATCTAAATTAGCTACGTCTTTGGATACACTTGTAGGAAAAACTTCTTTAGCAGTTTCGTCTAATAGTACAGCCGTAACTGCAACTATAAGTGATCCCGCAAAAGCAGGAACAATCAATTCTAGTATGACTATTTCTACTTTAGCTGCTGGCCAAACTTTGGCATTTACAGGTTATTCAGACACCACATCTATTGTTGGTGCAGGTTCTCTTAAGTTGGAAAGAGGAGATTGGTCATCAGGAAGTTTTGTAGCAAGTGCAACAACGGCGTCAACAAGCTTGACAGTTTCTGCGACAGACACTCTTGCTTCTTTAAGAGATAATATAAATAGCTTAAATTATGGAGTAACGGCAAGTATATTTGGAGCAGGTGATGGTACTTATAACTTAGTTCTAAAATCAGGCGAGGGTAAAGAAAACGCATTAAGAATAACAGCTACTGAAAGCCCATCAGGTTCAGGTTTATCTAGTATTGATAATGCTACTACAAATTCATCTAAGCAAAAAATTGCAGGTACAGATGCAACAATAGTTGTCGACGGCATGACTTTAACCCGTTCTTCAAATACTATTACTGATTTATTTGAAGGATATAATGTTAATTTAGTATCTACAACGAGCTCCACAGCAAATATTACGGCATCTGTTGATACAGCGACTGCAAAAACAAATTTGCAAAGTTTAGTAGCTGCAATTAATTTAGCCAATGACGTTCTCAATACAAAAACGTTTAGAGGAGATGCTTCAAATGAAGCTGGAGAACTCGCAAGTGATCCAGTCATTAAGAGTTTAAAAAAACAAATTAATTCTCTGGTTAGGTCACCTTTAGCAGGCTACGGAGCTAACAGTCTTTATTTATCTAACCTAGGTGTAAGGACAGAACAAAATGGAACATTATCTTTAAATACCACAATTCTTGAAAATGAACTTAAAAACAACCCTACGACAATGGATGCTATTTTTAATTCAATGTATTCTACTTCATCAGGTTTATTGACGGCTTCTGGAGGTAATAATAGAGCTCCAAATCCAGGTACTTATGCTTTTGTAATGACGGCATATGTATCTGGTGCCATAAATGGATTGGCAAGTAGCGATACAACACCAGGAGTAACATCTTCTAACAACACTATCCAGATTACTGTTGACGGAACCGCTTCAGGATCAGTTACAATACCTGCAGCAGAATATTCATCTGAAGCTGCCCTTGCAACTGCAATTCAAACAGCTATTAACTCAGACACACAATTAGTGGCAGTAGGTAAAACGGTTGTAGTAACTCATTCTAATGGAAGTTATTCTATTAAATCAGGAACAATAGGTGCTACGTCGGCTATTGCCTTAAACTCCGTAGGATCAAATTTAGATAGTTTTCTTAAATTTGCTGGGGCGACAGACTCAGATGGGTTAGGTACATCCCAATCAGGAAGTGCCAATACAGCCTTGACACTTAATGGAGCCCTAGTTACGTCCACTGACACTGACGGGCTTGTAGATGCCGAAACATTAAGTAGTGCTGGAAATTTCAATATAGATGGAGCACAAGCGAGTGCTGCGTCAAGTGCATTGAATTCGTTTATGACAATCGCAAGTTCTAATAATTTATCGTCAGTTTCATTTACAGTTACTGGTACAGATATTGATGGTACTTCACAAACAGAGATTATTACAGGTCCTACTGCAGGAAATAGTGTAACGGGAACTAAGATTTTTAAAACAGTAACACAAATTCGTGCTGGAGCAGCTGCATCAGGCGTTAATGTAGGTACTAAGGCAGCTTTCGTGGATTTGGTTGGTAAGAGAGCCTCTGTTGTTAGCGCTAGTGGCGATGAAAGTGGAAAAACATTTGTTGTTGTTGGCACTGACATGTCGGGCAATGCTCAAACTGAGACAATTACTGGTCCTGGAGCAAATGCCACTGTATTAGGTTCAAAAACCTTCAAGACAATATCATCTATTACACCCTCTGCGAATACTACTGGTAATATTACTTTAGGCGTTACTGGCGCTTTTGAGACAACTACAGGTGTAAATGGCTCTGCTACTTTGGACAGTGTAGCTATGATTGCTGATGTAACTAATAATCTTTTCACCATAACCTCAGGTTCTGCAGCAGGTTTAAAGGTTAAATATGATGGCTTGGGTGCCAGCGGATCAGTTTTTTATGGTCAGAGTTTACTTGATAAATTAACATCATACATCTCTACAGCTTTAACAAGTACAGCGGATGGTTCAGTTGCAAGCAGAATTAAAACGCTCAATAAAGAACTGTCTTCAGAAAATATTTTATTATCAGAATTAAATACAAAATTTGAAACCACTAAATCAAGATATCTTCAACAATTTACTGCTATGGAACAGGCGGTTACTAGTTTAAAGTCTACTGGTGAATATCTCACAAATTTATTTGAAGCTATGAACCAAGATAATTAGATAAGCTTTTAAATACGAATTTTGAAATTCTTAAGTTAATAATTTTTAAATTATTTTATATTTATTAAGATTTATCAAAATAAATTTTCTTCATTCTAAACTTTTTCTCATTTAGTCGTAATGACTACCATGAAGCCCTAAAGGCATAATATTAAACACTTGGAGAAAAAGTAATGACCTCAATTAACACCAACATTGGCGCATTGGTTGCCCAAAAAAATATGATGGAAAATAATAAAGAGCTAGACCAAGCTATGGCTAGAATTTCATCAGGTTTAAGAATTAATTCTGCTGCGGATGATGCTGCAGGATCAGCAATTGCTTCTAAAATGGAATCACAAGTAAGAAGTTTAGATGTTGCAATTAGAAACGCAAATGATGCTATTTCTTTAACACAAACTGCTGAAGGTTCACTAGGTGAAATAGAAAATATTTTACAAAGAATGCGTGAATTATCAGTACAAGCTGGAAACAGTACATTAAATACATCTGATAGATCACAAATTCAATCTGAAATGGACCAACTTGCAAGTGAGATTGATTCAATTTCATCAAAGACAAATTTTAATGGTGTTAATCTTTTAGATGGTTCTAAAGAATCAATTCAAATGCAAATTGGTATAAATTCATCAGACACTTTGCAAATAAATCTTCAAAAGACAACTGTTGGATCGCTCGGAATTGGTAATTCAGGTCAATCAGCTGGTAATGTTATCATTTCAGAACGTATGACTACAATTGTCGATCAGGCAGCTGGCGATATCAAAATTAATGGTGAAGATGCATTTGCTACTGATTTAGATATATCCGCAACATCAGTTAAAGGTGTTAGTGATGACGCTAGTGCTGCTGTAAGTGGTGTAAATGCTAATGCCGGTCAATATGGTGCACTTGCTCTAGCAACTAAAATAAATACAAACACATCAAATCATGGTGTAACTGCTGACGCATTTAATGAAGTCAGAGCGGGTACAAACGTATATACCGCTGAAAGTTTTGCTATTAACGGTGTCACTGTTACATCTCAGAACACTAAAGAATTATTTGTTGCTGAAGTTAATGCCATGGTAAATAACGTTTCAGCCACTATCGATAATGACGGCTTTATTGTGTATAGTAACACCGATGGAGCAGCTCTAAACTTTGCTGCAAACTCTCAGGGTATTGCTACTGATAATTATGGTGGTTTTGTAAGATTAACATCAAACACTAATACACCAATTACAATTGAAGCTGGTTCTGAAGAGAATGGATATGGCGCTGATACTGGTAATGCGGTAGATGTTGCAAATATTGGTTTTAACGAAGTTAGAAGATCGGCAGACGGCATTGGCCTTGAATTTACTGGTGCTAACGGCGTTGACGAAACTGTTTTACAAGGTAGTGATGGTGTAAGAATAAACGACGTTCTTATTACTAAATTAGCTCACCAGACATCAACTAGCGTTCACGCACTAGACAAAGTAGCGGCAATTAATGCTAAAACTGCTGAACACGGTGTAGTTGCATCTGCATCCACTGGAGTAATCCTCGGCGTAGATTTGAGTACACCTACAATGTCTAATCATGCTGATGTGTCAATAAACGGTATCACTGTAGATATGACTAGTGTAGCTACAACTAAAGAGTTAGTAGATACTATTAACACTGCATTAGTTGGTAAAACAGATGTCACAGCATCTCTTCACACTGATGGTAACTTGAAATTATTATCTGCTACTGGTGCGACAATATCTTTCGATGATGATGTAAGCAACCAAGCTGCTGGAGCTTTAATTAAAAGTGCTGTAAATCTTGATGGTACAGCTATCTTAGCCCTAACTGGTATTGCTTATACCGGTGGTGCGGCTACTATTCAAGGTAGATTAACTCTAACATCTCTAGATGGTAGTTCTATTAAATTAACTGATGATTTAACAGATCGTTTAGCGGGCGCTGGCGGAGTTGGAAGAATTGGTTTTGAATCAATGAATGAATTCAGCAATGCTGGTTCAACGGGTGTTGTCGTAAGTAGCGTTGAGGCGGCGACGAGTTCCTTAGATCGATTGGATAAAGCCATTCAATCGATTTCTCAGTTCAGATCAGGTTTTGGTGCTTACGAAAATCGATTAGATGCGTCAATTAGTAACCTTACAACATTACAGGTTAATACTGATGCTGCTAGGTCGCGAATTGAGGATGCAGACTTTGCCTCTGAGACATCTAATATGACTAAGGCTCAGATATTGTCTCAAGCAGCTACTTCAATGCTTGCACAGGCAAATGCCTCAAAGCAAAACTTATTAGCTCTTCTTCAAGGATAATTTGGAGATATGAAGAAGAAAAGACCACCTTAGGGTGGTCTTTTTTTTTAGTTTATTTTTTAATTTTGTAGTAATTGAAGAACATTATGCTGAGCTTTGTTAGCTTGAGTTATCATTGCTATGGCAGATTGTTGAAGAATATGAGCCTTAGTAAGATTGGCTGACTCTTTTGCGAAATCAGCATCTGCTATTCTTCCTCTAGAAGCATTAGTATTAAGGGCAACATTGGATAAGTTATCAATGGCTTTTTCCATTTTACTCATTAATGCTCCAAGCTTTGCTTTTTCTTTATGTATCCTATCAAGAGATCTATCTAAAAC
>JAOESH010000028.1 GCA_028382005.1 Pseudomonadota bacterium
GCCAAATTTTACAACAATGACTTTGTTGGCGTACCTTTTCATAAAAGGCAATGTCTCAGTCAATAAATCGGCTTTTTTTAGCCATTCAGATTGGATTTGATCTTTATTGTTATTCAATTACCTAAACCATTAAAAATTAAGTTATTAACAAATACCATATAATTTTAAAAAGATTAATATTTTATCCTTTTTTTTCATGAAAGGCTCGCTAAATATGTTCTAAGCAAGGGAATACCATTGTTTTTTAAACTTGATGTTACAATTATTTCTGGAAAAGCAGCTGGATGTTTTGATATAATTTTATTTGTAACTTCTTTCATATTGATCATCTCTTCGCTAGTTAATTTGTCAGATTTTGTAAGAATTACAACCCAACTTACTGCTGCTGAATCTAATTCCTTCATTATTAGTTCGTCATATTCCCCAACACCTCGCCTACTATCAATCAATAAACAAACTGTTCTTAATGAGGGCCTCCCCTTCAAATACTTAACAGTTAATGATGTCCAAGATTGAATATCCTTTTTAGGAGCCTTTGCAAAACCATAACCTGGTAAATCTACAAGTCTAAGTTTTGTTATATGATGAATAAGCTCAAAGAAAATTAACTGTCGTGTTCTTCCCGGTGTTTGACTTGTTCTTGCCAAAGTTTTTCTATTAGTTAAAGCATTTACAAGTGAGCTTTTACCAACATTAGACCGCCCAGCAAAAGCTATTTCATTACATTCTTCTGTAGGAATAGCGTTTGCTTTTAGAGCTGCAGCTATAAACTTGCACTCTCCAGAAAACAATTTTCTGGCATTTTCAATTTCAACATCTTCAAATTGCAAGTTACTAGAAACCTTTACTTAGTTTTTTTTTTCATTCCATTCATAATTAACCATTGCTGACAAATTGAAAGTAAATTATTCCATGACCAGTATATAACTAAACCCGCTGGAAAAGTAGCTAATAAAAACGTAAATGCAACCGGCATCCATGCAAAAATCTTTGCTTGAATAGGGTCTGGAGGAGTTGGGTTGAGACGTTGCTGCAAAAACATAGTAACTCCCATCAACAGAGGCCAAACTCCAAGATTTAAAAAATCAGGAAATATAGACGTGCTGTAAGGCAATAAACCAAATAAATTAAGAACACTGGTTGGGTCTTGAACAGATAAGTCTTTTATCCATCCAAAAAAAGGTGTTTGTCTCATTTCAATAGATACAAACAAAACTTTATAAAGGGCAAAAAATACTGGTATTTGAACTAATATTGGTAAACATCCTGCTGCTGGATTCACTTTCTCTTTTTTATACAAATTCATCATTTCCTGGTTTAGTTTTTGTCTGTCATCACCAACCCTCTCTCTTAATTTTTGAATTTCAGGAGAAAGATTTCTCATTTTTGCCATACTTTTATATGATTTATTAGCTAATGGAAAAAATAAGAGTTTTACTAATACTGTTATTGCTAATATAGCTAGTCCAAAGTTACCTAAATAATCATTCGCCCAGGATAATGCATAAAAAAATGGTTTTGTTAGAAAATAAAACCAACCAAAATCAATTGCTAGGTCAAAATGTTTGATGTTGAAACGTTCTTCATAATCGTCAAACAATGCTAACCTCTTAGCACCCGCAAATGACCTAGATAAGAAATCCCCTTCAGCATTTGGTTCAATTTTAACTGCATTTCCTAAAAAATCTGTTTGGTACTGACCTCCACTTGAATTCAAATAGCGATATGTAAAACTATATTTTTTATTTTGATCAGGCAGTAACGCCGTCATCCAATATTTATCTGTTAAACCCGTCCAACCACCATTTTCAGTCGGCTTAATGTTAATTCCCTTTTTCCCAGATTCAAATAGGTCCTCGTAGCTTTTTTCAGACAAAGTTCCATCAAATACACCCAAAGGTCCTTCATGCAGAACAAAAAACTTAGTAGTTTCTGGCTCACCTGTTCTTCTTATCAACCCATAAGGGTATAAAGTAATTACATCTTTCGTTTTGTTTTTTACTCTTTGATTAACTGTAAACATAAATGTGTCATCTACGCTTATATCTTGATAAAAAATTATGCCTTCACCATTATCCCAAGATAAGGTTACGCTAGTATCAGGAGATAACTGACTTTTTGAAGATTTCCATAATGTTTTTCCATTAGGGACCTTTATGCCGTCTGGACTGCTCCAGCCATGCTCAATAAAATAAGGGGTTTTCTCATTCGATTTTAAAAGAAGACTAATTAAACTACTGTCAGGATCAAGGGTTTCTCTATATTGTGTAAGAGTAATGTCGTCTATTCTGGCACCTCTAAGAGATATAGAACCAGAAGATTCGTTACTATTTAACTGAACTCTAGGGACAGCTTTAAATTTTTTTATATTACCATCATCTCCAGTTACGATTACACTCTTATCATTTGAAGGAATAGGAATATTTGAATTGTCCGAAAGATTATTAACTACATTTTCTTGCTTAATTTGATCTTTTTTTGGATCAACAAATAGTAATTGATAACCAATTAAAACTGCCATAGATAACGAAATGGCTGCTACTAAATTTCGAGTTTCTGGATTCATTTTATCTCACTTGATTTTCTGTAATATGTTTAAAATGTTTAAAATATATTAGCTATAACTGTTTACCCTAAAGAAGCAATATTTTAAAGAAATGAAAAAATTAATTATTTAATTGGATCATAACCACCTTTTCCCCAAGGATGACATTTGACTATTCTTTTCAAACCTAACCAAACGCCAGGAAACAAACCAAACTTAATAATAGATTCTTTAGTATATTCTGAACAAGTAGGCAAAAACCTACAATTATTCCCTAAAAGAGGAGAAATTAAATATTTATAAATATTAATTAAATTTATAACAAATTTTGTACATATATTTTTAATCATAATTTATTCAAACATTGTTGCATTTCAGAATATAAATTTATAAAAAGCGCTTTATTTAAAGATGCTTTTGCAACTAAGACGTAACTACTTTGTTTATCAAAACAAGTTAAATCCTCTTTTATAAATCTACTAACTAATGATCTCATCCTTCTCTTGGCCCTGTTTCTACTAACAGCATTACCAATTTTTTTAGTAGCAGTGAAGCCAAACTTCAAAGAAGCGTCTTTATCATCTAGATTGGTATGTTTTTGTATAATGAAATTTTTACTAAAAATTTTTTTTGCAAACTTATTAGATAATACAAATTCTTTTCTTTTTTTTAAAGTTTGGAGTTTCATTTAACTAGTCCACTAGTCAATTAACTAAATAAAATAAATAAAATTTTAGAGGCTGGAAACTAAGCTGAAAGTTTTTTTCTACCTTTAGCTCTTCGAGTACGTATAACATTTCTGCCACCTACAGTAGACATTCTACTTCTATATCCATGTCTTCTTTTTCTGACTAAATTACTAGGTTGAAATGTACGTTTCATTTTAATTCTGTATTTACATACAGCCTTCTAAATTTGATTTATTTTAGTTTTTTAGAGACTTTAAACTAGTTAGTCAATATGATTATTTTTTTGTTCTTTCAGATATAGTAGGAGCTGGCTTCATTTCCATATCCCAGGGAAAATATATCCACGTATCTTGGGATACTTCAGTAATAAACGTGTCTACTTGTTCTCGGCCACTTGGCTTAGCGTAAACGGTAGCGTAGTGGGCATTAGGTAAACTTAATCTGATAGCCTTAATTGTTTCTCCTGTATCAACAAGATCATCTACAATTAGCCATTCTTTACCATCATCTGCTATATTTGCATATTTTATCACATTTACATCACCTTTGGCTTTATGATTATATGAAAGAACACAAACAGTATCAATTAACCTTATATCCAGCTCTCTTGCTACTATTGCTGCTGGAACAAGTCCACCTCTTGTTACGGCAATTATACCTTTGTAAGGTTTCATTTCTGACAAACGCCAAGCCAAGGCCTTACTATTTCTGTGTAATTCTTCCCAAGATACGGGAAAAGATTTGTCATAAATATTATTATTACTCATATTACTCTTCAAAAAAAGTTATGTGCTTTTAATACACTATAATTTATAAATTTATAATATTTATTTTCTTACTTGATTATAATTATTTATATAGATAATTATAACGTATTCTTTATATGCGCTCGTAGCTCAGCTGGATAGAGCACTAGACTACGAATCTAGGGGTCAGGAGTTCGAATCTTCTCGAGCGCACCAATTCTTTCTTTTTAATATCAATTAGTTAAAAGAATGGATGTTAAATACACCTCAGAAAATACTCAGTTTTGACACAGGTTTGACACAGTAAAAGGAGTCAAATAATGGGATGTGTGCGTAAAAGAGCAAAATCTTGGAACGCTCAAGTTAGAATATCTGGATGGAGAAGTTTTACAAAAACATTTACAACTAAATTAGATGCAACTGAATGGGTTATTAGTTATGAAAAAGAACTTAAGTCAAAACCAATTCCAGAAAAAGATATTAAAAGTTTAACGTTGAAATACTTATTTAATAAATATAAATCAGAAATTCTTCCCCAGTTAAAAAGTTATAAAATTGTTTGTTTTAAGTTAAATGTTTTATCTAGATCATGGTTAGGTGAGATCAAAGTTATAAATTTAACAAAAAGACATTTAGAACAATTTTGTGCAGACAGAAAATTAATAGTCAAAGATGGAACTATTAAATCTGAATTGATGTTAATAAAAAGAGTCTTTAAAATTGCAATAGACAAATGGAATTATGGGATACCATTTAATGCTTTTAATGGACTTGACATCCCCTCACCTCACAAACCAAGAACAAGGAGACTTCTTTCGAACGAACTATCTACTCTTATCTCTAATGCTGACAAACAAAGAAACAAATATATCTCCACTATCATTCAGTTTGCAGTTGAAACTGGTATGAGAAGATCAGAGATACTTAAACTAACTTGGAATGATATAAACCTAGATACTGGAATTGCTTCTTTGTATGACACTAAAAATGGGGATGATAGATACATTCCATTAACTAAGACTGCAATTCAATTACTATCAAACCTCACACAATCATCTGAGTTTGTATTTCCTATCTCTGCAAACTGTTTAAGACTTGCATGGGAGAGGTGCAGAGATAAATCTAATATTAAAGGATTAAGGTTTCATGACTTAAGACATGAGGCAATATCAAGGTTTTTTGAAATGGGTTTATCAGTTCCAGAGGTTGCATTAATATCTGGTCATAAAGACGTAAGATAATTATTCAGATACACTCATTTAAAACCAGAGAATTTGATTGCCAAGTATTCAAGTATTTTTAAGGAAGTAGATTAATTATATTTTCGAAATTAATAGAATATTACAAATGGTTCAAAACTAAATATCCAACACTTAAACAATTAAAGAAAATGCAGTTAGAGGAAAAACATAAAGTAGATAAAGAATTGAAAAAGAAAAAGGAGAATAATGTTTGAGCGGAAGAATGAGATTAACCAAATGGATTAGACTTTATCAAAACCCAAACTACAAAACACCAACTCCAAAACAATTAGAAAAACGTAAGATAACAGAACAGAAGATAATGAAAGAATTATACGATTCAGATTTTCACGAAATCACTTGGGATAAGAAATGTGTTTAATTAATATCTCGCAATAAAAATTACTTTGAATCAATTTATGAAGATAGTTATGATGAGGGTTTATTGTTAAACCTTAAGTCATTTAGATGTTTTTGAAATATTAATGGGTCATCAATTGATTTTAAAACTATATTGCCTGAACCTGTTCCAGAAACACTTATAGAACCATAACCTAAAATACGACCTAAAATTGTTTGTGATAAATCTACTTCTTCAATTTTGTAAATACTGATTTCTTCTGTATCTCTTGAAATCCAACCAGTTTTTTGAATGTATCTGGAATCTGTCAGAACTCTTTCTGTAGTCCATTTATTAATCATCATTTTTATAAAAATTATGATTCCAATAATAAAAACACCAAGAAATAAAAGATAAAGAAATGCACTAAAAGTGTATATCCAATGGAACTTGACTGCATAAACAATCTTCTCATTTGTTCCTATTGTATCTTCAACATATCCCATAAGTTAATTCCATGAGTGAATAAATAAATCTTAAAAAAGTAGTGTAATTCAATTCTACAATTATAATATACTTGTTAACAAATAAACTAAAACTAAATTTCCAATTTTCAAACTATTGGAAATATTATTGAACATAATAATAATTTTAATA
This sequence comes from Pseudomonadota bacterium, assembly GCA_028382005.1. Taxonomy (GTDB): domain Bacteria; phylum Pseudomonadota; class Alphaproteobacteria; order Puniceispirillales; family Marisalimonadaceae; genus Marisalimonas. The sequence goes on from JAOESH010000028.1 coordinate 6,219, forward strand.
GGAGTTCATATTAATGGATAGTTTGGTTAATTCTTTTTTTAGATTATTACTACCCTCTAAAATCTCTCAAAAAACCGAAAAAATATTAAAAGATATTGCTTTATTACTTGGTATATTAAGTGCCATAGCAATTATTTTTGATTGGTATCCACTTACTATGTTTTTATCCTTTCCTTTTTGTTTGATTTGGATTTACTGTGCTTGGTTACATACAGAACCACAATTAAAATGGGTTAATTTGATTTTTCTATTAATCTACTTTTTTGGTATCACACGATATTTTTTAGAAACTTAAAACTCAACTCCAAAACAATTAGAAAGACTCAAGATAATAGAACAGAAGATAATGAAAGAATTATACGAGACTGATTTCCACGGAATCACTTGGGATAAGAAATGTGTTTAATTAACATCTGTATTGATTAAACTGTGACTATGAGAAATTTATTAATCATAGTTTTTTTATTACTATCACCATCCGTTTTTGCAGATGAAAAAGAAGAACAGATAAAACAAGCAATAGAGATTGCACAATCAAAAGTAATTATAAAAAAACAAAGATTAGAAACTGCTCCAAATATTAAGTGGGATAATACTGTTCCACTAAGATATAAAGGAACTATCAACAGACATAATCAGAGGTCTGGATTGAATTTTGGATTTACTCAAAATCTCTCACAAGGAATATTCTATTATAATTTTAAAGATAAATTAGAAAAAGGAAATATTACATTTACAGGAACAAATCAACATGGGTATTGGTTCAATTGGAATGACAAATATGGACAAGGTAGTCTTCAATTAAGAGAATATACAGATGGTTCATTAAAAGGAATTATTTACATTGACGATGGAACTATGTTAGGCAAAAAATTAGGTGAGTTTCAAGGATCTAGAAAATGATTGCAGTCTATAAGAAATTCTTTTTGATGTTAGGTTTAACAATCATCTTTCTTTTTATTCTTTATTTGATATAATTTTCATATGAATACTATTCTTCCCTGTCCATATTGTAGTAGTCCAAAAGGATTTATCTACGTCCAATCACACTCCCAATGTCTTACTTGTAAGAGAGTTGTAGATGATTGCTGTGGTGGTGAAACTGTAGAATGTATCGTTCCAGTTAATAAAGATGAATTAGTTCAGAGTAGTAAATAATTGCAGTCTATAAGAAATTCTTTTTAATGTTAAGTTTAACAATCATTTTTTTTGTTCTTTATGCGTTATAATTTTGAATGAAAAACTTTATTAATAATATTATTATCTTTTAGTTTGAGTAGTTGTGTAACTACTGAAGATATAAAATCTGTATCTACAAAAGTTTCTAATAATGTTTCAGTTAAAGAAACTAAAGAAGAAGTGAAAAATAGTGGTATAGAGTTTATTGAATGGGAGTGATTTAAATTTGATAAACATATTTTAAATATTGGTTATTTCCCATTTTTTGATGAATTTATTCCAAATGTAGATAGTAATTTAGGAATGTTACACTTACTAGATACAGATACAGTTGTACCAATTTTTTATAATCTTATGGGAGTGAAACATACTTTTACATGGGAAAACCTCAAGAAAGATGTTGATACATTTTTTCAAATAAACATTGATTCTGATGGAACTGGAAGATTTTGGGATTTTACTGGTGTTGAAAAAAATGAGAAAGTAAATTCTTCACAAACATATCATTGTAAACCTCCAGAAACTATGATTGTTGATAAAGATTATGTTGAACAATTTGTTAAGACACATTTCAAATAATCAATTATGTACTTCAAGAAAAACCATAAATGTGAAGAATGTAAAACCCCATTTACAATTGTCTGAAGTTGTAAGAGAACTTCGGATAAAAAAGAATGGTTATTACTTTGTTATAATTGTATCCGAAGATTCAAATATCTAAATCGTTGGAATTTTAAAACTAGATTACAAAATATTAATGGTTTTAGATGGTGTAGACCTAATCCATCTAAATTAGAACTTTCTTTATAAAAATCGGATAAATCTCGTACTGGTCGTGACCAGTAACGGAAACTTTGATATAATAACTTTGTTACTTCTTCAGAAATACCTTTAATTGCGTATAACTTTAAAACTCCATATGAGTTTAATATGATTAGATTCTAGATTTAAAGAAACATTAAAAATTTTTACTCATATATTTGCTTATTATTTGATATTGTTCTTTTATACTATATCCAGTTATTATGTAAGAAAATGGTGCATAGTTTGAAAAAAAAGGAGTGCGGTGTAAATAACCGCCCCATGTCCAACAACACTGAGGAATAGAAAAAAACAATATAAATATTCCAATTTTAATATTTTTATTAAAAATAAAATTAATTTTTTTAAGATTTAATATGGGAATTTTGTAATCTTTAATTAAAGTATCCTGAAAAATAGAAATCCAAGAGATAGAAGAAACCAAAATAAAAAATAACCATCTTCCAAAATCCCAACCTATTATAAACAAAGGAAATACTAAAATTGTTTGCACTAAAACTAAAATATAAAAAATAGATCGTAATGACTGATTTTTTATGGCCAATTGTCCTAAAATTAATATAGCTGCACACCAAGATAGTATCCACATTAATGGAACGTAAAGAAACCCTCCACTCCAATGAAAAAGAACACTTCTTGATAGAGACATAGGACCTGTAATTGTGTCGCCAATAGCATTTATTCCTGGAGCTTCTTTGAGTATACAACAATAAGAAAAATTTTTATTTATTAGAGAATTCCATGTTTGAATAATTTCTGTTGAAATTTCAATGGTTCCGTGAAAAATAATTATTAGAACTGAAACTAAAAGAGTAGGTAAAAATCTTATCAAAACAAATGGATCCCATTTTTTTTTTTGTTTTAGAAGATTAAAAGTTAACATTATAATAGGTAGACCAAAAAATAGAAAGGCTTCATGATTAAGTATTGCTAATATAGAAACTATGTTAACAAATATTTGATTAATTATGTTTATGTTTCTTTTCAATAGAATTAAAGCTATTACTAAAAACAAAATACCTAAAACATCCTTTCTTATAAGAAAGTTACTATATATTGGCATTCCCAGAAGTATGGGAGATAATAATATATAAGTTGGTATAATTTTATTTGATATCTTTATGAGAGTAATAACTAAGATTAAATAAGAAAAAACTGATATGATTACGATTGATATTGATGGAGAAATAGAAAAAAAATTTGATATAATTAAGATTAATTCTCCTCCAAGACCTCTTCGTACAAAGCCTCCTGAGTAAGAAATTAACCATTCTGAAGCTCCCCAAGTGTTGAGTGAATTTATTTTAGAATAATCTATAACAGTAAAAATTAATGGAAAAAGTAGTAATAATGATGCCAAGTATCCAAGTGACTTTTCTTTCATAAAAACACTCCAAATCTTCTGATATTTCGTGATAGCATTAATATACTATATTACTTGAAAATCTAGAATCAATTTATAAAAATTAATAAACTAAACTTCCTCTAAACTCAAAGTCCGTATTGTCCAAGAAAATAAGACTAGAGTGACAAATTTTATTTTTACACTAATATTTTGTATTTATATCTTTGTAACTTAACAAGAA
>JAOESH010000002.1 GCA_028382005.1 Pseudomonadota bacterium
AAGTTGTTGATAATATGTTAATATATCTGTAAATATTGTAAATCTTTAAACTTGTTTTTTAAATGAACAATATTATTAATAAGTTAAAAACATATGGATAAAAATTATTTATACAATTATAAATTGTGAATACTTTACTTTTTAGTTATAAAATCAACAATTATTAAACTAATAACTTGTTGATAAGAAGATAATAATATTTTTATCCACAATAATTTTGTTACCTACTACTACAATTAAAAATAATTAATAAATTAAAAAGTTTAAGAATGTGCATAGTAATATAATAAATGACCTTTTCAAAGGTAAAGATTATCCAAATATACCTATTTGGTTTTTAAGACAAGCTGGCAGACATATTCCTGAGTATTATTCAATAAGATCTAGAGCTAAAAATTTTATTGATTTTTGCCTAAATACAGAGCTTATTGTTGAGAGTACAAAGTTACCCTTAAAATATTACAACATTGATGCAGCTATAGTTTTTTCTGATATTTTAATGATACCTTGGGCAATGAATAGAAATGTTAAATTTACAAAATATATTGGTCCATCAATGGATCCCATGATTCCGAATGAAACAAAAATAATTAAAAACATAAATATTTTTCAATCATTAAAACCTTTAGAAAATGCGATTAAAATTTTAAGAAAAGACCTTTCACCTTCTGTATGTTTGATAGGGTTTTCAGGAGCGCCATGGACTTTAGCATGTTATATGATAGAAGGAAAAAGTAGTAAAGATTTTGTTAATACAAGAATAGCACTTTGGAATCACAATAAATGGTTCCAAGAATTAATCCAAACATTAATAATTTATATTGCAGACAAATTAGAAATGCAAGCAAATGCTGGAGCAAATGTGTTAATGATATTTGACTCTTGGTCGCATATGATACCAAATAATTTTTACAAACAGCTTGCTATTGACCCTATTAAAGAAATTATTAGTTTGTTAAGATCCAGAAAAATTAACATTCCTATTATTGGTTTTCCTTTTAAATCGGGTAGTTCCTTAATTAAATATTCATATGAGAGCAATGTTGATTGTATTGCATTAGATTGGACTGTAGACTTGAATTGGGCAGTAAAAAATATTAATTCATCTATTGTGATGCAAGGCAATTTAGATCCAGCTTCACTTATCCCTAATAATAGCAATCTTCTTTTGAGTGAAGTCAAATCAATACTGGAAATAACAAAAAAAAGGAAGTTTATCTTTAATGTTGGTCATGGTCTTACTCCTGAATGTAAAATTGAAAATGTTAAACATGTTATTAATATTGTTAAGGAATTTAAGAGTTAGGTTAAATTTTGTATTATGATGTAATCAAATCATTACACTTAGTTTCTGTAATTTCATGGATGGTTGGGTTATTGTATCTGCCACGTTTATTTGTGTATCATTATGACACGGTATATAAGAGTAAAATAGATGAAACATTTCTTTTAATGGAAGCACGCCTTTTAAAAATCATTATGAAACCAGCCATGGTTTTGACATATCTATTTGGATTCGTGTTAGTTCATGAAAATAATGATCTAATAAGAGAAACTTATTTTTTGTTGAAATTATTATTAGTTCTTTTACTTACCCTTTTTCATATATATCTATCTATTCTTTACAAAGACTTTAAAAAAGGTTATAGATTTAAATCTTCTAATTTTTATAGAAAAATAAACGAAGTACCCACTTTTTTAATGATTTTGATTATTTTCCTTATTATAATTAAACCAGACTTCCCATCATTCATCCCCCCCCTTTAAAGAGAAAAAAATGCACCTTAAAGAATTAAAAGCAAAAAACCCAGCTGATCTATTAGTTTATGCTGAAAGTTTAGATATTGAAAACGCTAGCACACTTCGTAAACAAGATATGATGTTTGCTTGCTTAAAAAAATTAGCTGATAACGATATAGGTATATATGGTGACGGTGTGCTTGAAGTCTTGTCAGATGGGTTTGGTTTTTTACGATCACCAGAGTCTAATTATTTAGCAGGACCTGATGATATATACATTTCTCCTAGTCAAGTAAGAAAATTTAGTTTGAGAACAGGTGACACGGTTGAAGGAAAAATAAGGGCTCCAAAAGATGGAGAAAGATATTTTGCCCTATTAAAAGTTGAAACTATAAATTTTGAAGATCCAGAATCAGTTAGACATAGGATAAATTTTGATAATTTAACGCCGCTGTATCCAGAATCAAAAATAAATTTCGAAACAGAATTTGATCCTGACAACAAAGACATAACAACTAGAGTCGTAGAAATGGTTGCACCTATGGGAAAGGGTCAACGTGGTTTAATTGTAGCTCCACCAAGAACTGGCAAAACTATGATGCTTCAATCCATAGCCCAATCTATTTCCAAGAACCATCCAGAGATATATTTAATTGTCTTGTTAATTGATGAAAGACCAGAAGAAGTTACAGATATGCAAAGATCTGTTGATGGGGAAGTAATTAGCTCTACTTTTGATGAACCAGCATCTCGACATGTTCAAGTTACAGATATGGTTATAGAAAAAGCTAAGCGTTTGGTTGAACACAAACGAGATGTAGTTATTCTTTTAGATTCTATTACAAGATTAGCAAGAGCGTACAATACAGTTATCCCTTCAAGCGGAAAAGTTTTAACTGGAGGCGTTGATGCAAATGCTTTGCAAAGACCAAAAAGATTTTTTGGAGCTGCTAGAAATATAGAAGATGGTGGATCACTTACTATTATAGCCACTGCTTTAGTTGAAACAGGATCACGAATGGACGAAGTGATTTTTGAAGAGTTTAAAGGTACTGGTAACAGTGAAGTTATACTTGATAGGAAACTATCTGATAAAAGAACATTTCCTGCTATAGACGTAACTAAATCAGGAACTAGAAAAGAAGAACTATTAGTAGAGAAAGATACTTTGTCTAGGATGTGGGTTTTAAGAAGAATTCTAATGCAAATGGGTCCTGTAGATGCTATGGACTTTCTTGCAGACAAACTAAAACAGAGCAAATCCAACGAAGATTTTTTTAGAGCCATGAACAAATAATCTGAATTGTTTCACGTGAAACAATTTTAACTATTAAAGTAAAATATTTTGAACACTATATATTCATCTGCTTCTAATAATCAAAAAAGTGCTTTAAAAATTATAAGAATTTCAGGCAATCATTCAAACATTGTCCCATCAATCTTTTCCTTTAAGGCTACAAAACCAAGATATGCCTCTTTAAGAAAATTATACGACCATAAAAATAAAATTATAGACAATGCCCTTGTAATTTTTTTTCCTGGCCCCTTAACTGCGACGGGCGAAGATATAATTGAACTCCATCTTCACGGCAGTATTGTGATAGAAAAGAAAATTTTTCAAATGCTGAGGAAACATAAACATTTTCGATTGGCTGAACCGGGTGAGTATACAAAAAGAGCTTTTTTAAACGGAATTTTAGATTTAACTCAAGCTGAAGGTCTGAATGACTTAATAAATGCAGAAACAGAAAATCAATTTAAGCTTTCAATGTCTCAATTTGAAGGTTTATTATCAGAGAAAATTAATTTTTGGAGAAATGATATTGTTTTTTTATTATCCAAATTAGAAGCGTTAATAGATTTTTCAGATGAAGAACTTCCCTTAGATTTAACAAAAATATTCGTTGAAAAAGTTATAGCCTTACTTAGAGATATGAAAATTTCTATTAAATCCAGCTCTTACGGGGAAAGATTAAGAAATGGTTTTATAATCACATTAATCGGGAGACCAAATGTAGGAAAAAGCTCTTTAGTTAATTTTTTATCACATAGGAAAGTAGCTATAGTAACCCAAGAACCGGGCACAACAAGAGATGTTTTAGAAGTTTTGTTGGATTTTGAAGGATACCCTATCATACTCAATGATACGGCAGGTATTAGGTCAACAGAATCAGAAATAGAAAATATAGGTATCAAAAGGGCGCTTGAGAAAGCAAGAAAATCGGACTTAATTTTAATTTTGTCAGACGATGATAATTTTACTTTTGGAGAGCTAAAAGTTGCCTCAAATAATTTCTTAATTCATACAAAATCTGATTTAGGTGCATCGTCAAGAACAGATGTTCATGAAGTTTCAGTTAAAGAAAACAAAGGAATAGATCAGTTAATAAAAAATATTGTACAACATTTACGATCTTTAAATCCTAAGGAAAATGCCTTACTTACTAGAGAAAGACATATTCAAGCTGTAAAAAAAGCATCTGAGGCCCTTAGAAGAGTTTCTCTTACTAATTTAAATACTAAACCGGAATTAGCTGCAGAAGATTTAAGAATTGCCGCTACTGCAATTGGATCTATAACTAATAGTATTGACGTTGAAGAAATTTTAGACGATATATTTAATAGTTTTTGTATCGGTAAATAATGAATGCTAGATAAAATAAAGAATTTTGATGTAATTGTTATAGGAGGAGGTCACGCTGGCGTTGAAGCCGCTGCCGCCGCCTCTAGAATGGGTGTAAAAACTGTTTTAGTTACAATGAATATTGAAACAATTGGTGAAATGTCGTGTAACCCCGCTATAGGTGGCTTAGGTAAAGGTCATTTAGTAAGAGAAATAGACGCCTTAGACGGATTAATGGCAAGAGCAATTGATAGTTCAGGAATTCAATTTCGCATGCTTAATCGATCAAGAGGCCCTGCTGTTCATGGTCCAAGATCGCAAGCAGATAGGAAACTTTATAAAAAAGCTATAAATATATTGTTAAATGAACAAGAAAATTTAACAATAATTGAAGCTACAATTAAGGATTTAAAAATAAGTGAAAACGAAATTAAAGGTATTGTTTTAGAAAACAATGAAGTTTATTCATCTAAGTCAGTTGTTTTAACTACCGGCACTTTTTTAGGAGGCATAATTCATATAGGAGATGAGAAAATATCGGCCGGTAGAATTGGTGATAAATCTTCAGTAATATTATCTAAAAAGATACGACAATTAGGTTTGCCTATCGGTAGGTTGAAAACAGGAACACCTCCAAGACTGAAAAAAAACAGCATTAATTGGAAAAAAATTGAGATGCAATCAGCAGATGCAACGCCAATCCCATTTTCTTATATGAATAGTAAAATAAACATAGAACAAATTAAATGTGGTATTACCAGAACTAATTTAAACACACATAAAATAATATCAGACAATATTAATTTATCTCCTGTATACTCAGGCTCAATTCATGGTTCAGGTCCTAGATATTGCCCAAGTATAGAAGATAAAGTAAACAGATTTAATGACAAAGATTCTCACCAAATTTTTCTTGAGCCTGAAGGCTTAGAAAGTCCTTTAGTTTATCCTAACGGTATTTCTACAAGTTTACCAAAAAAAGTTCAGGACAATTTTATTAAAACTATAGTTGGTTTGGAAAATGTTATAATTGATCAATATGGATACGCCATAGAATACGATTATATGGACCCACGAGCTCTAAATAGCTCTCTCGAAGTTAAAAAAATAAAAGGTTTGTTTTTTGCAGGACAAATCAATGGTACTACCGGATATGAGGAAGCAGCAGCTCAAGGTATAATTGCTGGAATTAACGCATCTATTAGATTAAACGAAAATCCAAAATGGTTTGTATTAGATAGATCTGAAGCCTATATTGGCGTTATGATTGATGATTTAATAATAAGAGGAGCTCCTGAACCATATCGAATGTTTACTTCAAGAGCCGAATACAGATTATTGTTGAGATCTGATAACGCAGATCAACGTTTAACTGAAAAAGGTATTTCCTTTGGTGTTGTTGGAAATAAAAGAAAAATTCTTTGGAATAATAAAAATATAGAGCTAAATCAAGCAAATGAATTAATGGACAATTTAAAAGCCAAACCAAGTGAATTAAAGAAATACAATTTACCTTATACTAGAACTGGAAAAGCCAGAAAACCAAAGGAAATTTTGTCATCTGGCGAATATTTAATTAAAGACTTGTTTGGAATATGGCCTGATTTAAAAAAGATTTCTGATCAGCTGCACCCTCAATTGGAAACAGACTGTAGATACAACGTTTACTTAAAAAGGCAACAAGAAGATATTAATGCATATCAGAAGGAAAATAATATCAACATACCTTTGAATTTTGATTTCAATAAAGTGAAAGGCTTATCGAATGAAATAAAGGATATTTTAAAAAATATAAAACCTAATACAATTGCACAAGCAACTAAGCTTCCAGGCTTCACGCCTACGGCTACTTTGTTATTATTAAGATATTTAAAAAAACAGCAAAAAGAAAAAGTTTTCAGTGAACATTAATTCTTACGAAAGTTTCTGTTCCCATCTATATGTTTCACGTGAAACATATGAAAAATTCGAAATATATCATAAAACCTTGTCTAAGTGGCAGAAATCCATAAATCTAATAAGTAACTCTACTATTGATAATATATGGGTTAGGCACTTTCTTGATTCAGCTCAATTATATGACTTTACAGAAAAAATAAGTGGAAACATATTAGACTTAGGTTCAGGAGCTGGTTTTCCTGGATTGATATTAGCCATGATGGGTAATAAAAATATTAGTGTTGTAGAATCAGATCAAAAAAAATGTACTTTTATTCGTGAAGTAGCATTTCTGTCGAATACTAATATTAAAATATATAATAGTCGGATTGAGGATTTAAGTTTTTTAAAACCTACTCTGATAACTGCAAGAGCTTTAGCGCCTCTAAATAAGTTAATTAAATATGTAGAAAACCATATGGTAAAAAGCTCATCTAATTTAGAAAATTTTCCTAACATGCTGTTTTTAAAAGGAAAATCTTATAAAACTGAGTTGTTAGAGCTTGGTAAAAATAGAAATATAGATTATAAAATATATCAATCTATTACTGATGAATTTGGTAAAATAATATATATAAATAAAGTAAATGTGTTAAATATTATAAATGACTAAAAAGTTGAATAAAATTATTGCGGTAGCAAATCAAAAAGGTGGCGTAGGCAAAACTACTTCGGTTGTTAATTTAGCTACGGCATTAGCTGCTTGTGATAGAAACACCTTAATTATTGATTCTGATCCTCAAGGGAACGCAAGTACAGGGTTTGGTATTAAGTATAGTGAAAGAGACGCAGATTTATATTCAGTAATTTGCGGTAAAACAAATATAATTGATTCAATTAAGCCTACTATGATACCTAAACTTGACATTATTCCTACTTCTCCAAATTTATCAGCTCTTGAACAGGAATTAGTTAATGTTGATAATAGAGAATACATAATTCGTAATTTAATTGATCAAATTAAAGATAAATACGATTATATCTTTATCGACTGTCCACCTTCACTTGGTCTAATAACTCTAAATGCTCTATGTGCAGTAGAAAGTTTAATTATACCACTTCAAACCGAATATTATGCATTAGAAGGTTTGACCCAATTGATAAACACGTTTGATTCAGTCAAAAAAAACTTTAATAACAATATTACTTTACAAGGTATTCTTTTAACTATGTATGACAAAAGAAATAAAATTTCTGAAATGGTGTCTAATGATGTTAGACATCATTTTAACAATCAGGTTTTTAAAACTGTTATTCCAAGAAATGTAAGAGTTTCAGAAGCTCCAAGTTATGGGCAGCCTGTGTTAATGTATGACATATCATGTCCTGGTTCACAAGCGTATGCATCTTTGGCAGGAGAAATTATAAATCAAGAGAAAGACTTGTAATGAAAAAAAATAAAAATTCTAAAAATATAGGATTAGGTAGCGGTCTTTCTAGTCTTTTGGGCGATGAGTTTAAAAAAAATTCTGTTTTTTCAGATAATAATAGTAACGATACATTCAAAATGGTTCCTATTGAATTTATAGAACCAGGACCTTGGCAACCAAGAAAAATTTTTAATAAAGATGAAATAGATTCTTTAGCAAATTCTATAAAAAAACAGGGAGTTATACAGCCGATAATATTAAAATCTAAAGAAAATAAAAAAAATGAATTTTTTATTATAGCCGGTGAAAGAAGATGGAGAGCATCTCAACAAGCAAAAATACATGAGATTCCTTCAATTATAAGAGATGATGTTGAGGATGAGAAAATAGCTGAATTATCTTTAGTTGAAAATATACAAAGATCTGAGCTAAATCCTATTGAAGAGGCTGAAGGTTATCAATCATTAATTAACAAATATAATTACAAACAAGAAGATGTTGCAAAAGCTGTTGGAAAATCACGTTCACATATAGCTAATATAACTAGATTATTGTCATTATCAGACTTAGCAAAAGATTTGTTATTACAGAATAAGTTAACCATTGGACAAATAAGGCCATTAATAGGTCATAATGACTGTGATTATTTGTTAGACACAATAGTTAAAAACAATCTAACATCTAGACAAGTCGAAAAACTAGTGAAAAAGACAACTCTAACAGCATTAAAACCTCAAGTAACAAAAGAAGTAGACCTATTAGACTTAGAAAAAGAATTATTAGAAATTACTGGGTTAAATGTAAATATTGATTTCGACCAGGTTAAAAAAGCAGGAAGTATAAAACTTGAATGTAAAAACTTATCCGAATTTAACTTTATTATTAAGAAACTTAAATCCTAGCTGATTTCTTTGCCATTAATGCTGTTGATAATATAAATTGGGATAATAATATTTTATTTGGATATATATTTAATTTACATTTTAACTCAATTTCAATTAACCTTTTTAAAATAAGGTTAACTTTTTTTAAAGACCACAATTGACATTGAAAAGTTAAAAGAGGTCTATCCTTAAAAAAAATTGGTGGTTTCATATTGTTAATAGTCTCTGAAATATTATAACCATTTTCAAATGCTAAGAGAATTTTTTCTATTACTTTAAAATATTTAATAAATAACCTAGTTATATTTATATCTGTACTAGAATTTTCATAAATTTTATCATAAGAAAATAACGCTTCTGAAATTTTACCACTTGAACAAAGTTGTATAATTTTATTTAAATTTATATTTTTATTGTCTGTTATAAGAGATATAATCATTTCTTCTGTTATATTTTCATTATCTATTAAAAAGATTTCTAATTTTTTTATTTCCATTAAGTTAACTGAACTGTCAGAGTTAAACTTTGAACTTAATGTAGATACAAAATCAGGGTGACATTTAAATTTATACTGATTAAATAATTTAGTAATTTGTATTTTTACTTCATTAGTATTTTCTTCATAACAGGGAATTAAAACGCCATTGTCTAATTTTTCAATAAACCTAACTAACTCGTTTTTAGAACCTAAATTACTCGCTTTTATAAGTAATAAATAATCATCATTTTTTTCTTTTAGAGTTTTTAAAATTGTATCTTCTATAATTTTATTTAATGTTATATGTGTTAAGTCTAACAATACAGTTCTCTTATCTTTACTCATACCAAATGTAGAGATGTTATCACTCAGTGTAGACGGGTTGTCTTTAAACGCGTTTCCATCAATCTTAGAGACATTGAACGGATCCTTTAAATTAATAGATAATATATTAATAATTTTTTTGTAAAGTAAATCAACTAAGCCGTAATTTGGACCGTACAACAAAAAAACATTACGTAAAAATTTATTATTTTCAAGCAAGGTTATGATATTTTCTGATTTTACCTTCAATTTAATTTTTGTGTAATTAATTTAATATGCATGTATAATTTTTTTGCAGAACTTAGACTCAATCTTTCTTTTATATGTTCAAGGCTTGAATCGTTGCTGTATAATGAGCTGGATGATGCGCTCAGTGCAGGAAAAGTAATAATCGATCCTGATTTAATAGTTTTACCTGATTGTAAATTAATAAGAGTATAAGTAACAGTACCTTTTGTAGATTTTAATTCGTTTAAACCACTTACTGATAATGTGTCACTCGATGTAAATGTAATTTTAGATTTCAAAATAAATTTTGTAACATTAGTAGGTTTATAATTAAATGTTCTGTTTAAGTGTTTTTTGAAGATTAAATTAAATTTAGTGTTTGGTGTTTCTATTCTTATATTTTCAAATTTGTTCTTGGTAGATGATTTATCTTGTGAAAACCCACATCCACTAATTAAAATCAATAAACTTATGAAAAATTTTACTTTTATAAACGACATATAGTTTCCATCTTAAATAACAAAGTTAATAACACGGTTAGGAACTATTATAACTTTTTTTGGAACGCCATTCAAAAACTTTAAAACATTTTTCTCTTTCATGGCCATATTTTCTAAATCTAACTTGTTTGTATCGTATGGAACATTTATTAGTGCCCTCATCTTACCATTTACCTGAATAGGTATCTCAACATTATTCTTTTGCAAATAAGTTTCATCAACTTCAGGCCAGGCTTGGTTACATATCATATTAGAGTTATTTAATGTTTCCCATAATTCCTCTGCAACATGAGGAACCATTGGATTCAAAAGTATCAAGAGTTTTTTTGTCGTGTACAAAACAACTTTATCATCAGATTCATTAATAATGTTATAAGATAAAATAGAGTTAAATAAACTTCTAATTGAAGCTATAGCATTATTGAAATGAAAATCGTCTATAGATTGCGTGATTTCTTTCACTCTTATATTTAAAGTCCTTAATAATTCTTTATTAGGTTGTGATAAGCCTTTTGGTAAACCATCATAATTTTTACTAATATTTAGATTTTGAACAAACTTCCACAACTTATTTAAAAATCTCCATGAGCCGTCAATTCCTGCGTCTGACCACTCCATATCTCTATTAGGTGGAGAATCTGATAACATAAAAAAGCGCGCTGTATCTGCCCCAAATTTTGAAATTATTTCTTGCGGGTCAATGACATTCTTCTTTGATTTACTCATTTTTTCTGTTCTTCCAACAAATACAGGTTTCTTAGTATCTGCATGAAAAAAATTATTGTTATCTTTTATTACTTCTTTGGGAAACAGCCATTGTTTATCTTCATTTATATAAGTTTGATGACATACCATACCTTGTGTTTGTAAAGAGCTAAAAGGTTCTTTAATATTTATTGTTTTTACAGTTTTGAGCGCACGCATAAAAAATCGTGAGTAAAGAAGATGCATTACTGCATGTTCAACCCCACCAATATATTGATCCACAGGCATCCAATATTTAATAGCTTCTTCAGAAAAAACTTTTGTAGGACTTAAATCTGTAAATCTAGCAAAATACCAACTTGATTCAAAAAAAGTATCAAAAGTATCTGTTTCTCTTATTGCTTTTTCATTACAATTTGGACAATGTGTGAATTTCCAAGTTGGGTGTGTATCTAATGGATTTCCATTTTCACCAAAAGTAATGTCTTGAGGAAGGGTAATAGGAAGTTGTTTATCTGGGACAGGTACTTCTCCGCAACTATTACAAAAAATAATTGGAATCGGACATCCCCAATATCTTTGGCGTGAGACACCCCAATCACGTATTCTAAAAGTTGTAGTTTCTTCACCAATTGATAATTGTTTTAGTTTTTTAACGCTCAGTTTTATTGCGTCCTGAGTATTTAATCCATTTAAAAAGTCAGAATTAATATGTGTTCCGTCTCCCATGTAAGGTAGATGTTTTTTATTGTTCTGTTCATTATCTTTTAATACTTCAATAATTTCTAGGTTATATTTTTGGGCAAAATCATAGTCCCTTTGGTCATGTGCTGGACAACCAAATATTGCTCCTGTTCCATAGTCCATTAAAATAAAATTAGCTATAAAGATCTTTAATTGGACATTTTTTTTAAAAGGATGAGAAGCGTTAAGTGAAGTTTCATAACCAAATTTCTCAGCTTTTTCAATATCAATTTCTGTAGTAGATTGTTTTTCACAAAAGTCTATAAAGTTTTGAGCACCTTTATCTTTTTTCTTAATTTCTGATGTAAGGGGATGTTGAGGTGATATAGCGATAAATGTTGCTCCAAAAATTGTATCGGGCCTAGTTGTAAAAATTTTAATGATATTTTCTGAGTTGTTTACTTTAAAACTAATAGTCGCGCCTTTGCTTTTACCAATCCAATTCTTTTGCATAGTTTTAACTCTATCAGGCCATGATTTTAAGTTATCAATTTCATTAAGTAAATCATCTGCAAAATCAGAGATTTTTAAAAACCATCCATTCATTTTTTTCTTTTCAACTTGAACACCTGAACGCCAACCACGTCCATCAACAACTTGCTCATTAGCTAAAACAGTTTGTTCAACAGGATCCCAATTAACCCAAGTTTCTTTTTTATAGGCAATTCCAGACTTATAGAAATCTAAGAACATTTTTTGTTCAAATTTATAATAATCTGGATCACAAGTAGCAAACTCTCTATCCCAGTCATAGGACAGCCCCATTTGTTTAAGCTGCTTTTTCATGCTTTTTATATTAGAATTGGTCCATAGGGAAGGAAGTGTTTTATTTTCAATGGCAGCGTTTTCTGCTGGAAGGCCAAATGCATCCCATCCCATTGGATGAAGAACGTTAAACCCTTGTGCTTTTTTATATCGAGCAATTAAATCACCTAAAGTATAATTTCTTACGTGCCCCATATGAATTGCACCTGAGGGATACGGAAACATTTCTAAAACATAATATTTAGGTTTGTTATAGTCTATTTCGGCTTTAAAAATGTTGTGATCATGCCATTTTTTTTGCCATTTTTTTTCAATAACGGATGGATTATATTTCATTTTAATTAATTATTTGTTTGAATTTATTCTTAAATTTCTAGCTTCATTTAATATATTATTTTCAATTTGAACTGCTAAAGCCTTATTAGTGAATGTTTCTGACCATGAATTATTTTTAAAATTCTGAATGTGGACCGTAACATTAATGCCTTCAGATCTCAGTTCGCTTGTTTTGATATAAGCAGTTATTTTCAATCTTTGATTTTTTATATTTTTATTGACATACCAATCGGTGATGATTGTTCCTCCAAGAGCATCTGTAGAAATTAAAGGAGCAATAGACAAAATATTTAGAGCTGCTCGCCATAAATAACCATTAACATTAACACTACCACTCATTGAATTTTGTGGATTAAGAAGGTCAGATATTGAAATACCTTTGCTAGAATCTTTAGAAAAAAGTCCAGGTTTTGGTTTTTCTCCTGTAATGGGATTAGAAACAATGGAATTATTACTTGAACAACCTGTCATCACAAAAAAAATATTTATTAATAATAAGAGTTTAATCATTAAAGTGGACCTTTATATAATTTTAACTATGTTCTAACAGTATTTTACAATACATCAATTAAATTATAATAAAAACATAATTAAAAGAGACAGAAGCCTTAATTAAAAATACTTATGAGATTTATATATAAGGACTTTTAAATTTTTTATAAATATATTAAATATTATTAAGGGATACTATATTGGAAAACATAAAACAGAATAGAGAATTACTTTTAAATGATATAAATACTTGTCATTTGAATAGTAAATTTAAGAACTCAAACATTACAAAACTTGTTGCAGTTTCAAAAAAACAAGATGAATATAAAATAGATTTAGCCATACAGATAGGTCAAAGAATTTTTGGAGAAAACAGAGTACAAGAAGCACAAAAGAGATGGGAAGAAAGACTAAAACATCATTCTGATTTGGAGTTGAGATTGATTGGACCTCTTCAAACTAATAAAGTAAAACAAGCATTAAATTTATTTGATATTATAGAAACTATAGACAGGGAAAAGTTAGCAAAGGAAATTTATTCTAATTTTGACAGTGAAGTTAAAACAAAAAGTTTTTTTGTTCAAATAAACACAGGCAACGAATCTCAAAAAAGTGGTTTTTTGCCACTGGAAGCTGACTTATTTATTAAATATTGTCAAAATGATCTTAAGCTTCCAATTATTGGTTTGATGTGTATTCCTCCAATTGATGAAGAATGTGCAATGCATTTTTCCTTATTAAAGAAAATAGCTGATAGGAATAATCTATTAGAACTATCAATGGGTATGAGTGATGATTTTAAACAAGGTATAAAATTTGGTGCTACGTCTGTTAGGATTGGTTCCAAATTTTTTGGTCAAAGAATAAATTTTTCATAAAATATGTCCCGACTTCTTAGATTTAGTTTCAAGGTACTTTTTATTATGCTTGTTAGCTTTAATCTTTATTGGAATCCTTGTTTTGACATTTATTCCTAAATTTGACAAATTTTCTACTTTTTTAGGGTTATTAGTGATTAGTTTTAAAGTATTAATATTTAATTTCTTAAGTATTTGAATTGCTGGGTAGTATAATCTTTCGTCATCTTCAAAACCAAGAGCTACATTTGCTTCAACAGTATCCATACCTTTTTCTTGTAAACTATATGCTCTAAGTTTATTTAATAAGCCAATATCTCGTCCTTCTTGAGCTAAGTATATCAAAATACCTTCATTAGCTCTAGACATCATTTTAATAGATTGTTTTAGTTGTTGCCCACAGTCACATTTTAAACTTTCAAGTACATCACCTGTAATGCATTGGCTATGAACTCTAACTAATGGAATATGTTTGTGGTTTAGTGTCTCAATAATATTTCTTGTTTTTCCGAAGAGTAAACAAAAATGTTCGTCCCCACCATCTTTTGGGCGAAAAATAATTATTTCACAATTATCGGTATATGCAATTGGAACCTTAGCTTTTACCGACATAGTAAGGCTATCTGCATTAGAAGTTTCATAAGATTTTATATCGTTGGCCTCTACGTGAAGGAAGTCATTTTTAAAACACCATTGATTAATATCTTCAATTACTACATTTGAAATAATAGACATTAAGCCTGCAGGAAGCAATCTAGCCTGTCTTAAAACTAAAAGGCATGAAGATATAATACTGTTATTACTTTCTAGTATAACACCATTCATTATAGGTCTTTTGTGACCGTATAATGGCATACACAGTGACAAAATATCATTATTTGACCATTGTTTTTTTATCAAAATGGAGCTTGGTTGATTCTTGACATTTATACCAATAGCATTTGAACGGTTAGCTGATAAAATAATACTTGGACGTGATTGAGTGAGTTCAGACAAGTTTTGAATAGTTTCATTTTCTATTAATTCAGCAGCAATCAATAGAACACAAGTACCGGTATTAATGTCTGATACAACAAGTTTGCCACCTCG
This sequence comes from Pseudomonadota bacterium, assembly GCA_028382005.1. Classification (GTDB taxonomy): domain Bacteria; phylum Pseudomonadota; class Alphaproteobacteria; order Puniceispirillales; family Marisalimonadaceae; genus Marisalimonas. Next base: position 15,074 of record JAOESH010000002.1, read on the forward strand.
TCTAAGCTCAGATATTGCTCTTTCTATTTTAACTGTTAAACTAATATTGTTCATTGAAACCAAATTCATTTTTTATTATTGTTAAATTAATTTAAGGCTATTTCTTTTATGCAAAAAAAATATAATTTATTAATATATGAAAAAGAAGATTTTTTAAACTCTATTTTACTAGAGCAATTTTTATATTTTGAAAAATATAATGTTCTTACAGTTAATGATGAAAAAAAATTATTAGAAATGATAAATAATACATTTTTTGATTTGTTAATTTTTAACTTAGAAATTTTTGATAATCATTTTCCTAATGTTTTAAAAATTTTTCAAGATAATAATAAACATATAAATATAATTGCTTATTATGATAATGAAAAAAAATATGATGAATATAAAAACTATAAAATAAGTTTTTTAAAAAAACCTTTTAAATTTGAGACCTTATTGAACTATTCGAACAATATATTAAATAAAAAATTTTCTTTTAATAATAATACTTATTTAATGCAACATATTCAATTTATTCCTGTTAAAAAAATTATTTGTAATTTAATCAGTCATCATCAAGAGCACTTGACAGAAAAAGAGACTTATTTGCTTGATTATCTTAATAAAAACAGAAACATAAATATAGAGAAGGCAGATCTCTTAAGAAAAATATGGGATGTAAATGAAGATATTAATACACATACAATAGAAACACATATTTATAGATTAAAGTTAAAATTAAATAAAATAGAGCCAAATTTATCTTTTTCTTTATTAAATCAAAATGGTCTTTATTGTATGAAGGATAATATCTGAATAGATATTTATAAAGTTAAATTAAATTTAGTTTCTCATGAGAAACATAAAAAAAAAGTTGGAAATAAACTAATATAAACACAATCTATTTTAAGATAAATTATTTAAAGTAATTATTTTATTAAAATGGCTGGGGCGGTAGGATTCGAACCTACGGTACACGAGATCAAAACCCGATGCCTTACCACTTGGCTACACCCCAATGATATATTGAATTACATTATTTCAGTTATATTTTCAAGTGTTTTAGAGCTTCTTATTCTGTTCATATTATAATCTCTTTTTTTACCGTACCAAATAAAGTAATTAGAATTAAAATGTTTGTTAAAAGACTCTAAAAATATATAAATTTCATTTATATTTTTAAAAATGCCAAAACATGTTGAGCCACTACCAGTCATTCCATAGGCAATTATACTTTTTGATTTTTTTAAATATAATAACAAATCATATATTTGAGGAGCTAAATGAATTGCAGAGGATAAAAGAGAATTATGAATATTGACGTTTCCAAAACTAGAACTTTGTATTTTAGTTTCTTCAAATTTAGAATCAGAAAATGTTTTGAACACATCTTTAGTTGATAAATTTATATTAGGATTAATTAATAAAAAGTAATAATCATTTAATATTTTTGTTTTTGTAATTTTATCACCATATCCTTCTAATCTCAGATCTTTACTCTTTAAGCATGCTGGAACGTCTGAACCTAATTTTATTCCTATTTTATAAAGACTTGGTAATTTAATTTTTTTAGTTTTATAATCGTTATTATATAATTTTCTCAATAATAGTAATGTTGATGCAGCGTCAGCTGAGCCACCACCTAATCCAGCTCCAATTGGTATCTTTTTGTCTAAGTAAATTTTAAATTTTTCATTCCATTTAGTAAATAGTCTAAATTCTTTTATAGCTTTCAAAATAAGATTATCGTTAGGATCAATAGTTAAAGAACTTTTTGTTGTTTTTTGATGAAAAAAATCATTATCATGACGTTTAATATATATTTTATCAGTTAATTCTAAAAAGCATACATCGCTTTTCAGCAAATGATATCCCTCCTTTTTCTTTCCGGTCACAAACAGGTTTAAGTTAAGTTTTGCCGGTGCAACTATAGAGTAATATTTATTCATATTTACTTAATTTTGCTTTTATTAAATTAATAACGTTAATATCATTTTCATATTTCAAAGCTTTTTTCCATTCATAAATAGCTTCATTAGTTCTTCCTAACATTAAGTAACAATCTCCAAGATGATCCATTACTTCAGAGCTTTTTGGTAAAATAATAATTGATTGTTCTAGATAAATAACAGATGAATTAAAATCTTTTCTTTTATATTCAACCCAACCAAGAGTATCCAGAAAAAAACCATTGTTTGGGTCTAAAGACAAAGCTCTTTTAATAAAATTTTGAGCTAAACTTAGTTCCTCATTTCGTAAGGCTAAACTATATGCCAAATAGTTCAAAGTATAAGTATCTTTTGGGTTTTTTTTCAAAATTTTCATTAATATTTTCTTTGCTTCATTCCATTTTCCAATTTTATCTAAGTTAGAAGCATATAAAAAAAATATACGATTGTTTTCTCCATGCTCATTAATTATATTTTTATATATATTTATTGATTCATAATAATTTTTTTGAGATTTTTCGTAGTCTGCTAATTTAAGCATAATAAACAGATTATTTGGCCATAATTTTTTATTTTTAAACAAATGTTCTTTATATTTTTGATCTAATTTTAATGATTTAAGTATAGAAAACTTTTTTAAGCTACTCGGTAAATAATAGAAAGATTGTGATGAAATTGAGTTAAGTTTTTTTAGAGCAATATGTCCAGATTTTTGATCATTGTATATTTCAGCTAATGAGTATTTTGCAATATCCATATCTGGGCATAAGAAAAGGACCATTTCTAATAAAATTTTAAGATGAGTGTATGAATACTCTTCTAAACTATTTATATTAATGCTGTTATACATTTTAGAAGCTAAAATAGTTTTTAAATTTGGTATTTCATTGAAAATATTGTTAGTTGTCGCAAAATTTTTAATTAAAAAATCTTTATCAAACTGATTTGGTAGTCTTTCTCTAATTATAGTATTAAATTTTGTGATATCATTTAGTCTAAAGTAATAACCAGCTAACAATAGAAGATCGTTGTTAGTTAAGTTTTTATTTTTAAAATTATTATCCGCAATTTCTTTTAATTTTTTAGTTTCATAAAAGTTTTCTAATATTAATAATTTATAAATAGAAATATTTTTAGAAATATTTTTTATATTGAACCCACTGTTAGTCCTAAAATTAAGCAACCAAAATTCGACTAAGTGTGTTACATTATTTAAATTTAAAAAATTTTTAATTTTTTTACCAATTTGTAAGCTATATTCTAATTTATTGTTATCCAAAGCAATTAAAAATTTTGGTATCTCAAATTCAGGCCTATTTTTATTAATATTAGTTATCAAATTAGAAATTTTGTTTGCATGCTCAAAATTACCACTCATTAAATTTGAAATAAATTTAAGTTGTAAAAATTTTAATTTATTAGTGTTGGCGTTAAGTATTCTACTGGCTGTGTAAGCATCTCCTTTAGATATATAATAATTTGCTGACAAATAGGCAGCATTATTTGAAAGATTCTGTTTGACCGGGAATTCAATATCTGAAATTTTAGTTTTACTTGAACTTATGTTACAACCATACAAACATATAGTAAAAACGAAGAATAAAATTTTAATCATAAAATTTACCAAATTAAAAATATAGCTTTAATAAAAAATCAATACAAACTAATTTAATGAAAGTTTTAATATTAATAATTTTATAGGAAAGTTTTAGTTGAAACAATTAGAAACTAATAATAATAATTTTTTTTTAAGTATATTAAATTTTTATAAGGAAATTGGAGTTGATTTATTAATAGTTCAAAATCAAGAAAAACAAAAAAATTACAAATTAAATAAAAATCGTACAAATATTAAAGGCAATAACCTAATAAGTTATCCAGTAATGAATGAAGAAAAAAAAGCAAACAATATTGCAATTAAAGCTCAAAATATTCAGGAGTTACAGGATCTTTTCCAAAATTTTGAGGGCTGTAATCTACAAAAAACAGCAACAAACTTCGTTGAATTTCAAGGCAATACAAATACTGATATTTTAGTTATTGATGGAACACCTAATACAGATGAAGATAAAATTGGAAAATCATTTGTATCTGAAAAAGGTAATCTTTTTGACAAAATTTTAAACGCCATAGGATTAAATAAAGATAAAATTTTTATAGTTAATGCGGTACCTTGGCGTCCTCCTGGAAACAGATATCCAACCGAACAAGAAATAAAAATTTGTAGACCCTTTATTTATAATTTGATAAAATTAATAAAACCAAAAATAATTGTATGTTTGGGTGAAGTGGCAACAAATCAAACATTAGATTTGAATCAAAGTATAATTAAATCTAGAGGTAAATGGTATTTTTTAAAATCTAATTCATATTATAACAATAGCGAAATAGAAGATAATATATATGTACTTCCTACTCTAGGCATTTCATATTTATTAATGAGACCTGATATGAAAAAAGAAGCTTGGGAGGACATGAAAATGTTAAGAGATAAAATAAAAGAAATTATAATCAAGTGATAAAATATTATAAGAATAAATTAGTAATTATTTTATATTTTGTTTTAAGTATGTTTTTACTTAATAAGTATTCATGGGCTGATGTTGATAGTTACAACAAAGTTTTGTCTTCTAAAGATATTCAAATATATAAAGAAATTTTTAAAATTCAAAAGAAGATTATTAAAAATAAAAATTCTAAGGAATGGAATAATGTTAACATTCTTATTAAGAAATTAGATAACAAAATACTGTTGGGTAACGTTTATTCTCAGAGATTTCTCCACCCTACTGGTTGGAGAAGTTCTTATAAAGATTTAAAAGTATGGCTAGATAGATACAATGATCACCCTGACGCTACAAGAATAGCTAAATTAGCAATTAAAAGAAAACCAAAAAATGCAAAAAATCCTAAGGCTCCAACAAAAGGTTTTTTAAATGGATATGGTACATATAAATCAAATACCCTTAAACCTAGATTTCCACTAAATAATAACAAATATTCAAGATTTTCTTATTCTACTTCAATTAAATTTAGACGAGCAATTAACAAACGGAATACTAAATATGCTGAAAATTTAATTAATAGTAAAAAAACAAAAAAATATCTCAATAAAAGGGAGTTATCTCAATTAAGAGCTGAGTTATCTCACGCTTTTTTCATATTTAATCAAGATTATAAAGCTATAAGACAGGCAAGATTATCTTTAAGTTTATCAAAAATACCAAATCCATTGGCGTTATGGGCAGGCGGATTGGCATCTTGGAGAAACAAAGACACTAACTTATCAAAATATTTTTTTAATAAACTAATAGAAGATAATGATGGACCTGAAGGTATTGTGGCAGGAGGTGGTTACTGGTCGGCACGAATTGCGTTTGTATTAGGAGAACCAAAAAAAGCAAATTATTATTTAACTAAAGCAGCCCTTAAAGAAAGAACATTTTATGGCTCATTATCAATGGCATCATTAGGTTATAAGTATAATCCAAATTTTGATTTACCAAAATTGAGTTTAAATTTAATCAAGAAAATTATTAGTTACAAAGGTGGCTTAAGAGCGATGGCTCTTATTGAAGTAAATGAATTTCATAAATCAGCAAGAGAGTTTAGAAAAATAATACCTAAATTTGATATAACTGATTATCCTCAATTATTGTCATTTGCCTCTAAAAACAATATGCCTGGCTTAACCTTTAGATTAGCCGCAATTTTAAGAAATGATCATGATAAAATTTTATTGGGAGGGTTATATCCAGTCCCTTCATGGAAAATGAACACTTCTAACTTAAAAGATAGAGCTTTGGTTTATGCTATCGCAAGACAAGAATCTGGTTTTAACCCTAGAGCGAGAAGTTCATCAAAAGCTATGGGCGTTATGCAAATTATACCTTCAACAGCTGCATTTATTATGAAAAATAGAGAATATAGACTTAGGAAAAGTAAAAATCATATGCTTTACAACCCACCTCATAATATTCAAATTGGTTCAAAGTATATGAAGTTTCTTCTTAACTTACCTATAGTTAATCAAGATTTGATGTGGATGCTAGCAAGTTATAATGCGGGGCCTGGAAATTTTAAAAAATGGACAAAAAATAAAGATTATAAATCTAGTGATGCTTTACTAATGCTTGAAAGTTTGCCAGCAAGAGAAACTCGTAACTATATTAAGTTAGTATTGACTAATTTATGGATATATAAAATCAGATTTAAACAGGAAAATAATATTTTGTCTGCTTTAGCATCAGGCAAGTCGATTGATTTTAAAGTTTTTTTTAAAAATAAAATGGGAAGTTAACTTTTATGACTAATAACGTAGACTTTTTACCAATTAATATATCAATTGTTACTATCTCTGACACTAGAAACTTAGAAAACGATAAATCAGGCGAGGTTTTGTACCAAAGAGTAAAAAATTCTGGCCATAAAGTTTCATCACGTGAAATAGTAAAAGATGATTTTGATCAGATATCTGAATTATTTAAACATCTGATTAATGATAATAATATCGATGTGATTATCTCAACAGGTGGCACTGGTCTTACTGGTAGAGATATTACACCAGAAGTAATGGAAACCCTTTTTGAGAAATCAATAGACGGATTTGGCGAAATGTTCCGCTGGCTATCATTTTCAAAGATAGGTACATCTGCACTTCAGTCACGGGCACTTGCTGGAGTAACAAAAGGTACATATATATTTTGCTTACCAGGATCACCATCTGCATGTAAAGATGGATGGGATCAAATCTTAGTACATCAATTAGACATAAGGCACAAGCCATGTAACTTTGTTGAAATTATGCCAAGGCTTCAAGAACATGAAGTTTCTAGAACTAAAAGTTAATGGTTAATTTTGATTTTGAGAGATTATGTTATAATAACAATATAAATATGATTGGAGTTGACGAAGCTGGGAGAGGTTCATGGGCTGGTCCCTTAGTAGCAGCAGCTTGCTGGATTGATTTTAATAATTATAAATTATTACACTCAGATATAAATGATAGTAAAAAGTTAAAATCAAAAAAAAGAAAAGAGATTATACATTCACTTAATAAATCAATAAAATATTCTACGGGAATATCCACTGAAAAAGAGATAGATCTTTATGGACTTACATTTGCAAATTCGTTAGCTATGAAAAGATCAATATTTTGTTTAATGCAATCCTTTAAAAGTCTTCCTAAAGATCAATTAGATCAATTTCATTTTTATATTGATGGCAAATACAAGCCAGATTTTTCTACAGTTGAAATTACGACAATTAAAAAAAATAAAATAAAATTAACTCACAATCACGTTGTTCCACTTATTAGGGGTGACAGCAAATCAAAAACTATAGCTTTAGCAAGTATAATTGCTAAAGAAACTAGGGATGCTATAATGACTAATTATTCCTTTATGTATCCATCATATTATTTAGAAAAAAATTTTGGTTATGGGACTTATATACATAAAAATGCAATTTCAAAACATGGCATATGTAAGTTACACAGAAAATCTTTCAAACCTATTGCTACTATATGTAGTCAACAATACTAATAAATACCCACATATTGTAATTTTTTATTTTATTTAACTAAGCCATTGACTTTAATGAGTATTTGTCATTTTATCCACATTATATTCACATAATAATAGGGTAAATTTAATTTTAATTATGACTATTGAAAAATTTAAAAATAGAGTGTTGATAGGTGATTGCATTGAACAAATGAATAAATTACCGGAAGAAACTGTAGACTTAATTTTCGCTGATCCACCTTATAATTTACAAATTAGTGGGGATTTATCAAGACCAGACCAAACAAAAGTAAATGGAGTTAATGAAAGCTGGGATAAGTTCGAATCAATTTCTGAATATGATAATTATACCAAACTTTGGATGATTGCAGCAAAAAGAATTTTAAAGAGAAATGGAGCAATTTGGGTAATAGGTTCTTATCATAATATTTTTAGACTTGGTTATATAATGCAAGATTTAGATTTTTGGTTGTTAAATGATGTAATGTGGAGAAAAGTTAATCCTATGCCAAATTTTCGTGGTAGGAGATTTACAAATGCTCATGAAACATTAATTTGGGCATCAAAAACAAAATCTTCAAAATATACTTTTAATTATGAAGCAATGAAATCATTAAATGGTGATTTGCAAATGCGTTCTGATTGGTTCATTCCAATTTGTACAGGAGACGAGAGACTCAAAGATAAAGAAGGGAAAAAAGTTCATCCAACTCAAAAACCTGAAAATCTCCTTAGTAGGGTAATTATGTCTAGTAGTAATGTAGGAGATATAGTTTTAGACCCATTTTTTGGAACAGGGACAACTGGTGCAGTTGCAAAAAAACTTGGAAGAAGTTTTATAGGAATTGAACAAAATGCAAAATATGTTCTAGAAGCTGAAAAAAGGATTAATTCTGTAAAAGAAATTGTTTCTAATGAGCTTATACAAACACCTAGAAAAACGTTAGAACCAAGAATTCCATTCGGACACCTACTTGAACAAGGATTAATTAATCCTGGAGAATTGTTACAGGACTCTCGTAATAGGTGGACTGCAAAGATAAGAGCAGATGGAAGTTTAATTTCTAAAGACAAAAAGGGATCAATACATTCGGTAGGTGCACATCTACAAGGGCTTCAAGCTTGCAATGGTTGGACTTTTTGGCATATTAAAAGGTCAGGTAAATTAGTTTCAATAGACAATTTGAGACATGCCGCAAGAGCAGTTAGTCAGGCTTAGATTTTAGCTGTATTCTTCTTTTGTGCAGAATAGGTTCTGTATAACCAGATGGACTCACAGTTCCTTCAACAACTAAATCAACAGAGGCTTTAAAAGCAATAGAATTGTCAAAATTGTCTGACATGTCCATATAACCTGGATCATTTTCATTCTGTTTATCAACTATACGTGCCATTTTTTTCATGGTTTCAATTAATTGATCTTTTGAAAAAATACCATGCCTCATCCAATTAGCTAAATGTTGGCTAGAAATACGACAGGTAGCTCTATCTTCCATTAAGCCTATGTTATTAATATCTGGAACTTTGGAACAACCTACACCTTGGTTAATCCATCTGACTACATAACCAAGAATACCTTGTGCGTTGTTATCCATTTCTTTTTGAATGTCTTCAGAGGACCAGTTATGACCTTTAGAAACTGGTACATTAAGAATATCATTAAGATAGTTATTTTTATCGCCAGATTTTTCTTTTTGAATTTCAAATACATTTACTTGATGATAATGAATTGCATGAAGTGTTGCGGCAGTTGGACTTGGAACCCATGCAGTATTTGCTCCACTTTTAGGATGATTAATTTTTTGTTTTAACATTTCATCCATTAGATCTGGCATAGCCCACATTCCTTTACCTATTTGCGCTTTACCTGAAAGTCCACATTCCAAACCAATTTTTACATTATTATTTTCATATGCAGAAATCCATTTAGCATTTTTAATTTCTCCCTTAGGAATTATTGGTCCTGCCTCCATTGCAGTATGAATTTCATCTCCTGTTCTATCTAAAAATCCAGTATTTATAAAAACTGTTCTTTCTTTAGCTGCTCTAATACATTCTTTTAAATTTACAGTTGTTCTCCTTTCTTCATCCATTATTCCAATTTTAAGAGTATTTTTATCTAATTGAAGAGCTTCTTCAACTTCAGAAAATATATCACAAGCAAATTTAACTTCTTCTGGCCCGTGCATTTTAGGTTTGACGATGTAAACTGAACCGGATCTTGAGTTTAACTTTTTAAATTTAATATCGTGAATTGCTATTAACGATGTGATCATGGCATCCATTATACCCTCTGGCACTTCCTCTCCATTTGGTAATAAAATAGCTGGGTTAGTCATCAGATGGCCAACATTTCTAATTAACATTACAGAACGTCCAGGTAATTTATAATCACCATTTGAAGTTTTATATAATTTATCTTGGTTTAAAATTCTAGTAAGTGTTTCACCATTTTTTTTGAATGTATCCTCAAGATCACCCTTCATAAGCCCTAGCCAGTTTCTATATGCTAATACTTTATCTTCAGCATCTACCGTAGCAACAGAATCTTCACAATCCTGAATTGTTGTAAGAGCAGACTCTAATATTATGTCATCAATACCAGAAAGATCTTTTGAACCGATATTTCCATTCCTATCTATTAGAACTTCAACATGTAAATTATTATTTACTAGAAGAATGCATGTGGGTGATTCAATGTTGCCTTGATATCCAATATATTGATTTTGATTTCTAAGTTTGGTTGAATTGTTGTTATTTAGTTCGATAATTAAATTATCATCCTGAATTTTATAAGATATAACTTCTTTGTGAGAGCTAACTTCTAAAGGAAAGTTTTTATCTAAAAAATCTTTAGCGTAGGCCACAACTTTTTCGCCCCTTAGTGGATTGTAGGATTTTGTTTTTGCTGCATTTTCATCATCTGAAATTGCATCTGTACCATAGAGCGCGTCATATAAACTGCCCCACCTTGCGTTTGCAGCATTTAGAGCATATCTTGCATTTGTTACTGGTACAACTAGTTGAGGACCAGCTTTGACTGCAAGTTCTGGGTCTACATTTTGAGTTGTAATTTTAAAGTCATCTCCTACTGGAACAATATAATTAATTTTTTTTAAAAAATTTACATATTCATCATGATCAATTGTTTTACCGACATTTTGTTTATAAAAATTGTCAATTTTATTTTTCATTTCAGTTCTAACTTGAAGCAATTTATTATTTTGGGGAATAAATCTATCTAAAATCAATTGAAATTTAGCCCAAAAAATTTCTGGACTAATATCAGTATTAGGTAAGGCCTCTTCTTCAATAAAGTTAACAAGAGTTTCAGAAACTTGTAAGTTCCTTCGTTTTAATCTTTTAGTCATATTTATCCTCAATTTTATGCTTCTAATTTAATTAAATTGTATCATTTTTTAATTATTTTCCCAAGTTAATCCTTCATTCTTCAAGCGTTTCTTAACTTCTATTAATAATAAATCTTTATCTTTTTGAGATCTTCCCTCAAATCTAATTACAATAGCCTCTTCGGTATTACTTGCTCGAATTAACCACCAACCAAATTCATTTTTTGCTCTAACACCATCTAGAGTAATTACATTTTGAGGAGCATAATCTTTTAAAGTTTGATTAGAAATTTTATCAATTAATTCAAATTTAATTTTGTCTGAGCAATATATTTTAATTTCAGGTGACACATAAGTTTTGGGTAAAGATGTTACAAATTCATCTAGGTTTATATTTTTCGCCATTAAATTAATTAACCTTATTGCAGCATAAAGTGCGTCATCGTAACCGTAATATTCGTCTGCAAAAAATATGTGACCGGACATTTCCCCTGCGAGAGGACAATTGATTTCTTTAATTCTTTTTTTGATATTTGAATGACCAGTTTTTCCAATTTCAGCATTAAAGCCAAATGATAAAATTTTATCATACGCTACATGACTAGATTTAATATCTAAAATGATAGTACTATGTTCTTTGTTTTCAACCTCTAGTGAATTAGATAGAAAGGCTGTCAGTAAGTCACCTGCCACTGGTCTACCCTTTTTGTCAATCACCCCTATTCTGTCTCCATCACCATCAAAACCTATACCAATATCAGCATCTACTTCTTTCATTTTATTAGAAAGCATCTTTAGAGTTGTCTTATCTGTTGGGTCAGGGTGGTGATTAGGAAAATTACCATCAACCTCAGAATATAAAATTATATGGTTTCCAGGAATTTTTTTGGCAATCATTTCAACTGATGGTCCTGAAGCACCGTTACCACAATCCCAAACTATTGTTTTATTAACTAAATTTTCACTAATACTTTTTTTAATTGGTTGAATAATCTTTTCTATATATTTATCAATAATATAAACGTTTTTAGAAGGACCTTTAAAAGTTTCAGAGTGACCTTTTTTTGCAAGTTCTCCTAATTTTTTTATGTCGTCACCGAAGAAAGAGTTTTGATTTAAAACTATTTTAAAGCCGTTATAGTTTTTAGGGTTATGACTACCTGTCACCTGAATGGCTCCGTCTGACTTATAATAATGGCTAGCAAAATAAAGCATAGGAGTTGGGCCTAATCCAATTCTGTAAACCTCACAACCTGATTTTTTTAATCCAAAATTGAGACTTTCTTCAAGGATTGGACTTGAAAGTCTTCCATCCATTCCAATTATAATTAATGGATTTGACTTTGAAGGTACTGTTCTTTTTACTGTTATGCCAAAAAAATAGCCAATCATAAAGGCATCTTCTTTATTCAACGTTTCTTCAAAAATACCTCTGATGTCATACGATCGTAAAATACTTGGGTCGAAAATATGTTCATACATTAAAATCTACCATCAAAGAATTCTTTTTTAAGCCAAGTTTTTAGTTCTTTATTCATTTCAGTGCTCTCAAGTGATAGCTTAATATTAGCTTGTATAAAACCTAGTTTAGAACCACAATCAAATCTCTCTTCTTTAAATTTATAACCTGAACAGTCAGTTTCACCTATTCTATTAGCTATTGCATCAGTAAGTTGAATTTCATTACTTGCGCCCCTATTTTGTTTTTCTAGTTCTTTAAATATAGCAGGTTCAATAATATATCTTCCTACAACAGCCATATTACTAGGTGCATTTTCAATTGAGGGTTTTTCTATAAGACCTAAAATTTCCGTAATATTATTTTCTAAAAATTTACCTGGTGTTATAATGCCGTAAGATGAAACATCTTTTTTTTCTACGTCCATAATTGCTAACATGTTCCCAGATTTGTAATTATCAATCATTTCTTTGATAGTATTTGAACCTTTAATTAAATCATCAGCAAGTATAACAGCTACTGGTTCTTCTCCTATTAAGTGACGAGCACACCAAACAGCATGGCCAAGACCTGCTGGTTCCTGTTGTCTAACATATGCAAATGAGCCTGGAATTTTTAACATTTCTTGTGCAGTTTTAAGAGTATCTTTTTTACCCTTTAAAAGTAGATTGTTTTCCAACTCATATGAATGATCAAAATGATTTTCTATAGATGACTTGCCCCTACTGGTAACAAATATAAACTGTTCTATTCCTGCATTTGCAGCTTCCTCAACGGCATATTGAATAAGTGGCTTATCAACTATTGGTAACATTTCTTTCGGCATTGATTTTGTAGCTGGTAAAAATCTTGTTCCAAGACCACCAACGGGGAAAATAGCTTTTTTGATTTTCATTCACAAATCCTTAAAATTAGTATAGTTAAATGTATATTTAATTATTGTAATATATTATTTACGTCAGTAAGTGTTGAATTAATTATAAACCTAAAAGGAATATAAATGAATATAACAATGTTGGGTACTGGTTATGTAGGTTTGGTATCAGGAACTTGTTTTTCTGAATTTGGCTTTAATGTATGTTGTGTAGATAAAGATAAAGTTAAAATAAATAACCTTATAAATGATATTATACCTATATATGAGCCTGGTTTAAATAATTTAGTAAAAAAAAACAAAGATGCTGGTAGATTGTCATTTAGCAATGACATAAATCAAAATATAAAAAAAGCAGATATAATATTTATTGCTGTTGGAACTCCTACACGTCGTGGAGATGGTCATGCAGATCTAACATATGTATATGAGGCAGCTGAACAAATAGCTGAAAATATAGTAGGATATACAGTTATTGTTACAAAATCAACGGTTCCAGTAGGTACTGGTTTAAAAGTAAAGGAAATTATAACAAAAATAAACTCAAACGCTTTATTCGATGTGGTTTCAAATCCTGAATTTTTACGTGAAGGTAATGCTATAGAAGATTTCATGAGACCTGATAGAATAATTGTTGGTTTAGAAACTGAAAAAGCTAAAGACATGATATCATCTATATATAAACCTCTTTATTTAATTGAAACTCCTATTCTTTTTACTGATATCAATACGGCAGAATTAATAAAATATTCAGCTAACGCGTTTTTAGCAGTTAAAATTTCATATATAAATCAAATGTCTGATTTATGTGAAAAAGTTGGTGCAGATGTTCATGATGTTGCACGTGGAATTGGTCTAGATAAAAGGATTGGAAAAAAATTCTTACATCCAGGACCAGGATACGGTGGATCCTGTTTTCCTAAAGACACATCAGCACTTGTTCAAATTGCAAAAGAATACAACTCTAATGTTTCTATAGTTGAAACTGTAGTAAAATATAATCAACAACGAAAACTTGATATGGCTGAAAAAGTTTTTGAGGCTCTAAATAATAATTGTAAAAATAAAAAAGTATCAATTCTTGGTCTTGCGTTCAAACCTGAGACAGATGATATGAGAGAAAGTCCTGCTTTAGATATCATACCTCGATTACAAGAAAAGGGTATAAAAATCTCTGCATTTGATCCAGTAGCAGTGAATGAAGCAAAAAAATTATTACAAAATATTGAATTTTCAAGCAATATTGAAGATTGCCTTCAAGATAGTGATGCTTTAGTAATTTTAACTGAGTGGAACGAATTTAGAAGCTTATCAGCCAATCATCTCAAGAAGTATATGAAGGGAAATATATTAGTTGATTTAAGAAATGCACTAAATCCTGATAGTTTTAAAAACAGTGGGTTTCATTTAATACAGTTAGGAAGGCCAAACAATATTATCCAGTAATATTAGTCCCTTGTGATTTTGGTCTCTTCATTCCTTCAATTAAATTACCTATTTCAATTTTTCCAGTGATTTTCCCTTTTGAATTTTCTATTGTTACTGGTTTTGATGGATCCTTAGACATTATTTGAAGAATATCTTCTAAAACCATACTTTCTTGCGCTACTGGTCCAGTACTCTTCGTACTCGTTGGGGTCATTATTGATCTAACCTCAATAACTCTAGCTCTATTAATATCTTTTATAAAATCAGACACATAGTCATCAGCTGGATTCATAATAATTTCTTGTGGACCACTATCTTGGACCATACTTCCATCTTTCAGAATAGCAATTCTATCACCAATTTTAAGTGCTTCATCAAGATCATGCGTAATAAATATTATAGTTTTATGTAATTCGTTCTGAAGATCTAATAATATATTTTGCATTTCAGATCGAATAAGTGGATCTAAAGCTGAGAAAGCTTCATCCATGAGAAGTATCTCAGCATCTGTAGATAAAGCTCTAGCTAAACCAACTCTTTGTTGCATGCCTCCAGATAATTGACCTGGATAATAGAACTCATAGCCGTCTAAACCAACTCTACTAATCCATCTTGTAGCTTTTTCAATCCATTCATCTTTAGCTATATTTTGAATTGCAAGCCCATAACCGACGTTATGTAAGACTGTTTTATGAGGGAAAAGTGCAAACTTTTGAAAAACCATAGACATATTATTTTGTCTAAATTGAACTAATTGTTTTGGTGATAAGCTTATGATATCTTCATTATTAACTAAGATTTCACCGCTTGTTGGTTCAATTAATCTATTCAAGTGCCTTATAAGTGTTGATTTTCCAGAACCGGATAAACCCATTATAACTTGAATTTTTGCTCTGTTAATGTCTAGGTTGATATTGTTTAAACCAAGAACACAGTTTGATTTTTCAAGAAGCTCGTCTTTACCCATACCATCTTTAACTAAATCAAGTGCTTCAATTGAATTATGACCAAAAATTTTATAAAGTTGATTAATTTTGATTAATATATCGTTTTTACTCATAACATCAATCCTTACCGTTATTTCTATATTTCTGCATCCGCAAGCCGAATTTCTGGGTTACTCTGTCAAAAATAATAGCAAGTACTACAATTGCTAAACCATTCATCAAACCTAGAGCTAGATATTGATTAGAAACTGCTTGCAAAACTGGAAGACCTAGACCTTTTACGCCTATCATTGAGGCAATAACTACCATTGCAAGAGCCATCATAATTGTTTGATTAACGCCTGCAAAAATTGTTGGTAAAGCCAGGGGTATTTGAACTCCAAAAAGTTTTTGCCAATAGTTGGCTCCAAAAGAATCAGAGGCTTCCAGAATATCTTTATCAACTAATCTAATACCAAGGTTAGTTAACCTTACTATTGGAGGGATGGCATAAATACAAACTGCAATTAGACCTGGGACCTTACCGATACCAAGAAGCATTACAACTGGAATCAGGTAAACAAAACTAGGTATAGTCTGCATAATATCTAAAATAGGAACTATGGTTGCTTGTACTTTGTTACTTCTAGCCATCGCAATTCCAACAGGAATTCCAATAGATATACACAAAAAAGTAGCTACTAAAATGATAGCCAAGGTTGACATTGTATCTTCCCACATACCAAAGTAGCCTATTAACATAAAACTCAAGAAGGTACCAATCACAATAAGAATTGATCGTGATCCGATCCAAGCAAAGATTAACATGCCTAAAACAATAAATGGCCATGGAGTATTAATAAAAAACTTTTCAAACGACACTAAAAACATTAGCAGAGGTTCAAAAAAATTTTCTATATTTTCACCGTAAGTACGAGAAAAATCTGTAAATGCAAAATCAACTGATTTTTTGAACTCTCTTAAATCAGATCTGCTCATGTCAGGGAATTTAAAAAACCAGTCCATCATTAAAAATCCTTCATTAAAAAAATGATCACCGCCTCGATTAGAGGTAGTGATCATAAATATTTTTATGGATAATTATAACCCAGCTTTAACTTTTTTAGCTACATCTGCACTAACCCATTTTTCCCATACGGCTCCGTGCTTCTCTAAAAATTCATAAGCTGCGTCTTTACCTTGAGCTTTTTCAGCATCCATAAATACAAGCATTTTATTCATTATGCTTCCTGGATAAGCTCTTGCAGAAATATAATCTAATGCAACGCTAGCATTTTTTTTGAAATTAGCAGTTACAACCGTGTTAACTTCTGAAACTGTCCAAGACGATTTTTTTGGATTGGCACAATCTTTTTCTGGTTTAGCAATACAACTATCCCAGTGGTCTTTTCCAGCAAAAGGTACACCAAAGTCTACTTTTGCTAAACTGTGTTTTCCAATTAAAGTTGTTGGAGACCAGTAATAACCGAACCAGTTTTCGTTTCTAGTTAGAGATTTATTCATAGAACCATCTAAACCAGCTGCGCTACCAGGATCCACAAGGACCCAACCTTTTTTATCCATCTCAAAAGCTCTGAACAAATTTTGATTAACTAGTTGACAACCCCATCCTGCAGGACATCCAACAAATGCACCTTTAGATTTATCTTCTGCGTAGGGAAACAAATCTGGTCTAGCAATAACATCTGCAGCTGTTTTAAGGTTATGTTTCTTTGCTGTATATGGAGACAGCCACCAACCCTCACCAAGACCACTAATAGGAACTTTGTTGGCAACAATTAATCTATTTTCACCCACAGCTTTTTTTAATGGTATAGCAACGGCATTAGCCCACAACTCAGGAGCAACGTCAGGAGCTCCCTTTTCATTCATTGAAGTAAAAGTTGGCATTGTAGCTCCAGCTACTAATTCTACTTCACAGCCATAACCTTTTTCTAAAATTAACTTGTCAACATTTGCCATTAATGATGCAGACGCCCAGTTCATTTCCGCAATGCTTACTTTACCACATGCAGCATTACCAACAGTAGCCCAACTAAGGCCTACGGCTACGGTTGCCGCCATTGTAAATGCAGCTCCGAATACCCGTTTCATCTTATCCTCCTGTTTCCGCTTGTAAAAAATTACAAACCTTTGTTATTAAAAAAGACATAGAATTATGTCTTCAGGAATCATTCTAACAATAAAAACATACTAATTGCAAATCGCCATTGGAGAATTTGATAAGTAATAACTTATAAGTATATGAAATATATAAAGAATATTTTTTAAGAAAGTTATATAGACCAATATTTTATTTTTTTGCTTTGAAATAAAATATATTGATTTATAATTTAATTGTTTATTATACTTACTATTTGAATAGCGATGATATAATGTTTGTTGATTCTACGCCTTTTATAATTGCACTCGTTGTTACTTTTTGTATCTTAATTTGTGTTACTATTTGGAACAACATTAATGCTCCTCCACCTCCAAAAAAAGCCCTTCCAATTGAACCTGGTCCTTCAAGAACCAGAGAAATTTTAGCTCGGTTTAGTGAATTTTATACAAACTTAAACCCAGAGGGTGAAATGATTTTTGATACTGGTATTTTACCGGACCCTAAGCAACATATAGTTCATGCATTATACGTTGGTTTTGATGAAAGTGAAGATGAAGATGAACGTTCTGCTATTGAAAGAGGGCTTAGAGCTATTGTTACATTTCAAGAAAGAGTTGGAGAAGAACCTTTGATAAGAAATGTTTCTGAAACAGAAAAAATCTTAGGAGAAATAACTCCAAACTCAAATAATGAAACCCAACATAATGTCCAACAAATTGATCTAGAAGACGATGAAGAGTTCAATAAAATAGCTATTTTAAGAGATCAAGAATTAGAATTACATTTTCAACACTTAAAAATAGAAATTGGCGAAGAATAGAGTATCGGAATGACCATTTTAAAAATTGATGATAAAAACGAGATTTATTATGAATTTGTAGCACCAAAAGATAACGGTTTTACTTTTGTGTTCGTGAATGCGCTTACAGGAAATGTGTCAGCTTGGAATGGAGTAATTGGTCAAGAAGTTATTGCCCAAGGAAATGGTTATTTAACATATAATTTTAGGGGACAAGAGAAAAGTAAATTTAATGCGAACTTAAGTTTAGATACTGAAATTATAGTTTCAGATTTATGTTTATTAATAAATACAATAAAAATTAGGAATATAGTATTGGTAGGACTTTCTATAGGTGGATTATATGCAACTCTTGCATTAGAAAAAGGTGTGAAGAGTTTGGGACTAGTATTGATAAACACGTTACGAAAAAATAACTTAAGATTAAACTGGATTAACGAAACAATGGTAAACGTTGCACGTTTTGGAGGTACATCTTTATTAATGGATTTTAATATGCCTGTTATAGCCTCACCTCGTTTTTTAGAACAAATGAAGCCTAATGCTCTTAATCCAAATAATTATATAGGATTGGAAGAGACTTCTGGGATTTTTAAACTAATGCAAGGGTCTTTATCAGCAAACTGGGATGTAGACTGGTCTAAGATTAATATACCTGTTTTAATCATGACTGGTCATCACGACAAAGTTTTTAGAGTTCCCAGTGATATTGACGATATTGTAAATACAATTAACAATACTAAAAGAGTTGAACTTCCAGATTGTGGTCACTTAATTCCGACCGAAAAACCAAAAGAATTCGCAGATTATATTAATAAATTTGTTAATAATTTAGCTTAATTTTTTTAAAATAATTGTAATGTCATTTGGAAGTAAATTATGTTTAACGCATTCAAAATTACCAAAATTATTTTCACAAATATTTTTTATCCAAGACAACTCAGTATAGTATAAGTTTTTTTTAATTATGCGTTCTTGATTTACTAAACAATTAAAAATCAAACCTTTTCTTGCATACCTCCAATTAGTTTTTAAATTTTCTACAATATAATTTTCCCACATTTTTATACTTTTAACTGGGGTTAAATTATAAGTTCCTGACATAACAACATAATCAACATTTTGAGATGGGTACGTTCTTATTCCAAAAGTTACTTTTTTAAAATATTTTTTGTTTTTACAAAATAAAATCATTTCTTTATTAATATCAAAGCCACTATATTGAATTTTATTATCTAATTTTCTTTCTTTAATAATCTCAAATAATCTACCATATCCACAACCAACATCTCCAATAGAGATAATGCTTGGTGGAGAATTATTAGTAATTTTGTCTAAAATTATATTCAATCTTAAATCTTGAGATAATTTACTATTCCAAAACACACCTTTTGGAGTGTTATGATGTTTATAAAAGCGATCCTTATAAATATTTGAAATTTGTTTATTTAATAGCTTGTGAAAAAGATTTTTTATAAAATTCATGTTATTAAGATAATTCAGATTATTGTTAATTAAAACTTTAAAAAGGCATCTCATGAAAAAAATTTTATTATTAGGTAGTGGTGAATTAGGAAAAGAATTAACTATTAGCCTTAAGAGAATAGGGTGTTATGTGATTACATGCGATTCATATGAAAATGCACCAGCTATGCAAGTCAGTGACCAAGCAGAAGTGTTTAACATGCTTGATAAAAACAAATTGCAAGAAATAATAGAAACTCACCAACCAGATTTCATAGTTCCTGAAGTTGAAGCAATTGAAACACAAGTTTTGTTAGAAGCAGAAAAAAATGGATATACTGTAATACCATCTGCAAAAGCAGTAAATTTAACTATGAATAGAGATAGA
This sequence comes from Pseudomonadota bacterium, assembly GCA_028382005.1. Taxonomy (GTDB): domain Bacteria; phylum Pseudomonadota; class Alphaproteobacteria; order Puniceispirillales; family Marisalimonadaceae; genus Marisalimonas. The sequence goes on from JAOESH010000002.1 coordinate 35,343, forward strand.
ATTAGAGATAGAGCCAAAAATTTAGGCTTGCCAACAGCAAGTTTTGCTTATGCTGAAACAGAACAAGAATTAATTTTAGAGGCAAAAAAAATTGGAACAAAAGTCGCAGTAAAACCAGTGATGAGCTCTTCAGGAAAAGGTCAAAGTTATGCTACCACAAAAGATGAATTAAAATCTTCCTGGAAATTTGCTATTGAAGGTATGAGAGGAAATAGAAAACGTGTAATCGTAGAAGAGTTTATTGACTTTGATTATGAAATAACACTTTTAACAATATTAGAAAAATCAGGTAATGTTTCTTTTTGTGAACCTATTGGACATTTTCAAGAACGTGGAGATTATCAGTATAGTTGGCAGCCTGCAAATTGTTCTAAAATAGTAATTGAAAATGCACAAGAAGCGGCATGTAAAATGGTATCAGATTTGGGAGGTTCAGGCATTTTTGGAGTTGAATTTTTTGTTGATAAAAAAGGTAAAGTTATTTTTAGTGAATTAAGCCCCCGCCCTCATGATACTGGTATGGTAACAATGTATACTCAAAATTATAGTCAATTTGACATTCATGCAAGAGTTTTATTGGGGTTACCTTTACCAGAAATCAAATTGAACCGACCTGGAGCTAGTCATGTAATCTTAGCTGAAAAAAATGCAACTGGTAATTACGTAATAGAAGGTATCGAAAAAGCTTTAGAAGATCAAAGTGTAGATCTTAGAATCTTTGGCAAACCATTTTTAAAGCCTTACAGAAGAATGGGGGTAATAATGGCGGAAACCTTAGATAAAGCTAAAATTGCAGCAAGAAAAGTATCTGTTCAGTCTAAGGCATAGTATTTATTGTAAAACAGGTATTTCTGCGTCTTCTTCTATATCTGTAATAAGCATATACCCAGGCGTATGTGAAATACAAAATGGAACTGTAGAGTTTAAAATTGCATTTTGAGGAGTTACGCCACAAGCCCAGAACACATTCACTTCGTCTTTTAATAAGGATCTGGGGGCATTTCCCCAAGTAGGTTCAGATATATTACTTATGCCAATTTCATGTGGATTACCTATATGTATAGGTTTACCATGAGCCCAATGAAAGGACTTACAAATATTAATTACCTTATTGACTTGATCTTTCTTAAAAATTCTCATTGATACAACCATAGTATTTTCAAAGGGACCAGATTTTACATTTTTAATATTGGTTGAATACATTGGTACTACTTTATTCTCATTTATATGATCTATAGAAAAACCATTTCGTAATAATGAATGCTCAAACGTAAAAGAGCAGCCTATGGCAAATGCAATAAGGTTTTCATTCCATAAATCATAAATTTCACAGACTGTTTTGTAAAAAACACCACTTTTATAAATATTATAAGAAGGAACGTCTGTTCTAACATCAATATTATTTCCTAATGTTTTAAAAAAGGGGTCCCCAACATTTGTAACCCCAACGAGGGGGCAAGCTTTAGGGTTTCTTTGACAAAAAATCATGAAATCTAGCGCATATTTTTTTTCTAAAATAATAAGATTTGTTTGGAGCATATTTTTAGATAGACCCGCTGTTTGTCCTACATAATCTCCAGACCTTATTAAGTCTCTCAATTGATCATTATTTAATTTTTTGGCTTTATTATACAAATTTAAAAGTTGTTCCATATTTTTTTGCCTTCAAGACAAATGTTACTTAAAGTTTGAAATAACAGAGGCTATTTCTTGTTCTTGTTTATAACCCATTAAATGAATACCACTAACACCGTCAATTAACTTATATTGTTCGATTAATTCAACACAAACTTTAATGCCCTCTAACTTTTGATTTTCAGAGTTTTCTATTCTTCTTATAATCTCCTCCGGTATATCAATACCAAAAAGATTTTCATTCATCCATTTAGCACTTTTGGCAGATTTTATTATACCTAAACCTATAATAAAATGAGCCTTGTCAGTTATACCAAGCTGTTTTAATTTAAGCATATAATTTTTCAAAATACTTTTATCGAAAGCATACTGAGTTTGAAAAAATTCAACCCCTACATTAATTTTTTTTAACAAATTAGCACCATCAAAATCTTCTTTAATTTTAAAAGGAGTATCTGCACCACCAATAAAAAACTCAGGCGCATCTGTTATTTTTCTTCCAGATGGATATGTCTTATTTATTTTTATGTCATATGCTGTTTTTAATAAGCTTATTGTATCTAGATCCCGAACTTCTTTAGTTTCAGGTTGGTCACCTCCTTTTACTTCATCTCCATAAAGACAAAGTATATTTTGAATTCCTAGAGCCCAACCACCTAATAAGTCACCTTGGATGGCAATTCTATTTCTATCTCTTGTTGTAAATTGTAGTATGGGTTCCATACCATTTTGGGCAATGATTGTAGCTGTTGCCAATGCTGACATATGTGACTTGGCCCCTGCTCCGTCAGTAACATTAATTGCATCAGCCAAACCTCTTAAGCACTCAACCTGATCTATAATTACTTGTTTGTTTCCAGTATCTGGAGGCGAGGTTTCAGCAGTAAAAACAAACTTTTTTTCTTTAAGTGATTTTCTTAATTTACTTTTCATAAAAAATGTCCAATGTAGTTTTAGTATTTTTTAAATAGGGTATCTTAAAATGTCTAATGATTTTTTTACAACTTCTAATAGAATTAAAAAAACACCATTTACTTCCAGAAATGAGCAAGCTGGAGTTAAAAAACATAGTGTATATAACAACACTTTGATACCAACTATATTTAAGTCTTTAAAGAGCGATTATTTGCATCTTATTAAAAATGTTCAACTTTGGGACGTTTGTTGCCAAAAAGTAATAGAAATAAGAGGAAACAAAGCTTTATCTTTAATTAAGTTTCTTTTTTGTAGAGATTTCACTAAAATTGTTCCAGGTAGAGCTTACTATGCTCCAATTGTAAATTTCGAAGGTGGACTATTAAATGATCCGGTTGTCTTTTGTATATCTGAAGAACGGTTTCTTGTTTCTTTGTCGGACTCTGATTTGTTTAACTGGGTTTCTGCAATTAATTATGGAATGAAATTTAATGCTGAAGTAATTGAAACGGATATATTCACTGTTGCCGTTCAAGGCCCAAAATCTGAACAGGTAATGGTAAAGATTTTTGGTGAAGAGATAAAAGATTTAAAATTTTTTAATTTTAAAGAGTTTAATTTTAACAATGAGAATATTTTCATATCAAAAACAGGTTTTAGTAAGCAATCTGGTTACGAAATTTTATTTTCAAGCCCCATTACTGGAACTTTATTATGGGATTTGATTATGCAAGACGGGCAGGAATTTAATATTAAAGTTGGTTGCCCTAATATGATTGAAAGAGTTGAAAGTAGTCTTCTAAGTTATGGTAATGAGATGACAAATAAAGACTTTCCACATGATTGTGGCCTAGGAAAATTTTGTAATCTTGATACTGATAACGACTTTATAGGAAAATCAGTTTTATTAAAACAGAGAGATATAGGGTTTAAAAGATCTATGTTTATGATAAAATTTGATTTTGATGGAAGCAACAAACCGCCCTTTTATAGTAATCTGCCAGTTTTTATTAACAAAGAAAAGATCGGAAAAGCAACATCTATTGTTTGGTCACCTAAGTATTCAAAATATATAGGATTTTTAATTGCTAATAAAAATATAGAAAAAAACATTAATGATTATAGTATTTTAGATAAAGTCGCTTTTGAGGTATCTGAGATCACATAATCTAAAATAAGTGGAGCGGGCGAAGAGATTCGAACTCTCGACATTCTCGTTGGCAACGAGATGCTCTACCACTGAGCTACGCCCGCTTATTAAGCATTTTTGGAATATATCATTGTAACCAATACTAGCAAGGAAAATAAAAGAAATTATTTTTTTATGGTCTCTGCAATACTTTTAACAATAAACATTATATCACTTTCGCTTAAATAAGGGTGCATTGGTAAAGATAATACAGTTTTTGATAAATAAATTGTATTCTGAAGACCTTCTTGTGAAACTGGGTATTTCTCATATGGTTTATGTTCATTTAAAGGAATAGGGTAATATACTGCTGTAGGAATATTTTTGGACCTTAAGCTTTCTTGTAATTTGTTTCTGTCAACATCATCAGGAAGAATAATAGTATATTGAGCCCAACTACTTGTAGCCTTGTTTATTAAAATGGGCGTTCTAATCCCGAGGTTTAATTTATTAAAATGTTTGTTATAATTATCTGCAACGTTTTGTCTTTTTTTTAATTCTAATGGGAAAATATATAATTTTTCTAACAAAATAGCAGCTTGAATAGTAGACATTCGAGCATTCATACCTATTCTATCGTACTCGTATCTAACTTTACCCATACCGTGTACATGAGATGAATTTGCAATTTCATATATTTCTTTATTGTTTGTAAATAGTGCCCCTCCATCGCCGTAACATCCAAGAGGTTTAGCAGGAAAAAAAGATGTTGCGCTTACTTCACATAAGCTTCCAACAGGATTATTATTATATTTTGATCCGAAAGATTGAGCCGCATCGTCAAGAACCCATAAATTATGATCTTTTGCAAATTTATTAATAGGGTCCATATCAGCTGGTTGGCCAAACAGTCCTACAGGCATTATACCTTTGACGTTTATCCCAAGTTTATAGGCTGTTTTAAGAGCATTATCTAGTTTGGTAGGATCGAGATTAAATGTATCACGATCAACATCAATAAAAATAGGAATGGCTCCAAGTAACGGCATAACTTCAGCTGATGAAGCAAATGTAAATGCAGGTACTATAACCCCTTCTCCAGGTTTTAGACCTAGACCAAGAAGAGCCAATAAAAGAGCATCTGTTCCACTAGAACAGCATAAAACGTATTTAGAATTTGCAAAAAATTCAAGTTTTTTTTCTAATTCTCTTACTTCTGGACCAAGAATGTATTGACCATGATCTAATACTGTTTTAATTCGTTTATCGATTTTAGAACGAATTTTTTCTTGTTGAGATTTTAAATCAATAAATGGTATCATTACTATCCTAATTTTTTATCAATCATTTCCATTACAGTTTGAACTTTTAAGGCTTCTTTATGATCTGTTAGCGGGTTTATTCTAGTTTGTATAGAGTCAATAAATGTCTGTAATTCATTTTTAAGTGGTTCATTTTCATCGACATAAATCTTTTCAAGAGGATAAAAATCTATGGAGTTATCTTTATTAATAACCGAAGGGTTGAAAATTAACTTATTAGACCAATCTCTTGTATCATCAAATATTAATGATCCATTTGTACCAATAACGGAAAATTTATGTTCTTTATACGGACACATCCAATCACAATTAATTAATGCTGTTGTACCATCGTTAAATGACAATCTTACACTAATAGCATCAGGACCAAGATTCGAATTATGATGAATAGACTGAACTTGTAAATTATTAGGTAAATTTTTGGTAATTGACAGTATCATAGAAATATCGTGGGCAGCCAAATCATATACAACCGATTCATTTGAACGAACAGCACCCAAAGCTAAACGATTAGCTCTTATATTTTTAATAGATCCAATTTTACCATCATTAATAAGATCTTTCATTTTTATAAAAGCGTTGTGATAGTTTAGAAGATGCCCAACCATTAAAATCTTATTCTTCTCAAGAGCTAAGTTTGAAATACTTTTAGCATCTGACAAAGATAAACAAAATGGTTTTTCAATTAAAACATCTTTGTTATTTATAAGAGCTTTTTTTGCTATATCTATATGGGTGTCAGCAGAAGAGGCTATGACAACTGCATTGATATTTTTATCAGATAAAATTTCATTCAAAGAGTAATTGGGTAATTTTAACTCGGCTGTAACTTGTTTTGCCGTATCAGAATATGGATCATAAACACAATATAAAGAATTCATTTGGGAAAGATTTCGTGAAATATTTTTGCCCCAATTACCACAGCCAATTAAAGCTATCTTTATATTGTTACCTATTTTAGGATTCATATTTTATTACTAAATAATATTAATTTAGATTAACTAAATATACCTACTTTTAAAAATGGTCAATTGTAGTATTTTGTAATAAATTGTTGAAAAATAATTTGAGAGTTAACATATATAATTCAGAGGTTATAGGAGACTTATTTATGGAAATTAATGTAAGCACTAATATTAAAGATGTTAACACAGATAATTTCATGAATGACGTAATTGAAGCTTCAAAAGAAAAACCTATAATTGTAGACTTTTGGGCTCCATGGTGTGAACCGTGCAAACAACTTGGCCCATTATTAGAAAATGCAGTTAAAGAGCAAAAAGAAAATTTAACCTTAGCCAAAATTGATATAGATCAAAATCAAGAAATTGCATCTCAATTAAGAATACAATCTATTCCTACAGTATATACATTTTTTGAGGGCAAGGTTGTTGATGGTTTTCAGGGTTCAAAAACTAACAGTGAAATATTAGAATTTGTTAAAAAGTCAGCTAGTCTATTGGGTCCAGGAGAAGAGGTAGAAAATTTTATGTCTATGGCTAAGCTTGCTATAGAACAAAGAAATTGGAATGAATCAAAAGAAATTGCTCAAAAAATTTTAGATATAGATCCTGAAAATCATGTTGGCTTTGCTTCTTTAATTAAATCCATGATAGGATTGAATCAATTTTCAGATGTAAGAGACATTACTGACGCTTTAGCAATAGAAATTAGAGAATCAAAACCAGTAACCGAGGCTTTAATGTCACTTGAACCATCAGAAAAAGCATTTAAAGCTCAGGAAAACATAGAAGAATTAGAAAAGAAGCTTGAAAAAAATCCTGAGAATTTAGATAGTTTATTAGAAATGGCCATTGCCTTTTACGGAAAAGGAGAAATAGCCAAATCATTTGAATTACTTTTGAAATCAATTGATATAGACAGAGAATGGAATGATCAAGCTGCAAGAAAACAACTATTAGAATTTTTTACTTCAGCAGGTTTTGAAGCTGTTGAGACTATAGATGCAAGAAGAAAACTTGCTTCTTTGTTGTTTTCATAAAATGTTTAACTTTATTTTAGTTGTAGGAGATAAAAAATATTAAATCATTTACCTAAAACAATTCCTATTTTTCCACTGGAGGGAGTAGTAATGTTTCCTAATACGTATCTTCCTTTAAATATTTTTGAACCACGATATTTAAAAATGATAGATAAAGCTCTTGCTTCTGATAATAGACTTATTGGAATGATTCAGCCTAGGGGAATTAATAATAATAATTTAGATACAAGTCTTCATAATGTGGGTTGTGTTGGAAAAATTATTAAGTTTGAAGAAGTTGAAAATAGAAGATATTTGATTACCTTGAAAGGATTAAACAGGTTTAATTTAATAAAAGAAATAACAAATAATGACAATTTTAAGGTTGCCGAAATAGATTGGAGTTTTTTTATTGAGGACCTTGAAGAAGAGAAAATTAAGGAAGGCTTTAGTAATTTAAAACTTGCTTTAAGGAAATATTTTGAGGTTAAAGACATTAAGGTAAATAATGAAATAATTGACTTATGTCAAGATTACAACTTAGTAGATCAAATTACTATGATATGTCCACTGGCTTCTGAAGAAAAGCAGTTATTATTAGAAACATTATCTATAACAAAAAGAAATGCATTATTATTGTCTATGATTGAAAGTTACACTAGTGAGGCTAATATTTCTGATGTTATCAAACATTAATAAAATTTATTTTAGATCATACTCCGTTTTTTTTAATGGCCTAATAATCTTTATTGAAACTAAAGCTAAAATTATAAAAAAAATTATATAAAATGAATGCTTGGCCTTTATCAATTAAAAAAATAGAAGATGGTAAAAATTTATTAATCTTATTTGATGATAATTGTGAATTTACTATTTCAGCAGAACTATTGAGAGTTGAAGGTCCATCAGCAGATATTCAAGGTCATGGGGGTCCTAAAATTATAGTCAAAAATAAGAGTGATGTGCTTGTTAATAAAATAGAAGAAGTAGGAAATTACGCAATTAGGATAATATTTTCTGATGACCATAGTTCAGGTATTTTTAGTTGGGACTTGTTATACGATTTTGGAAAAAATCAAAAATCATATTTGAATAGTTATTATAACTCTCTGTGATTATTTAGCAGCTAACTTACTAAATATATTTTTCAACTCACTTCTGTTTAAAGCCTCCATACCTTTAGATAGTACTGTCTGTAAAACATTTGAATTTGAAGTAAATCCGTAGAACAGGAAATCAGTAATTGCAGTCATTGCAATAGTATTGGATAATCTATCTTTATTATAAGATTCTAAAATAGATATATCACCTAAATCATTTCCAAACTTCAAACTTTTTTCTATAGAATTTATAACTGAAACGCAGTCCCTCAGAGCTAGGTTCAATCCTTGACCAGCAAGAGGATGTAAAGAATGTGCAGCGTCTCCAATCAAAATAGCTCTTTGTGTTGTTGGATTGATTATAAAATTTAAATTTAAAGGCCATGAAGATAGTTTGTTATTAATATTACCTATTTTTTTTATAGGTTTAAAATTTAAATTCAAACTAGAAAAAAACATGTCTAATTGATCACATATATATTTTTCTGGATAATCCTTTGATAAGATATTTTTACATTTAGTTTTTTCAACGCTTAATACAAAGTTAATCTTATTTTTATTTTCAAATGGAAGCAACCCTATTGGGCCTAAATCAGTAAAGGCTTGAATAGCTGAAAATTTATGGTCTCTTGATTGTTGAAGGAAACCAGAAAGAGCTATATGTCCAGTTTTTTTCGCAATAGTATTTATAGACAATAACTTTCTTAATTGAGAATTTTTTCCATCGGCTGACAAAACCAAAGCTGTTTTAATAGATTCTTTGTTATTAAGATATAAAGTTCTTTCGAATTCATCACATTTAGTGTTAGTTACAAAAGCTTCAAATTGCTTAATACCATCTAATTTTTTAAAAATAGAATTTAACATGACGTTATTTTTAACTACTGCTCCAAAACGCTCTTCCTCACTAGAGTTATCCCAAATTAGAGGAGATACATCTTTTTTGCCAAAAACTTCTATTTTTTTTACATTTGTATAATCACTTTTTTTTAGGGTGTCCCAAACACCTAATTTATTTAATAAATCGATACTTTTTTGGTTATAAAAAGTCGTTCTAAGATCATTATCTATTTTAATTTTTGGAACAATCCAAGCAATATTATTAGAATCAAATAATTTTGATTTTTTTAATAACAGTGCCATTATAGCCCCGGTCATTCCCCCTCCTACGATACAAATTTTGTAAAAATGTTCTTTGGATAAAGGTTGTTTTTTTGTTAATGATTTCATATTATTGAACTTTGTTATTTTGATGTATTAGTTTTAATTATTTATAACTATAATATAGTATTTAAATAAATTATAAATTATTTTATGAGGTCAAATGGTCAATCCAGATTATAATATTTTAAAAGATTGGATGTTCGGTAAATTAAATGATCTTTTAGCAGATTTACACTCAAATCCTAATTATCCTATTTTAAAAATGTCATTGGGTGAACCAACTCTAAGTATGCCTGAATTTGTTAGAGATCAACTATCACTTAATTATAATGAATGGGGTAAATATCCCCCTAGTGCAGCAATTCCTGAGTTAAGTAATAGTATATTAAGATATATAGAAAGAAGACACCCAGGAGCAGAAAAGATTATTAATATAAATAAAAATATTGTACCCGTCCCTGGGACACGAGAACCTTTGCATTTAGTCGGATTATTAGCTAAAAAAACAAAAATGGGAGAAACATCAGCTATAGTAACTAATCCATTCTACCATGCATGGCGTGCAGGAAGTATTTCAAGTGGCTCCAAGATTCATTGGTTAAACGCTTTGCCAGAAAACGAATATCTCCCAAATATTTCAAACATTCCAGTCAAAATATTAGATTCTTCCGTAATAATGTATATTTGCTCTCCATCAAACCCTCATGGGAGTATAGCTAGCTTAAACTATTTAAAAAATGCAATTTTATTAGCTAGAAAACATAATTTCATTCTTGCTATTGATGAATGTTATGGTGATATATACAGATTAAATAAACCAAAACCACCAGGTGGACTAGATGCTGCTCTAAGTTTAGGAGACAATTTAGATAATGTAATTGTTTTTAACTCCTTGTCTAAAAGAAGCAACGCAAGTGGTATGAGAGCTGGTTTTATAGCTGGTGACAAAAAAATAATAGATAGTTATAAGTTATTAGTATCTAATGGAGCTTCACCAGTACCTATACCAATACAAAAAGTTGCAGCAGCTTTGTATGATGATGAAAAACATAATACAAGTGCTTGTGAACATTATGACCAAAACTTTCAAATTGTAGAAAAATATTTAAAACCTTTTGACAAAAATTTTAAAATTCCAGGAGGAGGATTTTTTCTGTGGCTAAAAGTAAATGATGATGAAGAAGCAACTAAGATTTTGTGGAATAAATTTTCACTAAGAGTTATGCCTGGAAGATATATGGCAAGTGATGTAGACGGCTTAAATCCAGGTAAAGGTTATTTAAGAATTTCTATAGTCGATAATAAAGAAGTAATTGAAGAAGCCATGAAACGAGTTTCTTTATTTTTAAAATCAGAATATTCAAAGTAATTGGGTTTTTTAGTGAATAAGTTAGATGAAGAGATACAAGAAAAACTATCAACTAAGATTTTTTATTCAGGCTTAGCTTTATTTCTTTTATTTATATCTATATCACTGTGTTTAATGCTTATTTCTTTTAGTCCAGATGATCCAAGTTGGGGTTTTAAATCTAGCAAAACTCCTATAAATTTTTATAATGTTTATGGTGCTTGGATTTCAGGTTTTATAATAAGAGAACTTGGAATTTTTCCAGGATTTCTGACATCTCTAGTATTATTTATATGGTCATTAAAATTATTCAACAGATCAAATTTTAAATTTATTAAGTTAAAATTTTTGTCTTTTTTCTTAATGATTTTTTTTAGTTCAATAGGTGGTGCTTATTTTGAAGGTTTATTATATCATGATCTCCAACTTAAACTTTCCATTATTAATCAAAATGGTCTTTCTGAATGGGTATTCTTAAAATTAGCTAGTGAAATTGCTCAAATATTAAATACAAGTCAACTTTTCACAAAACTAATTACTGCCTTAAGCTCATTAATTATTTCTTTAATAATGTTGGTTTGGATATCATCTCTGGGATTTCAAGAAACAAAATTCTTAAAATTTCTTTTAAGACCTTTGTTTCTTCCATTAATTTGGATATTGAACATACTTTATAATCTCTTTTTTGTTTCTCCAAAAAATTATGGCAATGAAATAACACAAAATCAGAAAAGCTTTAGCTTGATAAATTTAGTAAAACCTTTTTACTCAAAATTTGCTATTCAAAATAATTTTATTCAAAGAAAAGTCCCACAAGTTAGAAAGAAACCTATTTTGATCACAAATAAAAAAAATGACAATATTGCTAAAAATTCATCTAACAGAAATAATTCCTTTCAACAAAATTTACAACTTAGTTCGGAAAATGGTTTTACTCTGCCACCTATAACATTATTAAAAAACATAACTGAAGATATTAAACCACCAAGTAAAGAAACTTTAGATGCAAACGCAAAAGTTCTTGAAGGAGTTCTGTCTGATTATTCGATAAATGGAAATATAGACTCAGTAAGATATGGACCTGTGGTAACTAGGTACGATTTGCAACCTGCACCAGGTTTAAGAAGTCAAAGGGTTGTGTCTCTTGCTGACGATATTGCTAGGTCCATGACTGTTGAAGCGGTAAGAGTGGCAATGGTGCCAGGACAAAATGTTATAGGAATTGAGTTGCCTAATAAAGTACGTGAGACAGTCATATTAAGAAATATTTTAGAACATGAAGAGTTTCAAAACTCAAGTTTTAATCTTCCTGTTTGTTTAGGTAAGAATATAGCTGGATATCCTGTTGTAGTAGACCTAGCCAAAATGCCTCATCTTTTGGTAGCTGGAACCACTGGATCTGGTAAATCAGTTGGAATTAATGCGATGATTCTCTCTTTATTATTTAAACATACGCCAGAGACTTGTCGTCTTATTATGATTGACCCTAAAATGCTTGAGTTATCAGTTTATGACGGAATTCCTCACCTACTAACACCGGTTGTAACAGATCCTAATAAAGCAATTGTTGCACTAAAATGGGCTGTTAGAGAAATGGAAACTAGGTACATGTCTATGAGTAAATTAGGAGTTAGAAATATTGATAGCTATAATGTTCGGTTAATTGAGGCTCGAAAAAAAGGTGAAGTTTTAACAAAAAGTATTCAAGTTGGCTTTGATCCAGAGACAGGTCAAGCAATATTTGAAGATCAACATATTGATCTAACCCCATTGCCATTTATTGTGGTAGTTATAGATGAAGTAGCAGATTTAATGTTAGTTGCAGGAAAAGAAATTGAGTCAGCTGTGCAAAGATTAGCTCAAATGGCAAGAGCAGCAGGAATTCATGTTGTAATGGCAACTCAAAGACCTTCTGTAGATGTGATTACAGGTACTATTAAAGCTAATTTTCCAACAAGAATTTCATTTCAAGTTACTAGCAAGATTGATAGTAGAACTATTTTGGGTGAACAAGGTGGTGAACAGTTATTAGGACGTGGAGACATGTTGTATATGGCTGGAGGTGGAAAATTAACCAGAGTTCACGGCCCATTTGTTGAAGACATTGAAGTTGAAAAAGTTACTAAATTTTTGTCTGATCAATCTATTCCTGATTATGATGAAACTATAACTGAAGAGCCAGAAAATCATAATAATGAGACTTTTTATGGACTTACAAATAAAAATAACAATCAAAATGATGAATTGTATGATCAAGCTGTTGCTTTGATTGCTAGAGAAAGAAAAGCAAGTACATCTTTTATTCAGAGATATTTTAAAATTGGATATAATAGGGCAGCAACAATAATAGAAAAAATGGAAGAAAATAATATTATCTCTAAGCCAGGTAGAGCTGGGAAAAGAGAAGTTTTAATAGAGGATAATTAGTTGAAATTTCTTAAAATTACATCACGTTTTCTTAGTTACCTTTTATTGATAACTTTTATAACAATTAACTTGCTACAAATAACAAATTCAGCAGAGATTAAAAATAAAATTACAGTACAGGTAGAAGATTTCTTTAATAACCTCAATACTTTAGAGGCAAATTTCATACAAGTAAGCCCTTCGGGAAAAATTAGTAATGGTAAGATATTTTTAGACTTGCCAGGAAAATTGAGATTAGATTACAATCAACCAAACAATCTTCTAATAACTTGCAAAGGATTTTGGATTGTCATACAGAATAGAAAATTAAAGTCTACTAATAACATTCCTTTGAGCCAAACTCCCTTTTCAATTTTATTAGGAAACAAAATTAATTTTGATAATAAAGATCTGATTGTAGATTTACAAAAAACATTAGGTATAATTACATTAAAAATCAAGCTTGCTAAGAACACACAAGCTGGTGAATTACTTTTAGAATTTTCAGATAAACCGTTTATTTTAAAAAAATGGATTATTAGGGATATTGTTGGAGATGAAACAACAGTATTGATTCAAAACACTAGATATAATCAAAAATTACCATTTACTATTTTTTTTCCAGATGTTTTCCCTGAACCTAATATTTAAAAAAAGTGATGTTAAATGTCCATAAATAATCTTTTTGAAAAAGGTAATAAATTTTTTCTATTACAAAACTATATTGCTGGTTTAGAGATATATAAAGAGATTTGGTCTAAGTATCCAAAAAATACAAGATTAAATGAGGAAATAAAAAATAAAGTAAAAAAATTTAAAATACCTGTCCCAGCTACGTTTAGCCAAAATCAAATTGATGAATTTTTTGAATTACATAATGCTGGCAAAACAAATTTGGTAATTCAAACTTTATATTCTTTTTTGGAAACTAATCCAAATAGTATTCTTTCAATTTCACTTTTAGGCACTTTTTTGGGTATAAACGAAGAGTATGATAAGGCTATAAAATTTCAAAAATTAGCTATTGAAAAAGCTCCATTCGAAGTTGTTTTTTATATAAACTTATCAGAAACTTTAAGTAAAATTAATAAGTTAGAAGAATCTTTGTCAATTTTATATTTTGCAAAAGTATTATCTCTAACAAATAACGTGATAGATTATAAATTAGCAAAAGTATATACTGCATTGAAAAATTATTCAAAAGCAGATTTTATTTATCAAGGTCTAATCAAAGAAGGCTCAATTAGTAATGAATTAATATATAGTTACTGTAATAATTTAATAAAATTTAATAAAGAAAAAGAAGCGCTTTCTTTTTTAGAAAAATATGAGCTTAAAAACTCCGAAGACGAACAAATAAAGATATTAATAGGCTTAACCTATTTTAAAATGCAAGAGTTTAATCTAGCAAAAGACTTTTTTTATAAAGTATTAAAATTAAATAATGACAACGATGAAGCTCACACGATGCTAGGCGACACTTATGAGAAATTAGGTGATTTAGATCTAGCAAAAACCTGTTATGATCACTCATTAACCATTAACCCTGATAACATATCGACAATTAATAACTTAGCTGCATGGCATTTTATTAAAGGAGACATGCTAGAGGCTGAAAAACTTTATAATTTTTCTCTTACAAAAAATAAAAATAATAGTAATACTCGATATTTTTTATCTCTATGTCAGTTAGCACAATCAAACTATAGTGAAGGATGGTTAAATTTTGATTATAGGTGGTTGTCTAATGAGTTTAATTCTTTAGAATTTAAGTCTAATTTAGCAAAATTTAAGTTAAATGATAATAAAAAAAATTTGCTTTTGTGGGGAGAACAAGGAGTGGGTGATCAGATCTTATTTATGAGATTCTTAAAAGACATCCAACTTCATGTTGATAATTTATTTATTAATATAGATAAAAGGCTCCATCCATTTATTAAAAGGTCTTTTCCAGAAATACTTTTTTTTAATAAAGACACGAGTACTTATTTAGATTGTCAATTATCTTTTGGTGACTTAGCAGGTTTGTTTGTAAAAGATAATTCATATTTTTTAAACAATCAAAATCATTATATTAGCTCAGATCCAGTCATTAAAGAAAGATTAGAGGCGAGCATCAAATCTAAAAATAAATTTTTATGTGGCATTTCCTGGATAAGTAAAACTGACGAAATAGGAATTAATAAAAGTATAACTCTGGAAATATTAAAACCAGTGTTAAATATAGAAAATATTGAATTCATAGATTTACAATATAGTGAGACATCAATTGAAAGAGAAAATTTTTACAACAAAAATAACATTAAAATTAAGAAAATTGAAAATATAGATAATTTTAACGATTTAAACGGTCTTAGTTCTTTGATTGATGTTTGTGACTTTGTAATTACAATAAGTAACACAAATGCCCATATTGCAGGATCTTTAGGTAAGAAGACTTTTTTGCTTTTACCTAAGGGTAAAGGAAGGTTATGGTACTGGATATCTAAAAAGAAAAGAAGTATTTGGTATCCTAAAATTGAAATCATTGAACAAGAAGAAATAGGTAATTGGAAATCTGTAATTAAAAAATTACAAAAAAAAGTAAAGGAATATTTAATTGAATGAAATAGCAGATATAGTTGTAGGGTTTGATCAAAAAGAATCTGTCGCCTATCATACTTTTACTCAAAGTGTAATTGATAAAAGTTCTATGCCTATTAGGTTTATGCCCCTCAGTGTTGGGTCTCTAACAAATTATAAGGAAGTACATAAAGATGGCAGCAATGACTTTATTTACTCTCGATTTTTAGTTCCATATTTAATGAAATTCAAAGGCTGGGCAATTTATGCAGATGGAGACATGGTCTGTCTAAAGGACATAAAAAAATTATGGGATTTACGAGATGAGAAATTTGCAGTTCAAGTAGTAAAGCATGATTATAAAACAAAAATTAAAAATAAATATTGGGGTAATAAAAATGAAGATTATCCTAGAAAAAACTGGTCTAGTTTAATTCTATGGAATTGTGAGCATCCATCTCATAAAGTATTATCTCCAGAATTTATTCAAGAACAACCAGGTTCCTTTTTACATAGGTTTTCCTGGATTAAAGATACAGAAATTGGAGGAATAGAAAAAGAATGGAATTGGCTTGCAATGGAGTATGACGAAAAAAAAAATATTAATTTAATTCACTATACGATAGGAACTCCTTGTTTTAAGGAATATCAAGATACGTCTTTATCTTCGTTTTGGAAAAAATCTTTTCGCAATATGTTAGAGGGTTACTACAAAAAAAATAAATTGGATTAAAACTTTAATGAAAAGCTTAAACATTGATATAATTATGTCTTGGGAATATGGTTTAACTGTTTTTTTAATAGGCCTAATACTCGTAGCTTATGGAGTGAAACAAGGTAAAGACAAGGACGAAGACTTTACTAAAGTTCCCATAATTAGACCCACAACAAAAATTTTGTTTGGTTCATTTATAATGATTTTTGGGATAATACAGTTATTGCCATTATTAAGGTATTTATAATTTATTTTTGTTTTCTTCTTGTACTCTTAGTATAAGTTCACGAGACCATTTAAATTGTTTTCTGTTACCTTTTTTGTGATCCATAAATTTACCTAAAACGCTTACCACAAAGACATGATAATCATTACTATTAAGGCGGTTATTTAAATTGAAAATATCCATATCACTAATATTAAAATTTTTGATGTTTTTAGTTTTCTCTAATTTTTTACGAACAACATCAAAAATATAACTGTCATGCCATTCTTTTTCCTTAAATAGTTCACCACTATCATACATTTTCATCATATCTATCCAAAATCTTGAATGTATTAGATGGTCCGTATTAAATATTAAAAAGCCACATTCAGAATATCTTAAATGTTCAGCAGAATTATTTTCTCTTCCTAGATATGACATATAATATTCATCACCTACAAGAGATTCTAGAAAACTTAATGGGATTTTTTTATAAGTTTTAATATCAGCATCTAACCAAATTAAATACTTTGTTTTTACATGTTTTAAAGCTTGATCTATGGCATAGACTTTGAACGCAAATCTAAAAACATTAAAACGAAAATCGTCAGTATATTTTTCTTTATCTTTAAAGTTATCTAAAAACTTTTTGTATTTAGGAATATGTTGATGGTATTCCTTAAAAGTGATTTTATGTTTGACAATAGCATCATCTATACGTGCAGAATTTTCTACAAATGCAGTTAATTTAACTTCTTCTGGCCAGTTCAGAAAAAAACTATCCGCCATTTCTACACCGTATGGATGCTTATCTAAATTAAAAGTAGTAACTGCACTAAATAGGTTTTTACTTGGAGACATAATATTTCCTTTAGTATTTAATTTTGAAAGTTGTTAATAGTTTTCCATGCAAACCCACTTTTAATCTCATCTAACTTAAATTGACAATATGAAAGCCATTTGCAAAGTTTATATCTATCGGGTTCAATTTCAAATTTTTCATTATTAAGCCCCAAAGATAAATCTTCTAATTTAAAGCTTAACGCAAAACAACTATTATGTTTATCAGTTATAACAGGGATCCCTCTCAGAGTAGCATTAAGAGCAACTTGGCTATTGTAAGCTATAATAATTGAACAATTTTCTAAATCTTCTTCAAGTGATACATTTTGAATTTTTTCATTCTGTTTTAACCCTAAGTAGTTACCATTTTTATCCACAATTGGTTCTTGAGGTTTTTTTCTAATTTTTACTTTTTTAAAATTTTCTTCTGATAATATTTTTTTAAGAAAACATAATATTTTTTTTTCCCATTCATATTCACTGAAATACCAACAAATAGCATTTGTAGGTGGTATTATAAGTATGTTAGTCCCTCTTTGATCAAATGTTTTCCAAGGCATTATGGGATACTTTTTAGCAAAAAAATTTTCCCATCGGAAATTTGTTACTTCTTTAATATTATTGATAGTGTGTTTGTTCTTTGAAATTCTTAACCAGCAATCGCCTTCATAACCAGGTTCAAAGTATGCATGATCAATATAATATCTATCTATATTTTTTCTTGCAGCTTCTTTTAACAGGTGTCCAGTACCTCTTAAGATACCAAGTGTTATTATTGCATTTGTATCTTTTGAGATACCATTTTTAAAAAATTCATTTATGTGAACACATTCAGAACTTACTCCTTTTATATGAACATTTATAGAGTTAGAAAACATATTTATAATGTTGGCTGTATGCTCAACTTCTGTTTTATAAGCTGTAATTTTCTTAATTGTACTCATATCAATGCTTAATAAACTTGTAAATTATGAACCTGTTAATAATGAACTAATTGAATATAATAATATTAATAAATACCTTAATCAATTAATAATGAACAAGTTTATTAAATTTTAATATTTCAAGTAATAATAGTGATCAATATAAATTAAATTTGTATAAATATATAATGATTTAAATTTTAGATAATTATAATGACATTTGTTTTTGATATCAATAATGTGAATTTAGATAAAACAACTTAGCAAGAAGAGTCCTCATGTGTGGCATCTATGGTATAACAGAACAAAACAAACAATGGATTAAGTCTTATATAAATAAATGTCATTATCGTGGCCCTGATATGAATAAAATGTTTTTTGACGAAAACATAACTTTAGGCCATAATTTATTGTCAATAACTGATACTCCATTACAAGGCTTACAGCCATGGAAAACGGATAATGGAAATATATTGATATATAATGGAGAAATTTTTAACTATGTTGAACTTTTAAAAAAATATAAGAATTTTAAACCCAAAACACAATGCGATACTGAGTTATTGGCTTGGGGCCTTGATCAGTATGGCATTGAATTTATTGACCAAATAGACTCACAACATGCTTTTGCCTTCTGGGTTCCTAAGGAAAAATCAGTTTATTTAAGTCGTGATCATGCAGGTATAAAACCGTTATATTATGCGATGACAAGAGGAATTCTTGTTTTTGGTTCAGAGGCCAAGGGTCTGCTTGATATAGTTCCAGATTCAAGAAATGTAGATATTCATGCACTATCATGTTGGAGCGTTGCAGGATTAAACGTTACTAATAATAGTTTTTTTAAAGGTATAAAAAAAATAATGCCTGGTGAGACTTTAAAGTATGACCTTAAAACAAAAAAACTAGTACAAGTAAAGCGTGACATAATATTAGGTGGAAAAGGGCTTTCTTACGATCCAGACGAGTTTAGATCTGTATTTGATAAATCTGTACAGGAATGCCTTATTGGTAAAAGACCAATAGGAACTTTTCTTAGTGGAGGACTTGATTCAGCAATGATTGCATATCATGCACAAAAATATTTAACACAAAATACTTTTACTAATCACATATTGCCTTGTCCAATTGATTCTAATGAAGATTATAACTCTGATAGTTATGAGGCAAAAAAACTTGCAAAACACCTTGGATTTAATCATACGATTGTAGTTCATTCTCCAAAATTATATGCTAAGCACTGGAAATCAAGCATAGAAGCATTAGAAGAACCAATGTATAATCCAAGCATACCTATGTATTCACATATGAATGAGGTTATGAGCAAACATGGTATTGTAGTTACTTTAGCAGGTGATATGGGTGACGAAATATTATGCGGTTATCCGGCATATATTATTGCTAAAAGACAAAAATTTAAGTCACATAGAGATTGTGTAATGTTTTGGCTGACCAAAAGACTGATGAGACCACCTTCTCTAAAAATTCAAATAAATATTGATGATATAGTTGATTTTTTAATTGACACTACTTTTCCAGAATCATTGTGGGACAAAGACGATCCAGTATCAAGTTATATGAGATTAGACCAACAAGGGCTTTGTGCAGAAGATTATTTCAGAAGAAATGACAGATTGGGAATGCTTTATTCAATGGAAGGTAGATTTCCTTTTGCATGTAAAAAAATGATCAATTTTTGTATGAACATTCATTCTTCATATAAAATGAATGATTCATTGGATAGTTTGAAAAGTATTAGCAAAAAATCTTATCAAAGAATATTACCTGAGAGCATTTTAAATAAACCCAAAACAGGATGGACCGCTCCAATAAATCTTTGGAGATCTCAGTTTAAAAAAGATTGTAAGGAAATGAATAGGGTAGCTAATAAAATAACTAACGCCAATAATTTGCCAGATGATAAAAGGTGGGCTCCAATACTTCATTTGTTAACTTGGCAACAAGTATACAATATGAAATTTATTATTTAAATTCGCTTACTTCCATAGAGTAAAAAAGTTTCGTGGATTAATATATATAAATTTCTTATAATAAATTAATTTATTACACGAAAAAATGTTTTATTCATAAGAATAATACAATTAAAAAAAATTTATAAAGAAGTAAATTTCAATGACCCAAGAAGCTGAAAAATTTAAATTAGAAAACAAAATAAATTATAATTCTCTAGGTCTTCAAGACTTTAATAAATTTCCATTATTATCTGGTATTTATAAATTTTCCACAGGTAAATTTGATTTTGATTTAATATGTATTCGCAATGATGATTCATCAGTGGTAGACCATTTTTGGAAAGGTAAAAAAAACGTTCCAGATTTAAACCTATGGGGTGAAATTACAAAACCAAAAGGTATTTTTATAGATGTTGGATCACACACTGGACTTTACACAATCGTTGGATTGCTTTCTAACCCTAACAACTTTTTAATATCCATTGAACCAAGTTATTTAAATGTGGGTAGAATGATGTCGAACTTAAGGTTAAATAATTTGTTTAAAAATCACGTAAAAATTTTAGGAGCGGCTTCTAATATTACTGGAGTAAAAAATTTTTCATTTCATAGTGATCCGTCTTATATGTCAAAAGGGGGGAAAATATCAGAAAAAGGTGAAAATATAAATGTACTCAAATTAGACGATATTACTATAAATGATACAAGAAAAGTAAGAGGTTTAAAAATTGATACTGAAGGAGAGGATTATAAAGTCCTCTTAGGTGCTAAAAATATTATTACTGAAAACTTACCTGACATAATAATAGAAGTTAGAGAAGATAATAAAATTTTGATAAAAGACTTTCTTATTAATTTTGGTTATCAATTCTTTTTAATTTCAGATACTTTAAAAGAAATTAATATGGTTAAACTTAAAATCAATGAATCAATTAATATATTTGCTACTGTGAATCAAAAACTATTTATAAATAAATAACTAGAGATTTTTATGATGAGAATAGCAACTTGGAACATTAATTCAGTAAGGCTTCGGTTAAATCAAGTCTTGAATTTTGTCAATGAAAGAAAAATAGATACTTTATGTTTGCAAGAAACTAAAACCCAAGACGAATTTTTTCCCTTAGATGACTTTATTAAGGCTGGTATGAAATATCAATATTTCAGGGGTGAGAAGTCTTACAACGGTGTAGCTATATTATCTAATACTAAATTTACAGATATGAATCATACAGATTATTGTAAAAAGGGTGACGCTAGACATGTTTCTGTTAAATTTATAAATGACATTGAGCTTCATAATTTTTATGTTCCTGCTGGAGGTGATGAACCAGATATATCTACTAATCAAAAGTTTGATCATAAAATCTCTTTTTTAAATGAAATGAAGTCAAATTTTTTGAAAGATCAAAAAACTAAGAAAATTTTAGTTGGAGATCTTAATATAGCTCCATTTGAGCATGATGTTTGGTCTCATAAACAGTTACTGAATGTTGTGTCACACACTAAAATAGAAACGGACACATTATTAGAGATAATTAGAACCGGAGGATGGGTTGACGTTATGAGAAAGTTAGTTCCTCACGACGAAAAACTTTACTCTTGGTGGTCTTATAGAAATAAAAATTGGGAAATATCAAATAGAGGCAGGCGTTTAGATCATGTGTGGGTTTCTAAAAACTTATTTTCTAAAGTTAAATCTGGTGTTATTTATAAAGATACTAGGAATTGGGAAAGGCCTTCTGACCACGTACCAATTATCATAGATATTAATATTTGACTTTGCTACAAATTTTAAAGGATAAACTTTTTGAAAATACCATTTATTAAGATGCATGGATTGGGAAATGATTTTATCATATTTGATAACATTAATAACCCAAACATTTATGAAGTAAACTTTATAAAAAAAATAAGTAATAGAAGAGTTGGAATTGGTTGCGATCAAATATTAATGATTGAAAATACTAATGTAAAAGAAAACTTTAAGGTCAAGATATATAATTCGGATGGTTCGGAAACTGGAGCATGCGGAAATGGTACTAGATGCGTTGCTGATTATTTAATGAAAAAAGAAGGTATAGATAATATATACATTGAGACAATCTCAGGAAATTTAAAGTGTACCAAACATAAAGACGACGTCACTGTTAATATGGGAGAACCCATTTTTAATTGGAACGAGATACCACTTATAAGTAAACAGAACACTCAAAAAGTAATACTAGATGATTTTGAAGCTTGTTGTTTATCAATGGGAAATCCTCATGCAGTAATATTTTTTTCAAATTTATCGGATCTTGAGAAATTAGATTTATATTCAATTGGTCCTGTTTTAGAAAAAAACCCTATTTTTCCTGAATTTGCAAATATTGAATTCGCATGTGTTTTAGAAAATGGAGTAATAAGAATGAGGGTATGGGAAAGAGGCGTAGGAATTACACAAGCCTGTGGTTCAGGTGCATGTGCCACGTCAGTTGCCGCTTCAGTTCTTGGTTTAAGTTCAAAAGAAAATAAAATTATCTTAGATGGTGGTAATTTATATATTAATTGGTTAGAAGATAAAACTGTTACACTCACTGGAATAACAGAAAGAGTGTTTGATGGTTTAATAGGTTATTAATTGACTCTTAGAAATAAAAATAAAAACTCAATACCAGATATTAAGACTTTTGGTTGCAGATTAAATATTTGGGAAAGTCAGGTAATTAGTGATCATGCTAGTGATTACAAACATAGCGATCTTATTATTTTCAATACATGTGCTGTAACAAGTGAAGCAGAACGGCAAGCAAGGCAAGCAATAAGGTCTGCAAAAAAAAATCGACCTGATGCTAAAATATTAGTTACAGGTTGTGCTGCTCAAATAGATCCTAAAAAGTGGAATGATATGCCAGAAGTAAACTTTGTTGTTGGCAATAAGGAAAAATTAGATAAAAGATTCTGGGAAAATTTTGATGTAAATAGTGTTTCTAAATCGCACAATAGTATTTTTGTAGAAGATATAATGAAAGTAAAAGAAACTTCTGAACACCTCATTGATTCTTTTAATCACCACACTCGAGGATTTGTTCAAGTCCAAAATGGATGTGATCATAGATGTACTTTTTGTATCATTCCGTTTGGTAGAGGTCCAAGTAGGTCTGTCTCTACTCAGAATATTATAAACTCTATCAATTCATTGTTAAAAAATGGAATTAGAGAAGTTGTGTTAACGGGTGTTGATTTAACCTCATGGGGAAACGACATCTTTGGAAAACCAAGTCTCGGGTTGTTAGTTAAAAAAATTTTAAAAAACATACCTAATCTACCTCGATTGAGATTATCTTCAATTGACCCAGCTGAAGTTGATTTTGAGTTAGTGGATGCCATAGAAAATGAAGAAAGATTAATGCCACATATCCATTTATCTATTCAACATGGAGACGATCTGATTTTGAAAAGAATGAAAAGACGTCACTTGAATAGGGACGTAATTAATTTTGTTAAAGAAGTAAAAAGAAGAAGATCAGACGTAGTCTTTGGTGGTGATTTTATTTCTGGATTTCCAACAGAAGATGAAAATGCACATAAAAAAAGTATAGATCTCATAAAGTTAGCTGATATTACTTATGTTCATGTTTTTCCTTATTCAGATAGAGAAGGAACCCCAGCCTCAAAAATGCCAAAAGTTTCTAGTGCGGACATTAAAAAAAGAGCTAAAGATTTGAGAATAGTTGCAGAAACACAACGTCAAAAGTTTTTGAAAGCTCAGGTTGGAACGGTACAAAATGTTCTTATAGAAAAAAATTCTACTGGCTATACACCAAATTTTTCTAAAATAAAGCTAAATCAAATAGTTGAATGCAGTGATATAATTTCAACCAAGATTTTAGATTTTAATTCGGAAGGTTTAATAGGGTGTATTAATGAAAATTCATAGCATTTTCCGAGTTAATAAAAAATGGCACTAAACTGGTTTAAAAAATTAAAAACTGGATTAAGTAAATCAGCTTCTAAAGTTGGAGGAGCTTTAGCTTCAGTTACAGGAAAAAAGGTAGTTGATCAGTTAACACTTGATGATATTGAAGACCAGCTCATCTTGGCAGATTTAGGTATTCAAGTATCGGCTCGAATAACAAAAAAAATTAAAGATAAAAAGTTTGTATTGAATGATAAAAAGGAAATTGCATCATTAGATATTACAGAAACAGTTGCAGCTGAAATTGAAGAAATTTTATTGCCATGTGAACTTAGCCTCTTTGACAATGTTACTTCTAAGCCACATGTTTTGTTTTTAGCTGGTGTCAATGGTTCAGGAAAAACGACTACTGCAGGTAAGATTGCAGAGCAATTTAGATTACAAAATAAATCCGTTATATTAGCAGCATCTGACACATTTAGAGCAGCAGCGGTGGAACAATTAAAAACTTGGGGTAATAGAGTTGGAGCAGAGGTTGTCTCTGGAGTAGATGGAGGAGATTCTGCAGCAGTTGCTTTTCAGGCTTTTCAAAAGGCACAAAATGAAAGTGTAGATATTGTAATAGTTGATACTGCTGGAAGATTGCAAAACAAAAAGGATTTGATGGAAGAGCTAACGAAAACTTGTAGAGTATTAGCGAAGTTAGATGATAATGCACCCCACCAAAAAGTTGTAGTTTTAGACGGTACTGTTGGACAAAATGCTCATTCACAATTAGAAAGCTTTAATGAAGCTATTGGCTTAACTGGTATGATTATTACTAAACTAGATGGAAGTGCAAAAGGTGGTGTGGTTGTGTCATTGGCAGAAAAATTTAAAATTCCTATTCACTCAGTTGGTGTTGGTGAGGGCTTAGACGATTTACAACCTTTTAAAGCATCCTCTTTCTCAAGAGCTATTGCCGGTTTGGACGAATTATAGAGTTTCTTTAAACTTGACTTGGATATAAATTGTATATAATTAAACAATAATAATTTATTTTTAAAGAAGAATTTTAACGCACGTCCTTGAGTTTCAAGCACGGGCGTAATCTTGGTTTAGGATTAATATGTTTGAGAATTTAACTGACAAACTAGGTAATGTTTTCAAAGGCCTTACAAAAAGAGGTTCTCTTTCTGAAGGTAACGTTGATGAAGCTTTAAAAGAGGTTCGTACAGCTCTTTTAGAGGCAGATGTTGCTTTGTCAGTAGTTAAAGAATTTATCGATAAAGTTAGAGTTAGGGCAGTAGGTGAAGAAGTTTTAAGATCTGTCACTCCTGGTCAGCAAGTTATAAAAATTGTAAATGATGTTTTAATTGAAGTTCTTGGTTCAAACGAATCTGAACTTTTAATTGATCATGCGCCTCCTGCCGTTATATTGCTAGTAGGGCTTCAGGGTTCAGGCAAAACTACTACTGCTGGAAAGTTAGCCTTACATTTAAAATCTAAGAAAAGAAAAAAAGTGATGCTTGCATCACTTGATATCTACAGGCCTGCTGCAAGAGAGCAACTCAGAATTTTAGGTGAGCAAGCTGAGGTTTCTGTATTGCCAGAAATTGATGGAGAAAGTCCAGAAAAAATAACTAAAAGAGCAATGGCAGCTTCAAAAATTCAAGCAATAGATGTTTTGATACTTGATACAGCAGGAAGAACAACTATAGACACAGCAATGATGTCTGAAGCACAGGAAGTGTTTAAGTTGTCTAGTCCGTCTGAAACTTTACTAATAGCAGATGCAATGACTGGTCAGGACGCTGTGCAAACAGCTAAAGCTTTTTCTGAACTAATCAAAATTTCTGGAGTTGTTCTAACTCGAACTGATGGAGATGCAAGAGGTGGTGCAGCTTTGTCAATGAGATCAGTAACGGGGTGTCCAATAAAATTTGTAGGTGTTTCCGAAAAATTGGAAGGGTTAGAAGCTTTCCATCCTGATAGAGCAGCTGGTAGAATATTAGATATGGGCGATGTAGTTTCATTAGTCGAAAAAGCTGCTGAAACTATAGCTGAAGAAGATGCTGCTCATATGATGAAAAGAATGTCTCAAGGCAGTTTTGATATGAATGATATGTTAAAACAAATTGGACAATTAAAAAAAATGGGTGGTTTAGGAGGGGTAATGTCTATGTTACCTGGTATTGGTAAACTTCAAAAACAAATGGCGGCTAATAATTTTAATGATAAATCGATTTCTAAACAAGAAGCTATAATATACTCAATGACAAAGAAGGAAAGAATAAATGTAGCGTTACTAAATGCTTCAAGACGAAAAAGAATTGCATCAGGATCAGGAACGGTTGTTTCAGATGTCAACAGACTTGTGAAGCAACAACAAGACATGGCTCGTATGATGAAAAAAATGGGTAAAATGGGCGGACTTGGTGGCTTGAAGAATATGATGTCATCATTAGGCGGAACTAGTCAAGACGCGCCTACTAGTGATGGACAAGCCCCGGCAATGGATTCAGAAAAGATGGCCCAATTACAAAAAATGATGGGTGGTAACATGCCAAATTTAGGAAATATGGCCAATAAATTTGGAGGAATGGGTTTGCCCGGGTTAGGCGGAAATTCGTCAAAAAAGAGAAGATAAATTTAATTAACAAAATATAAGGAAAAAAAATGGCACTAAAAATAAGATTATCAAGAGGTGGAGCTAAGAAGAGACCTTTTTACAAAATTGTAGTTGCAGAAGCTTTATCTCCAAGAGATGGTAAATTCATTGAAAGATTAGGGTCATATAACCCAATGGTAGCTAAAGATCATGCTGAAAGATTAGTTTTAGATGTTGAAAGAGCTAAATATTGGATTTCTAAAGGAGCGCAACCAACATTAAGAGTAGCCAAAATGTTATCTTCTGATGGCTTAGTAAAAGCTCCTGTTATAAGAGAACAGCCTATCAAAAGTGCACCAGGAAAGAAAAGGCAAGAAAGAGAAGCAGAAGCTGCTGAGAAATTAGCATTAGCAGCAGAAGCACCAGTAGCAGAAGCACCAGTAGCAGAAGCACCAGTAGCAGAAGCACCTGCGGAAGAAGCTCCTGCTGAAGAAGTGGAGAAAAAAGAATAGGTATACATTGTCTAAAAGTGATTTAATTGAAATTGGATGTTTTGTTGGTGTTCATGGTATAAAGGGCGAAGTTAAGCTTAAAAGTTATGCTGAAAAACCTGAAAATATATTTAGTTATAAAGAAATATTCCTAGAAAATAATGTTAATCCAATTAGATTTAAGTTTCTTAGAAAGGTTAAACAAAATCTTATTTGTGAAATAGAAAATGTTAAAACAAGAAATGATGCAGAAAAATTTAGGAATTCGAAATTATTTATAAAAAGACAAAGTCTTCCTAAGCTTCTGGATGATGAGTTTTACCACAGAGATCTTATAGGTTTTGATGTTTGTAATACAAATAAGGAAAGTTTTGGTTCAATTATCTCATTTAGTGATTTTGGTGGAGGTTTGTTAATTGAAGTAAAAAAAAATGGAAAGACATTTTATTTACCAGCAGGTAGTGAATTTTTAAATATAATTAATTATAAAGAAAAAGAGGTAATTTTAAATTTAGATTTTAGTTTTTTTAATGATTAAAAAGGGAGTTTTAGAGTGTGGAATGCGACAGTTTTATCACTATTTCCAGAAATGTTTCCTGGAACTTTAGATTTTTCTATATCAGGTAAAGCCTTAAAAAAAGGGCTTTGGTCATTAAAAAAAATTAATATTAGAGATTTTTCAAATGATAAAAATGGAAAGGTAGATGATGTCCCATTTGGTGGAGGCCATGGAATGGTTCTTAAACCAGAAGTTCTGGATAAAGCTTTAAAATCTGCAGCATATGATAAAGGTCCAAGAATTTATTTGTCACCAAGAGGTCGTAAATTTGATCAAAGTTTTGCAAAAGAATTATCTAAAGAAAAAGGTGTGGTTTTTATTTGTGGAAGATATGAGGGAGTTGACGAAAGATTTTTAAATCATAATGACATACAAGAAGTAAGTGTTGGTGATTATATTTTATCAGGTGGAGAAATTGGAGCACAATTAATTATGGATGCTACGATTAGGCTTCTTCCAAATGTAATTGGAAATTCAAAAGGTTTAATAGAAGAGAGTTTTGAAGGTGGCTTGTTAGAATATCCATTATACACACAACCTAGAGTGTGGAATGGAATAGAAGTTCCAGAGGTTTTGATATCTGGAGACCATAAAAAAATAGAAATGTGGAAAATTAAGATGTCAGAAGAGATTACAAAATCAAAAAGACCAGATTTATGGTCTAAATATTTAAAATCTTAACTAGATAAAAAATTATTAATTTGTTATGTGTATAAATCACGAAAGGGTAATAAAATGAATGTTATTGATAAAATTGAAAAAAATCAGATGGAGAAGATTTCTGCAGAGAGATCATTGCCGGAATTTGGTGCAGGTGATACCTTAAAAGTTGATGTTAAGATAGTTGAAGGTGACAAAGAAAGAGTACAGGCATTTGAAGGTTTGTGTATTGCCAGAAGTGGTGGTGGTTTGAATGAAAGTTTTACTGTTAGAAAAATATCTTACGGTGAAGGTGTTGAAAGAATATTTCCAATTTTCTCACCCAAAATTGCCGGAATAACTGTACTTAAAAGAGGTAAAGTTAGAAGAGCTAAATTATATTACCTTAGAGATAGAAGAGGTAAATCAGCTCGTATTGTTGAAAAAATACAAGTGTCAAAAAAGGAAATTAAACCTAAATCAGATAATAAAAAAGTTACTGAAGAGGCAGCCTCTAAGGATTAATTATCATATAATTTAATTTGCTGATTTTATATCTTGATTTCTAAGTTATAGGAGACCTGAAATGAAACCGAGGACACTCTTTGATAAAATTTGGGACTATCATCTGATTAATACACAAGAAGATGGCGCTTCTCTAATATATATTGACAGGCATTTGGTTCATGAAGTCACGAGCCCTCAAGCATTTGAGGGTTTAAGATTGTCTGGTAGAAAAGTTAGTTCTCCCCAACGTACATTAGCAGTTGCAGATCATAATGTACCTACTTCAGATAGATCTGGTGGAATAGTAGAAGAAGAATCAAGAATACAAGTTGAAGCATTAGATAAAAATGTAGCAGAATTTGGTGTTCCTTACTTCAATATGATGGATGTTAGGCAAGGTATAGTTCATGTTATAGGTCCCGAACAGGGCTTTACGCAACCTGGAATGACAATTGTTTGCGGTGACAGCCATACTGCTACTCATGGAGCCTTTGGAGCATTAGCATTTGGAATTGGTACATCTGAAGTTGAACACGTTTTAGCAACACAAACCTTAATCCAAAAACCTGCTAAAAACATGCTTGTAAATGTTGAAGGTGAACTGCAACAAGGAGTTTCTGCTAAAGACCTGGTTTTGGCTATTATAGGTAAAATTGGAACAGCTGGTGGAACAGGCCATGTTATTGAATATTCTGGAGAAGCTATTAGAAAGCTCTCCATGGAAGGAAGAATGACTGTTTGTAATATGTCAATAGAAGCTGGCGCTAGGGCAGGTATGGTTGCTCCAGATGAAATAACTTTTGAGTATTTATATGGAAAACCTATGTCTCCTAGTGATAAAAATTGGGATCTTGCTCTTAAGTGGTGGAAATCTCTACCTTCAGACTATGATGCTTTCTATGATACTAAAGTGACTATTAATGCAAATGAAATAAAGCCAACAATAACATGGGGAACAAGTCCTGAAGATATAGTTTCTATTGATGGATTTATTCCAGATCCAAAAAAAATAAAAGACGAGGATACGCGCGAAAAAGTTGAGAGATCACTCAACTATATGGGATTAATTGGAGGGCAAAAAATTTCTGATGTTGAAATAAACACAGTTTTTATAGGCTCATGCACTAACTCAAGAATAGAAGATCTAAGAGCTGCTGCAGAAGTTATAAAAGGAAAAAAAGTTAAAGAAGGTATTCGTGCAATGGTTGTACCTGGTTCAGGCCTTGTAAAGAATCAAGCTGAAGAAGAAGGATTGGATACTATATTTTCAGATGCAGGGTTTGATTGGAGAGAGCCTGGGTGTTCTATGTGTCTTGCAATGAACGATGATAAACTTGAACCAGGTGAAAGATGCGCAAGCACGTCTAATAGAAACTTTGAAGGAAGACAAGGTAAAGGTGGCAGAACTCATTTGGTTAGCCCTCAAATTGCAGCAGCATCCGCCTTAACAGGAAGGCTAACTGACTCCAATGAGATTATCTAAATTTTCAATAAGGGCGTAAAATGGAAAAATTCATTAATTTAAAAGGTATCGCAGCACCATTTAATTTTATTAATGTTGATACTGATAAAATAATACCTAAACAATTCTTAAAAACTATTAAAAGAACCGGTTTAGGTAAACACCTATTCGATGAAATGAGATTTAATGATGACGGATCAGAAAAAAAAGAATTTATTTTAAATCAAGATCCCTACAGATCAAGTAACATAATTGTTGCAGGCGACAACTTTGGATGTGGATCAAGTAGAGAACATGCACCTTGGGCTTTATCTGATTTTGGAATTAAATGTATAATATCAACATCTTTTGCAGATATTTTTTACAATAATTCTTTTAAAAATGGCGTCTTACCTATCCAAGTTACGGCTGAACAGCGTGAAGCCCTATTGGCAGATGCAAAAGACAAAGAAAATCCAGAGTTAGAAATTGATCTGCCTTCTCAAGAAATCAGAAGGCCTAATGGTGCCGTAATTAAATTTGAGTTAGATCCGTTTAGAAAAAAATGCCTTCTTGAAGGATTAGACGACATTGGAATAACTCTCGAAAAATCAAAAAAAATAGATGATTTTGAAATTGAGATGGAAAATGACCGGCCTTGGTTATAAAATAATTTTAATAAAGGAAATTTAAGATGACTTCGAATAGAACTCTAATGGTTTTGCCAGGTGATGGTGTTGGACCAGAAGTGGTTAAAGAGACTTTAAGAGTCGTAGACTGGTTAGCTAAAAATAAAACCATTAGTTTTAATATTAAAGAAGGTTTAGTTGGAGGTGCTTCATATGATAAACACGGAACACCTTTAACTGACAAAACACTTGTAGATACAATGGAAGCTGATGCTGTATTGTTTGGTGCAGTTGGTGGTCCAAAATATGATGGCTTAGATTTTGAAAAAAGACCAGAAAATGGTTTGTTAAAATTAAGAAAAGAAATGGACTTATTTGCTAATTTAAGACCAGCAACGGTTTTTTCTGCTTTAGTTGATGCATCATCTCTTAAATCAGAGATCATATCTGGACTAGATATTTTAATATTAAGAGAACTTACTGGTGGCATTTATTTTGCTGAGCCAAGAGGAATAGAAGAAGTTAAAACAGGTGTCAAAAAAGGTTATGACACTAATCTTTACACTACACCTGAAATTGAAAGGATTGGAAGAGTAGCTTTCGATTTAGCAAAAGCTAGAAGTAGTAAAGTAACTTCGGTAGAAAAAGCTAATGTTATGATGTCTGGGGTTCTCTGGCGTGAAGTAATGACAGACCTGCATAAAAGAGAAGGTCATGGTATAGACATGTTACATATGTATGCTGATAACTGTGCTATGCAATTAGTTAAGGAACCAAAGCAATTTGACGTTATTGTAACGGACAACTTATTTGGCGATATTTTGTCAGATTGTGCCGCAATGTTAACGGGCTCTCTTGGAATGTTACCTTCAGCTAGTTTAGGTTCCATAGATAAGGACACTGGAAAAAGATTTGCAATGTATGAGCCTGTGCACGGTTCTGCTCCAGATATAGCTGGGAAAGGCTTAGCAAACCCTTTAGCCGAACTATTAAGTTTTTCAATGATGTTGAGATATTCATTTGATATGAAAGATGAGGCTGATTTAATAGATAAAGCAGTATCGCAAGCCTTAGAAGCTGGTCCTAGAACAGCAGATATAATGGCAGACGGTAGAGAAAAAGTAGGAACTAAAGGAATGATGGATATAGTATTAAGAAAATTAGAGGAATTAACAAATTAATGACTTATAATATTGCAGTTGTTGGCGCTACTGGAGCTGTTGGAAGAGAAATGCTCCAAACGTTATCTGAAAGAAATTTTCCTTTAAACAATATATACGCATTAGCGTCTAAATCTTCTATTGGAAGGGAGGTTTCTTTTGGTGACGATAAAATTTTAAAAGTTTTGTCGCTAGAAGATTTCGATTTTGAAAAAGTGGATATCGCTCTTTTTTCTGCTGGATCTGACATAGCTAAAAAATATGGACCAATTGTGGGCAAAACAGGTTGTATAGTTATTGATAATTCGTCGTGCTTTAGGATGGATGATGAAGTTCCTTTGATAGTTCCTGAAGTTAATCCTGATGCTATCAACTCGTTCAAAAAGAGAAATATCATAGCTAACCCTAACTGTTCAACTATTCAATTAGTTGTTGCTTTGAAGCCAATTCATGATCATTTCAAAGTTTCAAGAGTTGTTGTTTCTACTTATCAAGCAGTATCTGGTGCAGGAAAACCGGCAATGGACGAATTGTTTAATCAAACAAAAGGTGTTTTTGTTCATGATCAAGCTACTCCAGAACAATTTACAAAAAAAATAGCATTCAACGTAATTCCTCACATAGACACGTTTATGGATGATGGTTTTACCAAAGAAGAATGGAAGATGCGTGTTGAAACAAAAAAGATTTTAGATAACAACATAAATTTAGTAGCTCATTGCGTAAGGGTTCCCGTATTTATTGGTCATAGTGAAGCTGTTTTTCTTGAATGCGAAAAAGATATAAGCGTTACCAAAGTTAGAAATTTATTAAGAGATGCCGATGGTATAACAGTTATAGATCATAGAGCAGACGAGGGGTACGTGACGCCAGTTGAAGTGGCTGGTGAAGATGATATTTATATTAGCAGAATAAGAAAAGATCCATCTGTAAAAAATGGTCTTGTTTTTTGGTGTGTAGGAGACAATCTCAGAAAAGGTGCTGCTTTAAACACAGTGCAAATAGCTGAATTGTTAGTGAGTAAAAACCTAAAAGGAATTAAAATATAATGTCAAAGACACATTATGTTGGATTTCTTATTTAATGGACATGATCTGGATTTTTGCTGCAATTTTTGCTGCTGCTTGTCAAACTGCTAGATCTGCTTTCCAGAAAAATATGATACCAAGATTAGGTGATTATGGTGCCGCTTATATACGATTTTGCTATGCCTTCCCTTTTACTTCTTTAGTATGGATTTTTTGGCTCAGCTTTTCTGGTCATTCAATCCCTATATTATCATTATATTCTTTAATCCTTATATGCTTAGGCTCCATTTTCCAAGTGCTTTTTACGTACGTTTTGATGCAAGTTTTTTCTCATAAAAGTTTTGCAGCAGGAATAGCTTTTTCAAAAACAGAAGTAATATTAATTGCTTTTTTAGAAGTGGCGATTCTGAATGTTATATTTTCATTGCCATTAATTTTAGGTATATTGCTTGGTGTAATTTCAGTGTTATTTTTATCTTTTGCCAAGAAAGCTGAAACTGTCTTGGAAACATTCAAACAATTATTTAATTCAATGATGAAAATAGGAACTTTAATAGGAATACTATCAGGGTTATTACTTGCTGCGTCAGTAGTTTTTTTTAGAATGGCAATAATTTCAGTTGATGCCCCTTTATTAGATAAGTCCCTTTATATCTCGTTTATAGCTATTGTATTCCAAACTATATTAGTTGGTTCATATATGTTCTTTTTTAAAAAAGAACAGTTTTTTGCTGTTTTCAAATATTGGAAACCAAGTCTACCAGCAGGCATTTGTGGCACGGGTGCAACCTTTGGATGGTTTTTAGCTTTTGGTTTAGCAACTGCAGCAGAGGTAAGAGCTGTAGGTCAAATTGAGTTGATTTTTTCAATACTTATATCAATATTGATATTTAAAGAGAAAATAAAGCGAATGGAAATGATAGGGATTGTATTACTTGGAATATCAATTATGATTATTATTTTTAATAAATTATAAATATTATAAATTACAATTTGAGTTTTCTCTACTTTTAGTCCATTTATAAATAAATAAAATAGAATGAGTTTTTAAAATACAATGACCAGAAAGAGACCCCTATCACCACATCTTCAAATATATAAACCGCAACTTACATCAATATTATCAATTTTACATAGAGCCACAGGTGTGACTTTATCTATGGGTAGTATAATTTTAGTTTTATGGATCATTGCATTGACATTAGGGGAAGAAACTTATGCAATGTTTTCTTTGATTGTAAATCACTGGTTTAGTAAACTTGTATTATTAGGTTTTACTTTTGGCCTGTTTTATCATTTATCTAATGGTATACGACATTTATTTTGGGATGCTGGTTATGGTTATGATCTAAAAGTGGCCTATATGTCAGGTTCAGTAGTTGTCGTTGCATCTTTATTTTTTACAGCAGTAACCTGGTTGTTAATCTTTTTTAAATGAAAATGAATAAAATATGAGTAATAATAGTGTTGGAAATGAAATAGGTAAGGCTCAGGATATGGGATCTGAAAAACATCATGGAGTTGGGCATTGGAAGCTGCAAAGAATATCAGCTATAGCCATGGTCCCATTAGTTTTATGGTTTGTCCCTTCTCTATTATTTATATTAATGAGTGGGTATAATGATTCCATCATCTGGGTTCAAAATCCGTTTAATGCAACGGGATTAGTTTTATTATTTGGAACTCTATTTTTTCATTCTGCTTTGGGGTTACAGGTTGTTATTGAAGATTATGTTCATCTTGAGGGGTTGAAAATAATTTCAATAATATTAATTAAGTTATTAGCTATATTACTCGGCGTACTATCCATATTGTGCGTATTAAAATTATTTTTATAATAAAGAAAGAAAATAAATGTCTGAATATGAAATTATAGACCATGAACATGATGTAGTAGTAGTTGGCGCAGGTGGTGCTGGACTTAGAGCTACTTTAGGAATGGTTTCTGGTGGCTTAAAAACAGCTTGTATTACTAAAGTATTTCCAACTAGAAGTCATACAGTGGCTGCACAGGGTGGTATTGGAGCCGCTTTAAACAATATGGGTGAGAATGATAGTTGGCAATTTCACATGTATGACACAGTGAAGGGATCTGACTGGTTAGGCGATCAAGATGCAATAGAATATATGTGCAAAAATGCTATACCATCTGTTACAGAGCTAGAAAACTTTGGAGTACCATTTTCAAGGACTGAAGACGGCGAAGTGTACCAGAGACCTTTCGGAGGGCACACCTTAGATTATGGGAAGAGTATGGCAAGAAGAGCTTGTGCTGCTGCTGATAGAACAGGACATGCTATCTTGCACACTCTCTATCAACAATGTTTAAAACATCAAGCTGAATTTTTTGTTGAATACATAGCATTAGATCTATTAATGGATGATAACGGAGCTTGTAAAGGTGTAATAGCACTATGTATGGACGATGGAAAGATTCATAGATTTAGAGGCCATCAAACTGTTTTAGCTACTGGAGGTTATGGAAGAGTTTATTTTTCATGTACATCAGCTCATACTTGTACAGGTGATGGAAATGCTATGGCATTAAGGGCAGGATTGCCTCTTCAAGATATGGAGTTTGTCCAATTTCATCCAACAGGAGTATATGGAGCGGGTGTTTTAATAACAGAAGGTTCTAGAGGTGAAGGTGGTTATCTTACAAACTCTGAAGGTGAACGTTTTATGGAGAGGTATGCTCCAACAGCAAAAGATCTAGCTAGTAGAGATGTGGTTTCAAGATCTATGACTGTTGAAATTAATGAAGGAAGAGGGGTGGGAACAAATAAAGATCACATATATATGCATCTCGAGCATATCGACCCAGCTACACTACATATGAGATTGCCAGGAATTAGTGAAACAGCAAAAATTTTCTGTGGAGTAGATGTTACTAAAGAGCCAATACCTGTATTACCTACTGTTCATTATAATATGGGTGGCATACCTACTAACTATCACGGAGAAGTTGTGACTAGAAAAGGTGGAGATCAAAACTCAGTTGTTTCAGGACTTATGGCCATCGGTGAGGCTGCTTGTGTCTCGGTTCATGGTGCAAATAGATTGGGAACAAACTCATTATTAGACATAGTTGTCTTTGGAAGAGCGGCTGCACAAAGAGCACTTAAAATAGTTGAAAAAGGAAGTTCTCATTCTCCGCTACCTAAAAGTGCAACTGACAAAATTTTAGCTAGATTAGATAAAATGAGATTTGCAAAAGGTGAAACTTCTGTTGGTGAAGTAAGAAACTCAATGCAAAATGCGATGCAAAAACATGCGGCGGTTTTTAGGTCTACTTCTTCAATGGATGAAGGTGTTAAAAAAGTTGACACTATAGCCAAAGGTATGGATGGAATTGGTATTAAAGATAGATCAATGATATTTAATACAGATTTAGTTGAGGCCTTGGAGCTTGAAAATCTTATGCAACAAGCCATAATTACAATTAGATCAGCAGAGCAGCGCAAGGAATCAAGAGGAGCGCATTCCCATGAAGATTTTCCTGATCGAGATGATAAAGAATGGATGAAACATACTATTATGTGGCTGGACGGTAAAATGAAAACAAAAGTTGACTATAGAGATGTCCATCTTAATACTTTAACAAATGAAGTTGCAACGGTCCCACCCGCGGCAAGAGTATATTAATTTAGCAGGAGATATTTAGTGGCTGAATTTGCCCTTCCAAGACATTCCAAAGTTGTTAAAGGTATTGATTACCCGTTAGACAGTGATTCTGAAAATACTAGAAAAGTGAATGTTTACAGATGGTCACCTGATGATGATGAGAATCCAAGAATTGACAGTTATACTATTGATTTAGACGAATGTGGTCCTATGGTTTTAGATGCTTTGATTAAAATCAAGCAAGAAATTGATTCAAGCATTACTTTTCGACGTTCATGTAGAGAAGGCATTTGTGGTTCTTGCTCCATGAATATCGATGGAACTAACACTTTAGCTTGTTTAAAGTCAATTGATGATGTTAAAGGTGATATCAATATTTATCCACTACCCCATATGGAAGTTGTTAAAGATTTAGTTCCTGACTTATCGCAAGCATACGCACAATTAACATCTGTAAAACCTTGGTTACAAACTGATTCAAGTCCAGAAAAAGGAAAATCAAGAAAGCAATCTCCTCAAGAAAGAGAGAAAATTGATGGATTATGGGAATGTGTACTTTGTTTTTCTTGTACAACATCTTGTCCTTCTTACTGGTGGAATGGTGATAAATATTTGGGACCTGCAGTCCTTTTACAAGCATATAGGTGGATTGCAGACAGTAGAGACGAAAATACTGATGAAAGATTGGATGCTTTAGAAGATTCTTTTAAACTTTATAGATGTCATACAATTATGAATTGTACGAAGACTTGTCCAAAGGGCCTGAACCCAGCTAAGGCTATTGGTGAAATCAAAAAGTTACAAATTGAAAGACAATAATTTATTTATTCAAAATTAGTTGTTTTATATGTCTGCAATTAAGCAAAACAGTTTAAATTTTTCTTTAAAAGCGATAGCTCATGAAGCTTCTATCAATTTTGACGAAGGACAATCATTAATTTCTCAGTCATTTGATTTTTTAGTTAAACAAATAAATGAAAACAACAATAAAAAATCAATAGTAAGCAACTTTTTTTTCAAAACACAAAAAAATAAAATTAAAGGAATTTATCTCCACGGAGGAGTAGGAAGAGGTAAATCTATGATTATGGATTTATTTTTTAATAATATTAATATTAAAGATAAACGTAGGTTACATTTTCATGATTTCATGAAAGAAGTTCATCAGAGAATTAAAGATAAAAGTAAAAAAGTTAAAAAAAATGACACTGTAATTATGGTTGCAAAAGATTTGGCATCATCTGCACGACTTTTATGTTTCGATGAAATGGAAGTTAAAGATATTGCTGATGCAATGATACTATCTCGTTTATTCAACATTATGTTTGATGAAGGAACTATTTTAGTAACAACATCCAATCAACCACCCGATGGCCTTTATAAAAATGGCTTGCATCGAGATCGGATCTTACCCTTTATTGAAAATCTTAAATTAAAAACTAACATAATAGCAATGCCACCAGGAGACGATTGGCGAAAAAGATCTCTTAGTGGTAATAAAATGTGGTTAAGCCCCATAACAAAAGAAAATTCAATAAAAGTTAATGAACTATTTGATGGTTTAAGTACAGGTTTTACAATTAATTCAGAAAACATATTAGTAGCAGGAAGGAAAATTTTCATACCTAAGGTAGCTGCTGGAATAGCAAGAATTAGCTTTGACAATTTATGTAAAAAACCACTTGCAGCTGCTGATTATATTGAAATTGCTCTAAGATACAAAGGGATAATAATAGAAAATATTCCAATTTTAACAAATGAATTTAGGAATGAGGCTAGAAGATTTATTTGGTTGATTGACGCTTTATACGATAAAAACTGTTTCTTGGTAGCTACCTCAGAAGTTGATTTTAAAGATCTTTATCAAGGAAACGACTGGGAATTTGAGTTTGATAGAACTATATCTAGAATTATAGAAATGTCTCAGATTTAGAAATAATAATAATAAATATTCTGTCCTTGATAGCTCACAAAAAAAAAGTTAAAAGATTAACATATTATTAGAAATAAGCAGATGTTTTAAACAGAGATTTTAAAAAAATCAATCACTATAGGATTAAACCATGCGTAATAAAATAGCTTTAATTGGATCAGGTAACATTGGTGGTACTTTAGCTCATTTGGCAGCTATTAAAGAACTTGGTGACATAACATTATTTGATATTGCGGAGGGTGTGCCTCAAGGAAAAGCACTGGATTTAGCTCAGTCAAGTCCAGTTGAAGGTTTTGATTGTAACATTTTAGGATCTAACGATTATTCCTCTCTATCAGGCAGTGATGTTGTAATCGTCACAGCGGGTGTTGCTAGAAAACCTGGCATGAGTAGAGACGATCTTGTTGAGATTAACACTAAAGTTATGAAGCAAGTAGGAAAAGGTATTAAAGATAATTGTCCAAATGCTTTTATCATATGTATTACTAACCCTTTAGATGCAATGGTTGGGGTTTTACAAAGAGCTTCAGGGTTGGAAACAAATATGGTTGTTGGAATGGCTGGAATTCTTGATTCAGCAAGGTTTAGACACTTTTTAGCCCAAGAATTTAATGTATCTGTAAGCGATGTTACGGCTTTTGTTCTAGGAGGTCACGGAGATACAATGGTACCTTTAGCTAGATACTCAGCTGTTGCTGGAATTCCAGTGCCTGATTTAATTAAAATGGGTTGGAGCACTCAAGATAAAATAGATAAAATTATTCAAAGAACTCGTGATGGTGGAGCTGAAATAGTTGGTTTGTTAAAAACGGGTTCAGCTTTTTATGCTCCAGCTTCTGCTGCTATAGAAATGGCAGAGTCATTTCTGAAAGATAAAAAAAAATTAGTTCCCTGCGCTGCATTTGTTGACGGTTACTATGGCCTAAATGGAATTTATGTTGGAGTGCCAGTCATTATTGGTAAAAAAGGTGTTGAAAGAATTGTAGAAATAGAGTTCACATCAGATGAAAAAAATATGTTTGATCATTCTGTCTCTGCAGTGAAGCAACTAAATGATATTGCCTCTAAATTTGAAGTTAAATAAAATATTTATTAAGGGTTAAGTTATGGATATTCATGAGCACCAAGCTAAAGAACTTTTAAAATCATACGACATTCCAACACCTTTAGGTAAAGCTGTTTTTTCAGTAGATGAAGCCTTGTCTGCTGCCAAAGATTTGCCAGGGCCAATTTATGTTGTAAAGGCTCAGATACATGCTGGTGGAAGAGGTAAAGCAGGTGGAGTTAAAGTAGTTAAAGATCTTGATGGGGTAAAAAGTGCTGCTCTTACAATTTTAGGTAAAAACTTGATAACTCACCAAACAAGCAACGAGGGTAAGTTAGTTCAAAGATTATATATAGAAGACGGATGCGACATCCAATCTGAATATTATTTTTCGATGGTTATTGATAGAGCAACCAGTAAAATATCTGTAATAGCCTCCACTGAAGGTGGAATGGACATAGAAAAAGTTGCAGATGAGAGACCTGAAAAAATATTATCATTTAGTGTAGATCCAACTATAGGGTTTCAACCTTTTCATTCAAGGTTAATTGCTAATAGTTTAGGTTTGAAAGGATCTAGCCTCAAACAATCAGGATCTTTTTTTAAACAATTATACAAGCTTTTTACAGAATTAGATTCAAGTTTATTAGAAATAAATCCATTAGTTGTGACTTCTGAAAATAACCTTATCGCTTTAGATGCTAAAATGTCATTTGACAACAATGCTCTATTTAGACATCCCGAAATAATGAAGTTAAGGGATGAAAGTGAAGAAGATCCAGCTGAAATAATAGCTAGTAAACATGATTTAGCCTATATCAAATTAGATGGAACTATTGGTTGCTTAGTAAATGGAGCTGGTTTAGCTATGGCAACGATGGATATCATTAAACTAAAAGGATCATCTCCAGCAAATTTCTTAGATGTTGGAGGAAGTGCTACTAAGGAAAAGGTAACAGAGGCATTTAAAATAATATTGTCTGACAAAGCAGTTGAAGGAATTTTAGTTAATATTTTTGGTGGTATAATGAGGTGTGATATAATTGCTTCTGGAGTAGTTGCCGCAGCAAAAGCTTTGTCTTTGTCAAAACCATTAGTTGTAAGGTTAGCAGGCACTAATGTTGAAGAAGGAAAAAAAATACTTTCTGATTCAGGCTTGAAAATCATTCCAGCAGATGATTTAGATGATGCAGCAGTAAAAATTGTAAATGCTGTAAAGGAGATAAATTAAATGTCTGTTTTAATAAATAGTAAAACGAAAGTTATATGTCAGGGATTCACAGGAGGCCAAGGTACCTTTCATTCTGAACAGGCTATTGCTTATGGGACGAAGATGGTAGGAGGTGTAACTCCTGGCAAAGGTGGAACAATTCACCTAGATCTTCCAGTATTTAATACCGTTGACGAAGCTGTGAAAGAGGCTAACCCTGACGCTACTGTAATATATGTTCCTCCCCCATTTGCAGCGGATTCTATTTTAGAGGCTATTTCAGCTAAAATACCATTAATAATTTGTATAACTGAAGGTATTCCAGTTCAGGATATGATAAAAGTTAAACAATTTTTGAACCAATCAAATTCTAGGCTTATAGGTCCGAATTGTCCGGGTGTTATAACTCCAGGTCAATGTAAGATTGGAATAATGCCTGGGCATATCCATACCCCTGGCAAAATTGGTATTGTTTCGCGTTCAGGCACATTAACCTATGAAGCAGTTGCTCAAACAACGGCTGCAGGGTTAGGTCAATCAACATGTATAGGCATAGGTGGTGATCCAATTAATGGAACAAATTTTATTGATTGTTTAGACATGTTTTTAAATGATGAACAGACAGAAGCTATTTTAATGATTGGTGAAATAGGGGGTAGCGCAGAAGAGGATGCCGCTAATTTTATAAAAAATCATAAAATAAAAAAACCAATTGCTGGATTTATTGCTGGAAAAACTGCACCTCCTGGGAGAACAATGGGTCATGCTGGAGCAATTGTAAGTGGTGGAAGTGGTGATGCTGATACTAAGGTCAAAGTTATGGAAAAATCAGGGTTTATAATGTCAGATTCGCCAGCGGGCTTGGGTAAAGCTGTCTTAAAAGCAATAGAAGAGTGGAAATAACTTGAATAAGTTTAAAATGTTT
This sequence comes from Pseudomonadota bacterium, assembly GCA_028382005.1. Lineage (GTDB taxonomy): Bacteria > Pseudomonadota > Alphaproteobacteria > Puniceispirillales > Marisalimonadaceae > Marisalimonas. Next base: position 77,243 of record JAOESH010000002.1, read on the forward strand.
TGTGTAGTATATTATGTTAAAAAATTTGGTCATAATATCAATATAATTAGATAGATACTTATCATTAAAGCTTCAAAGGAGTCATACCAATGGACGATCTCAATCCTGATCAAAGTTTTCTTTCAGGGGGTAATGCGACTTTCATAAACGATCTACATAAAGAGTGGAAAAACGATCCTAACTCCGTTCCAAAAGAATGGGCATTGTGGTTTCAAAATAATGGTGACGAAGTTGCGGTGGATGATGGTCCTAGCTGGGCCAGAAAGAATAGTCAAGTTATTGGTGCAAGTGACAGTATTGAGAGTGTTAAAGCAGTTGCGAGGGGTATAGCTGGTAAAGGGGATCTATCAGCAACTGATTTAAGATCGGCTACAACCGACTCTATTAGAGCTATAATGCTAATAAGAGCATATAGAATCAATGGACATTTACTGGCAAATTTAGATCCTCTTGGTCTTCAAAAAGGAGATATTCACCCTGAATTAAATCCTGCTACTTATGGATTTAAAGATGAAGACTGGGATAGACCTATCTTTATTGATAACGTTTTGGGCATAGAATCAGCCACTCTTAAGCAAATAATGGAAATAGTTAGAGAAACATTCTGTGGTTCCATAGGAATAGAATTTATGCATGTTCAAGATCCAGCTCAAAAAGCATGGGTTCAAGAAAGAATAGAATCAATAAGAAACACAACTCAATTTACTAAAAGGGGCAAAAAAGCAATTTATGAAAGACTGGTCGGAGCAGAGACATTTGAACAATTTCTTCATAAAAAATATGCTGGAACAAAAAGATTTGGTTTAGATGGTTCAGAGTCAGTTGTTCCTGCGATAGAACAAATTTTAAAACGCGGTAGCCAACTAGGTATGAAAGAAGTTGTTATAGCTATGGCTCATAGAGGAAGGCTTAATTTATTATACAATATATTAAATAAACCTTTTAGAGCTATTATTTCGGAGTTTTTAGGTAATCAAGCTAATCCTGAAGAAGCTGGAGGTTCAGGGGATGTTAAGTATCATATGGGAGCTTCAGCCGATAGAGAATTTGATGGAAAGAATGTTCATCTATCTTTGCAAGCTAACCCTTCTCATTTAGAAATTGTAGCTCCAGTTGTCATTGGAAGAGTTAGAGCTAAACAAAATCAACATAATGATACTAATGATAGACTATCAGTTTTAGGAATTGTTTTACATGGTGACGCTGCTTTTGCCGGACAAGGAATTGTAGCTGAAACCTTTGATTTCTCTGGTCTTCGTGGTTATAGAACTGGAGGTACTATTCATATAGTTGTTAACAACCAAATTGGATTTACAACAAGCCCCAACTATTCTAGATCTAGCCCTTATTGTACAGATGTGGCAAAAATGGTTATGGCTCCAATTATGCACATTAATGGAGATGATCCAGAAGCTGTTGTCCATGCATCAAGAATAGCAACAGAGTTTAGACAGAAATTTGCATGTGACGTTATTTTAGATATAATTAGTTATAGACGATACGGACATAATGAAGGTGATGAGCCAGCATTTACACAACCTGTAATGTACGAAAAGATTGGATCTCATCCTAGTATCAGTAAAATATATGCAAATCAGTTAATTAATGAAGGCGTCATAACAGAAAAAGAAGCTAAAGACGAAGTGAATAACCATAACAAATTTTTAGAAAAAGAGTTTGATGCTGGCTCAAATTATAAGCCGAACAAGGCAGATTGGTTAGAAGGTCAATGGTCAAGTCTACGTGCTGCTCATGGAGACGATAGAAGAGGTGAAACATCTGTAAGTACAGATGATTTAAAATTAATTGGTAAAGCAATTACAACTATTCCTGAAGGTTTGCAAATTAATAAAAAACTCATAAGGATTGTAGAAGGTAGAAAAAAAGCTATAGAAACCGGTCAAGGTATAGATTGGTCAACTGCAGAACATCTTGCCTTTGGATCTTTGTTATTAGAGGGGCATCCAGTAAGGTTGTCTGGTCAAGATAGTTGTAGAGGCACTTTTTCACAAAGACACGCTGTCTTTATAGATCAATCAAATGAGACGAGACATACGCCATTAAATAATATTAAAGAAAATCAGGCATCATTTGAGGTTATTGACTCACCTTTATCTGAGGCGTCTGTTTTGGGTTTTGAATATGGTTACTCTTTAACAGAACCTACAGCTTTAGTAATGTGGGAAGCTCAATTTGGAGACTTTGCAAATGGAGCACAAGTCATTGTTGATCAATTTATTTCTAGTGGCGAAGCTAAATGGCTTAGAATGTCTGGATTAGTAATGCTTCTACCCCATGGTTATGAAGGACAAGGTCCTGAACATTCATCAGCAAGATTAGAGAGATATCTTCAATTATGTGGTGAAGATAATATGCAAGTTTTAAATTGTAGTACTCCAGCAAATTATTTCCATGCTTTAAGAAGACAACTTAAAAGAGACTTTAGAAAACCATTGATAATAATGACACCTAAAAGTTTGCTAAGAAATAAAATGTGTGTTTCTAAATTATCTGATATGGGAGAAAACACTGCTTTTCGAAGAGTAATCAAAGATCCAAATTTAGACTTAGATGATAAGAATATTAAAAAAGTAGTTATTTCATCAGGAAAAGTTTTTTATAATTTATTTGAAGAAAGAGAAGTAAGAAAATTAAAAAATGTAAAACTACTGAGACTAGAGCAAATTTATCCTTTCCCAGCAAGAACACTTAAGGAAGAGTTGTCCAAAACACCAGATGCAGAAGTTATCTGGTGTCAGGAAGAACCCAAAAATATGGGCGCTTGGTTCTTTGTAGATAGAAAAATTGAAGAGGTGCTTTTATCTTATAAAGCAAAATTTGCGCGTCCAAGTTATGCTGGTAGAGCCGAAGCTGCTTCTCCTGCTACGGGATCTTTATCTCGACATAATAGAGAACAGGCTGACTTAGTAAATAAGGCTTTGGAAACTGTAGATAAAAAATCTAGAAAACAAGCTGCAGAGTAGATTAAAACTTATGACTAATGAGATAAATAACAAAATTAACGAATTAGCCATGCCTTCTGCTGCTAAAATGATTAAAGAAAAAGATATTGATATTTCTGAAATATCAGGAACTGGTAAAGATGAGAGAGTGACTAAGGGTGACGTTCTTTTATATCTAAATTTAATAAAAAAAAATAGTGATTCAACTTATAATAAACCAAACATAGAAAATAATAATCTTAAAAAAAGGGATGGAATAATGGATGTTTTAGTTCCAATACTTGGAGAATCTGTTGTAGAGGCAACAGTTTCAAAGTGGATAAAAAAACAAGGTGAATTTGTTGAAATTGATGAACCAATTGTAGAGTTAGAAACTGATAAGGTTACCTTGGAAGTGCCGGCTGCAATTTCTGGAACAATTGACCATTTGGCTGTCGCTGAAGGTGACACAGTAGAGGTTGGTGCTTTATTGGCAATGATTGTAGCTGGTGAAAAAACCTTATCTAACACTAAGCCAACTACAGATAAATTAGAACCTATTAAAACTGAACAAAAACTGACAAAAGAACAACCTAAAAAGCAAGAAATTGACGAAAACTCAATTATTTCTTCAAGTAGAGATAAAGAGAATTTAGAAGAAAGAGTTCCTATGTCACGGTTACGTCAAGCTATTGCTAGACGTTTGAAAGAAGCTCAAAATACAGCTGCTATGTTAACTACTTATAATGAAGTTGATATGACAGCATTAATGGAAATGAGAAGTAATTATCAAGATAGCTTTGAGAAGAAAAACGGGGTTAGACTTGGTTACATGAGCTTTTTTGTTAAGGCAGCAATAGACGCTCTCAGAGAATTTCCTGCAGTTAACGCAGAAATTGAAGGTAATGATATAATTTATAAAAATTACTATAACATTGGAGTGGCCGTAGGCACATCTCAAGGTTTAGTAGTGCCTGTTTTAAGAAATGCAGATAAGTTATCTTTTGGTGAAACTGAAATGAATATAGTTTCTTTTGGAAAAAAAGCAAAAGACGGTGATCTAGCTATCTCTGATATGGCGGGTGGAACCTTTACAATTTCAAATGGTGGCGTTTATGGATCATTAATGTCATCTCCAATTTTAAATCCACCCCAGTCTGGAATCCTTGGAATGCACAAAATTCAAAAAAGACCAGTAGCTATAGGTAACAATATTGAAATTAGACCAATGATGTATTTAGCTTTATCTTATGATCATAGAATTATAGATGGAAGAGAGGCTGTTTCATTTTTAGTAAGGATTAAAGAAATAATAGAAGATCCAAGAAGATTGGTAATTGGTGCCTAATTTATTAATTTAAAGGTTAAAAATGTCAGATAATAAATATGATCTTGTTGTTATAGGTTCAGGTCCTGGTGGATATGTAGCATCTATTGTAGCATCTCAAAAAGGAATGAAAGTAGCAACTATAGAAAAAAGAGAAAGGTTGGGTGGAACCTGTTTAAACGTTGGATGTATTCCTTCTAAAGCTATGCTTCATGCTTCAGAACAATATGAGAGTACAATCAAATCAAATGGTATGATGGAATGGGGTATCAATTGTAAAGACGTTAGTTTAGATCTTTCTAAATTATTAAAAAGGAAATCAAATATAGTTGAAGATCTTACTAAAGGTATAGGTTTTTTATTTGGTAAAAATAAAATAAGTAAATTTACTGGAACAGCTAGGATAATTTCTTCAAAAGAAATAGAAATAAATAATAATGGAAAAATAGAAATAATAAATACAGATAAAGTGATTATAGCTACTGGGTCTGAAGCGTCAGTTTTACCTAATATAAAAATAGATGAAGAATCTATTGTAACTTCTACCGGAGCTCTAGAACTTAAAAAAGTTCCTAAAAAATTGATTGTGATTGGTGGAGGTGTCATCGGTCTTGAAATGGGAACTATTTGGAGAAGACTTGGAGCGGAAGTCGAGATAATAGAATTCCTTCCAAGAATATTACCAGGGATGGATAATGAAATTGCTGAAAAATTTATGAAAATATTACAAAAACAGGGTATCAAGTTCAAATTAAATCACTCTGTTGAAACAACAAAGAAAGTTAAAAATAAAGTAATACTAACTGTGAAAAATGTTGAGAATGGAAATTCAGAAGAATTAGATGCAGACGTGGTTTTAGTTGCAGTTGGTCGCAAGCCTAATACTAATGGTTTAGGTTTAGATAAATTAAATCTTGAAATGGATAAATATGGTTTTATTAATACAAATGATAAATTTGAAACATCTATTAGTGATATTTATGCTATTGGTGACGTAATAAAAGGCCCAATGCTGGCTCACAAAGCTGAAGAAGACGGTGTTGCTGCAGTCGAGTTTATAAATGGTGAAGTAGGTCATGTTGACTATAATCTTGTACCTGGAATTATCTATACCTCTCCTGAAGTTGCTGTGATTGGACAGACGGAAGAGAACTTAAAAGATCAAGGCCTTGAATATAACAAAGGTGTATTCCCAATGTCTGCAAATAGTAGGGCTAAAGCCATAGGTCATACTGATGGTATGGTAAAGATACTTTCTGACAAATCTACAGACAAGATTTTAGGTGCTCACATGATTGGTCATGAGGCTGGTACTGTAATTCATGAATTATCAGTGGCTATGGGTTTTGGTGCCTCTTCTGAAGATGTTGCAAGAATTTGTCATGGTCATCCAACAGTAAATGAAGCAATAAAAGAAGCTGCTTTGGCAACATATTCTAAAGCTATACATTCTTAATTAGTTCCCATTTTACTATAAAAGACTAATATTATTACACCCAAAATTATCAATCCAAGACCTAATAAAGCCTGTATATCTGGTATTTCTTTGTACTTTAAAGCCCCCAAAAGTGCAATCGCAGCTATACCTACGCCTGCCCAAATTGAATAGGTTATGGCAATTGGTATTGTTTTCATTGCAAGCATCATAAAATAAAAAGCAGTTCCATAGCCAATAACAACATAAATACTAGGAACTAACTCTGAAAAACTATTTGTACTTTTTAAGTAAGTTGTTCCAATAACCTCACCTGTAATAGCAATTAATAAATAAATATAACCCATGATTTTCCTTTTAATAAAACTTAATTATTTATAATATTTGACAGGTTTAAATACAATATGAGAATGTTTAAAAAAGGGAGTTTAACTGTGGATGAAATATTAAAAAATACTGGTTATATACCTAACATGAATATTGATGAAGAAAGAAAGGATTTAGCCGCAGCATTTAGATGGGCAGAGAGATCAAATTTACATGAAGCTGTAGCAAATCATTTTAGCTTAGCTGTAGATCCAGAAGGCACCAAATTTTTAATGAACCCAAATATGTGGCATTTTTCAAGGATCAAAGCATCTGATTTATTATTATTAAATATAAATGACAAATCAGTTCTTAAAAAAGAAAACGCCCCTGATGCTACAGCATGGGGCTTGCATGGAGCAATTCATAAAATGTGTCCTCATGCAAAATGTATAATGCATGTTCACTCGATATTTGCTACCGTTTTAGCCTCTTTGGAAGATAGTTATCTGCCACCTATTAATCAGGTTACATCAATGTTTTTTGGTAGACAGGTTATTGATAAGAAATATGGTGGTCTAGCTTTCGAAGAAGAAGGTACAAGATGTGCAAATTTATTATCAGATCCAAAAAAACATACTTTTATAATGGGAAACCATGGAATTTTAATATTTGGACAAAACGTCGCAGAGACTTTTAATCGTTTGTTTTATTTTGAGAGGGCTGCAAAGATGTATATCAATGCCCTTCAAACAGGAAAAAATATTAGTATTTTAGATGATACAGTAGCAGAAAAAACTGCTGTTGAATTAGATAATGAGGAGTTTCCAAATCCAGCTGGAACAGCATTCTTAAGAGAAATAAGATCAATATTAGATCAAGAAAACTCTGATTATGATAAATAATAGACAATTAATTAAATTTTTTATTTATGTAAATACTTGTTAACGATGCGTCATGATTTTCCCAGCCGTTATTAACTGCTTCTTGTACATATAATGCAGCACTCTTAATAACTTGCAATTCATTATGATTCTTTTTTCCTTCTTCAACCATTAAATTCATATCTTTTAAAGATGATGAAACATTGAATGTAGAACTTAAGTTAGTTTCACCTTTCGTGGCCTGCATTATGCTCTGTACTTTTAAATGAGCCACTTTTGCTGCTCCTGAACTATCCATCATTATATCTAAAGCTTTATCAAAGTTAATACCAGAGTTTGTGGCTATGCTCATAGCTTCACCTAAAGCTTGCCAATAAACCATTAGCGGAAGATTAATAGCTAACTTCATAGCAGTTCCCTTGCCTACTTCTCCGAGGTGTTCATATCTTCGACAAATAATTTTTAAAATATGCTCAATTTTCTTAAAATTTTCTTTTGTTCCACCTATTAAGCCTAGTAAATTACCATCTCTAGCTGGTTTTGTTGAGCCCCCAATCGGACACTCTATAAAAGCTCCATTAGATTTTTTAATAATTTTTTCTAAAGACTTAATTTTATCTACGCTTGTAGTACTTAATTCTACAACAATTTTGTTTTTTAAAATTTGATTTTGTAATCCGTCTTCACCCTGATAAATACTATCAAGTGCAAAATCATCACCCATAATAATTAATATTATGTCTGAATCTTCAACTAACTCAGATAAACTTAATTTTACTTTGGCACCGTTTTTAGAGAGCAATTGAGCTTTACTTGCCGTTCGATTCCATACAAGTAAATCTTGATTACAATCCAGTAACCTTTTAGCAATTTCAGAACCCATTTTGCCTGTACCACAAATACCAACCTTAGTCATAGAACAGCTCCTTTAAAATTTTAAATTTGAACTTTACTCTTGAAAATAAAGTATTAAATAACCAATTAATAATCTATATAAAAAAATAATGAGGATCCCTAGATGACTAATATGAGTAATAAATTCGAAGCTGATACAGGTAAGATATTAGATATAGTTATAAATTCTCTTTATTCTGAAAGAGAAATATTTTTACGTGAATTAGTATCAAATTCTTCAGACGCTCTCGATAAAAGAAAGTATCTAGGTCTAACTGATAAAAAAATTAACAACTCATCTGATGCATCTGAAATAAAAATTGAAGTTAACAATAAAGAAAAAACATTAACTATTTCAGATAATGGAATAGGTATGAGTGAGGAAGACTTAAAATCTTCATTGGGAACTATTGCTAGGTCAGGAACAAAAGCTTTCCTTGAACAAGTTGCAACCAATACTAAAGATAAGAAATCTGACATGTCTATGATTGGACAATTTGGTGTTGGCTTTTATGCTTCTTTTATGGTTGCAGACAGTGTAATCGTTATTTCAAAAAAAGCTGGTGATGAACAGGCTTGGAAGTGGACCTCTGATGGAAAAACTGGTTTTGATTTAGAGAAAGCCGATAAAGACACTGCGGGAACGTCAATAACCCTAAAATTAAAAAAAGATGCCAAAGAGTTTTTGGAGGAAACAAGACTTCAATTTATTGTTAGAAAGTATTCTGACCACATTTCATACCCAGTAAAATTATTTGAGGTTGATAAAAAAGATGCTGAAGAAAAAACGTTAAATGAAGCATCTGCTCTTTGGACTAGGCCTGCTAAAGATATAAAAGAAGAACAGTATCAAGAATTCTTTTCACATATTGGTGCTGGATTTGGTAAGCCATTATTAACGATGCACAATAATACAGAAGGAACCATAAGCTATACTAATTTGATATGTATTCCTTCAACACGACCTTTTGACTTATTTAACCCAGATAGAAAATCATCATTAAAACTATATATTAATAGAGTGTTTATAACAGATAAATGTGACGCTTTAGTTCCAAGTTATTTAAGATTTATAAAAGGTCTGGTTGATACTCAAGATATAGATTTAAATGTCAGCAGGGAAATGCTTCAAAATAATCCAGCTGTTGCAAAAATAAGTAAATCATTAGTCGGAAAGATTTTAAGAGAGCTTAAAAAAGTAAGTGAGAAAAATGCTGATGGTTACAAAGATTTTTGGAAAGAATACGGAGCTGTCTTAAAAGAAGGTCTTTATGAAGATGCAGAAAGAAAAGAAACTCTATTAGATTTATGTAGATTTTCTACTAATGAAAATGATGAAATAATATCATTATCTTCTTATTTAGAGAAAATGCCAGAAACTCAAAAAGATATTTATTATATTTCAGCAGAAACAAGATCACAAGCTTTAGCAAGTCCACACTTAGAAGGTTTCAAGTCAAAAAATATTCCAATTCTAATAATGACTGATGCGATTGACCAGTTTTGGTTGCCTATGATTGGTTCTTTTAAAGATAAAAAATTTACATCTATCACCCAAGGTCAAATTAACTTAGATGAGTTAGATGAAAAAAATAAAGATAAAAAATCTGTTAGTAAAGAGCAAAAAGAAAAGCAAGATAAAGAGTTTATTGATTTAATAGCACAAATGAAAGTTGTTTTAGGCGAACAAGTTAAAGATATAAGGTTATCTTCTAAATTAACAGATAGTCCAGTATGTTTGGTTGCGGATGACGGTGATATGGATATTGCAATGGAACAACTGATGGCACAAAGAGACACTAATTATAAAGGGGCGCCCCGTATTTTAGAAATTAATGGTGACCATTCCCTTATTAAAAATATGAAATCGTTATTAAGTAAAAAAGAAAATAACGATCTGGTTAGTGATGCAGGTACACTTTTATTTGAACAAGCTAGGTTGTTAGAGGGTAAAATGCCAGCAGATCCAGCTCAATTTAGTAAAATTATGAACCAATTCCTACTCAAAGCTATTCCTGAATAATCTAATTTTTACTTTTATACAGATAGTAAAGACCAGTTAATATTAGACAAAATAATCCTAAAAATACATTTATTTGAATTGTTTTGTCTACTGGGACTTTCGTGATTATCCAAGATAAATTCATTAAGCCAAGAGGAGCTGTTCCAATACAAGTTGCTAATATTCCAAAATTGCTACCCTTTGAAGTTGCTGATGCCTGATATACTAATGCACCTTGCATTGTACTAAATCCAGATAAACAGATACCACCAAAAGTTAGACTTAAAAAAGCTAGTATCAGGCTTGGCGAAAAAGAAAACATAACCATACCTATAAAAAAACCAGTAATTCCAGTAATAAAAATAGATGCAAGTTGTTTTTGAGGCGATATATTTCCAATTATTAATGCGCCAATGAGGGCACCAAAACCTTCTGAAGAAGCTAACACCCCTATATTAAATTCAGATAGTATTAATTTTTCTTTTCCAAGAACGGGTATTAATGAAACTAATGGAAATCCAAAAATATTAAAAATTAGAGTTATTATCAGAACTAACCTTAAACTTACTAAATTATAGGCATTTTTTCCTGTTTTTAATATTTCTTTTAATAAGCCATGAGCCCAGTGTTGTTTTATTGTAGTCTCAGATTGTCCTTTATAGAGACTAATATTATGTTTTTTTGATATTTGAAATTTTATTATAAACCCAAGTGCAAGAATATACATTAATAATTGGACACTAAAAATACCAACTAAACCTACAAAAGTATATAGTGACCCAGCACACAATGGACCAATTAACCTAGTTGCATTATTTGAAAGAGTTTCCATTGCAAGAGAAGAGCTTAAGAGGTTTGGATCAATGTTATCTGCTAACACACGTCTTCTAACTGCAAGGTCGACTACCCAAGTAATACCGTTTATGAAAGCAAGCAAAAAAGCAAAAATAATATTAAAGTTATTAGTAAAAACCAGCAATATAGCAATGCCAGTCGAAATATTAGAAAGTGTGTATATGAATTTAATTACTGAAATTGGGGATACCCTTTCAGAAATTGTTCCAATGACAATTCCTAAAAGGCTCATTGGTAACATTCTTGCTGCAAAAATTATTGTAACTAAATATGGTAATCCCAGTTCTTGGAGTGCATATAAACTTAAGGCTAAAAATTCCATGGCACGAGCAATACCTGTCATACAGCCAGCTCCCCATAGAATTCTAAAATCAATATTTTTGAAACATTTTCTTATCATTGAGATGCTTAATTTAACTTCTGATGAACTTCAACCACGTTACCTTCTGGATCATGAAAAAAAACTTGATGCCATTCTTTGGCAAAAGTAGTTCCATAATCTGAAAACGGAATATTTTCTTTTTTGAGCTTATTAATAAACGAATTAATATCGTCAGTTCTGAATGCGATATGTCCTTTATCAACAGGGTTAATAGTATGATTGTTCTTGAAGGCAACATTTATATCTCGTTCTGCTAAATGCATTTCTATTTTACCCTCAGTTACAAAATTAATCTTACCACTATAACCACTATCGACTGTTTCTTCTGTTCGAGGAAATTTTTCTATTGGGATACTATCCATTTCAAGAATGTTTATATAAAATTCATTCATGTTATCAATATTTTTAGAAACAAAATTGATGTGGTGAAATTCTAACTTCATTCATTTTCTCCTTAGTATTTATTCATAACGATTTTTATGTTATTAATAGTAACTATTAACATTTAGGTAAGTAAGATAATATTATAATCTTTTATTCAGTATTTTAAAATTAATTAATGAGGAACAATATGCCAGACACAACTATTCCAGCAGAAAACCTAGAAGCAGAAAATTCTGTGATAACAGAAGTAAGAGAATCTGTTGCTAAACTTTGTGGAGATTTCCAAGGTGAATACTGGCGTAAACTTGATAGAGAACAGGCTTATCCTACAGAATTTGTAAAGGCACTTACAGATGCGGGATTTTTAGGGGCTCTTATTCCTGAAGAATATGGTGGTGTCGGATTAGGCATGGTTGCAGCTTCTGTCATTCTTGAGGAGATACATAATCAAGGTTGTAATGCGGCTGCATGTCATGCACAGATGTATACTATGGGAACAGTACTTAGACATGGTTCTGATGAACAAAAAAAGGAATATTTACCTAAAATTGCTGATGGAACTTTGAGATTACAAGCATTTGGCGTGACAGAGCCAACAAGTGGTACTGATACGACAAGTTTAAGGACTGTAGCAGTCAGAGATGGCGATGAGTATGTTATAAATGGTCAAAAAATTTGGACAAGTAGGGCAGAACATTCAGATTTAATGTTATTATTAGCTAGAACTAAGCCTTTAAATCAAGTGTCTAAGAAAACAGACGGTTTATCTGTATTTCTTTTAGATATGAGGAAAGCTAAAGGAAATGGTTTAACAATTAGACCAATCAGAACAATGATGAACCATGCAACAACAGAAGTATTCTTTGATAACCTTAGAATCCCAGCATCTAACCTTGTAGGTGAAGAAAATAAAGGTTTTAAATATATTTTATCTGGTATGAATGCTGAAAGAATATTAATTGCAGCTGAATGTATAGGTGATGCAAAATGGTTTACTAAAAAATCAACTCATTACGCAAATGATAGAAATATTTTTGGGAGAGCTATTGGTCAAAATCAAGGTGTTCAGTTTCCAATAGCTAAGGCTTATGCTCATATGAAAGCAGCTGAATTAATGGTATACCATGCGGCTAAATTATATGAGGCAGGTAAACCTATAGGAGAAGAAGCTAACACAGCTAAGTTATTAGCAGCAGATGCTTCTTGGGAAGCTGCTGAAGCTTGTGTGCAAACGCATGGTGGATTTGGTTTTGCTGAAGAATATGACGTAGAAAGAAAGTTTAGAGAAGCTAGGCTATATCAAGTGGCTCCAATATCAACAAATTTAATTCTCTCTTATTTAGCAGAACATGTTCTAGGTATGCCTAGATCGTATTAAAGAGTCTATTTATCTTTTTCAGCAAGATTTTGAATGTTCCATCTTAGAATATCACTAGTATTTATATTAGCTAAGAATTCATAGCCTATTGTTTTACTAGTGATTTCGTCTGCAATTTTTTTAGCTCCAAGCTTTTTTGCTCTTGCTTTGATTATTATCCAACTTTCTCCTTCTTTATCTTGTTTTACTGAAGATAAAGATAATATCAATCCACTTTTAGTTTCAAAAGAAAGAGTAGGTAGATTATTAAGATCTTTTGTTTTTGATTTTCTTACATCATAAAAATAAAACCCATTTATAGTTTCTCTAATATCATTAAGCTTTGATTGATCAACTTTAAAATTTAAATTTTTTGGGTAAGATAATTTTAATAATTGTTCAGCATTTTCAACTTTAAATATTTGATTTTGATTTATTAACGATGCACTAAGAAAATCCTTATTCTGAACTGTAAAGAGTAAACTCTCAAACCAATCAGATTTACTAGTAGGCATTCTGATAGCCCCCTTTAAAAGGTAGCTTTGATTATTATCAGGCATTCTCGTGAATTGGCCGCCACTTAATCCACCTACACTAGGATCTGTTTTTCCGAATAAAATTGAAGAATAAACTGATCCGTCTTTTTTTGTAAGAGTAATCTTAGAAGCATAACCTTCACTTTCAAGATCACTGTTATTTAGCTCGGGCAATAATAAATTCAATTCGGCATGTCTTTTTGGGTCGTTAGTCTTTTTTTCTTCAATTCTTAGTAAAGACAAACTGGTAATTAAATTTTCCCATATGCCATTTTTAAGGGGGTAACCAGATTTAGATACATAACCATTTTCTTCTTTAACCAAATCAATATTATTATCAAATGATTCAATCGATATTAAGGTAATATCATTTACGTTTTTCGTAAAATTTGTTAAGAAAATATTACCTCTATTACCAAAGTTATAAGTTTGAGAATTAAAATTGATTGAAACAGCAGCAAAGATTATTAATAAAAATGAAATCATTGTTAAGTTTAAAAAGTTTTTTTTGGTCATGTTATTATCCAGTTTTCAATTTTAATAAGAATCTTTTCTTTTTCTTCTTAAAGAAATTAGAAGAGCTATTCCGGCAAAAAATAGAGGGAGTATTGCCACATTTATGGAAATAACCCATTTTTTTAAAGACTCTACATCTCTTCGTAAATCAAACTTTACACTTCTTAATTGTGATCTAGTTGACATCATTTCAGATTTAAATCCTTCAATAGCTTTAAGGCTTTCAGGAGATAAAATATCGCTTTCGCCATCATTATTTTGAGTTAAAGTTCTTATTTTATCTTCCATACCTTTTAATTTTTTTGCCAACATTTGCTCTTGAAGTTGAAACTTTTCTTCAGCTACTTTCTCTAAAGAAATAATCTTTTCAAATGGTCGCCATGAAGTACCCTTACCTCTTAAATCAGATAAAATATTACCGCCTATCATTTTTTCAACAACGTTTAAGACAAAGTCGCCATTATTTGCAAAAGCTCCTCTTTGTGTTAGCCAATTACGATCCATGAGCATATCTGCGTCAGCTACTAATAATATGTTAGATTTGTTTTTAGATTTTAATAATTGTTTCGTATCATCCTTTTTTTTAAGAGTTGGAAATGATGTTTTTAAATCTGATTTAATCCATCCAGCAAGTATGTGTTTTTGATCTTTATCTTTTATATTAGATAAAAGATCCCTAGGATCTCCTTTTGGGTTTCCTGCCTTTTGAGCTTCACCCAAACCTGATTTCATACTTGAAGATATTATAGGCTCAAAAAGTATTGATTCATTGTTTACTTTAAAAGATCCAGCAGTTGTCATTACTATCGTACTGAGGTTTGAAAGTGAACTTTCACTTTGATTTAATCCATCTCCTCTAATATTCAACCATGGGTAATTAGTAACTTGAAGATCGCGACCATTTATATTTCTTGAAATACGAAAACCATATTCTGCGTCCAAAACAGCTTTTTTATCATCGAATTTTATACCCCATGTATCTAATAATTTTTTAAGATTAGATCTTGGGTTTATTGGGGGGACGCCTTGTTGTCTGCTAATTTCTGTTTCAGCATAAGGGTCTAGAAATATGAGCGTAGGTCCATCTTTCAATATCCATTGATCTATCATGTAAAGTGTCTCTTCTGATAAATATTTTGGATGAATAATCATTAAAACTTTTGTCTTTTTGTTTAATTCATTAACACTTTCATTTATCGTTTCAACCTGAAACAGTTGCTTCATTTGTGTAAGAATTTGTTGTTCAGGCTTTCCAATTCTACTGTCTGCCTTAAGGCCAAGATTATCTATAATACTTATTACAGGTTTTTCTATTTGACTTAACTCAGACACTAAACTTGATAGATCATATTCTAAAAAAGTTTCTCTTTCTGGAGAAAAAATAGGTATATTTTTTTGTCCAGTTGTAGAGTTTGTTGCGGCTAAACCAAAATAAAGAGTGTCTGACATCTCAGTAGCATTAAATGAATTAATACCCATGCCAACTGCTCTATCTTCAGCGTCTGAAAACGGCTTTGGGTCAATTATTTCAAGGGTAACTTTACCATTTGAGAGGTTGCTATATGTTTTAAGCATTGTTTGCACTCTGTTGGCATAAGTAGATAGTTGGGGGACATCTTTTACTAAATTGCTTGAAATGAAAAGTCTAATATGAATAGGTTCATTAAGATTTTTTAAAAGAGATTTAGTGCCGCCTGATAGTGAATATAGTTTATTTTCAGTAAAATCCACTCTTGAAGATGCAAGCATATTATTAGTTATAATATTAATACTAAAAAATATTATTATAGATAAAAGTATAGAAAATTTTATAAGAGTTTTTGGTTTAATGTTGTTAATTGAATTCATTATATCCTCAATCTGCTTTTTTAATTTGAACAAGTTGAATGTTTATCCAAAGGCACAAAATAATCATTGAAACAAAAAATATTAAAGTTGATAAATCAAAAACCCCCATTTGAACTCTACTAAAATGTGATAGGAAAGACATTGATCCAATTGTTTCTGTAATCCAAATTGGTGCCCAAGATCTAACAGTAGATAAAACCAGACTAAAGCCAGCCATAATTAAAATAAATCCGCTAATAGATGAAATAATAAAAGCAATAACTTGGTTTTTTGTAAGAGTTGAAAGACAAGAAGTTAAGGCTAAGAATGCTCCAGCCATTAACCAACTAGTTAAATATGATATAAATATAACATTATTATCTGGGTTTCCTAAATAATTTACAGTTATCCAAATAGGAGTTGAAAGTAAAAGTGCGATGAGTGTAAACAACCAACTAGCAAAAAATTTACCTACAACAAGTTGTGAATTTGTTACAGGTAGTGTCATTAGTAATTCTATTGTACCAGAACGTCTTTCTTCAGCCCATAATCTCATACCAATTGCAGGCATTAAAATTAAAAATAACCAAGGGTGCCAAGCAAAAAAAGCTGTTAAATC
The DNA here is from genome assembly GCA_028382005.1 of Pseudomonadota bacterium. Lineage (GTDB taxonomy): Bacteria > Pseudomonadota > Alphaproteobacteria > Puniceispirillales > Marisalimonadaceae > Marisalimonas. The sequence continues at coordinate 93,509 of JAOESH010000002.1, forward strand.
AGCTTGATCGCGTTCAAAAAATCTACCAAGAAAAAAAGTCATTCCTGAAGAAAGAGCTAAAAAAACAAGTAAGAAAATTGATGCTAGAGGCGTTCGGAAATAGCCTCTCAATTCTCTATCAAAAATTATAAAAGTTTTATTTAAATATGCATTCATCTTTAATATCCAAATACGTTGGGAGTTAATCTATTTTTGCTGAGTTATTTTTCTAAAAATATCATCTAAGCTAGGTTTTATAAAAGTAGCTTCATTTATATCAAGTTTATGTTTTTTTAACTGTGTCATTATTTTATTAAGATTAATGTTTTCCTTTTCGTCTTCAATCAATATTGAAGTGTCAGTGATATCTAAATTCTTAACTGTTACTTTTTTGAAATTAAGTGACGATTTTATGTCTTTGATTTGAGAATTGCTAAGTTCATTAGCAACTTTGATTGAGAAAACATTTTTTTTGTTGAATTTTTTTGTTAAATTTTGTGTTGTTTCGTTTGCAAGAAGTTTGCCATTAGCTATGATAACTGTACGAGAACACACCGCTTCAACTTCTTCTAAAATATGTGTTGATATAACTATAGCTTTATTACTAGAAATTTTTTTAATTAAATTTCTCATTTCATACTTTTGATTTGGGTCTAATCCATCAGTTGGCTCGTCTAAAATAAGAATATCAGGGTCGTGTATAAGAGCCTGTGCAATTCCAACTCTTCTTTTAAAACCTTTAGACAAAGTCTCAATTGGCTTATGCCAAACTTCTTTTAAATTTATCTGTTCAGCCATGTTAGACAATCGTGTCTCTAATAACTCATTGTTATCCAACCCTCTCATTTTGCCTACAAAAGATAAAAAGTCTGACACTTCCATATCTGAATATGATGGAGCTCCTTCTGGAAGATAACCAATAGCTTGTTTTGCTTCTAAAGGTTTGGATTTTAAATCTATACCGTCAATAAAAATTTTACCCTCATCAGGTTCTAGAAAACCAGTTAACATTTTCATAGTTGTGGATTTTCCTGCCCCGTTAGGCCCTAGAAAACCAATAACTTCTCCTCTTTCCACGCTTAAATCAATATCGTCAACAGCAATAAAATTACCAAAAGACTTTTTTAAATTTTTTGCTTCTATAAGTTTTATAGACAAAGTGTGATATCCTTTACAATAATTCAATTAAACTGGATCTAATTATCATATTCCAAAATTATAGATTCTTCATTTTAAAATAATAAATTAAAATCAATACTCTATTTTTAATTAAAGAGCATTAATAAAATATAAAATACTATAAGAATTTTTTAACATTAGGTAATATAGGTTCTCCAAACATTTTCTCAAAAGAGAGAGCTATTTCAACAGCTTTTTCATCTTGATCCCTTCCACAAATAATCTGCAAACCTATAGGTAAAGTTTTTTCAAAATCATAATTATTACAAAAACTCTGTATAGGGTAAGTTATTGCGCATGCTCCAAAAATATTTACTGGTTGTGTATTTGCAGATGCTAAAAGACTTCTATCATGCATTTTTTCGGTATTTTCTGTGTCATTTACTTTTAAAGCCTGCATAATTGTAGTTGGAGAAATTAGTGCGTCAAATTTTGTAAAATATATTTTTGTAATTTTTTCTAATTCTAAAACCCTATTTTTAGCATTAATATATTCTATGGATGAGACATTTAAGCCTAATTTTGCTCTGTGACCTGTAACAGAATCCATTTTATCTACGTTATCTAGAAAACGTTCTTTACCAAAGGCACTAATAATTTCTGAACCAACAATTTTAGGAAAAAGAACTGCTTTTTCATTTGCTTCAGAAACAGTTACATTTTCAATTGTTGCCCCAAGATCTTTTAATTTAATACAAAAATTATCATATGCCTCTGCAACTTGTAGATCTAAATTTGAAGTAAATGGTTCTTGAAGTTTTCCTAAACGCATACCTTCTATTTTTAAAGGAGCAATTAATGGATTTGAATTATTGTATGTATTAAATATTAATTTTATGTCTTTTACAGATCTACCAATAGGACCTGGGGTATCTAAAGTTGGAGATAAAGGAAAAATACCATCAGTTGGCCATTTGTTTTTTGTAGTCTTTAATCCTACTATTCCATTAAGTGATGCAGGTATTCTTACAGATCCTCCAGTATCTGTGCCGATGGCAAAAGGAACCAATCCAGAAGCTACTGCAACAGCAGACCCACTACTAGAGCCTCCAGGTATTCTGTGAGATTCAATGTCCCATGGATTTTTTGGTGTTCCTTTTCGTTCATTAATACCTGTTGCGCCAAGAGCAAATTCTACTGTATGAGTTTTTCCTAATATAACGCAACCTAATGACTTTAATTTTTTAACTAGAGTTCCCTCTCGTCCTGTAATGTCATCTGTTATTATATCTGACCCATTTGTCGTAGGCATTCCATTTACGGAGCATATATCTTTAATTGCCACTGGTATTCCCATCAATGGGCCTAAATCAACTTTGCTTTCAAACAATTTATCTATTCCATCTGCCCAAAGCATAGCTTTTGATTCATCAAAATATATAAAAGAATGAAGTTTGGAGTTAAATGCTTTAATTCTATTGCAATAGATAGAGGTTAGTTCTTTACATGTAATTGAACCTTTTCTCAAATCTAGCCCTAATTGTTCTATACTCTTTCCTGTAAGAGGATCGTTAAGTACAGTGTCCTTGGAAGAATTCATTTTAATCTCCTATTTTAGTTTTTAAACTGATTTTTCATTGACCCAAAAATCCCTTTTAGTCTTTTAGACGTAGAGCAATCTGCTTCTAACATCATTTTGGGTTCTACAGGAACATGAATGCCAACATATCTGACAGCTTCATATTTTGGATTTGCTTGAAGTTGAACTTTTCTATCAGATTTAAGTCTAAGTCTAGCGACGCCCTTCTTAAATGGGACAATTAAATTTGTTCCGGGTACTGTTACTACAAAACTATCATCATCAACAGAGCATTTATTATTTAAAGTAATGGTTACAGATATCACTTTAACAGGCTTAAGCGCTTGTTGGATGTTAGGCATACCAAACCACAACATCAATCCTATAACTGATATTCCACAAATTAAAAATATGATTTTAATAAAAAAACGCATTGATACCTTAAAATAAACATATTAAATCTAAATGATATAATTATTTAAACTAAAACTTAATATATCTAAAGATATTATTTAAAATCATTTGATATTAATTAGGATCAAAAATGAGTGATGAATTTGATAGAATAAAAAGATTACCTCCTTACGTTTTTGCTGAAGTTAATAGGCTCAAAGCTGAGTTAAGAGCTAAGGGCAAGGATATAATTGACTTTGGTATGGGTAATCCTGATATGCCCACACCTAAGCACATTAGAGAAAAATTAAAAGAGACTGTTGAGAAACCAGGTACTGGAAGATATTCAACTAGCAGAGGTATCCCAGGATTAAGAAAAGCACAAACTTCATATTATAAAAGAAGGTTTGATGTCGATTTAGATCCAGAAAATGAGGTTGTTGTCACATTAGGTTCAAAGGAGGGGTTGGCAAATTTAGCGCAAGCTATAACATCACCTGGAGATATAATATTATCTCCAAATCCTTCATACCCAATACATCCTTATGGCTTTATTATTGCAGGTGCTTCTTTACGTCATTTACCAGCAATGGATGATGGAATTTTTAACCCAGATCTATACTTAGAAAGGTTAGAAAGATCAATTAGAGAGAGTGTCCCTGCACCAGTGGCACTAATTGTTTCTTTCCCATCTAATCCTACTGCCCAAATTGCATCAATAGAATTCTATAAAGAAGTCGTAAAGATAGCATTAAAATACAATGTTTATATTTTATCAGATCTAGCATACGCTGAAATATATTACGACGGTATTTTACCTCCTTCAATTTTACAGGTTCCAAGGGCAAAAGAAATAGCTGTTGAGTTTACTTCCATGTCTAAAACTTATGCAATGGCAGGTTGGAGAATTGGTTTTGCAGTAGGTAATATAAAATTAATCAGTGCTCTAACTAGAATTAAGTCATATCTTGATTATGGTGCCTTTACACCTGTACAGGTGGCAGCAGCAACAGCTTTAAATGGGCCTCAAGATTGTGTTACAGAAATCAGAAATACATATCAAAAAAGAAGAGATATTTTGATTAATTCCATGTCACGAGCTGGATGGAATATACCTAGTCCAAAAGCAAGTATGTTTGCTTGGGCACCGTTACCAGAAAAATTTAAAAATAAGGGTTCATTAAATTTTGCAAAAGAATTAATGCTTAAAGCTGATGTTGCTGTTGCACCAGGTGTGGCTTTCGGTGAATATGGAGAAGGCTTTGTAAGAGTGGGTTTAGTTGAAAATGAACAAAGAATTAAGCAAGCTGCAAAAAACATCAAAAAATTATTATTATAAATAACACAATAAGTTTTAAAAAATGAATACAAATGCGTTTTGATATGAGGGATTTCTATTTTGAGTAAAATATTTAATAATTATATTAACAGGGATTTTTCTGATACTGGAAGATCTAACGTAATCAGTTCAAACGCCATGCTTGCATCATCACATCCAATTGCTTCCTCTGTTGGTATTGATATATTAAAAAATGGAGGAAATGCTGTTGATGCTGCATTGGCGATGAATGCAGTTTTATGTATTGCTGAACCACATATGACCGGAGTTGGAGGAGATTGTTTTGCAATGATCTCAGTTGATGGAAGTGCTAATATTAAAGCTCTTAATGGATCAGGTAAATCTTCTGAGAATGCTTTTGCAAGCAATTTACGTAATAGGAACCTTTCTGTAATTAGTCCAGAAATGCCCGATGCCATTACTATCCCTGGAGCAGTTGCAGGCTGGAGTTTGCTTCACAAAGAGCATGGACGTATGCCTTGGAAGGAAATCTTTCATCCTGCTATAGAGTATGCAAGGTCAGGAGTTCTTGTCCACGAAAGAGTGGCGCTTGACTGGTCAAAAAACACTGAAAAATTATCTCAAGATAACGACACATCAAATTTATTTTTAAGAAATGGAAACTCATTCAAAGCTACTGATAATTTTATTAATTTAAATTTATCTGAAACTTTTAAAACAATAGCTGATGAAGGCTCACGTGGATTTTATCATGGATGGATTACAGAAGACATGATAAATAAGCTTCAATCTATTGGTGGAAAACATACCTTAAATGATTTTAATAATGCGAATGCTGAATGGGTAACACCCATTTCAAGTAATTATCGAAATATAAAAATACATGAATGCGCTCCTAATGGACAAGGTTTAGTTGTATTAATAATTTTAGCAATTCTTGAAAAATTTAATCCTAAACAATTGTCCAAAGCAGATTATACACATGTGTTTTGTGAAGCTGTCAAAGTCGGTTATTATTTAAGAGATCAGTATTTAGCAGATCCTAAATATAATATATTATCTGTTAATAAGTTTCTCAGTGCTAAAATGATAGACGCATGTGTATCTAAAATTGACATGGGAAAAGCGAAATCATATGAAGAAAGTGACTTTCCTGACCACCCTGACACTATTTATCTTACAGTTAGAGATAAAAATGGAATGACAGTTTCATTCATTAATTCTCTTTTTGACGCTTTTGGAAGTGGTATAACTGCTCCAAAAAGTGGGATTTTATTTCATTGTAGAGGCAGGGCTTTTAATCTCCTAAAAGGGCACCCAAATGAACTTAATCCAAATAAAAGACCCCTGCATACGATAATACCAGCAATGATCTCTGATAATAATCAATTAATAGGATCATTTGGAGTAATGGGAGGACAGTATCAAGCGGCTGGTCATGCTTATGTCTTATCACAAATAATTGACTTTGGTTTAAACCCTCAAGCAGCCCTTAATTTTCCAAGAGTGTTTCCCAATAATAATATTTTAGATTTTGAAAAAGAGTTTGATAAAGACATAATAGATGACTTAGCTTCAAGAGGGCATGAAATAAATTACCCAGCGCCACTTATTGGTGGAGGGCAGATTATATTAATAGATAATAATAGAGATATCTTGATTGGCGCCAGTGATTGGCGAAAAGACGGTTTAGCAATAGGTTATTAAATATTTATCTTTTTTTCATTTCTCTATACGTAATCAAAAGACAAGAACTAATTACAATTAAGCCACCCGCAACTTGGTTGCTTGAAGGTATTTCGTCCCAAATTATATAACCAAATATTGTAGCAATAGGTATAGCTAAATAGCGTAAGGTTACTAATATAGTTGCTTCAGCATATTTATAACTTTGTGCCATTAAATATTGTACGAAAGATCCTATGAAACCTAAAAAGATTAGAGTATACAGTAAATAACTAGGTGTAATTAGAATTTCTAATCCGTGTTTTCCTGTAGTTCCGTAAAACTTAGTTCCTAAAACTACTATAAGAAATATTATAACAAATGATGTTATTAAGTTATGTATTAATGCTGTAGTAGCAGGGTGCTCTGTTTTTCCAATTTTCCTTAAAATAAGCGCCAATCCAGCGTGAGTAATTGCGCTTCCAAAAGCTAGGTAAAGTCCTAAGCTAGATAAACCTGAGGTTTGTCTAATTATACTTATTGGATCAATCATTAGAAAAACGCCTAATAGACCAGTCATTACTGCTGTCCATCTAATTAGTCCTATTTTTTCACCTAAAAAAAATGGTGATAATAATGTAACATATATTGCGGAGCTCTGAGCTAGAGCTGTAGTAAGACCTATGGGTATTAGTTGTAAAGAAGAGAAAACCATTACCATTGTAATAAAACCAAAACATGAACGTAATATAATATTTTGCCAATTATTCACTTTTAGGAAAAGTTTGTTTCTTGCTAAATATGCTAAAATAAAAAGGATTGGTAACGAATAAACGAACCTAGAAAACAATGTTATTATAAAGTCGACCTCACCTGAAAGTGATTTTATTATCATGTGTGTAAATACGGATAAAAAAATAAATATGATCCAAATTAGGGAACCTATTAAATTTGAAGACATAATAAGCCTTAAAAATAAATTGAACTTGAAAAAACCCACATTAAAGAATAACAATATTTAAACAATCTATTAATGAATATTTAACCTCAAGGAAAACTAATATGGCTAAAAAAGTTGTTGTTGTTGGTTCTGGTAATGCTGCTTTATCAGCAGGTATAGCAGCTTTAGAAAAAGGGGCAAAGGTAGTTATTTACGAAAAAGCCGATAAAAAAATGGCTGGAGGAAACACTAAATATACGGCAGGAGCAATGAGGTTTTCTTATGAAAGTGGGGATCAATTAATAGATCTCTTAAAAAACCCTGACGATAAAAGAATTAAAAATACTGACTTTGGAACATACACTACAGAAAAATTTTCATTAGATCTTTTAAATTTTAACGATGGTAGACCATTAAGTCCTGAACAAAATATTTTAGTATCTAAATCCTTTGAAACAATTCAATGGCTTTCATCTCATAATATTAAGTTTGAGCCTATTTATTCAAGACAAAGTTTTTTGAAAGATGGAAAACACATTTTTTGGGGTGGTTTAACACTTGCTTCAGAAAATGAAGGTGTTGGTTTGTTTGATCAAGAATTAGAAGCTTTCTTATCATTGGGGGGTAAAATCCATTATAATAGTCCTGTAACTAAGCTAATTTACCAACATCACAAAGTAAGTGGAGTATTAGTTGATAACAAAAGTGTGGAAGCTGATTCAGTAATTTTGGCATCAGGTGGGTTCGAGGCAAATGATGAGTTGCGAAAATTATATATTGGGGATGATTGGTTGAAAGCAAAAGTTAGAGGGACACCAAATAATACAGGTGATGGTTTAAAGATGGCCCTAGATATTGGAGCCACAAAACACGGTTTATTCGATGGGTGTCATGCGACGCCAATGGATTTGCATATGAAAAATTATGGTGGATTAGATTTAGAACCAGGCGAAAGGAAAAATTATCGTAAAATATGTTACTTCTTAGGTATTATGGTTAATGCTGATGGTAAAAGGTTTCTTGATGAAGGTAAGAATTTCAGAAATTATACATATGCACAATATGGAAGAAAAGTATTAGAACAACCTGAGCATTTTGCTTGGCAAATATTTGATAGTAAAGTTTTTGACTTGCTTTACGAAGAATATAGGTTTCATGATGCTCATTTTGTTGAGGGTAACACTTTAGAAGAATTAATTGATAAAATGGATGGAATTGACAAAAATGAAACACGAAAGACAATAGATGAATATAATAAATCTATAGATAAAGAAATAGTTTTTGATCCAACTATTCTAGACGGTAAGTCGACACAAGGTTTAAAAATTAAAAAATCAAATTGGGCTCAAATACTTGATAAGGGACCTTTTAAAGCATATCCAGTAACAGGCGGAATTACATTTACATATGGTGGATTAAAAGTAGATGACAGCGGAAGGGTTTTAAAATTAGATAATGTACCAATAAAGGGTTTGTTTGCTTGTGGAGAACTAGTAGGTGGTGTCTTCTTTAACGGTTATCCGGGAGGTTCAGGATTAACATCAGGGGCTGTTTTTGGTCGTATAGCAGGATATGGATCAGTTAAGTAAAAGGGTTTAAAAGAATGGAAAAAATTAAAGTTGCTATTTTAGATGATTACCAAAATGTTACTCATAAATTTGCTGACTGGAGCTCTTTAAGTGAGAAAATTGATCTAAATATTATTAATGAATATATAGGTAATGATAATAATTTAGATGAACAGCTAAAAGATTATGATGTTTTATGTTTGATGCGAGAAAGAACGCCTCTTCCTGAAGGTTTAATTAATAAACTCCCTAACTTAAAGTTAGTCATTACAAGTGGTATGTGGAACGCTTCTATAGATACAGAAGCTCTAAAGGCTAAAAATATAACTTATTGTGGTACTGATACAAAAATTCATTCAACAGCTGAATTAGCTTGGGCGCTGATAATGAATAGTTGGAGAGGACTCCAAACCGAAATTGAAAACATGAAAGATGGTAATTGGCAAACAACTATAGGAAGAGGGCTGAAGGGGAATACTTTAGGTATTTTTGGTCTTGGAAAGCAAGGTTTACAGGTTGCTAATTTTGCTAAAGCTTTTAACATGAGGGTAATTGCGTGGAGCCACAACTTAAAAAAAGAAGACTGTGAAAAAGCTAACGTTGAATATGTTAGCAGTCCAGATTTATTTAAAATGTCAGATATTTTAACAATTCACACTAGGCTTTCTGCTAGAACAGAAGGATACATAAACAAAGATAAACTAAAATTGATGAAAAAAGAATCTGTCATAGTAAATACTAGTCGCGGTCCTATTATTAAAGAACAAGATTTAATAGAAGCATTAAATAAGCGCACTATTTCATGTGCCGCATTGGATGTTTATGATAAAGAACCGCTACCTGTAGATCATATCTTAAGAAAAACCCAAAATACAATTCTTACACCCCATATAGGTTATGTGTCAGTGGAGGCGTATAAGAAATTTTTTAATGGTTATTTAAAAGCAATAGAATCTTTTTTAAATGGCAAACCTGTAAATCAGATTTTATAAGATTATATCCAATTATTAGCAACCCATTTTGGAGCTTTAAGTTGTTTATAAATTTTTTTATAAAACTGTGATTTTTTTACAGGCCAATTCCCATTAATGACATCATCTGGATCAGGTTTTCCTGTAAAAGCAACAATGCTTGTATCATCTGGAAGAATTGCTGGTTTCCAAATCCTAGAAGGCCATTTAGGCAGAAGATTATGCTTAAAACTTTTACACCAATCAGATGGCCAGAAAACTTGATCCCTAATTTCGTTGCTTATGTATGTTTGTTCAATATGAAATCTTTTCCAAATTTTAACTGGATCTTTTTCAAAATTTTTAAAAATTGAAACATATTTCCCAACAGGAATTCTAAAACAACTAGTATTCCCAATATTTTGACCTAATTGAGTCCAATTTTCGATTACACAATAACTTCCAGGTTTATAATCAAAAAACCGATCTAAATTACCAGTAATTACCAAATCAAGATCTAAAAACAACACGTCACCTTTTAAATTGTATAGAGGAAATTGCCAAACACTTAACTTTCTCCAGGGAGTTAATGAAATAATATTAGGCAACTTTACTTCAGGTAAAGGTTTACATATTACATGTTCGTTAATATCTTTGTAATCATCTGTAAAACAGTAGACTTTAGTTGTTTTTTTTGTATGTCTTTTTATAGATGCATATAGTCTGTTGACAAACTCAGGACCATATCTTGAACCCCATTTCATACATATAATCGTTTGCAAATCTTAACCCATTTATAAATATAATTATTAAAAATTTAGAAATCGTTTTATAACACTTTTAATAATATCATAAAGATTAAAAAAATATGAAAATAAATATTTTGTTACCCTACAAAGAAAAGTTTGACGAAAACAAAGCTTCTTCAGTTTCAATCACAGTTAAAAATAATTTGTCATACTCAAAATTTTTAAGCCATATAAAAGTTTATGGACAAGATGTAGAAAAACCTCTCTTCAAAAATAATTTTGAAGGCATTAAATATTCTATTCTTTCACTTAAAAGTAAGAATGTGTTTTTAGCACAAAAAATGATAAGTATAATGTCCAAAGATATTTCAAAGAAACAGTTAATAGAAATACATAATAGGCCGTACCTTATAGAAAAGATTGCGAAGAATAGTAACTATCCAATCACTCTATTTCTTCATAATGATCCACAAACAATGAAGGGATCAAAATTAGTTAGAGATAGAAAAAAAATATTAAAAAAGTGTGAAGCAGTTTTTTGTGTGAGTGAATACGTAAAAAATAAGTTTCTTGAAGGAATTTTAATTAATAAAGAAAAAGTTCATGTTTTATATAATGGTGTGAATAGACAACTTAAAAAAATGCCAACGAAGAAAAAAGAAATCTTATTTGTTGGAAGATTAGTCGCTGAAAAAGGCGTTGATCTATATGTTGACGTTGTCGAAAATATTGCTAAAAATTTTCCAGATTGGACTTTTGAACTCATTGGATCATTTAGGTTAGGCGATAATAAAAATAAAGATACGTTTGCTAACAATCTAATCAAAAAATTTAAAAAAATTAGTAGCCAAACAAAATTTCATGGATTCAAAAATCAAGCATTTATCCAAAAAAAAATGAAAACAGCCTCCATAATTGTTATTCCTTCAGTATGGGCAGAGCCATTTGGCTTAGTTGCAGCTGAAGCTATGAGTAATGGTATTGGGATAATAGCATCAGATGTTGGAGGAATACCTGAAATAGTAAAAGCTAATGGTGTTTTAATACAGGATATTAATAAACAAAAGATAGAACATGCTCTTACTGACTTAATGAGTGACCATACTAAAAGAAAAAATCTTCAAAGAATGTCGTGGGATAATTTTCAATTGTCTGCAAAAAAAAGTTCTGAAAAACTAGATTTTTATAGAGAAATGATTTCATCTAAATATTTTGTTGATGACTAGAGAACATTGACTATGATTACTATAACCTGTAATTGGAAAAAGTTGTGGAAAAACTTTGTGAAAATGTATTTGATCAATACAATCTATTTCAATTAAATCTTTAAGGTAGACTATTCCTTCTCTGTTTCTTGATATCCAACTTAGCGTCTCAGAGCTGAGTTTCATGTTTTTAATATCTTTTAACATTGATATTGTTGGTATTGGGGGCCATCCATCTGAGTGGATGTTAAGAAAACTTAAATCATCATCAAAAAAGTTGTATTGTATATTGTGTTTTTGAGAAAATTTAAGTCTGTCCATCTGTGAAGTATGATCATCCCACAAAGCAACTATTTTTTTATTTGTGATTGGAGGTATTTTATTAGTAATATCAGTATTTATATATGTAGCTTTTTTTGAATTAAACATATTATTTTCGAAATTAATATCATAACTATATATTTTACAATCATCATCAGTTGCTGCATCAATTAAATATGTCGTAAACCCTTTCATCACTCCCGACTCTATAACTATTTCCGGGTTAATTATTTTTAATAATGTATAAAAAAATACAGCTTCATTATAACCAAAACCACTCTCATGCTCTTTAATAGGGCTTTGAGAAAAAACATAATCAAATTCGTCCAAGTATTTTTCAATGTTAGATCTGTTATATTTTAGGTTTGATAATTCTAAAAAAGAACAAATTTCTTTAATTATCAAAGTGTTTCTATGTTTTTTAATATTTTGTTCAACAGGGTAAGAAATATAAGCTTCATCTTTTTGAGGTTTGTTTTTTTTAATTCGTACACTTATTGTGAAACCTAAAAACTTGTTTAATACTTTTTTTAACTTTTTAAAAAATAATGAAGTGTTAATAAACTTCTTAGGTTGTTCAGAAAAATTATTCCAGTATCTAGTGTATGTTTTTTTTTTATATTGATCAAATTTCAAAGGTTTTAGCTTTCCAAATTAATATTAGTTATTAGTTACAATCCTTTTTATAACTTTGAACTTGAGAAAGTGCAAAGGCTATGGCAAACCAAAGAAAAAGGTTGCCCCACTGTCCATAGAAACTACCAAATTGTTGTATGGGAAAAAACAGGCCTAGAGGAATTACAAAAGCTGTAGCAGCCATCGGGCATTCAAAGTGTTTTTTCCTAGCTTTAAAGCACGTCCAAATCATTGAAGAAACCATTATCAGTCCAAGTATAAGTCCAATAATTCCTGTCTCAGCAAATAACTGAACATAAAAATTATGAGGATGGTTTCCACAGTAATTTTTTCCTGGAAGCCAATTTGGCAAACTAGAATCTAAGTTTTTGCATGTATTTCTAGTACCAGAAGGACCAATACCTTTGACCGGAGTTAATAAACCTTGTTGAATTCCACCTCTCCAAGAACCCCAATAACTGTTTGATTCTGACGTATTTAAAATTGGGACAGCATTAACAAAACTTTTAATAAAACGATGTGATAAGTCTGGTCTAATAAAAACTAAAGTTAATACTGCTAGGATTTCAAATAATACTAATAAAAAAAATAATCTAAATTTAGGTTTCCATAAAAGAGCTGCTAGCGTTCCTCCACACGCTCTCATAAGAAAATTAATTCTTTCTCCTGTTAAAAGAGATACTATTATTGAAAATAAACCTATACAACCTGAAAAAAAAGCAACTCTATTTTGTCTACTAACTGCAACAGCCATTAAAACACATAACAAAGGCAACGAAACTCTAGCAACATAACTACCAGGAATTGCGTCACCATATGGCCAAGTTAATCTAGTTTTTGGCTCAATGATAGCTTCAGCTGTTAAAATTCCAGACATGATAATCATCCCAAGTAACATAGATAATAACATGATAATTCTAATATCTCTGTCTTTTGCAATCCATACTTGGGCAGCCGCCGCATAAAGTGGGAAACGTATCCAGACAAAACCTTGTTCAAATGAAAAAAGAGGATCAGGACCGGTAATTGCCGAAAACAAACCAAATACCCATAAAGCTAAAGCGCTTTTAAACCAAATTTGAGATGCCCAGCTCCAATCTTTTCTTTTAATACATCTGGTTAAAAAAATTAGACAAATTGAAGTTAGCCATAAATCAGCTGGATCTCTTTCTATTAAGTAAATAAATGGTCCCAAAAACCAAAACAAAGTCATATATCTATCGATTTTACTTAAATGATTAATTTTTTCCCATCCAATTTTCCAGCTTTCAGAAAAATTAAGTTCAGGAACAGATAAATACTTTAATATCATTGGTTATAACCTTCGTTATTAACAAGTTTGTTTATTCATAAATAATTTATTTTTAAACACAACTATTAATATTATGATATGCAAAACAAGACTTTGGAAGAGAATAATTTATGAGCTAATTGTAGATTTAACTGAAGACTGCTTTTATATATTCATAAAGTGATATGTTGAATAGTAATTATTTTGTACCAATTTTCATTTTATTTCTTATAAACCACAAACAAATTAAAGAAGGAATTACCATTATTGTGGTTAAAATAAAAAAAGTTCCCCAATCTCCATTTAGCCAATCTACTAGAGCTCCTGAAGATGAAGCAAGAGTTGTTCTGCCAGCAGTTCCAATAGACGCAAGTAAAGCATACTGAGTAGCAGTATAAGTCCTATCAACCAATAATGAAATAAATGCAACAAATGCTACTGTTGCAAATGCTGCTGTAATGTCATCAGCAATAACAGCAATTGCAAATAATAATTCAGATTTGTCTGTCCAAGCTAAAACTGCAAATAGAAGGTTTGTTAGAGCCATCAATCCTCCAGCAAAGAACATTGTTTTTATTGTTCCTACCCTCATTGCCATTAAACCGCCTAATAATGTGAAAACAACAGTTGTAATCCAACCAATTCCTTTTGAGTAAAGGGCAATCTCCCCTTTAGAAAATCCAATTTCTTTATAAAAAACAATAGACATACGACCAAGAAATGCTTCCCCAACTTTAAATAAGAAAACAAAACCTAATATTCCTGCAGCTATAGCAAATCCATTTTTTTTAAAGAAGCTAATTACAGGCCCACCTATAGTTCCTGTAATATATACAAAGAATTTAGTTATAAAGTTTCTAGATCCAATTTTTCTTGCAATGATTTCATCAGTTTCTTTTTGTTTTGCTTGTCTATTAGTTTCAATTGGCTCATCAACAAACATCAAACCAATATTCATTAAAATTATTATTGCCCCTAAAACTAAGAAAGTTGTTTGCCAGTAATCAGTAATACCAATATTTTCAAAATATTCTGCAGTAAATAAAGCAACAACACCTCCTAATTTATAACCAGTCCACCAACCAACCACCGCCATAGCAGCACCTGCTGCCATAGCTTTCCCTTCATTTTCATTGATTTGTTCAATTCTTAAAGCATCAACAGTTATGTCTTGTGTCGCCGAAGCTATAGCAATAATCAATCCAACAGAAATTAATAAAGCTAAATTTTGAGTTGGATTTATAAAACTCCAAACTATCAAACTTAGTAAAATTACAACTTGCATTAAAACTATCCATGCTCTTCTGTGGCCTAGTTTTTTTGTTAATAGAGGTATTTGGATTCTATCTATTATAGGAGCCCATAAATAATTAAATGCGTAGACACCAAAAATTAAGCCTGCCCAACCAATAGTCGATCTACTCAATCCTTCTTCTTTTAGCCAAAGGCTTAAACTACTGGCAATCAGGACCCATGGAAAACCACTTATGGCACCAAGAAGTAATATCCTTAACATTCTTATATCTTTATAAACTAAAACTGATTGAACCCAGTTTTGTTTTTTTTCTATCATAATAAAAACAATTCAAAAAAGTTATTTATAATATTACTCTTACTTTTCAAAAAAATATATGTTTTTTGTTTGATTAAATTAACTATAATTATATATGCATCAAAATTGGTTAGTTATAAATCTAAATAAAAATTATTTCCTAAAAGTTGGTAATAAAGCTTTTCGATGTCAAATAGGTGAAGGAGGCCTTAAAAACGCAGCAAAAAAAGTAGAAGGTGATAAAACATCACCAATTGGGAAATGGTATTTAGAATCATTATATTATAGACCTGACAGGGCTTTAAGGCCAAAATTTAAGAAAAAAAATGTTTTAAAAATCAATCGAATTACAAAACACTGTGGATGGTGCTGTGATATTGGAAGTCTACATTACAACAAACATATAAACATTAATAATTTTCCATCGCTGAAAATTAATTATGAAAGATTATGGCGAGAAGATAATGCTTACGATATAATCATTGAGATTTCTCACAACACTAAACCTACTATTAAGAATAAAGGAAGCGCAATATTTATACATTGTAGTTTTGAAGATATTAGGCCAACAGCCGGTTGCATTGCTTTAAAAAAAAGAGATTTAATTAATTTAATTAAAAATCTTAAATATAATGCATGTATTGAAATTAAAAATTAATATATATAGTAATATAAAACTTTACAGATTCAATTAATAGAATTAAAAGTTAGTTTTTTCAATAAGTGAGGTTGTTAATGCCATATTCTCTAATATCAGTTTCTCTTGGCCTTCTTGGCTTATTATCGGCTTATGTAGTGTATTTGAAAGTCAAGTCTTCTCCTGAAGGTGGAGGCCGTGTTAAAGAGATTGGAGACGAAATACACCTTGGTGCTATGGTCTTCATGTCTGCAGAATATAAAAGATTAGCTGTTTTTTGTTTAATTTGTATTTTAGCTCTTTATTTTTCTTTAGGATGGCAAACTGCTGCTTCATTTTTATTAGGGGCACTATGCTCAGGCATTGCAGGCTTTATAGGTATGTATGCGGCAACTAAAGCTAACGTTAGAACAGCAGTGGCGGCTAAAGAAAAAGGTGCAGCTGAGGCACTTAATGTTGCATTTTTTGGCGGTTCCGTTATGGGCTTGACTGTTGCAGCAATGGGATTAGTAGGAGTAGGAATTTTATTTTACTATTTTGCTGGAGATATAGAAACTATTCATGCAATAGAAGGTTTTGCAATGGGAGCTTCATCTGTAGCCTTATTTTCTAGAGTTGGTGGTGGTATTTTTACAAAGAGTGCAGATGTTGGAGCAGATTTAGTTGGTAAAGTTGAGGCAGGTATTCCTGAAGATGATCCGCGAAACCCAGCTGTTATTGCTGATAACGTTGGGGATAATGTTGGTGATGTAGCAGGTATGGGATCAGATATATTTGAGTCATATTGTGGTTCTATGATTGCTTGTATAGCTTTGGCTGCGTCCATGACTAGTGCTACGGTTTCAAGTCTTGGTGGCAACCAATTCATGTTACAATTTATGCCTTTAGCTTTAGCATCTTTAGGTTTAATATGTTCTTTATTAGGAATATTAACGGTTAAGATATTTTCTTCGAAAAGTGCTGAAACAGCCCTTAGATTTGGCACAATTGGATCTGCTGTTATATTTGTTATCACATCTTATTTTTTAATTGATTTTATGAATGTTTCCTCAGGTGTTTGGGTTGCTGTTTTAACTGGATCAGTTGGTGGAATTATTGTTGGATTGGTAACTGAATACTATACTGGTGGAAGCCCAGTAAGAAAAATAGCTAAAGATGGAGAAACTGGACCAGCTACAGTAATGATATCCGGACTTGCTGTTGGAATGCAATCCGTTGCTATTCCAGTTTTAACTATAGTAGTAATTATATTTATTTCTAATGTCTATGCTGGGCTATATGGAGTTGGAATTGCAGCTATTGGAATGTTAAGTACTGTTGGTATTACCATGGCAATAGATGCATATGGTCCTGTTGCTGACAATGCTGGTGGCATTGCTGAAATGGCTGAAATGGGAAAAGAAACAAGAGAAATAACAGACTCACTTGATGAAGTTGGAAATACTACAGCTGCCATTGGTAAAGGTTTTGCTATAAGCGCAGCTGCACTAGCAGCTCTAGCATTGATAAGTGCATATATAGAAAAAATTTCTTTGAAAGACGGCTCTTTTATTCTAGCTATAAATGACCCATTGGTTTTGTGTGGCATGTTTTTAGGAGGTATTTTTCCATTCTTAGTAAGTTCAATGACTATGACGGCTGTAGGTGATGCTGCTTTTGACATGATTAAAGAAGTTAGAAGACAGTTTAAAGAAATACCTGGCTTATTAGAAGGTAAGGCTAAACCTGATACAGCAAGATGTGTAGATATAGCAACTAGAGCTGCATTACGGAAGATGATTGCTCCTGGCTCGCTCGCTGTTTTGTCCCCAGTTATAATTGGATTTTTATTAGGACCCAAAGCTCTTGGTGGAATGCTTGGCGGAGCACTTATATGTTGTGTTATGATGGCATTAATGATGTCTAACGCTGGTGGCGCTTGGGATAATGCTAAGAAATTTGTAGAAAAAGGTAATTTTGGAGGTAAAGGCTCGGATGTTCATAAGGCGGCAGTTGTTGGTGATACGGTTGGTGATCCTTTAAAGGATACTTCTGGTCCATCTATGAATATTTTGATAAATGTTATGGCAATTGTTAGCTTAGTGATCGCGCCATTACTAATTAACTAACATTCACATTCACATTTAGATTATAATTGTTTAGATGGAATAATACTATATTATGAAAATATTGGTTACAGGTGTTGCAGGTTTCATTGGCTTTCATTTAGCTAGAAAACTAATTCTTGCTAATCAAACTATTGTAGGTCTGGATGATTTAAATAATTATTATGACGAAGATTTAAAGCAAGCAAGACTTTCAAAACTTCTTGAAATAGGACTTATTTTTAAAAAAATTGATATATCAAATAAAAATCTACTAGATAACTTTTTATTAAAAAATAATTTTGATATCATTATTCATTTAGCTGCTCAAGCTGGAGTAAGGTATTCAATAGAAAACCCTCAAGCTTATATAAATAGTAATATTAATGGTTTTTTTAATATCTTAGAAGGAGCTCGTAAAACTGAGCTTAAACATTTAATTTATGCATCTTCATCATCTGTTTACGGAGGTAATTTTTTAACTCCATTTCAAGAAAGTCAAAAAACAGATACACCACAAAACTTATATGCTGCTTCCAAAAAAAGTAATGAATTAATGTCTTATTCTTATTCTAACTTATTTAAAATACCTACTACTGGTTTAAGATTTTTTACAGTTTATGGTCCATGGGGGCGTCCAGATATGGCTTATTTCAAATTTGTGAAAAATATATTTGAAGGTAAACCCATTGAAATTTATGGAAATGGTGAAATGTATAGAGACTTTACTTATATTGATGACGTGGTAAACGGCATTTTAGAGGTTCTAGATAGAGGTCCAACAAAAATCAATATAGATAATTATGAAAATGATGTGCCATGGGAAATTTTTAATATAGGTAATAATAAAGTTGTCTCACTAGAAGAATTTATTACGATTATAGAGAATTGTATCGGTAAAAAAGCTACAAAAAAATATTTAGATATGCAACCTGGGGACATGAGGTTAACATTTGCTAATATTGATAAAATTAAAAATAGTTTAGATTTTGCTCCTTTAACTTCAATAAATAAAGGATTATTAGAATTTATTAAATGGTACAAATCATTTTATAAAATCGTCTAATTATTATAAATTTCCTCTATAATAGCAGAAAAATCTTTATCACCGTTATTGCCTTCCGCCATTTTAGTAAATAGTTCCTTAGCTTTTTTTCCAAAGTTTATTGTTGAATTTGAAGTTTTTGCTGCATCAACAGCTAAATTTAAATCTTTGGCCATTAATTTAGCTGAAAAGCCTGGTAAAAAATTATTATCTGCAGGGCTATGAGGACCTACATTTGGAATTGGACAATAATTGTTTACTGCCCAACAAGATCCTGTAGCCGTACTAACTACGTCAAACAAAATATTGAGGTCTAATTTTAATTTTTTAGCCATGTTAAAAGATTCAGCTACACCAATCATAGTGATAGCCAACAACATATTGTTACATAATTTAGTAGCTTGACCAGAACCTGTTTCACCACAATAAACTGATTTAGACCCCATTATATTCAATATAGGAGACATTTCATTAAAAATACTTTGGTTACCTCCAACCATAAAAGTTAGAGTTCCATTTTTAGCTCCTATAGTTCCACCTGACACTGGCGCATCTAACAAAGATATTTTTTTGGACAACGCTAATTTATATAACTTTTTTGACGTATCAACCTCAATCGTAGAACAGTCAATAATAATAGGTTTATTTATTGTATTACTTATAACATTTTTTAATACTTCATCTACAATACTTCCATTTGGTAACATTGTAATAATTATATCCTTATTTTTTGCAATGCTAGATACAGAAGTTTCTTTTTTTATACCATGCTCTAAAAGTCTATCAGTTAGTTTTTCATCAATGTCATAGCCTGAAACATCATGACCTGCTTTAATCAAGTGAATGCACATTTTAGAGCCCATATTACCTAGTCCAATAAATCCAATTTTTTTCATCTTTCTCTCCATATAATTTCTTAAAATATTAACGTTTTATTAAATAACTTGCTAATGCTTTTGTTTGTGTTTTTATTATTCTTTCAGAGGTAAAATCGTTTGTCATCATCTGAAGGTCTTGTTTTAAGCCTAACAAAAAAGGGTACCACTCTCTAGATAGTGGACTTTTCCATTTCCAAAGCAGAAAATCCAAACTTTCAATAGCTTTTGTTGATATATTCGCTTTGTTGATAACAGGACGTTGTCCAAAGTTAGGTTTCATAAAATAGTCGCTTATATCAAAAAATTGGGAAGGGACATTATGTCTGTTAAGTGTTTTTTTCCAAATTGATTTTGGGTGTAAATTATTTCTAGTAGCTTTTATAATATCCAAAATAAGTAAATCTGTTTCAATTAATCCTGTTGGATTTATCATAATATCATTTATTTCTGAACGACCGACGTAAGGTCCTAAAAATATTCTCCTAGGGCAGTAATCGTTGGAATAAAAGTTATCCCAAATTACTACTTTTGTAGAAACAATTTTAGATATGTTATTGATTGTTGATTTATTGACGTTTTTAGCAACAATATTTTTACCTGAATAAAATGTAACATTATTTTTATTAATGTACTTTCCATAATCAAGTAAGTAATTTTTATCCTCATAAACTAGTTGATCAGAGTAAATCCTTGGGACAACATAAACAGGTTTATTCAGAAGAACTGATAATTTATTAGCTAATAAGGCATGAAAAAAACCTTCAGAAGAAAAAGGGCCATAAATTTTTTGAAAATTATTAGGCAAGTCGTCAAATAATAATGCAATATCGTCAGCACCTTTATTTAAAAAAAAACGTGCTTTTTTTAAAAGTGTAGTTAGATCATTACTTTTTTTATTTTGGTCAATCTTTTCTTCTAATTCTATGAAATTAAAAGTAAATCCTGGAGATATTCCTATTATCACCTTAATGTTGTTTTGTTTAGCTTTTTGACAAAATTTATTAAAATTTTGGCTCCATTCATAATTATACTTTAACTTCCAATGGACTCTATGTTTTTCATCTTCTTTAGGAGCATAAAAATAAAAATTCATTTTATTTTTTTTTAATCTTGATATGATTCTATATCTTTCACCCCACGTTAATAGTCGGCCATAATAACCTTCGATATAACCATTTAATGATTTATAATTACTTTTCATTAATTTAACTTACTTTAATTACAGAGCTTATATTAAACAAATTAGGAGAAAATAAAATGAAAATTTTAGCAATTGGTGCACACCCAGACGATATAGAAATTTTTATGTATGGAACACTCTCTGCTTGTTTAAATAGGGGTGATGAAATAGCCATGATTGTTGTTACTGATGGGAGTGCAGGCAATGTTTTATCCAAAGACAATTTAGCTGAAATAAGAAAAAAAGAAACTATTAATGCATTAAAATATATTGGGAAACCTACTTTTTTAGAGTTTTCTGATGGAGAACTATCAATTCAAATTGAAGCAATTAATATTTTAAAAAGACAAATAAATAAATTAAATCCAGATTTAATTATAACTCATGCACCAGAAGATTATCACCCCGATCACAGAGCGTTATCAGAATTTGTTAAAAATAGTGCGGGCTTTAAATTTCCTGTTATTTATTGTGAGACACTATTAGGTATAAACTTTAACCCTCAATACTATATAAATATAAGTGAATATTTTGAAGCCAAGAAAAAAGCAATTTTAAAACATAAAAGTCAGTCTCCAGAAAAATTTTTAAAGGCAATCGAGATTAACAACATATTTAGAGCCGCTCAATGTAATGCAGGCAATAATAGTTATGCTGAAGTATTTAGATTTGATTCGTCTTTTCCTTTCGTCGATATATCATCACTATTGCCTGAAAGACTATCAATAAGACCGTATTATAAAAATTTACCTGATTCTTTGATTTAAGCTAAATTAATTTTCCCACCAACACACGGCAGAAGAACTCCAGTTGTCTTAGGAAAAGTTATTGGTAAGTTGTTAACTTTACGAGCAGCAAGATAGGCAATCATTTCAGCTTCTATAAAATCTCCTGGGATACCAATTTCGTCAGCCTTAATTATGTCAAAAGAAAAACTATCTGTTATTCGTTTCAATAAATATTTATTGTGTTGTCCACCTCCCATTACAACAATCATTTTGGGCTGAGAAGGTAAAAAGCTAATACCCTTTAAAATAGAATGAATTGTGAACTCTAAAAATGTAGCTAAGATATCAGAAGGATTGTTATTGAACTTTAATTTATTAACAAAAAAGGTGAAATCTAGACGATCCAAAGATTTAGGGTATGTTTTTTTAAAATATGGTAATTTCAAAAATTCTTGTATTTTTTCTAAGTCAGGCTTACCTTTTGAGGCAATTATACCATCTCTATCAAAATTAACACCTAAGTTTTCTTGGCAATAAATATCCATTATTCCATTACCAGGACCAACATCAAAACCTAATAGTTGGTATCCATCCCAATAACTAATATTTGAAATTCCTCCAATATTTAAAAAACAACATGGTAGAATGAGGTTAAGTTTTTTCATTAGTAATTTGTGATAGATAGGAGATATAGGCGCACCTTCACCACCATGTTTAATATCATTTTGTCTAAATTGCGAAACAACATTTGTACTGCATAATTTAGCTAATAATTCTCCATCACCTATTTGGACAGTTAATTTTTTTGAAGGGTTATGAAAAACAGTTTGACCATGAAAGCCTACTAAATCTGGATTAATACCTGATAAGTTAATAATTTTTTTTATTGCAAGGTTATTGTCGTGGGAAATATTCTTTGACAATTTTTTATAAAAATCTATGTCTTTTTTTAATATATTATAATTAAAAACGTATTTCTTTAAAATAGTAATAGTTTCTTTACTATAATTTGAAATAATTTGATATCCAGTTCGATCAAGGGTTTTTCCATCTGTATATACTAATGACGCATTAATGCCGTCCATGCTAGTACCTGACATTAATCCAATTACGTAGTTTTTTTTCATTTAGACTAACAAACTTTTTTCCCAATTTAAGGAAGTTTTTATAATTGTTTCAATATCATTGTGTAAAGGTTGCCATTTATATTTAGATTTTATTTTATTGCAATCTGCAACAACATAAGGGTTGTCTCCTTCTCTTTTATTACCAATTTTTACCAAAAAATTATTTCCAGAAACATCTTTCACCTTTTGTATTACTTCTGAAACACTTAATCCTATGCCGTAACCAAGATTGCATATATCAGAGTTTCCTCCATCAATAAGATGCTGGAGTGCCAAAATATGTCCAGAAATTAAATCAGAAATATGAATGAAATCTCTAACACAAGTTCCATCTTGTGTATCATAATCATTCCCATAAACTTCTACTAATTTTCTCTTTTGTAGAGCACATTCAACACAAACTTTTATTAGGTGCGTAGAGTTTTCACTTATTTGCCCAGATCTCATTTTCAAGTCTGCTCCAGCAACATTAAAATATCTTAAAATAAAAAACTTTAATTCGGAGGACTTTGATATATCTTGAATAATTTTTTCACACATTTGTTTAGAGGACCCGTATGGGTTAAGTGGGTTTAATCTGTTATTTTCTTTTATTATAATATTTTTGGATATGTCATAAACTGCTGCTGTAGAGGAGAAAACTAATTTTTTCGTCTTGGATTTTGATAAAAGGTTAACAAATCTTAAAGTATTTACGGTATTATTTTGATAATATTTTACAGGATCATAAATACTTTCTTCAACCTGAATGCTTCCTGCAAAATGTGCTACAGCGTCAAATTTATGTTCAGTTAAAATTTTATTAACTAGATCTAAATTGCTGATATTGCCTTCGATAAAAATAGCTTTTGAGGGGATGAGATTTTTAGAACCAGTAGATAGATCGTCTAATATAACGACATCATGACCTTGGTCTAAAAGAGATAAAGCCATATGACTGCCAATATAACCTGCACCACCTGTAATAAAAACTTTCATTTACATTAACCTATAATTAAAATATAAATTTTTATAATATCTACTATAAGAGTTTATTAATTAATAGAGTTATAAAGATCTTACATATGAAAGACAAACAGAAAATAGCATTAATTACTGGAGTTAATGGTCAAGATGGCGCCTATCTAGCAGAGTTTTTATTGAAAAAAAATTATATAGTCCATGGCATAAAAAGAAGATCTTCGTTAATTAATACAGCTAGAATTGATCATTTTTATGTAGATCCTCAGATTGAAGATAAAAAATTTTATCTACATTATGGTGATATGACAGATTCTATGAACATTTTTAAACTAATCAAAGAAACTAAGCCAGATGAAATCTATAACTTAGCTGCACAAAGTCATGTAAAGGTTAGTTTTGAATCACCTGAGTATACTGCAAATTCAGATGGAATAGGCGTTTTAAGATGCCTTGAAGCAATTAGGCTGTTAGGTTTAGAAAAGAAGGTTAGATTTTATCAGGCATCTACATCTGAACTTTATGGCAAAGTTATGGAAGTGCCTCAAAATGAGAAAACACCTTTTTACCCACGAAGCCCATATGCTATAGCAAAATTATATGCATATTGGATGGTTATAAACTATAGAGAGGCATACAATATACACGCATCCAACGGTATATTATTTAATCATGAAGGTCCAACACGCGGTGAAACTTTTGTTTCACGTAAAATAACAATGGCTGTAGCTAAAATTTATTATGGTTTACAAGATAAATTATATTTAGGAAATTTAAGCTCAAAAAGGGACTGGGGACATGCAAAGGATTATGTAAAGGGAATGTGGCAAATACTTCAGCACGACATAGCAGATGATTTTGTTTTATCTAGTGGCAAAATGTATTCTGTAAGACATTTTGTAAACTTAGCGTTTAACAAAGTAAATATAGATATAGTTTGGAATGGATCTGGTATCAAAGAAAAAGGCTTTGACAAGCAAACTGGTAAATGTTTAGTAAAAGTTGATCCTCGTTATTTTAGACCTGCGGAGGTAGATCAACTTCTAGGAGATTCTACAAAAGCAAAAAATATTCTAGGTTGGGAGACAAAAATCTCTTTTGATGACTTAGTCTCTGAAATGGTTGAAAATGATTTAAGTAAAATTAAAAATGAATAATATAAAAAATTTAATTTAATAGATAGATTTATTTTTGTTGTAGGTCATAATGGTATGATCGGTTCCGCAATTTTAAATAAGATTATCTTTGTTAAATAAGGGAAGTTTTTTTGTACAACTTATTTCCAGTTATCTTAAGTGGCGGCTCAGGGACAAGATTATGGCCTGCTAGTAGAAAGTCGTTACCAAAACAATTTAAAAACTTTAATAACATTGGCACTCTTTTTTCCCATACCCTAAATAGGGTAAAAGAATTAAACAATTGTAACAATTTAATAATAGTTTCTTCTAGGGATTACGAGTTTTTATTAAAAAAAGAAATTGAGAAATACAACAAAGAAAGTTTATTAATTCTTGAAGAAATATCCAAAAATACATCCGCAGCCATTTTTTTTGCAGCTAAGTTGGCATTAGAAAAATCAGCCAACGCTCTTTTGTGTATTATGCCTTCAGATCACTGGATTCCTGATTTTAAAGAATTTAAAAGTGTAATTAAAGACAGTATTAAATATGCAGAACAACAATATTGGATTACTTACGGCATTAAGCCTTCAGAGCCTTCAACAGGTTTTGGATATATCAAAGTTAGTGATACTTATCTTGAAAACATTAAAGACGTTGAGCATTTTATTGAAAAACCAGATTTTGAGATGGCAAAAGAACTTTTACAATCAAAAAGTTATTATTGGAACTCTGGAATATTTTTAGTTTCAGCTAAAAAAGTTTTAAAAAGCTTTGACGATCATAATCCAGAAATTAGAAGTATTCTAGAAAAGGTATGGTCAAATAGAGAAAATTTCCATAATAGAAGTATCATTAAGAAATCATTTATGGAAGACATACCTAACATTTCAATCGATAAAGCAATAATGGAATATGAGCACTTTATTAAATTAGTATCGTATGATGGTAAATGGAGTGATATTGGAAATTGGGATTCTATGAACAGACTTTTAGTCAATCATAAAAATAGTGATGATGCTAATGCTATTCTCATTGATAGTAAGAATACTGATATACAATCTTCAGAAAGATTGATAGTTGGAATTGGACTTCAAGACTTAACAATTGTAGATGAAATGGACGCCACTTTAATTTTTAAAAAGGGTGAAGCGGAAAAGGTTAAAGAAGTAGTTAAAAAATTACAAAAAGATAATAAAAAAATAGCTGATCAATATAACTTTGAGTACAGACCATGGGGTAAATTTGAAGTGTTATTGGACTCTGACGAATGTAAGGTTAAAAAAATTATTGTAGACCCCTCAAAATCATTGTCATACCAATATCATTTCAAAAGATCCGAACATTGGACCATTGTTTCGGGTAAGGCTGAAGTAATTTTAAACGGTATTAGAAAAACGTATCATGTGGGTGAGTCAGTAATTATTCCAACTCAAGTAAAACATTCATTAACAAATAATGGTAAAGATTTATTAATTATTATTGAGGTGCAATATGGTTCATATTTTGGAGAAGACGATATAATAAGGGTCTCAGATCCTTACAATAGATAAAAAATATAATTTAATTAATTACTTTTATAAAACGTACCAATATTAATAAATAAATTTTTAACTAGTTTTATATTTCCATCACATAAGGCTTTTTTTAAGGTTTCCAAATGTATTTTTAAATGTTTCCATTCAATAAATTTTTCCTGAGCTATGAAAATTTTATCTTGCTTTGTTTTTATTGGACTGTTTCCTATTAAAAGCTCTTCGTATAATTTTTCACCTTCACTTAAACCAATAACTTTTATCTCAATATCTCCATTTGAATTATTTTGATCTTTAATTGTTTTTCCAGATAATTCTATCATTTTTTTTGCTAAATCAATTATCCTAATAGGATCTCCCATGTTTAAGACAAAAACTTCTCCTCCTTTAGTTATTATAGACGATTTAATTACTAAACTAACAGCTTCATTAATTGTCATAAAAAATCTTGTCACTTTAGGATCAGTTAGAGTAATTGGCCCACCTTTTTTAATTTGATTCAGAAACTTAGGAACAACCGAGCCAGATGATCCTAATACATTTCCAAATCTCACCATAGAATACTTTGTATTTTTTGATTTTTTTTGAAATGCTTGTATAATAAGCTCAGATAATCTTTTTGATGCCCCCATTATGTTGCTTGGTCTAACAGCTTTATCAGTACTTATAAGAACAAAATTTGATAATTTGTACTTTAAGGAAAGTTCAGCTAAATTTAAAGTTCCAAAAACATTATTATTTATGCCAGTAATAGGGTTTTCTTCAACCAATTTGACATGTTTGTATGCTGCAGCATGGAAAATAGTATCAGGTTTGTATTTTTGAAATATTTTTTCTATGTTTGGTTTGTCAAGTATTGAAACCAAACATGGAATTATTTTTACTTGTTTAGAAAGATTTGATGATTCAATTTCTTGTTGTATAGAATATAAGGAAAACTCGTTTAATTCTATAATAATTATTGTTTTAGGTGACAATTGAGAAATTTGGCGACATAGTTCACTCCCTATAGAACCGCCTCCTCCAGTAATAATAATATTTTTATTTTTGACATTAGAATTAGAGGATAATGATTTTAAGTTAATTGAAGATCTTCCAAGTAATTCATCAATGTTTAAACTATTAATATTAGAGCTGTAAATATTACCAGAAGTTAATTCATTTAAATTCGGTATAGAACGAATGGGTATGTCTAAAATTTGAATACTAGATAATATTTTAATTTTATTATGAATTGTCAAAGAAGAAATTGCTAAGAAAACCAACTCAATATTAAATTTCTCTTTTAGTTTATTAAGCTGTTTAGGATTGTAAATAGTTCTATTGTTTATTTTAGTACCTTGTAAAGAGACGTTGTCATCTATAAAACCAACACAATTGATTTCAATGTTACCATCAATGATCGTAGCTAACTGTCTACCTGAATCACCTGCACCATATATGAAACAATTTTTAGTCTTTATCTTTTTTGTTGTGTTATTTAAAAATTTTAAGAATATATACTTTATTAAAGCCCGGGAGGATAAAATACTAAATGATAATAAAATTGGCTGAATAATTCCAATTGTTCTAGGTGTGTTTTCAAAACTATTTAAAGTAAATATGAAACAAAAAACTAAGCTATATAAAAGTAATACCTTAGTTAATTGTATAAATGTCTCTAGACCAGAGTAGCGATTAATTGATTTGTGAATTTGAAAAAAAAATATTAAACCTATCAAAAGTATTAAAGATATAAATGAAGGGTATAAAGGAATTTCATAAATAGAATAAAATTTATCCATTCTTAAAGAAAATGCTAACCATAAAGTAAAATAGCAAATACAAATATCAAATATAATAAAGATATATCTGTTTGGACCTAGGTTGTTATAAATATAATTAATAAGTGCAAAAATTATTCGTCTCAACATTTTATTTCACTCTAACAATGCAATTTAGTAGGTATTAATGCTTTATATCTTTCATTTTGATAACTTTTAAAAAGGTTAGATATAAAATTTTTAGATCTAAAATAAAAGACTTGTTGTCTTCATAAAATCGTTCTATTGAAACTTTTTCATGTATGGAGACCTCATCTCTACCGTTAACTTGAGCCCAGCCAGTTAAACCAGGTGTCGATAAATGAATATCAAATTTTTCTCTTAATGTCATTAAATCAAATTGATTAAATAAAGCCGGTCTAGGTCCAACAAATGACATGTCTCCTATTAAGATACTCCATAATTGTGGTATTTCATCTAAGCTTGTTTTTCTTAAAAAACTACCAATCTTTGTTACATATTTTTCGCTTTCATTTAACAAATTTGTTGCTAACTGCGGGGTGTTTGTTTTCATGCTTCTAAATTTGGGCATTAAAAAAAAATTTTTATTTTTACCAAATCTTTTACTATAAAATATGGCAGGTCCAGGTGTATCTAATTTAATAATAATAAAAATACATAAAAATGGGAAAAACAAAATTATGATACACAATATTGATAATATAATGTCAAAATATCTTTTTATATACATGGTATTTTATTAACATAAATAAATTGAAAAAAAAATATTGAATTATAGTATATAGAATTTTACTAATGATGTGAATAATGTTTAAGTATGCAAATAAAATTCAAATTAATTAATCATTTTTAATAAATAACAATTTTAAGTCTATTGACGTCATATAAAAGGATTTGGAAATATGTTACTTGCATAATCAAAATGAAAAATATGTCTAGGTGTTTTCTCTAAAATATATTTTTTTTAAATTTATTTTTTCCATTGTTTGCTATTGTGATTGAATAAAAAATTTGCCCACAATAGCTCTAACTCAGTGTCTATATCTACTGATCTCTTTTGGGACGCAATTTAATTTTAATTTACCTTCAAACATATTATTATTTTTTAATACAAAGTTATGATTTATAACATAACATGCTGTTGTCATATCGAAATACTTTTCTGCATACTTTTCGTTATTCTCTCTGATAATATTGAATGACGGGTTTCTATAACTATCTGTAAAAGATATTACACCATCACAGTCGTTTGAATTATAAATATCAATTGCTTTTTCTATATCAATTTTATTTCTTAAAGGAGCTGTCGTTGGAAGAATTACAATCATTTTAATTTTTTCTAATTTAAAGTTTGTAATTGCATGTTGCCATACCTCCCATTCAGGTCTTAAAAAAGGAATTTTTGCACCATATTTTTTTCCTTTATTGGCAATATTAATGCAGTCTGTAGAAAGTATTAATTCATTAATATTTTTGCAACTCTGTGCATGAGAAATGCTATGAGCAAGTAATGATTTATTATTTATTTTTAACAAATTTTTTCCAGGAAGTCCTTTAGAGCCTCCCCTTGCACATATCAAGCATAAAATCATAATGTCCTGACTATGTTGAATTATTTAAATGATCGTTTGATTTTTTTTAATTCTTCTGGTGTACCAATATCAATCCATTCCTCATGCATATGAAATATATATACGCGTTTATTTTTATCTTTTAATTTTTTTAAAATATGAGGCATAGAAATTTTTTGATTTTCTTTTATAAACTTTGTCACTTTGCTTTCAACAACATAAATACCGGCATTTATGTAAGTTATCCATGATGGTTTTTCATCAAAATCTAATAGTTCAATTCCACTATATCTAATTACCCCATATGGATTTTTAATCTCATTTTTTAGAACTGCCATTGTGGCAATGCCATCATTTAGAATATGAAAATCCAATAATTTTTTATAACCAATTTTAGAGATGATGTCTCCGTTAGTTATTACTATTGGTCCATTAAATTTACTCATAAGCTTCAAGCTTCCTCCAGTACCTAGAGGTTTTTTTTCCTTAATATAAGTTATTTTAACATCAAAATTTTCACCATTTCCAAAATAGTTCTCAATAACTTCAGATTTATAATGTGTCGCTATAAAAATATTTATGAATTTTTCATCTCTCGCTTTTTTTATAATATGTTCTAAAACTGGTCTACCACCTATTTTTAACATAGGTTTAGGACAATTCTTAGTTAATTTACCTAATCTTGTTCCGAAGCCACCTGCCATTATTAATAAAGGGGGATTTTCTTTAATACTTAAAAATGTGTCTGGGAAATAACAATTAATTATTTTTTGGTTTTCATCTACAACTGGTAATGATTTGTATTTTTCTTTGACAAATAAATTATAAACATCAGTTTTTGTCGTGTTTGCAAGCACATATTTTGGTTTTTTGTTCATAATTAAACTGATATCATCTTTTAATGATAGGCCGTTTGCTAAACCTTTTCTAATATCTCCATCAGTAATAGTAGCCAATAGTTTATTGGATTTATCTACAACTATTACTATCAACAATCCTGTTCTTGAAAGTGAATTAATAGCGTCTATAATCAATTTGTTCTCATTAAGGAGAATTGATTTCAAATTTTCTTTTATCATTAAATCTCACTTATGTGATTTCTAAGAGAAATATGTTTATTAAATATGGATAGTAATTTACATCAAAAAAAACACGATTAACAATCTTTTCTTTCTTAAACATAGTCAACGTATTACTTCTTATATAATGAATAATTATTTTGTTTGTTATTTAATTTTTATTTGAAAAAAATTATCTATTCAAAATTAAATAGTTGATGTAAAATTATTTATATATTATTTAATTTCATAGAAAAAATAATGAGTACAGAAAACAGACCACCAGAAAATTTGTGGGTAGACAAAATGTCTATCGATAAAGCAACACAGGTAATGTTGGATAATCAAGAAAAATCAATTTGGGCTATTCAAAAAGCTTTACCTCAAATAAATATTGTTATCTCCAAAATATATGAAAAATTAAAAAATAATTCTAAAAGTAGACTAATATTTGCTGGAGCTGGTTCATCTGCAAGAATTGGGGTGCAAGATGCTGTTGAATTATATCCAACCTTTGGATGGCCCAAAAATAGAGTAGGTTTTATGATTGCGGGTGGTAAAGAGGCTATAACAACCTCTGTTGAGGGAGCTGAAGATAATATATTTGATCCACATGACATTGCTGATGAAATTAATTTATCATCAAATGACATTTTAATAGCTCTTGCAGCTAGTGGTAACACACCTTTTACAAGAGAGTGTTTAATACAGTCAAATTTAAAAAACTCACTATCAATAGCAATTTCAAATAACAAAGAAGGCTTAATATTAAAAGAAGCAAATCATTGTATTGTTTTAGATACAGGTTATGAAATAATAGCAGGATCTACTCGATTAAAAGCAGCTACAGCTCAAAAAATTTGTTTGAATATTTTATCTTCCATGATAATGACCAAGTTAGGTTTTGTGAAGAACGGTTTAATGACACACTTCATTCCTTCAAATCAAAAGTTAAAAAAAAGAAAAATAGAAGTTTTAAAACAAATAAAGAAAATATAAATAAATGGTAAATATTAGTAAAAGTTTCTTAAATGATTATTTGGATAATTTAAATAAATTATCTAATGATTTGGATAAGTCCACTTTAATTAGTGTTTCTGAAGAAATAATTGAATCTGTAAATTCTAAAGGATCTGTCATCATAGTTGGAAACGGAGGCAGTGCAGCTATTGCTAGTCACGTTGCGGTTGATTTTCTGAAAGCTGTAGGGATAAGAGCTTTTACTTTTAATGAAAGTAGTTTAATTACTTGCTATGCTAATGATTTTGGATATGAAAATTGGGTTAAAGAGGCTTTAAAAAGTCATGCTCAACCAAATGACATTGTAATTTTAATTAGTAGCAGCGGAGAATCTCTTAACATTTTAAACGCCGCGAAATATACAAGAAAGAATGATTTAAGTTTAGTTACATTTAGTGGATTTAATAAGAATAATTCTCTTTCAAATTTAGGTGAATTTAATATATGGGTTGATAGTTCTAATTATAATTATGTAGAGATTATCCATAATCAATTTTTGCTGATGTTAGTAGATTTGGTTAAATTAAAATTAAAACAAAAATTATAAAGTAAATCCACCATCAACTAATATGTTTTGGCCAGTAATATAGGATGAAGCATCAGATGAAAGAAAAATAGCTGCGCCGACAATATCATTTTCAGTAGCCATTCTTCCTAGTGGAACTTTAGAGGAATATTTTTGGACAAAACTATCATTCTGGCCACTAAAAATTCCCCCAGGGCTTATTGAATTTACTCTAATATTATATTTAGCCCAATATGAAGCTAAATACTTTGTTAAAGCTATAACACCAGCTTTAGATACAGAGTAAGAAGCTGGGGAAGATATTTCAAGTCCATTATAGTAAGAATTCTTATAAATTTCTTTATCCGGTGTTACTACCCCGTAAATAGATGCAGTTTGAATAATATTGCCATAATTTTGTTTTTTCATAATAGAGCCAACAGCCTTTGACATTAAAAACATGCTTGATAGGTTAGCATCCATAACATCATTCCAAGTTGACAATTTATATTCTTCGAAGGGTTTTAAAAAATCTTTTGTGGATCTACCTTTAGATGCAGCATTATTATGTAACACATCTATTGTACCAAATCTTTGTGAAATTATATCAACTAATTTATTTACTTTTATCTCATTTGTAAGATCAACTTCATAAATTTCAAAATAATTAGACTCGTTGGAATGTAATTTACTTTTAAGTTTTGTCAAAGATACACTGTCTAAATCAAGAAGAGCTAGGTTTGCACCTGCATTTAAAAATTCCTGGCTTAACTTTTGACCAATAATTCCTGCGGCTCCAGTTAAAATAATATTTTTATTTTTTAATGAAAATTGTTTATTCATGTTGTTGCTTTTTATAATACCTTTGTTTCATTAATAAAATTAAGTACTTCAACACCTTTTTGAAAACTACAAGCATTTTTTCCCTTATTATATAAAATATCTAAATGCATGTCTTTATAAGTTTCGTTTATATTCAAATCATATTTTTTATTGTTATTATTAGTTGAAATTATATTATTTACCAGATCAAACTTATAAGTATTATAGTTTGTATTGAGAATTATCTCTCTTCTACTAAGCTTGTCAATTAAGTTAAAATTATATGAAATTTGTTTGCATTGTTCAAATTTTAAAATACCCACTACTGAATCATTACAGTTAATTTTTAAATCACTTAGCTTATCTATAAGTAAGAAGCTTTTAATACATTTTCCAAAAAGAAGTAGCAGATAATCAAATTCATGACTTAACTCTAATAATACACCTCCACCTTTTGCTGTATCTGCTGAGTAGGATAATTTATAGTCACGATTGGGTCTCCAATCTGGCAGATATTGTCCAACATAAATATTTCCAGATAAAATATTTTCTTTTAATTGTAATTTTTGAATGAATTTTATAAAAAAATGGTATCTAAGATTATAACCAACAAAAATATTATTTTTTGAGAATTTGGATGTGTCTATGTTGTTAAGGTTATTAAAAATTGGTTTTTCAACAAGTATTATTTTATTTTTACTAAATTTATGAACCTGTTCTAGTTCATTAATATGTTTATACGTTTCATTTGCAATTATAATATAATCAGGATCAAAAGATTTAAGTGCACATTCAGTTTTCAAATATGTTGTAAAGTCAACATCTTTGCGCTTTGTCACTAAAGCAGTGTTGTGTCCTAAACCTTCTAAAATATTTATATGCCTAAGGCCAATTGACCCCGCTCCAATCACAAGAGACTTTATTTTTTTAGATTTTAACACAATACCTCAGATACATTTAATAATAGACATTTCTTAAACTTGTATTAAGTTGGATAAAGAAATAAATAGATAAAGTAGCAAATTATTTTGCAAGAATATATGTAACATTATCATGAATTTTGATCACGCATTATTTTTAGATAGAGACGGTACATTAATTAAAGATTGTAATGGTATTTTAACAGAATCAAAAATTGAATTTGAAGATGGCTTAGAAGATTTTATTAACCATGCATTAAAAACTAGATTTAAAATAATAATGGTTACAAATCAAACAGCTGTTTCTAAAGGCTTAATGACTTATTCAGAGATGGACAGAGTAAATAATATAGTAATTAAAAAGATGGAAAAATTATTAGGTAGCAAAATTTTTAATGCAGTATTTATATGCCCATTTCATCCTGACGCTCAGATTAAAGAGTTCCGTTATGATAGTGAAGATAGAAAGCCTAAGCCAGGAATGTTAATTAAAGCTAGAAAAAAATTAAACATTTCTTTCAATAAAAGTATTATGATTGGTGACAGGATAAGTGATGTTGTTGCTGGAAATATAGTAGGTTGTAAAACTGTTATAAAAATTAATGAGTTTAGCTCTTTAAGAATAATTAAAACAAATTTAAAATATTCTAATGAAATGTTAAAACCGGACTATACAGTTAATAATTTAAAAGAAATTATTCCTATAATGGATGCAATTTTATGAAAGCAGTAATATTGTGTGCAGGATTAGGGTCTAGGATGGGTAAGCAAACTAAAGATTGTCCGAAGCCATTACTAAAAGTAAATAATCTTACTATTATTGAATGGCAGATTATTTTTTTAAAAAAAGCTGGTGTAAAAGAAATTTTTATAAATACTCATTACTTAGCAAAAAAAATAATGGAATATCTTAAAGATGGAGACCATCTAGGAGTTAAAATTAAATATATTTTTCAAAAAAAATTAAATGGTACTGGAGGTGGTATAAAAATATTTGAAAAAGATCTAAAGAATGAAATTTTTTTCTTTGTTTTGTATGGTGATATTTTAACAAATGAGAATTTTAACGAATTAATTGATCATCATGTTAATAACGATGCTGAATGCACTATTTACTGCCATGAAAGAAAAAATTCCAATTCTTTATTACATTTTAATGACAATACTGGCTTGATAAATGACTTTATTGAAAGACCAACTTCAATTCAAAGAGATCTTTTTATTAATAAGTACAAAATCAGCAAACATTATGCTAATTCCTGCATTTACTTAATGGCCCCGAGTGTTTTTTCGTACATACCAGAAAATTTACCTTTTGACATTCCTAAAAATGTGTTTGCAAAAATAATTGAAAAAAAGAAGATGTATGCTTTACCTATAAAAAAAACAAGGTATGCGATTGATACTATTGAAAAATATCATAACGCAAAATCTTATTTTAAAGGGAATCTATAGATTTTTAGAAATACTAAATAATTATTAAATTAAATTATCTCAAAATTAGGTTTCCAATATCCATTTTTTTGATTAAAATTTCTTTATTAGCCCATTTATCTATAATACCATCAAATTCATTTTTTGATATTTTGTAATAATCTAAATACATGTCTATGAATTCTTCTGGATAAGATCCATCATAAGGTTCAACTAAATTTTTTGCTTGCTCTCTGTCTATTGCCCCTCTTCTAACTTCAATCAATGCGTCTTGATTAGCTCTACCAAATCGAAATTTTAAATATATAAGGTAGTCATGAAGAAGGTAAAGGTATTGATCTGTTTGTCCAAAATTTGTAAATATTCCTAGGTTAGTTGTGTCACTTTGCTTTAACCCGCAATGTTTTTTTGCAATTAAATAATTTCGGTAAGGGTCCCAATTTTCAAAGTGAGACCAATGAGTGAGTTTTATTTTGGAGGTGTTATGCTGATTTAAATGGTAAATATAAAAATAATTTTCATAATCAGAAAGATTTGCTTTTTCAATTATATTTTTATGACCGCCTTATAAATAAAGTTTTTTTTGTTATATCTATTTTCATTTAAAATTCTAACATTTATAAAGTGGTGTTCATTAACAAAGTTTTTGTCACTATTTCTACAATGGTAATATAATAAAAGCTCCAAGTATTTTTCTTTTAATTCTCTTAAATTATAGACAGAAATATTTTCTCTCGCAAAATGAACACTCAACTAATTTCTTATTTATATCACTTATAAAATAATTTTAAATTATTTTATTGTTGGAACTCGTAATTATTTCTCCTGCCTTTATAAATGTACCTTTTTGTATACTAACTCCTTCCCTAATTATTGCTCCTGCTCCTATAAAACATTGATCACCTATTGAAACATCACCTAAGATAGTTGACGATGGAGCTAAATGGACATTATTACCAATTGATACGCCATGTTCAATAACAACATTGTTATTTATAATACAATTTTTTTTAATATGTGATTTTGCATTTACTATAGTGCCATTCATAATTAGAGTTCCTTCTTCTATTGATGCTGTTGGTGAAATATAACAAAAGTTAGATTTTAGAATAGGGAATTTACAGCCTAATTTTTTGCATTCATTAAAGAGATAGATTCTTTTACTAGGGTTTCTTATATACCCAATCGAAATAAATATATTTTTGTATTTTTCTGTAGCCTGAATTAACTGTTCGTCAGAACCAATCCATTTATAGCCATTTGTGGCTAATGGAGCATTTTTATTGGGGTCAATAAACCCAGCTAAATTAAATGACTTATTTTGTAAAAGTATGTCTGCGCATGCCAAACTATGCCCCCCCCCTCCTATAAATAAGATATCTAAAGTATTAGTCACAATATCCGTCCTAAAAATGGGCTACTTGGAATATTAATGACGCTTTTTTGTAATATTTTTGCTTGCGTCAAATCCATAGACGGACTATTTTTAAAAGGTTTTAATGAACTTAGAAGTTCCCATGTTGGTCTACATTCATAGCCATGGTTAATAAGATCTTGGACTATTATATCCCTATATTTAGAAATTTTTTTACTTAATATAATAGTATTTAACCAATTATTCCCATCGCAATCACTAGGTCCTGAAAAAAAGACTACATCTTTTACCTTTTCAAAGTTAATACGATAGTTGTTTTGAAGCTTTTGCTTTTCAATTAAATATTTAGGAAGTTTCTTGAGTTGAGAATTTCCTAGAGCGGCATTTAATGCAGGCATTCTATAATTATAACCAACCATATCATGTATATATTTAAAGTTATGTTTTAATTTTGCGGTAGTTGTTATGTGTCTAGCATATTTAGCTATTTTGATGTCGTTTGTAATTAGAGCGCCTCCGGCACCAGTAGTGATGATTTTGTTGCCATTAAAGCTTAAAGAACTGCATTTACCAAATGTACCAGCGTGTTTCCCTTTTTTAAAACTTCCTAGAGCTTCAGCAGCATCTTCAATAACAATTAAATTATATTGAAGAGCTAATTTTTTAAGTCTAATAATATCACCTATAAAACCAAATATATGTACAGGTATAATAGCATGTATTCTTCTGCCAGTTTTTAAGTTTATACATTCATTATTTTCAATTTTTGTATTTTTCTTTAAATATATTTCTAACTTATCCACATCAATACCGAAGCTATTCATTTCAGTATCTACAAAGTGAGGTATAGAACCACAATATTTAATTGCATTTGCAGTGGCAACAAATGTTAATGAAGGGACCAAAACTTCATCTTTTGTTTTAATTTTATTTACTAATAAACAGGTGTGCAAAGCAGATGTTCCATTGCATGTTGCTATTGCATAAGATGATCCTGTATATTGGCATATTGCTTTTTCAAAATCATTTATTTCCTCTCCAACTGATGAAACGAAACTAGATTTTAAATTTTTTACAACGGATTTTATATCATTTTCACAAATTTGAGGTTCATGTAAATTGGCGCTGTCTAATTTAATTGTTTTTTTAATAACAGCTATAATATTATCTGTTAACTCCTTAACTTTAGTGTTGCTCATAATTTTTTACCCATTTTATATGAAACATCTTATGATTGTCTATACATTAAGTCATAAAATATATTCTTAATTTCCAGTAGAGAATTAAAAGTTCCTTTCTCAACTATCATACCATTATCAATTACATAAATAAAATCAGCATTTTTAAGAGTTTCACGTTTATGAGATACGACTATTATAGTCATTTTACCTTTAAGTCTTTCTATAGCCTTACGTATAAAAATGTCTGATTTGCTATCTAGTGAACTTGTTGCTTCATCTAAAATTAGTAAATTAGGCTTTCTTAATAATGCTCTAGCAATTGTAATTCTTTGCTTTTGCCCTCCAGAAAGGCTTGTCCCATTATTACCAACAATTGTATCAAACTTATTTGGAAGTTTGTTAATAAACTCCATTGCATTCGCATTTAAGCAAGCTTCTATCATTTCTTGTTCAGTAATATCGCTTTGGAACCATTTAAGGTTTTGCCTTATAGACGTATTGTATAATTGGGGATCTTGAGGAACGTAGCCAATGTGATCACGAAAATAATTTAAATTGACATTTTTATAAGGTTGATCATCTATTAATAACTGTCCTGTTGTTATTGATTGTAAACCAAGTATTAAGTCAATTATAGTCGATTTTCCGCTTCCTGAATGACCGGTTATACCGGTTACTTTATTAGCAAAAATTTTCATATCTATTTTTTTTAAATAAAACGCACTATTTTGATGATAGAAATTAACTTTTGATAATACTATTGATTTGTTAATTACATTGGTCTTAACTTTCCCCGTTCTTGATCTAAATGATTTAGCTTGTAGGACTATATCATTAAGTTGGTTAAAGCTTGGTAATAAATTAGAAATATTAAGATTAGCTTGAAGAACTTTACTTAAAACTGGCATTGCCCTCATCAAAGCCCATAAAACAGCCGCTGTTTCAGATAAATTATTATTAATATTATTTGACACTCCAATTGCTATAATAGCAGCTAAAACAGTAAAAGGTTGGAATAGATAAGCTGACGCAGATAAAAAAGTTTGTGATTTCACGGCTATATTAGAATGTGTTTTTGTATTTAAAATGTGATTTTGAATTGTTTCACTTTGCTTGTTGTGACTAATAATTAATCGGATAGACAAAAAAAGCTCGTAAAGACTCCCTGTCATTTTATTTGCAGTTTCAGTAGTTTTTTTACCTAAAACAAAACTAATTTTATGAAGTAGTAGAAAAGGGATCATGAATACTACTGCAATACCAATAGCAATTAATGTGAGTTTAGGATTTATCCAAAGAGGAATAGAGAAATAAACAATTAGTTGAAATAAGTAAGCAAATTGTTGTGCTAATTGGCTAATAGTGTCTGAAATATTTGACAATTCTTTTTGAAAAGAATTAATTAACTTTCCTTGTTCGATTTGTGAAAAAAAGAGCCAATTTGACTTTAATATAGATTTTAAATTTACATTAGATAAGTCAACAAATATATTGTACTTAACTTTAAGGCAAATAAATCTTGTAAAAGTTTCAACTCCTGCCTTCATAAAATTTGCAATTATAAACAGGGATGCAAAAGAAAAAAAACTAGGTTGAATGTCCATTAATATAAAATAATCTAGCATAAATTCTGTAATAGGTGATGGGCTTTTTAAATCACTATTTAAAACAAATTCTGCTAAAGGCGTTATACTAAAAATTAAAAATGCAGCGGATATTATTTCAATAAGAAATACACATAATAAAATAATCATATGTTTCTTAAATAAAATTAGGATAGGTAATAAAGATTGATAAGACTTAATGATATTAAATTTCATTTTTATTTTTTTCTAATTACAAAAAGATTAAGTAACATATCCTGTATTTTTGTATTTATTTATATTTTCATCACTTTGAAACCATTTAATAGTTTCATCTATTCCTTTTTCAAAACCAGATAAGTTGCTATATTGAGGCGTCCAATCAAGGTTTAGGATGGCTTTTGAGTTATCAGCCCATAATCTTTCAACCTCACTTTTTTCAGGCCTTTTTCTACTGTCTTGAATTTCAATTTTTGAATTTAAATTAAATTTTTTACTTATTATATTAAATACTTTTTCTATAGAAACCTCATAATTACTTCCAATATTATAAACTTGACCAACACTTTTTTCATTTAACATGATTGCTATGAAACCAGAAATGGTGTCTTTAATAAAATTAAAGTCTCTAGTCGAATGTATATTCCCTAGTTTTACGGTTTCAGCTCCATTAATTAGCTGAACTATGATTGAAGGTATTACTGCCCTTGTAGATTGCCGTGGTCCATATGTATTAAAAGGTCTACAGATAGATACTGGGCTATCAAAAGAAGAAAAAAATGAAAAAGCCATTTGGTCAGCCCCAATCTTACTTGCTGAGTATGGAGATTGGCCATTTAAAGGGTGATTTTCTTTAATTGGAACGAACTGAGCTGTTCCATAAACTTCACTTGTTGAAGTATGAATTATTTTGCTAACATCATTTAAACGTGAAGCTTGTAAAATATTGACCGTTCCGGTCACGTTTGTATCTATATAAGATTGAGGAGCATAGTATGAATAAGGAATACCAATCAAAGATGCCAAATGAAATACAACTTCACAACCCTTCATAATTTCTAACATTTGAGAAAAATCTCTTATATCGCCTAAAATTTTTTCAAAATTTTTTCTTGTTTGACTATTAATATCATCTAGCCACCCATAACTATTAAAGGAATTATATTGTGCTAATGCTTTTACCTCGTAGCCACGATGTACTAATTCTTCAACTAGATGA
Organism: Pseudomonadota bacterium; assembly: GCA_028382005.1. Lineage (GTDB taxonomy): Bacteria > Pseudomonadota > Alphaproteobacteria > Puniceispirillales > Marisalimonadaceae > Marisalimonas. The sequence continues at coordinate 134,520 of JAOESH010000002.1, forward strand.
GACCCTATAAACCCGTCAGCACCAGTAACAAAAATTTTTTTCTTTTTCATAAAAAAACCTATATAAACATTTTACTAAACTTATTCAAAATAGATAAATTCGAAGTCACCTTTATAATTATATTCTTTATAAAGCCACTTCCATTCCTCTTCATCCAAAAAGGATTGTGCGGTAAGAGCCCAACATTGTAAATTAAACAATTCTTTTTCATTTCTGTAACTTTCTACCATCACATAGCTATTTTTTGAAATTCTATTTATTTCTTTAATAGCGAGTTTTAACTCTGGAAGCCTAAAATTATGCAACATACCTATGGAAATTAAAAGATCAAATTGTTCGTTCTGAAAAGGCAATATTTCTCTTGCATCTAATTTTTTTAAATAAGGTTTAGTTTCAGTAGTAGCGCCTTTAATACCATATGAGGATATATCAATCCCTGTTAAACAAATTTTTGGAAGTAGTTGTTTTATTTCGTGTAGTAAAAAAGCTTTACCACAACCTAAATCAATCAGTTTTGATGAATTCGTTAAATTATAGTCTTGAATAATTTTTTTTGCAACATTTGTCCATAATCCAGGAATATACTTATAACCCCCATAGCCATATTTTCTATCTCCGTCCCAATAATCTTTCCCGTATTTCTTAGACACTTTCATGCAATTAATTTTATCATCAATCATTCGAGATATATAATCACGTTTTGTAGATTTATGATGAGATGTTACAAAATTTTTTAAATTCATTTGTTATCATTTAAATAGTTTAAATTTGTTGTCAACTTTATCTGCCACAAGGTTTCAATTTCTTCAAAGCTTGCATTGTTATAAATTTTCATTCCTTCACATGCAAAATGTAATTCTTTTTTATTTTCTAAAAAAGTATTAATAATTTTAGATCGAGAATAAAAATTTTCAGGCAATTGAAAAATACTATAAGCAACAATACCGTCTATATAATCAAATTCTGAAACAATTAGATTTAGCATTAGATTTGAACCTGGCATTGCATATTCTGTAGCACTGAGTAAATATGTAAATTTATATTTAATACAATAATCTCTAATTATTATATTTTGAATATGTTGAGGAACTCTTTCTTGTAAAAATGTTCGGCTGAATATATACCCTCTCAACTTCATGATTTTATTTTTGGAAAGTTGTAATTCATACCCAACTTACTAAGAGGTTTAAGTGTTATAGGTTCAAAAAACTCACCTAATTTTTTATCTTTATATGGTGTAAAAATACCTTTGAATCTACAATTCATAGACCATCTTGTCTCACTTTCCTGATTAACTATGTTTCCATGAGGGAGACTTTGATTAAAAATTAATATTTCACCATATTTTAACTCCAGCCAAATAATATCATTTTTAATATTTTCGTATAGATCTTTGCTGTTTTTTCCAGACTTGAGCTCAAAATTTTCATGTAGATCCTCCGTTTTATTCGGTGGCAAAATGAACATTGTTTTTGTTTTATAACAATCAACTAATGGTATCCAAACAACAGCTTCAAATGGAGAGTCTCCAGACCAAGTGTCTGCATGAACTGGTAATAATGAACTATTATCCATTGGTAACTGAATACTTAAATTTATTCTTAATTGCATAGCAAGTTCATTGCCCACAATCATGTCCAAATAGTTTCTAGAAACGTTATAATAGTTTTTTCTAAAATAGTCATTACTAGTTATTGAATGTATAACTTTAAGTCTGAAATCATTTAAATTTTCAGGCTTTACAAATTTATGGATGTTGTTAAGCCAATCTTGATTATCTAATATTTCTTTAATACCTAATATCTTAGCGCTACTCTCAACTATATAATTTTGTAAATCATTGAGAATGGGTATATTTGAACTCTTTCTTATAATATAACCATTTTGGAGAAACTCATTATAAATTTCTTCTTCACTATTATTTAAAAAATTAGACATTTATTTTCTTTAACCTCAATTTCATTTCTAAAGCTAACGATTTTGGACTAATGCCGGCTGTTTCTAAGAGGGATTTTTGGCTGCCATAATTTTTTGTGTAATAATCGGGAATACCAATTCTATGAAAGTTTATAAATGTGTCATTCATTTTATCGTTCAAAAACTCAAGAATTGAACTACCTAATCCTCCAGTTCTAAAATGTTCTTCAACTGATACTATAGCCTTTACTTTTGGTATCCATTTCAGAAGGCTGTCTTGATCAAGTGGCTTAACTGTATGCATATGCATCAATCCACATTGAATTCCTTCATTTTTTAAAATATTACATGCTTCAGCTGCAATTTGTGCCATAACTCCAGTAGTAATAAAAAGGCCTTCTTCAGGTTTTTTCATTATGATAGCCTTGCCAATTTTAAAATTTGTTTTTGAATTACTGATAATTTTATCACCCCCTTTTCCTAGTCTTATGTATATTGGGTGAGGCCAATCTATAGTACATTTCATGAGCTCTTTCATTTCTAATGCATCACATGGCGCTATTATAGTAATGTTTGGCAATGTTTTTAAAATTCCAAAGTCTTCTGTAGCTAAATGGGTTGGTCCTAGAGGAGCATATACTAGACCACCTCCATTCGCTATTAGACGAACTGGCAAGTCATGTAAGCATAAATCCATGGCTATTTGTTCAAAGCACCTTCTTGTTAAAAATGTCGCTATTGTGTTAACATACGGAATAAAACCTTCAAGTGCTAAACCAGCTGACATACCTATAATGTGTTGTTCAGAAACGCCTTCCATGTAAAATTTATTAGGCATATTTATTTTCATTTCATCTAATACGCCGGGTCCTAAATCAGAGCCAATGAATACGACTTGCTTATTCTTTTGAGCAAGTTCATAAACGGAATTAAGGGCTGTTTTTCTCATGACAATTATTTATACCTCTAAGCATTTATACATTGCATCAATTTCTGAAGGTTTCATATTTGATTTATGATGCCAATTCTCATTATGTTCAGCAAATGGAAAGCCCTTACCCTTAACAGTATGACAGATTATAGCATTTGGTTTGAGTGATTTGTTAAGGCAACTGTTTAAAGCATTTTGTATACTTTTAGTATTGTGTCCATCAACTTCTGTAACGTTAAAGCCAAAGCTCGTGATTTTGTTGTTTAAAGGTTCAAGGTTAATAACATCTTGAGTTTGTCCATATGATTGAAATTTATTATAATCAATCATCCAGATTAGGTTATTTAATTTATTTTGAGAGGCAGATAGTGCTGCTTCCCAGATTGAGCCTTCATTTGATTCTCCATCTCCGGTGACAACTATTATTTTATGATTTTTTTTATTTATTTTAGCAGCAACCGCCATTCCCACACTAACAGGTAACCCATGGCCTAATGCACCAGTTGAAAATTCTACCCCTGGTATTTTGGACTTTTCCGGATGACCTCCTAAAATACCATCATGATGGCAAAATTTATCTAGGTCATTCAAAGATATAAATTTTTTATCAGCAAGAAGAGCGTACTGAGCTAAGCACCCATGTCCTTTACTAAGAATGAATCTATCTCTGTCACACCATTCAGGTTCTTTTGAATTAAATGACAAAAAATCATCGTATAGTACTCGTAAAATTTCTATAAGAGACATCGATGATCCTAAATGTCCTCGCATACCACCTTCAAAAGCTCTAATTACTAACTTCCTGAGGTGCATGGATCTTTTATCTAACTTAGGGCTTATGTAAGGATTAAGAAACTTATTTAACATAATTACATTCCATTTTATTGGATATGATATTATCATATATTTTCATTGATTTATCCATTTGAACTTTCAAGTGATTTTCATAATCAAATCTATTATTTTGATTAACTTCATGTAAACGTATCATTTTTTCACCTAAAAAGTCATTTAAAATAATTAGAGCCCATCTAAGGCCATACAAAGAAAAAGAAGCATTTAATCTTTGTATTAAAAATTTGTCGTTATCAAAAATTTTTGTGATATGACTAGCAAAGGTAATCTTTTGTTTTTCACTTAGTTTCATTCCTGGGTGCCATAAAAAATCAGAAATTAATTTAACTGGATCATCTACTCCAAAGTATTCAAAATCAATAAACTTTAACTCATTATTTTTATTTAAAATAGAGTTGTGAAAACCAAAGTCTGAAGGGCTAAAAGTAAGATATTTTTTGCTTAGATTTTTTTTAAAATTATTTTGGGGCCAAAGTTTGGATGCTCTGCTTGATAAAACTGAATTAAGCTCTAAAAGTTTCTCTAACAGTTCTTGTAGATTTTTATTTTCAACATTTTTTAATTTTACAAATCTCTTGTCAATCTGATTAAGTAATTCAACACCACTCAAACATGCTTCAGTAGCAAGTTCAAATTTTATATTATTTTCGCTGTATATTTTATATAAAGCTTCTATAAAAAACATTGCTTCATCTAAATTTTGGCTTGTTATTTTATTAATTTTACGTCCATCGATATATTCTAAAATTGAAATATTTAGTTCTTGATCATTATAAATTATTTTTGGAACTTTATTTGTCTTATTAAGAAGATTTAAAGCTTTAATTTCATTTTTTAACCGTGGCTTATCAACTATTTGGGAGTTAGGGTATTCTTTCAATATTAGAAATTCTTTATTACTATTAGTGATTTTATGAACTTGGCTATTACCACCTGTTTTGACACTATTAATAGATATAATATCATTTCTTAAATTGAAATTATTACATATTTGTACCAAACTTTTTTTATTGTCCTTTTCAGGTATAATTAAATTAGAAATTTGATCCCAGTTTTTACAAATATAATCAGCTTTTGTTAATATTAAATTCTCGTTAAAGAGAATTTTTTTTGTTTTTATTGGAATTACATTATCAAAAATCTCACTCAGATCATCTATCATAAAATCCAGTGATAGTTCATTTATTTTATTTATTTTTGCTTTTCTATCATTACAAAAAAACACATTTTCTTTTTTTAAAGAAATTTTATTTAAGTCAAAAAAATTATTTTTTTGAAGCCAAGATAGTGCTTGTAGCCTCAAATTAGTTTTTGTTTCGTCAAAGTGTCCATAAATAGTTTTGTGACTAATTATATAGATTTTATAATTAGAAAAACTAGCTTTTATAAGAAACTTCTTTAATCCAGGGAAACATGAGGCATTCATCATTAAAGGCCCATATACAAGACCTTGAATGATTTGCCATTTATTTTTTTTTGTAGATAATTCTTTTTTTAACTGCTCTTTGTTACCAAACCAATTAGAAGTAATGAATTTTTTATTTTTTGCTGCTTCAACAAAAATTTTGTTATAATTTACTATAGTGTTATCAAAATCGATACCAATACGCATTTTATAATATTTTAATTGATTGCATTGTTTTTATATTAAAATACAGCTTGTTTGTGAGAGGATCTTGTAGTTTATTTTTTTCAAAAGCTGTTTTAAGACTCTCCACTGCATCCTCAATAGAGAAAGTGGGTTTGAATTCTGTTGTTTCAAATATTTTTTGGGACGAAATGTGATATGAACGATTATCGTCAGTAGGAGTTGTAATTAACGACACATCTAAACCTATTTTGTCTTTAACTATGTTAGCTAATTCTTCAACAGAATGATTTTCTCCTCCAACATTAAAAATTTGTTTATTAATTTTTTCAATAGGCGATTTAATTATATTAATATAAGCGCTTGCCATGTCTTGAATATTTATATTAGGTCTTAGTTGCTTGCCTCCAAAAATAGTAATTTCTCTTTTATGAAATGCTAAGTTAGTCAAAATATTTACTACTACATCTAGCCTTTGCCTAGGAGAAAATCCACAGACGGTTGCAGGTCTTAAAGTTGTAGTTATAAAATCATTACTTTCAAATTCAGATAATATACTTTCACACTCAGCTTTATATATTGAATAATCAGTTAGTGGCTCTAGTGTCATGTCTTCAGATACATTCTTCTCATTTTTCACGCCATAAACGCTCGAAGACGATGCATATATAAAATGCTCAATTCCTGAGTTTATTGAAGTTTCTACTAAAGGTCTAAAAGCATCAAGATTTATTGATTTACCAAGAGAAGGATTAAGTTCAAAGCTTGGGTCATTAGAAATACAGGCTAGATGAATAATTATATTATAACGATGTTCATTTAATGATTTCTTTATCAGAGACAAGTCTCTTATATCACCTTTTATTTTCTTCAAGTTAGGATGTTCTTCAAGAACATTTGATCCATATATCATCAAATCATAGACGGTTACATCATATCCTAAAGTTAATAATTTAGGCACTAAAATAGAGCCCACATAGCCAGCTCCCCCAGTTACAAATATTTTTTTACTCAATTTTTCCTCATTTTAAAATTGCTTCTTTTAATTGATCTTTGTTTATTGGATTATTTCCAATTGTTTGAACTGAAAGCGAAGCCATATAGGTAGCAATTGCTGAGGCTTGCATAAAATTAGAGCCAACAGCAAGGCAGACTGATAAAGCTGACAACAAGCTATCTCCAGCGCCTGCGACGTCTACTGGGTTAACAGTTAAAGCAGGGAAATGTTCTCTTTCTATAAATTGATCACTTTTTACGTCGTAAGATACGAATCCATCTAATCCTAATTTTAAAATCAATTTTTTACTTTTAGTTTTATTCAATATTTGTTGAGCAATACGTTCAATACTGTCGTCATTATTTCCTAATGCAATCCTTGCCTCTCTCTCATTTGGGCACAATAATTCAAAATCCTCAAACTTAAGTATGTTCCCGTATTGGCTGCTACATTGTAAATCTGCAAAAACTGGTATTTTATAACGTTTAGATATTTTGCTAATTGCTTCAATTATATTAGGCGTTATCATCCCATAAACAAAATCACTAATTAAAATGCCGTTGAATTTAGAAGCTATATTAGTAATTTGTTTAATTAATTTTTGTTCTATACTTTTAGGAATACTATGGTCTTTTAATCTACTAACTCTAAATATTTTTTGGTTGTTGACCATATATCTTGTTTTAAATGTTGTTGGTCTAGTTTTGTCTATTAGAATAATATTTTCAATATTTAATTTGTCTAGGAAGTTACAAGCAATTTTCCCCTTATCGTCATCTCCTATAATAGAAATATATTTACAATTTGCTCCTAAACTTTTTATATGACTTGCTACAACAGCTGCGCCGCCAATATAATTTTTAGAACCAAGCTCTCTAAAAACTACTAGCGGTGCTTCTGCGCTCATACCCAAAGCATCGCATGAAATATATTCATCTATGATAGTGTCTCCTATGACTAACAAGTTAGCATTATTAAATTTATCAACAATGTTTATAAGTGTTTCTTTTTTAATATTTTGTCTTTTTAAAACATCAGAGAGATTTTTCTTTTTTTGTTCTTTAATTTTCTCCTCTTTTTTGGGAAGTAAATCTATATTTGCATATGTTATATCTCCTGCATGAAAAACAACGGTACCTCCTAAATTTTTAAATCCTTCTACCGCTTGACTAATATTTTTAGAGTTTGAATTTTCATGTTCCTTGCCGAGCACAAGGAAATCTGCTTTTAATAACTTTATTGTCTCAATCAAGTTGTTATTATAACATATTATACCATCAATTTTTTCAATTTCTTCTAACGCCTCGGCCCTTTGTTTTTCTGAAAAATAATGTTCTCTTATGTTTTGGTCTATTTCCATATCGCCTTGCAAGATTATATATAATTTATCTCCAAAATTTCGAGCATAATCAAAATATCTGAAATGACCAGGATGCAGAACATTGAAATGACCGTAACATAAAACGATTTTGGCGTTTTCAGAATTGAAGTCAATTTTCAAGTCTTCAAGAAAAAAAATTTTTTTAGTTTTATTTTTCATTTTATTATCCCAAAATTATTTTTCACTTAAATAGTGAAACCAGTCTTTGGTTGCTTGTGATATTGTCTCTGGAGTCCAAATAGGTGCGTTTCCCCAATATTCTATATTATCTAACAATACTTTAATTCCTTCTTCTATGGAAACCTTTGGTTGCCAATTTAGTTCTGATTTGATTTTGCTTATATCAGCAAAAGTAACATCTGGTTCGGCAGGTCTTTTAGGGATATTGACCGTTTTGGCATTTAATAATTTAGTTATATAGTTTATTGATATTGATTTTCCACTTCCCACATTAAAAATTTTATTTTTTATGTTTGATTTTGCTGAAACATAAATAGCATCAACGACATCTGAAACAAACGTAAAGTCTCTGGTTTGCGTTCCGTCACCCACAACTGTTAAAGGTTGATCGGCTAATTTTTGAGCTAAAAATACTCCAAAAACAGCTCCATATGTGCCTGATGTTCTTGATCTTGGGCCATAAACATTAAAAAAGCGTAATGAAATAGCTGGTATATTGTATACATGAGACCAGTGCATTACTAGTTCTTCACCCATTCTCTTTGTTAAAGCGTAGGGGTATTGTGGATTAATAGTAGCTTCTTCGGGGGTTGGATAAACTGAAGGTATACCATAGCATGAGGAAGAGGCGGAATAAATGAGTTTGGACACATTATTAGCCGAACAAGCTTTTAATAAGTTAATAGTACCAGATACATTAGCATTAAAATATTTTTGTGGGTCTTGAATGCTTGGAACTATGTCAGCTAGTGCAGCTAAGTGAAAAACCCAGTCTACGTTTTCTAACATTTTATTAAGTTTATCTTCATTATTTAAATCACACTCAATTAGTTTAATTTTTTTTATTAAGTGATCTAAATTTTCTGACCTTCCGGTACTAAAGTTATCTAAAACAGTTACTTTATGGCCTAAGGAAATAAGATGTTCTACTAAGTGACTTCCAATAAAGCCCGCACCTCCTGTTACGATTGTATTCATTTTATGTAATCCAAAAATTATAAAACTCTAATTAGCATAAACTTTATAAACTTTTAAATTAATTTTTAATAATTATATATTTATTTTTGTGTTATATCTAAAAATAAATTGTAGTAGTTAAAAGGTCTCAGAAGATTTATGAATGATAGTAAAGTTTATGATTTAAACAACAAATCTATTATGGTTACTGGAGGAACTGGTTCCTTTGGTAAGGCATTTGTTCAAAAAACATTAGAGAATTTTTCTAATGTAAAAATTATTATTTATTCTCGTGATGAAATGAAGCAATGGGACATGGCCATCAAATATCAGAATAATCATAGAATTAAATTTGTCATAGGTGATATTAGAGATAAAGACAGTTTGTTTAGAGCTTTAGATGGGGTTGATTTAGTAGTTCATGCTGCTGCTACAAAAATTGTTCCAATTGCAGAATATAATCCTTTTGAGTGCGTTAAAACTAATATTGAAGGCGCTATGAACTTAATTAATGCTTGTATAGATAAAAAAATTGATAGAGTTGTTGCATTATCTACTGATAAAGCGAGTAATCCAATAAATTTATACGGTGCAACAAAACTAGCCGCAGACAAATTATTTTTAGCAGCTAATTCTAACGACGGTTCTCATAAAACAAAATTTTCTGTAGTTAGATATGGTAATGTTATGAATTCAAGAGGTTCAGTAATTCCTTATTTCTTGAGTTTAAAAAGCACAGGAATTTTGCCAATTACAGACGAAAGAATGACAAGATTTATGATTAATCTTGACCAAGCAATTGAGCTTGTTTGGAAATCTATTTTTGAGATGTTTGGTGGAGAAATTTTTATAAAAAAAATACCATCTATGAATATAATTGAAATTGCAAAAGCTATAGATCCATTAGCAAAAATTAAAATTGTAGGAATTCGTCCAGGAGAAAAAATACATGAACAAATGATAGGTGTTGAGGATGCACCATATACAATTGAGTATGATGATTATTTTAAAATATTGCCAGCACTACATGATTGGTCAAAAGATAAAAAAAGAATAGGGTCTGGAAAAAAAGTTCCTGATGGGTTTGTGTATGAATCTTTATCTAATGAAAACTATATGACTTCTGAATTTTTAAAAAAATGGATTGATAAAAATATTAAAGATTAATAAATAATGAAAAAAATACTTATTACAGGTGGCTCAGGTTTATTAGGTGTTAATCTAGCTATTAGATTACGTAAAAAATTTAAAGTGTTTATTCTAACAAATAAAAAAACTATTAATATTCCATCAACTATTAGCATTGACGGAAAAGCTTATCTGAATGAGCAAAAAGATTATTTGAAACCAGATATAGTAATTAACACAGTTGCTTTAACAAATATTGAATTATGTGAAGACAATCCATACTTGGCTATAGAAGCAAACCTAAAATATTTAGAACTTTTAGTTGTTTTATGCAAAAAAAATAATTCAAAGCTAGTTCATATATCTACAGATCATTTATTTGACGGTCTAAATTCTTTTTCCAGTGAAGATAGTTACGTAAACCCGGTAAACCAATATGCAAAAACAAAATTAGAAGCTGAAAACTATGTTCAAAATGAAATTTCAAATGCATTAATTATAAGAACTAATTTTTTTGGTTGGGGGCCAAGCTATCGAAATTCATTTAGCGATATAATTATAAATACGTTAAAGCAAAAAAAAGAAATTTTTTTATTTGAAGACGCTTTCTTCTCTCCTGTTTCAACAAGAAGACTTAGTGAAATAATAGTGAAGTTATTTGAACACGATACACATGGTATTTTTAATGTAAGTTCGAATGATCGTATTTCAAAATTACATTTTGGACTAATAATGTGTGATTATTTCCAATTAGATAATAGTCTGGTTTCTTCTTCAAGCCTTGAACATCAAAAACATTTGACAAAAAGGCCAAAGGACACAAGTTTGAGTAATGAAAAAGTATCTAATTTTTTAATGTTTGATTGTGGATCTGTTGCAAATAATATTAATGATTTAAATTATGATATAAAAGATGGTATAAGAAACGAAATATTAAAACTATAATTTAAATAAAGGGTAATAAATGCCTGCAACTAGCAAAAAAATTTCGATTGGTTATGATAAGGTTAAACCAATTATGATTGGAAAAGGTCTTCCATTAGTATTCATTGGTGGACCTTGTGCTATAGAATCTTATGATCATTCTATGTATATGGCTGAGAATATACAAAAAATATGTGTAGAACTTAATATTGATTGGGTATTTAAGTCTTGTTATGATAAAGATTGTAGGTCATCCCCAGATAGCTATCACGGTATTGGTTTACAAGAAGGTATGAAGATTCTTTCAGAAATAAGAAATAATTTTGGGGTTCCAGTTGTTTCTGATTTTTCTGATGTTAATGACGGTAATTCTGTAGGAGAAGTATGTGATTTAGTTCAAATTCCAGCTTATTTATGTAGGCAAACTAGTATTTTAAAAACTGCTGCTAAAACTGGACGTCCTGTTCATTTAAAAAAAGGACAATTTATGAGTCCTTGGAATATGAAAAATTCTGTAAAAAAATTAGAAATTAATGGATGTGAACAAATCCTTTTAACTGAAAGAGGAACATTTTACGGTTATAATATGCTTGTAAATGATTTAACCTCATTGCCAATAATGAGCAAAACAGGGTATCCAGTTTGCTATGACGCAACACATTCAATACAATTACCAACTTCTATGGGATCAATTTCAGGTGGCCAAAGAGAGTTTATACCTGGTTTAGTAAGGTCGGCTGTTGCGATTGGTATTAACGCGTTATTTATGGAAGTGCACGATAATCCAGTGAAAGCTTTATCTGACTCTAATACTGTTTTAGATCTTAAATATTTAAAACAAATCTTAAATCAAGCTATTCAAATGCATAACACTTATTTAGATATAATTACAAAATATGGTGAAGATAATGTCCATAAGAAATAAAAGCAAAATAACTGTAAAGGAAGTAATGCTTCCTCCTTCTGAATTTCCTATATTGGATAATAAGGCTATTTTAAAAGATGCTTTAGAGAAAATGTCAATCTACAAACTTGGTATTGCTTGTATCATAGATGAAAATAAAAAATTTATTGGTCTAATCACAGATGGCGATGTAAGAAGAATTTTGCTAACAATACAAAAACCTCTTTCAGCATTATTTATGGAAGACGTGCTTGATCATATTAGTAAAAATCCTATATCCATTAGTCCTGAAATGTCTATATATGATGCAACAAAACTTATTGGGGAAAAATGGGTCTGGGACTTACCAATTCTATCAAGAAAAAAAGAGCTTTTAGGCCTATTTCATTTACATAGAGCATTAGATTTTTGTCTTGATACATACTAAAGTCACCTTAATAATATTCAGTGTTTATATGCGCTCTAACCTCAATTAAATTTATATACAATAAGTAATTATTTATATTTATTAAAATTATATCTCAATAAAGTTTTAGTATAATAAAAGTTCTCTGGTTTTAAGTAGCTTAACTTTTTATTCAACACAAATGTTGTTCCATGTTTAAAAAAATGATTTTTAAAAGGCAAAGATAGATGAGAATATGGATTTTCATGCTCAGAATAAAAATCTAGATATAATGTTTTTCTAACTTGATTTTTGTTAGGCTTCAATTCATCAACTCCATGAAAGCTATAGGGTGTATGAAGGAAAATAAGTAATCTATTTGGAATGTATTCAACAAACTTTTCAACCTTACTTCCATACTTATTAAAAAGTAATGTATTACCTCCAAAATCACTTTTCCAATCTTTAGAGAGATATAATATAATGTTTAATACATGTTTTTTATTAGAAGTTGGGTGGTGGCTGTGATCAACGTGAGAACCAAGAAATCCACTCTTTGACATTTCATGAAAATTTGAGAGAACTTCGTTGTGTCCTCCATCTGCAGTTAAATCAGATATCCCCGTTAAATTTATTAAATTATTTATCCATACCTTAGTTGTAAGTTTTTTTAAAATTTTGTTTATTGTTTGGGGTAATTCATTATTTAAGTTGATAATTTTATTTTTTTCAACTGATGTACTAAATTCTTTGCCTAATATTTTTTTACTTTTGTGCGAAAGTTCAAAACAGAGTTCTTCAAAAAAATTTTTTGTAAAAAAATTATCTAAAATTAAATGAGGAAAAGGTTTAGAAGTGTTGAATTCATCTATATATTTATTCAAGTCTTTATATTTATTATTTATCATAATTTTTATTATCATATAAATTATAATTTATAAATAGTTTTTAAATCGGATGTAATTTATAACTACAAAAAATAAAGGTAATTAATAAAATAGGTTTATTTGATGATAATAAAATTTTTTAACAGAATTAAAAGTGAAATCAACGAATTTTTTCCCAAAGAGCATAAAGGTAATGAAAAATATAACTTAACTAAAGAACAAATTTATCCTGAAGGTAATTTTTTAAAAGCTTCTTTGAATCAAAACATTCAAAAAAATTTTGAAAAATCTAACTTTAAATTACAATCAAATGTAATTTCGATAGGGACTTGTTTTGCAGAAGAGTTTTCATACTTTTTATTAAAAAAATCACATAATTATAAAATTTTGGAACCTAACACTTTTAATTTTGTTGTTAATTGGGGAAGAGTTTACACAGTGTCAAATTTGAGACAGTTGATTGACTACTCATTTGAGTCTAAATTCAAGATTTTTTCAGAAATTGGCATTAAGGGGTATTTTGATCCATTGAGGGATTATTCTTGTGGAAGCTTTAAAACTAAAGCAGAATTAATTAGTAGTATTAAAAATCATAGAAAACTTAGCAAAGAAGTATTGTCAAAATCTAACTTCATTTTCATTACTCTTGGTCAAACTGAAGCATGGATAGATAAACAAAATAACTTTACTTGGGGGTCAGCACCCATTTGGTGTGAAGATTTCTTAGCCGAACGAAAAAAATATATCAAAAAAAATTTCGAATTAGAAGAAATTACTGGTGATCTTAGATATGTTATAAGTAAAATTAAAACACACAACCCAAACATAAAAATATTTTTAACTTTAAGCCCTGTTCCCAGTCAAGCAACTTTTTTTAATGAAAATGTTATCTTAAGCTCTTCGATTGGGAAGGCAAAGCTAAGATTATCTATCGAAAATATTTTAAGTGATTTTAAAGATGTTTTTTATATTCCGTCATATGAAAATGTTATACAAGATAATAAAAATTTTAAAGTTGATAAAAGGCACGTTAAAAGAACTAAAGTTAAAGAAATATTTTCTGTTTTTAGAGGCTGTTAAATTTCTACTTTTAGTAAATAATATTAACATGGACACTTAGGTTTTTTTCCAAATTTGGTTTACAGTGTGAACGCCTAATTCTCTGGCTCCTTCTTTATCTAATTTAAATTTTTTATTTTGTAATAAGGAACTAATTTTCAGTGATTTTTCTTTATCATTTTCGTCTATCTCTATTAAAATGCTATCAACATTTTTTAAAATTTGATTTGCTCCAAGCAGAATTTCATATTCTAAGCCATCTACATCAATTTTCAAATATTTAGGTTTTTCGATGTTAAACATTGATGTTATTGAATCTAATGTTAAAATTGGTATTTTATAAAGGCAGTCAGTGTTTTCTGGTGTTTGAAAGCTTTTGTTAAATTTATGCAAAGAAGAGAGCGCAGCTCCATTTAAAATAGAAGTATTATGAAAAATTCCCATAGAAGGTTTATCAGACAAACTTAAAGGTAAAATATTTATAGTGTTATGAAGAGAGTTAAGATATATATTTTTAGCTAATAATTCCAGATTGAACACAGATGGTTCTATTGCTGTAACATTACAATTCTTTGTTTTTCCTGCATAGATTGAATATAATCCAACATTGGCACCTACGTCCCAAAAATTTTCTTTTTTATCAAATTCATCTATCCAATTTAAGGTCTCAGGTTCTTTATTAAAAAAAGTATCATTCCTATACTTTGTTATCACATTTACTTCGTAAAATGAAATTGAGTTATTCTTTAAAATAATTTCTCTTATATTCTGTGCATTTTCATCGCAAAAAATATCCATAAATTTTCGTAGTGAAATACTTTTTTTGGAAAGAGAGAAAAAAAAATGAATAATTTTTTTTAGACAAATATATATGATATGCTTCACTTAATCATCCAACCTAATTTTTACAATAATTTTACAATTTTTTATCTTTTTATAATAGTATATCGTAAAGCAAAAGCTATTTATTAAATAATTTAAACAATTATAAGGTATATTATTCAAATGACTAATTTTGATGTTATAATCCCTGCAAGATTGCAATCAAGTAGATTTCCTCAAAAAGTACTTCATAAATTTTATGGGTTACCGATGATAGAGCATGTAAGGCGAAGAGCCTTATTAATTGAAGGGGTTTCTAATGTTTTAGTCGCGACATGTGATAATGAAATATTTGAATTAATTAATTCATTTGGTGGTGAGGTTGTGATGACTTCAACAGAATGTGTTAATGGAACTGAAAGAGTTTCAGAAGCAGCATTTTCTTCAAATAGCGAATATATTGTTCTTTTGCAAGGTGATGAACCATGTTTCTATCCACAATACATAGAAAAACTTATCTCTTATGTTAAACAAACAGAGGGTGATTTCTATAATCTGGTATCCTCAATAGCCGATAAAAATATTTTAAATGATACTTCTTCAGTAAAGTGTTCACTCAATAAACAGAATGAGATAACAGGTTGTTTTAGACAGACTCCTTTCGTATCAGATTTTTCTTTCCAAAAGATATTTGTAAAAAAACTCTTAGGTATAATGTGTTTTAAAAAAAGCTTTCTTGTTAAATTAGACGAATTAAATTCATCTGATATTTCAATGCATGAATCAATTGAGCAGTTAACACTCCTAGAAAATAATATTTTAATGAGAGCCGTGGAAGTAAAAAAAGATATACCCTCTTTAAATGTGATTGGAGATTTAATAATACTTGAAAAGGAATTTAAATTAGATCAACAACAAAAAATACTAAAAACTATTCTGTAATGAAAAATTTAATAAAATTTAATAAAATTATAAGAGTTTTTTCTTATTATATTAAAAAAGACAAAAATTTTTACCTAACAAGTATTAATTGGTTTCAAATTTTAAGATATCATCCAGATCTTTTTTTGAAATATTTAGTTTTATATAAAAGCACGTTCGGTTTTTATAGAGAAGTTTTTATTAAAATTATTAAATATACTGTCTTAATATTAAAAAAAATTATCAAAAGTATTTTTAATATTGAAAAAAGAAATTATAATGATGCCCCAAACGCAGAAATTGTTTTTATCTCACATTTTTTGAATAAACAACACCTTGGTTTAGACGAAGATTTTCATTTTCGTAATACACACAATCTTTTAGTGAAAGATAATTTTAAAGTTAATATTTTTTTACATAATCATACTGCAATTGCACCTCATATAATTGAGAAATCTTGGGCCAATAATTCTGTGAGAAGATATGTGTATAGAGATTGTCTAAGGTTTAAAGAAGAATTAAATATAGTAATTCGGGGAATAAAAATTTTGTTTCATTTCCTTTTCAAGTCTAGCGAAGATGAAATCTTAAAAAATCGATCAAGAATTATGTTTGCTACTGAAGCAATTTCCCCTGCATCTTTAGATGCTGAGAGGTTCTCCAGGCAATTAGAAAAATTTATCAACATTACAAATCCTAAAGTCGTTTTTTTTACATTCGAAGGCCATTCTTGGGAAAGACTTGTAATTAATAAGATAAAAGCATTACAAAAAAAAATTACATGTATTGGTTTTGTTCATACTATTACATTTGCCAACCAACATGCATCTTTCATTAACTATGAAAAAGAGTTTATGCCAGATTATGTTTTAGTTCCTGGATATCAGTCAAAAAAAATATTTGAAAAGAAATTATTAAATTCCATTCCTATAGATATAGTAGGTTCACCCAAGAAAAAAAATAAAAAAATTAACTTAGTGAAGAAAGAGAATTTAAAAATTATAATTCTACCAGAAGGTTTTTTATCAGAAACTAAATTACTAATTAATTTTGCCCTGGATTTAGCAAAAAAGTGTCCTAAAATAGCTTTTAGAATAAAAATTCATCCTCAATTATACAGTAAACAAAACTATTTTAAATATATTATAAATCAAAAAAAAATGTCAAATATTCAAATTTCAAATAATTCTTTTTTAGATGATATTTTATGGTCATCTCATGCAATTTATAGAGGATCTACTAGTATTCTTGAAGCTATTTCATTGGGAGTAATACCTATATATTATCATATAAAAGAGGAATTAATTATAGATCCTTTATTCTTGATCAAAAACAAAAAACACTATGTAAATAGCATTCATGATAGTATTAATTTGTTTAGTTTATGGAAACAAATGACATCTAAACAAAAGTTAAAAGATAAAATGAGATATATAAATTTTACCAATAGTATTGTTCAGCCGTTCAATATTAGAGTTTTAAAAAAAATTATAAAAGAAAGTGCACTAGATTGAGAAGTATAATATGAGAATTTTGTTTACAGCTGGTGGTAGCCCAGGGAATGAGGCAATTTATAGAAAATTAACCCCTTTACATAATTTTTGGTTTGCTGACTCTGACCTAGATAGGATGTCGTCTGTAATTCCTGATGAGAGGAAATTTCTAGTTCCTTTGGTTAGCGATAAAAATTATTATAAAAAAATATTAGCAATTTGTATTGAAAAAGAAATACAAATACTTGTTCCAGGAATTGACGAAGAGCTATTAGAAATGCATAAAGTTTTTGCTTTAATTAAAAAAACTTCTCTTTTCTTACCTTCTCAATTATTTATCAAAAATATGCTGGATAAATATTCTAGCATGAATACTCTTGATAAGTTTAATTTTCCAGTGCCAAGAACTATGAGATTACATAATGCAAATGAATTAGATCAATATCCTTTGATACTAAAGCCTAGGTTTGGGAGAGGTTCAAGAGGTATACAAGTAGTCACAACAGCAAAAGAACTTGAACTATTTGTAGAGTTAAAAAAAATAAATAATGAAGATTATATATGTCAAAGTTTTAAAAAAGGAGAAGAGTACACAGTCCAAATTTTAAATCATAAAAATATGAGAGAACCCATAATTGTTCCCCTCAAAGTTTTATTAAAAAAAGGAGTTACGTTAACTGCCGAGATTGATTTTGATAAAGATATAATTGATTTGTGTCTTGAGGTTGCTAAGAAGTTTAAAGAAAATAAAATCTTTAATATACAATTAATAAAATGCAAAGATGATAATTCTATAAATATTTTTGAAATAAATCCTAGATTTTCAACTACAACTTGTATTCTACCCTATATTGGCATTGATCCTTTTAAGTTAGATGTCAATCAATACCAACAATCAGATCTTAGAATATACCAAGGATTAAAGTTGAATAGAAATTTTACTAATGATGTGAGGTAAATGTGAATATTTTAATTTTTGGTGGCACGCGTTTTATTGGAAAGGAAGTAGTTAATCTTTTAAAAAAAATGTATATAAATATTACAGTTTTTTCAAGAAACTTAGATGTAGAAAATAAAGTTACTCATATTGCTGGTGATAGAAACAAATTAGAAGATATTAAGAGGATTAAAGGCACATTTGATGTAATAGTAGATTTTATAAGCTATGATGCTAAACACACAGAAACTATCATAAATTTATTTCCATCTGCAAGATACATACTCATATCTACAGCATGGAAAGCAATAAAATTTTCAAAAAAAAGTGAAATCAAATTTAATTACATTAAAGGTAAAAGATTAGCAGAGGGAGTAGTACTCAGAAGTAACGTAGCTAATAATAAGAATACAATTATTAGACTACCAATTGTTCTTGGGTTAAATGATCATACAAAAAGGACAAATTTTTTTAGGACAATTAATGATAAGAAAAGCAAAATTATTTACTTAACTAATCCAGATTTAGATATTTATTTTTGTTGGAAAAGTCAAATTTCTAAGTTTTTAATAGAGCAGATTTTAAAGAAAGTAATAAATCCATCACCTGTGATGTATCCACCTAACTACTTTAATATTAAATTATCAGATTATATTAAAATTCATCAAAGTATATGGGGCGTGAACTATATCTTTAATAATATTGATATTTCTAAAATGTGTGATGATAAATCTTTTAGAAACTATCTAAATTTTATAGGTGAAGATTTTTATTTTAAAACCGAAATTTATGGAAAATCTATTATGAAAATTGAAAGTGTCGATAAATTAAAGTCCTTTTTGTGTGATCTTTATGAATTTGAGCCTTTGTAGGGACTAGAAATTGGATTTAAGTTAATGAAAGTTAATAATATTGAATGCTTAATAGAAGAAATTAAGAAAATTGGTGATCTTTTAAAAATAAATAAAAAAAATTATGAATGGTCTGAAGTTGTAGATATCAAAAAAAACACAACTCGGGGAGATTATAAGTTAGATAATTTGTTAAAAATCGCTCTTTTGAAATTTGGCGTGGATGTTCCTTATTATTCTGAAGAAATTTTACATAAAATTACAGACAGGCCGAAAAATTATTGGTTAGCAGATCCTATAGATGGAACATCTAGTTGGTTAGGTGGTTTTGAAGGTTATGTTATACAAGCAGCCTATATCGAAAATAAAAAACCATTGTTTTCATTTATTTATTGGCCAGAAAGACAGAAATTTTTTCATTGCTATAGGGGGAAAGGAATATTTCTCAATGGAAAAAAAGTTCTTATTCATCCTAATTATAATCAACCTATAACCCTTATAGATAATTACCCGGAACCAAAAGGTTTTGTCAAAGGATTAATTGCAAGCTACCCAGATATAAAATATAAAGAAATGGGCAGTTTAGGATTAAAAAGTCTTCTTGTTGGAATAGGATGTTGTGATCTATTTATAAAAACAACAAAATTCAGAGACTGGGACGTAATTCCTGCAAAATTATTTTTGAACGAAATTAATTTTAAAATGTTGTATCTTAATGGAAATAGTTTTATTTTTGGAAATCAAATTGAGTTTGATCAAGGGTTACTAGTTTATAATCCATTTAAAATAGATGGTAGGATGATAAATCATATAAAAGAGATGGAGATTAAATTTGAATTTTAATTCAGATTCAAAAATTTTATTTATTTTGGCTCACCCTGATGACGAAGTATTAGGGGCTGGGGGTATGATATTAAAAGCAAAATCTTTTGGAGCTTCAATCAGAATAGTTTGGTTAGGGGAGGGTGTGTCTGCAAGGTTTTCTGAAAATCAATTTAACTCAGATGATTATAAAAAAGCTAACGCTATTAGAGAAAAAGGTGCAATTAATGCTATGGAAGTCTTGGGTGTGTTAGATTATAGCTTTGGGTATTGGCATTGTTTGAGATTTGACCAAATTCCTTTTTTGGATATTACTAAGAAAATAGAAAAAGAAATATTTAATTTTAAACCTAATTTAATTGTCACTCATAATCCAGTTGAGGTCAATATTGATCATGTTATTACTTTTAAAGCAGTTGAAGCAGCAGCACGGCCTGTAAAGGATAAAATTATTCCTGCAATTTGGGGATGTGAAATTCCTTGTAGTGGAAGATGGACATTAGGGACAAAATTTGTTCCTAATATTTATGTAGAGATAGAAAATTTTATAGAAAACAAAATTTTAGCATGGTCAAAATATAAAGGTGAAGCAAGAAATTTCCCCTTCCCTCGCTCAGATGAAGGGCTTAAAACATTAGCAAAGTACAGAGGCATGGAAGCAGGAGTTAAATATGCAGAGGCTTTTAAGTCCTGGAGAGAAGTGTTATAAACACATTAAAAAAAGTAATATTACGGTTGTTATACCATCATTAGGTGGCAGTGTTTTAAATAAGACTCTTATGTTTCTAAATAAAGGAATTGTAAAGCCAGATTTGATTTTAATTTGTGTTCCTAAGGGAGTATGGCCAAAGTTTTCTTACTCTAAAAAAAAGACAAATGTAAAAATTATTCAATGTCCACTTAGAGGACAAGTGAAACAAAAAATATTTGGTTTCAAACATGTTAAATCCAAATATACTTTGCAATTAGATGACGACATATTGGTTGACAAAATTTGTTTGAAGGCATTACTATATAGCGCTAAAACTAAGTCTAGTAAAAATGCTTTTGGTGCTGTCCTGAGAAGTAAAACAAATCAAATATCAAAATTTCTTTCTGAAAGTATACTTGATAAATTAACAAATTTTATAATTTTTGGTGAAAAAAAATTAAAAATGAGATCAGTATTAAAAACAGGAGTGCCTACAAATATTTTTGATCAAAAAGGTTTGTTTTTAAGTAAAACAGAGTGGTTAAATGGAATATTATTTACTAATACAAAAAACCTTTTAAAATTTGACTATTATAAATTAGAAGGAAAAGCTTATAATGAAGATTTAATATACTCAGGAATTTTAAGAAAAAATTCAATTAATCTCTGGGTAAATAATAAGGCAATTTGTTTTGAGCAAAAAGATAATATTTTTTATAAAAATGAAAGACATACTTATGCATATTGGATTAAAATATATAGAACTAGAAAAATAATAATCTCTTTATATAAAGGCTCATTTTCTAGAATGGTATTTTTTATATTTTTACAAATTACTAAGTTGTTTTCACTAAAATTACTAAGCAATTAGGTTGTTTTTTGATTATATCATTTAGTAACCAAATTAATAAGAGAATTTTTAGATATTTATTATATAAAAAAACTAAAATTTTTGTAAATTTCTATTCAAATTTTTACAATCAAATCATAAACATAATGAGTTTAATTAAATATGTTTTTCTAATTATTGCGCTTAGTTATTATTTTTTCTTTTTAAATTTTAAATTAAGAAAAACACCGTCCAACCAAATATATTTTTCAAGAAAAAATATATGTATTTTTAATATTTTATTTAAGAATGGTAAGGTTAATGATTAAATTGACAAACACTCTTTACAACAAAGTTTCTGTAATAATTCCATGTTTTAGATGTCATAGTACAATTGAAAGAGCAGTTAAGTCCGTTGTAAATCAAACATTACCAGTTTTCGAGATAATTTTAGTTGAAGATTACAGTAATGATCAACTTAAAACTTTATACACTTTAAAAAAAATTCAAAATACATACAAAGAAAAATTAGTTATTAAATTAATAGAAAATAAAATTAACCGAGGTCCTGGTTTTTCAAGAAATGTAGCTTGGAATTGTTCGTCAGGAAATTTAATAGCTTTTTTAGACGCTGATGATGCATGGCATTGTAATAAATTAGAAATACAAATTAATCATTTAAAAAATAATCCAGAAATAGTAGCTGTTTGTAATTTAGACAAATACAACCTTAAATATAATTGTAAGGAATATCATGTTGACGAGAATAAAAAATTTTATTCTATAGACTATAACAAGATGTTATTCAAAAACCAAATTTCAACAAGAAGTATATTAATCAAAAAATCAGTACCAAGTAGGTTTA
>JAOESH010000029.1 GCA_028382005.1 Pseudomonadota bacterium
TAAATAATTTTAATTTTTCTTCTTCACCATACCTTGAAAGTTTTGAAATTGAGGATCAATTAGTTGTTTTTGATCGTGATATATTTGGTGTTTCTGAAAAAAAGAAAAAATCTTGGCGTAGAAAAACTGAAAACTTTCTAAAAGACGTAAATAATATTATTTCTGGTGACTTAGTTGCTCATATAGATCATGGCATTGGAAGATATGATGGATTAGAAAAAATTGTTACTAATGGTGTAGATCATGATTGTTTAAGATTATTATATCATGGTGGTGATAAGTTATATTTACCTGTAGAAAATATGAATCTCTTGAGTAGAGTAGGCGATAATAACTTTTTAAGAGACTTAGACAAACTAGGTGCCGCTAATTGGCAAAACAGAAAGGCAAATGTCAGAAAAAAAATTAAAGATATGGCTGAAAAATTAATTAGAGTTGCCGCTCAAAGAGAGATTATAATAACAGAAAAACTTCAAGTTCCTGACAATTATTTTGAATTTTCAAAAAATTTCTCTTTTGAATTAACGGATGACCAAGAAACAGCAATTAATGATATTATTTCAGATCTTGAAACCGGAAAACTTATGGATAGGCTTATATGTGGTGATGTTGGATTTGGGAAAACAGAAGTTGCTCTAAGAGCTTCATTTATAGTTGCAAATGCAGGTTACCAAGTTGCTTTAGTTGCTCCAACAACAATTTTAGTTAAACAACATTATAAAAGTTTTTTTGATAGATTTAAAAAATTATCTATGAATGTTTCTTCATTATCTAGAATGACAAGTGTTAAAGATAGAAAGAAAATTAAAGAGGATCTTAAATCTGGAGAAGTCAATATTGTTATTGGAACTCATGCTTTATTATCAAATGATATTGATTTTAATAATTTAGGCTTACTAATAGTAGATGAAGAACAGCATTTTGGAGTAGGACAGAAAGAAAAAATTAAAGAATTACAAGGAAATATTCATGTATTAACTTTAACAGCAACACCAATCCCAAGAACACTTCAACTTTCATTGTCAGGTCTTAAAGATTTAAGTTTAATTACTACTCCTCCTATTAATAGGTTATCTGTTCGAACCTTTGTTTTGGAATGGGATAAAGTTGTTTTAATTGACGCTTTGTTAAGGGAAAAAAATAGAGGTGGACAAACTTTTATTGTCTGCCCAAGAGTAAAAGATATTGACGATTTATATCAGAAAATTGAACGAATGGTTCCAAATTTGATCATTAGTGTTGCTCATGGACAAATGAAAATAGATGAATTAGATAAATCTATAAATTTATTTTCGGAAGGTAATTCTGATATATTAATTTCTACAAATATTATTGAATCTGGAATAGATATCCCAAATGCAAATACCATGATTATTCATAAATCAGACATGTTTGGCCTTTCTCAACTTTATCAACTTAGAGGGCGAGTAGGGCGAAGTAAAAATAGAGCTTACTCTTACTTTACTATTGAACCTGGTAAAGTCTTATTAAATAAATCGCAGCAAAGGCTAGACGTGATCAAAACTTTAGATAATTTAGGGGCTGGTTTCTCTCTTGCTAGTTATGATATGGATATAAGAGGATCTGGAAACTTGTTGGGTGATGAACAATCCGGGCAAATAAAAGAAGTGGGAGTTGAATTGTATCAAGACATGCTTAAGGATGCTGTTAGTTCTTATAAAGACAGTACTAGAAAAATTGAAGATATTTGGTTACCTTCAATTTCACTTGGACTTCCAATACTAATTCCTGAAGATTATGTTTATGACCTTCCCACTAGGATGTCTTTGTATAGGAAGGCAGGTGAATTAAACTCTTCTGATGATATAAATATTTTTACTGAAGAATTGTTTGATAGATTTGGAGCTCCTCCTGAAGAAGTTAATAATTTATTAATAACTTTAATGATTAAAAATAAATGCTTAGATATTAAAATAAACCTAGTAGACGCGGGCCCAAAAGGTGTCTTAATAGGTTTTAAAAATAACTATTTTAAGAATGCAGACAAGCTTTTAGAATGGATTGCTAAAAAAACAGGTCAGGTTAAAATAAGGCCTGATGAAAAATTATTTCTACAAAAAAGATTAAATACAAGAGATGAAAAAATTAATTCAGTTATAAGTTTAATTGAAGAATTACAAGAGCTTAACAAGTAATATTATATTCTACATTCAAAAGTTCCTACTGCAGTGTTATCTTGAAACGTTTTAATTTTAATTAATACTATTCTATTAAACTCTTTACATATAATTTTAATCCTCTTTTTAATTTCAGTAGGAATTGAGGTAATACTTTTTTTTTGTATAGTCCATTTTATTTTAAATGGTTTTTCAATATATACATAATTAAAACTTTTAATTTCAGTTTCTTTAACTAAAACTTTACTATGATTACAACTTGTTATTAATAAGAATATAAAAATTAGAAATATGTTTTTAAACATTTATAAAAACCTTAACGCATTTAATTAAAAGATTAAAAAGACTTAATAAACTACTCTTAATTACTAATATACTAGTAAATAGTTTTAAATTACCAAGTTCCAATGTTTTCCATACTTTTCCAAGGATCCATAATCTCAAGGTTATCACCTTGTTGAAGCAATTCAATTGAAATATTGTCAGGAGATTTAACAAAAGCCATACGGCCTTCTCTTGGAGGTCTATTAATTGTAACTCCATTGTCCATTAATTTTTGGCAAGTTTCGTATATATTTTTAACTGACAAAGCTAGGTGACCAAAATTTCTTCCCGATTCATAAGTTTCAGGTTCCCAGTTGTAAGTCAATTCAACTTCAGGTGACCTTGTTTCAATAGCTGTATCTTTATCTTCTGGTGCAGCAAGAAAAATTAGTGTAAATTTACCTTCAGGTACATCTTTTCGTCTTATTTCTACCAAGCCTAACTTTTTACAATAAAATTCAAGAGAATCTTCAATATTTGTTACTCGTATCATTGTATGTAAGAATTTCATTTTTAAACCTTTAAATGTTGAATTTTATATATCGCAATATATAATTTAAATGTAAAGACCTTATTAACAACTATAATTTAAAGCACAGAAGCTAGTTAAATGAATTTAGAACAATTTGAAGTTGGTTATAATATACCTGCAAAAATAGGTATGGATATCAAAGATGTGCAAACACCTTCACTAATAATAGACTTTAATACATTTGAAGATAACATTTTGAAGATGAAAGAATTTATTTCAAATAACAACGTAAAGTTAAGACCTCATGCTAAAATGCATAAATCAGTTGATGTAGCAAACTATCAAATAAATTTTGGTGGCGCTCATGGGATCTGTTGTCAAAAGGTAAGTGAAGCTGAAGTTTTTGCAAGAAGTGGTATTAAAGATATTTTAATAACAAACCAAATAACTGATATCTTAAAATTACAAAGATTAACAAAAATTGCTGCAAATAATTGTACTCTAAGTTGTTGTGTGGATAGTATCGAAAATATCATTAACATCCAAAACTCAGCTTTTGAAAATAATTCTATTATTAATGTTTATATAGAATATGACTGTGGTGCTAAAAGATGTGGTTTAGATTCATTCAAAGAAATTCAAAGTCTATTAGATTTAATTAAAACAATGTCAAATATTAAATTTGTTGGTTTTCAGGCTTATAACGGTTCAATACAACATATTGAAGATTTTGAACTAAGAAAAAAAAATGTTCAAGACACATGTGAAAAAATTAAATCTTTAAAATCAAATTTTAAAAAGTATTCACCCATTATCACAGGAGTTGGTACAGGATGTTTTGACTTAGAAGTTAAGGAAAATGTTTATGATGAGATACAAGTTGGTTCATACGCATTTATGGACGCTCACTATTCGTCATTAAAAAAAGACAGCAGAGTTAATAATACTATTAATTTTAAAAATGCATTATTTATTTTATCAAATGTAATGTCTACTGCAGTAAAAAAACAAGCTGTTGTTGATGCAGGGCTCAAATCAATGTCTATAGATAGTGGTTTACCCACCGTATTTAACTATGACTTACATTATGTGAATTGTTCAGATGAACATGGTGTAATAGAGGATTTAGATAATTTACTTAAAGTTAATGATAAAGTTTTTTTAGTTCCTGGGCATTGTGATCCTACATGTAACCTTCATGATTGGTATGTTGTAATAAAAGATAATGTTGTACAAAACCTTTGGCCAGTATCTGCAAGAGGTTTCAGTTATTAATGTTACTTAAATATAATAATGAAATTAATTTATTAATAAAAATAAATAAAGCCTTTAAAACATTATTAGAAGTTTTTCATATTTATCCAACTTGTAGAGATCGAATGAAAGCCGCAGAGCATAGTAAAGAATGTTTTGTTGTTTCGAATGCAAGATTAGAGTTAAATCAATTATAAGGGTCTTAAGAATAAAAAATTATGAAATTACTAATGTTTTTATTTACAATATTTTTTAATTCTGAGTATTTAGCATATTCACAATCATTAAAACTAGAATACAATATATCTAAACCGCCTTTATGCTCAAACAATAATGGCAAAAATGTTTATTTTCAAAACCTTGATTCTAAAACAGGAAAGTTTACTGCAGGAGTTGCTAAAAAAGATGTTAATGGTTCACCAATAATTTATAGATTTAATTACCAAAAAGCACCAAAATCTCTTCAAATGTTTATAGATTTTCATGAATGCGCTCATCATCAGACTGGTGATTTAGAGAAAAAACCACCAAAACAAAATAGCTTAGAATATATGATGAAAGAAAGTATTGCTGATTGCGTAGCTGCAATAAGGATGAAATCAGATAAGATTAAGGGAAAAACTCTAATAAAAGAAGTTCTAGTTGAATTAAAAAAAAATATGATAGCTATTGGTTTTCCAAAATCCACAATTGAAAGCAGAGAAATTAATATAAAAAAATGCTTTAAAAAAAATATTTCATTGACCACTTATATAAATAAAATTCTAAAAAAACGTGGTTTCAATTAAAAAATATATCAAAATTTTATATTTAAATAATAATGGCGGATGGGGTGGGATTCGAACCCACGGAAGGCTTTCACCTTCGCCGGTTTTCAAGACCGGTACTTTCAACCGCTCAGTCACCCATCCAGTTAATTAGATTGCTGTGTACCTTAGGTTACAGCTTATGGCAAGTAAAATTTTAGGCAATATTTACTACTAATTAATAATTTAAATCTATTATTATTATAATTTAATATAAATATATTTTTTTTTAAATAAGTGTTTAAAGTAAATATTATTATTAGAAAGGATTGATATTATGTATATTTTTAAAGATGTTAAAGTTTATTTATTCCTATTTATCTTATTCATATTTATTCCTTTTACATCTTATTCTGATGCAAAATTTAATTTATTTATAAATAATATTTCTAATGATGCTCTAAAAAAAGGTGTGTCTAACAAGATAATTAAAGAATTTAAAAAGAATGCTTATTTCATCCCCAGAGTTATTGAGCTTGATAGATCTCAACCCGAGTTTAAGTTAACATTAGATCAATATCTAAAAAGAGTTGTTACTCCTCTTAGAATTAAAAAAGCAAACAAAAAATATAAAGAAAATAAAGTTCTCCTAAATAAAATTGCTAAGCATTATGGAGTTCAAGCACGATTTTTAGTAGCCTTGTGGGGTATTGAAACAGATTTTGGAAGACTAACAGGGGGGTTTTCTGTTGTGTCTTCGTTAGCTACACTAGCTTATGAAGGTAGAAGACATGATTATTTTAAAAAAGAACTATTTAATGCTTTAAAAATTATTAATGATGGACACATTTCTTTAAATAAAATGACTGGTTCTTGGGCTGGTGCGATGGGCCAATGTCAATTTATGCCTTCTAGTTTTTTAAATTACGCAAGTGATTGGGATAAAGATGGCACAAAAAATATTTGGACTTCAAAACCAGATGTATTTGCTTCAGCTGCAAATTATTTAAGCAAAGTTGGGTGGTCTAATAAAAAAACTTGGGGAAGAAAAGTTTTTGTAGGTAATAAAAAATTAAAGCTAAATAAAAAATATTATTCTTTAAAAAAATGGTCATCTAAAGGAATTTTAAATAATGATAAAACTAAACTTCCTCAATTAGATTTAAAAGCGAGACTTGTTATTCCTGACAACTATGGTAAGTATGGATTTTTAGTTTATAGCAATTTTGACTCTCTTTTAAATTGGAATAGGTCAAATTATTTTGCAATAGCAGTTGGTAATTTATCAGACTTAATTAGTGAAAAATAATAAATGTTTTCAATTTCAATAAATTTTAAAACTTACAATACATTTAAATTAAATTTTATTTTAATTTCTTTGTTTTTTTTACAGAGTTGTACTTCTGGGATAGAGGTTGCTGCAAATTTAGGAAAAAAGTATATAATCCCTAAAGATAAAAACATTAGTTCCCAAAAGCCAATTTTCAAAATTGGTCAAAAGTATATGATTAAAGGAAAGTATTATTTTCCAAAGAAGGATCTTTTTTATAATAAAACTGGTATTGCTTCCTGGTATGGTCCAAAATTTCATGGTAAAATTACAGCAAATGGAGAAATTTATGATCAATATGCTCTTACTGCAGCGCATAAAACATTGCCACTTCCTAGTGCAGTAAAAGTAACTAACTTAGAAAATAACATATCAGTTTTGTTAAGAATTAATGATAGGGGCCCTTTTGTTAATGATAGAATCATAGATTTGTCATCAAAAGCAGCTGATATTCTTGATTTAAAAAGAAATGGTACAGGACTTGTTAGAGTCACCCTTCTTAAAAATCAAAGTGAAATGCTTGAAGAACTTGCTAAAAAAGGTTTTTTTCCTGAAATCAGAGATTTACCTAAAGTAGACTTACCAAAAGTTAATGTTCCAAAAATGACTATTGTTAAAGTTCAAGGATCAAAGAAAAAAAATATTACAAACAAAATAAATTATGATTTAAATAATCTCAAAAAAGAGTTTAAAATTTATATTAAATTAGCCTCATTTAGTTCACTTAAATCAGCAGAATTAATGAAAAGTAAACTATCTTATGTTGAAAACATTAAAATCTATAAAATTAAGAAAAGTAATCAAGTTTTTTATCAAGTTAAAGCGGGCCCATTTTTAAATGTTAAAAAAGTTGATAAGTTACATTCTTTACTATTACGAAAAGGTATGCAAGGTGCTAAAATTATTATTGAATAAGGTGTTATGAGGTTTTTGATGTTTAAATTAACAATAAATGTTTACTTAATATTTTTGTTTGTATTAACTTCTAATTTAATTTTTGTTAAAAATTCTGTCTCACAGATTTTAGATATTACAACTCCAGCAAAGCAAGTCATGATATATGATCATGAAGCAGATGAGGTCTTATTTGAAAAAAATGCTGATGAAATAATGAAGCCTGCATCCATGGCAAAAGTAATGACTGCATACATAGTTTTTGACAAACTTAAAGATAAATCATTACAAATGTCAGATACTTTTTTAGTTTCAAATAAAGCTTGGCGAATGGGCGGGTCTAGATCTTTTCTTGAACTAAATAGTGATGTAAGTATTAAAGACTTACTTCTAGGTTTAATTGTACAATCTGGAAATGATGCTGCTGTTGTTTTAGCTGAAGGTATATCTGGAGATGAAGAAGCATTTGCTAGAGAAATGAATAGATATGCTAAAATTTTAGGTATGAAAAATTCATATTTTACTAATTCAACAGGTTGGCCTCACCCTGACCTTGAAACAACATCTAGAGATTTAATAATTTTAACAAAGAATATTATTAACAATTTTCCTAAACTGTACATGTTATTTAATGAAAAAGTTTTTACATATAACAATATTAAACAATCTAATAGAAACCCTCTTTTATATTCTATGAATGGTGCCGACGGTTTGAAAACTGGACATACTAATGAATCAGGCTATGGCTTAATTGGATCAATTAACAAAAATAATAGAAGAGTATCAATTATTATAAATGGCCTTAACAGTAAAAAAAAGAGAACCTTCGAAAGTAAAAGGCTTTTTAACATAGTTTTTAGGGAAACAGCTCTGTTATCATTATTCAATAATCAAAAAAGCCTTGCTAAAGCAAATGTATGGCTTGGTAAAGAAGCACAAATAGATCTTGTTGCACAACAACCATTTAAAAAAATAATTTCACCAGTAGAATTTAATAAAACTAAAATAAAACTAAAATGGATGGATCCAATAGCAGCTCCAATATTTAAAGGTGATATAATAGGAGAAATTTTTATAACTATTCCAGGAAAAAAAATAATCAAAGAAAAACTTATTTCTGCACAAAATGTTGAAATTATGTCCTCATTTATGAGAGTCAAATCAATGTTAAAGTTTTTACTATATGGAGACCTTGTTGCAAGATAACTACAATACTAATTCTAAAAAGGGATTGTTTATTTCTTTTGAAGGAGGTGAGGGTGTTGGTAAAAGTACTCAAATAGATTTGTTGAAATTATATTTTTTTAAAAAAAAAGTTAAAGTAATATCTACCCGAGAACCAGGAGGAACAGAAGAGGGCGAATTTATTAGAAAATTTTTAGTGTCTGGTGATAAACATTCTTGGGATCCATACTCTGAGTTATTATTATTTAATGCATTAAGAAGAGAACATATCAATAAAATAATTAACCCTTCATTAAAAAATGGTGACATTGTATTATGTGATAGGTTTATCGACTCAACTATTATTTATCAAGGAGTTGCTGGGTCTGTAAATGAAGAACTTTTATTAAATTTACATAGAACTTTCTGTTACGACCTTTTCCCTGATATTACTTTTTTTCTAAGTCTTAATCCTAAATTAGGATTGGCAAGAACTAAATTTCGTAATAATAATAATGAAAATAGATTCGAGAAAATGGGTTTATTATATCATCAAAAAATACAAGATGGATACAAAGCTCTAAGTAAAAAATATAATAATCGATTTATAGAAATTAATGCAGAGTTAACTGTTGAGCAAATATCTGAAGAGATTAATAAACACGTAAATTCTATAATTCAATCAAATGACTAATTCACCATTAAAGAATACATTTTTTTTAAATCATAAACTAAAAGAAAATATATTAACTTCTATTTCTTCAAATTCTTTGAATTCATTTATAATAGCAGGACCTAAAGGCTTAGGAAAAGTAGGCTTTGTACTAAATTTATCGAAATATCTTTTATGTGAATTAGAAAACAATAAATCAATCAATATAAGTAACCTTAAAAATACTAATTTCACTCATAATAATATAAAAAAAAACAAATCTTTTTATTTGTTTGATAATCAATCACATCCTGACTTTTTTTATTTAAAAAATGACAAAGACAACGAAGGAAAAAAAATACCAATTGGAGATGTTAGAAAATTAAAATTTTTTTTTAATACAACTTATTCAGTATCACAAACTAAAATTGCTGTGATAGATAAAATAGAAGATTTGAGCATAAATTCATTAAACTCACTATTAAAAACCATTGAAGAAATTCCAGAACATTCATATGTATTCATTATCTCGAACAAACCAATAAATATAATTGAAACAATCAAATCAAGATGTGTTCTTTTTTATATAAATTCACTTGACCAAACTAATTTCAACAATGTTATAGAAAATAACTTTAATAATATATCTATTGAAGAAAAAATCTTTTTATCAAGTATTTGTTATGGCTCACCAGGTCTAGCTAAAGAAGTTATTAGTAATAAGGTATTTGACG
>JAOESH010000030.1 GCA_028382005.1 Pseudomonadota bacterium
AAAAGCAATAAAAATTAAAGGCATAGATTGACCTTGGCCATTTAATTCTGAAATTTTTGATAGTTTTGCTCCTACATAAATAGCACCTGCAACAAAAAATAAGGTAATTTTACCCGCTGCATGAGTAACAATATGTAAAGCAGCACCTTGAGTTGCAACAGATGATGCTAAAGCTCCTCCTAGTGTGATGTAAGATAATTGGCTTATTGTAGAATAAGCAAGCCTTGCTTTTATATCATCTTTATAAATAGCAATAATACTTGTTGTTAATAAAGTGAAAGACGCTAATCCAATTAACCATACTGATGCACCTGTTTTTGAGAGAAATTCAATACCAAATACGTTAGTTAAAACTAAAAGCATTGTAAAAACTCCAGCTTTTACTACAGCTACAGCATGTAAAAGAGCTGATACTGGAGTAGGGGCAACCATAGCCGCAGGAAGCCACTTATGAATTGGCATAAGTGCAGCTTTACCAATTCCAAAAACAAACATCATGAGTAAAAATGGTGCATATTGAGGATCAATTTTTCCATCTAACACTCCATTTTGAGATATTTCAAAGGAACCAGTTATAACCCAGACCCAAATAATTGCAGGAAGAAGTAATACAATTGAAGAACCAACTAAAATAGACATGTACAAACGACCAGCTTTTTGAGCCAATTCATTTTGTTTATGCGTAACTAATGGGTACGTTGAAAAGGTTAAAATTTCGTAAAAAATAAATAATGTTAACAGATCACCAGCATAGGCAATACATAATGCTGCGTGAACAGCTATAGCATAAAAAGTTGAAAATCTAGTTTGATTATTTTCATTATTACCTCTCATATATCCAACAGAATAGATGCCGGCAAATATCCAAAGTACTGATGCAACTAATCCAAATAAAGCTCCTAAAGGTGTAACCGTGAAACCAATAGAAACACCTTCAGCAATTTGTAGTACCTCTAATTTAGGTTGTGCACCATTTAAAACTGCTTTCACTAATTCTATAGAGCTCCAGGAGCTTACAATTCCTCCAATTGGACCCAAAGAATCTCTTAAAAGAGGTTTGCCTGAAAGAAAAGGGGTTGTAAGACATACTAAAAGTGGGGATGAAATAGCTATTAAAATAAAATATTCAATAGGGATCATTTTGTATCTCCTATTAAAATATTGGCAGCATCTATACTGCTATTTACAATCAAAGAAGCATCTAAACCAAAATAAACATTAAAAAAGGTTATAATTAGCAGAGAAATGTATACAAAAGGGTTTTCATTGATAACTATTTTTTCTGAAGGTTCACGCATCCACAAAGCTTCAATCATTTTCCATAAATAAATAAGTGATAAAGCAGAACTAAACAATATAAGAAACGCTATCCAAATACCCTCAGAGCTTAAAGTTGCTTTAATTAAATATAACTTAGATATAAAGCCAGCTGTCAATGGAAGTCCTGCGAGGCTTAAGGAACATAAAATAAAGCAAAAAAAGGTAACAGGCATTTGTTTACCTAAACCGGATAAATTATTAATAGTAATTCTTTTTTGGAGATAATACCCTATTGAAGTTATAGCCATGAACAAGCCACCTTTAATTAGAGCATGATTGAACATGTGAATAAACCCTGCAGCAACACTTGCTTTTGTTCCGATAGAAAAGGCAAGAGTTATATAGCCTATTTGAGCGATGGATGAATGAGCTAACAAACGTTTTATGTCCTTTTCAAAAATAGCCATTATTGTTCCAGCAAACATCGCTAATATAGATAAAGGAAGTATTATATAATTAAGAGTGTTCAGTATTAAATCGTTTGAAATGTCAAAAATAGAAAATAATATACGTGCTAAGATATAAAGGGATGCTTTTGTTGCAGTTGCAGCAAGTAATACTGAAACAGCTGAGGGGGCATATGAATAAGCTCTGGGTAACCATATATGTAACGGGAATACAGCAGCTTTAACCATTATTCCTGTAATCATAAAACCAAACCCAGCTATTAGTGCTCTGTTATTATCTATTTCTTTAAGTCGATCAGATAAATCTTCCATATTTAAAGTTCCGGTTATGCTATATAACAAACCAACTCCAATGACATAAAGAGTTGCCCCAACTGCGCCTATAATCAGGTAATTGTAGGCTGCAACTAAAGCTTGCTTATCTTTTTTTGCACCCATCGCGACTAGAGCTACGGAAGCAAGAGAAGAAATTTCTAAAAAAACAAAAAGATTAAATGCATCTCCAGTTGTAACAAGACCAATTAAGCCAGCTATCGCTAAAAGCCATAAACTATATACTTTTGAGATTGAAGATTCACCTATGTCAAAGGGCATTAATTTGTAAGAGAAAATAGTTGATAATAAACTAATAGAACTAATAATTATAATAGGAATTATTGAGACTTTATCTATTACGTATTCAATTCCTAAAGGAGGCATCCAGTTTCCTAAAGCATAAGAAATAGACGTATGTATTTGGACTTCTTGAAATAACAATATTGATAAAATAAACGTAACTAAAGTAGCAAAAAGGGTTAAAAGCCAGCTAACAAAATTATTTGAAATAAGAACAACAAATAGTGACATCATCAACGGACAAAGGACTACTAATATTGGAAGATTGTTAATTAAAATATCAATCATTTTATAAATTTCGTATTGAATTCTTTGCTCGTTTCTATCTCATCATGATACTCAACTAAATCTTGAGCAGAAATATCATCCTCTTCAATACTTCCATATTCTGAATTTATTCTTAAAACTAAAGATAAACCAAGAGCAGTAGTAGCAACTCCAACAACAATTGCAGTAAGAATTAAAACATGAGGTAGAGGGTTAGAGTAAACTGTATCAAGAGCTTCGTTTAGTATTGGCGGAGTTGCACCAGTAATTTTACCAAAGGTAATATATAAAAGAAAAACTGAAGTTTGAAAAATAGTTAACCCAACTATTTTTTTTAAGAAATTCTTTCTTCCTATTACAAGGAATAAACCAATCATCATTAAAATAAATACAATACAGTAGTTCCAAATGCCCATAGCTGAAGAGATCATTTAATTTCCCTTTCCTGATTTAAAGCCAGCAAAGGCATTAAATAAAGCTATCATTACATTAGACACTGTAAGTCCAACACCAAACTCAACTAGTAATATGCCAATATGTTGTCCTGACTGGGGACTTGAACCTAGTACGTTATAGGATAAAAATTCTTCACCAAGAAACATTGATGTAATTCCCACTCCACCATAAATAATACCTCCTAATGTTAATAAAAATAAGTTTACATTTGAAGGGAACAATTCTTTACCCTTGTCTAATCCAAAGACAATTGAATAAAGTATGAAAGCGCTTGCTACAATCACTCCAGCCTGAAAGCCGCCACCAGGACCAAAATCACCGTGAAATTGCACATAAAGTCCAAATAATATTATAGGAGCAAAAAGTATTTTAGTACAAACTCGTAAGATTGGATTTTTATGCATTTTAACCAACCTTCTTATCAATTTTATTAATTTTTGATTTGGTGTTTTTTGGATTTTTTTTATTGTTTTGTAAAAGCACTAAAACAGCGACACCAGCTGTAAAAACTACTATTGTTTCGCCAAAGGTGTCGTAACCTCTATAACTAGCTAAAACCGAAGTTACTATATTTGGTATTCCAATATCATTTCGTGATCCTAATATGTAATCAGGAACAATATGTTGATGAATAGGTGAAGAAATCAGACCTATTTCAGGGAGGTCATAACTGCACCAAATTAATATAGCGCCTAATATAATGCATGAAAGAGCTGGTAAAAATTGATTACTAAAGTTTTCCTCTTCTTTTTTAGGTAAATAAGCCATCGCAGCTAAAAATAATATTGTAGATATTCCCGCGCCAACTGAAGCTTCAGTAAATGCAACGTCTACTGCATCAAGAGTTATAAACATTAGTGCTGCAACTAAAGAATAGGCACTAGTTAATATTACAGTAAAAATAACTGTTCTTGTTTTAAGAAGCGCAATAGCAATAGCAAGCATTACAGTAACTAGAAAAGCATTGATAAGTAATTCAGATATCATAAAACTTTGCCAATCTTTTTACCTACGGGAGTTAATTTTTTTTCTCGGGCTAAATTAGCCGTCACATGGCTTGTAACAGGGCTAGTGAAAAAAATAAAAACACCTATTAAAACTAATTTTACTGTAATTAAAGACCAGCCAGATTGAACAATCATTCCAAGAAGAAAGAATGCTGTCCCGCCAGTGTCAATCATACCTGCAGCATGTATCCTTGAAAAAACATCAGGAAGCTTTATGAGGCCACAAGCTCCAATAATAATTGACATAGATCCTATAAAAAAGAAAACTCCTGTAATAATGTCTTTTACTAATTCCATTATTTTTGGATATCCCCTAAAGAACCAGTACTAAAAAGCTTTAAAACCGCGATTGTTCCAATAAAATTAATTAATGCATATACAATGGCTATATCTAAAAACTCTGGTCTACCAGAGTAAAAACCATGAAGAGCAATTCCTAAGACTATTATAGTTCCTAAGCTGTTTATAGCCAAAATTCTGTCAAATGTAGTTTTACCTAAAATAATTCTAACCAATATTAATATTCCAGAAATTCCACATGCAATTAGAGCAGCTAAGTACATTAATTATTACCCTCTAACCACTTAACTTTTCTGTCCATTAAATTCCTTCTTACATCATCTCCAAAACTTGAATTAAGAGCGTGAACTTCAAATTCATTTTTATTGATCTTTGTTGTAACGGTTCCTGGAGTTAAAGTAATAGAATTTGCATAAGTTACCCTAGCGACGTCTGTGTTTTGGGAGGATTTAACTATAAAAATTTCAGGGCTAATATTACCAGTTATAATTGCCTTACCAGTACCTACATTAGAGTTAAATATTTCTTTAAAAAGCCACAAAATATAATTTATTAAACGTGGAAAAAAAAATAAAGGCAAACCTTCGTTATCAATTAATTTTGCTCTTCTAGCTAGATAGACACAGAAAGCACAAGATACAACGCCAAGACTTGTAATTAATACGCTATAATGACCAGACATTAATAGCCATAGGCCAAGTAAAATAACAAAAAGCCAAAATGATTTAATCATATTAAGAACCTAACTTTAGAATTTATTATTTTTAACTAAAGTTAGGTTCAATTTCAATAAAAGTTTTAAAACTTTTTATGGTTTGGCAAAATTTTCAACCTGCATAGTCTTTTTAATGATACCTTTTTCTTTTAAGAAATCACCAAATTCTTTGTAAGTATTTAAATCATGTGCTTGAGGTCTAAGTGCAAATCTTGATAGGGTGTCCCTGTAAGCTCTTTTATTAAGTTCATCATCAAGACCTTTTCTAAAAGAAGAAAAGTCTTCCCATGTAGATTGTGGATCATTTATGATTGTTAATGTAGCTTTTTGAATAGCCTTAAAAAATTTGTTAAAAATAGGATTGTTTCTATTTTTAGTGTTTGAAATATAGATTAATTCTTCATATGAAGGCACGCCGTGCTCTTCTGGATAAAAAGCAAGTCCAGGGTGATTTACTATATCCATTTGATTAAGTTCAAAATTTCTAAAAGCACCAATTACAGCATCTACTTTTTTAGCTATTAGGGAAGGTGACAAAGAAAAATTAATATTTATTAATTCTACATCTGACATTTTTAAATTATATTTTTGTAGCATTCCTGATAATAGAGCTTCTTCAAACCCACCCACTGAAAAACCAATTTTTTTGCCTTTTAGGTCAGCAATTGACTTTATAGGTCCATCCTTTAATACGACTAAAGAATTCAAAGGAACGCTAACTAATGTTCCAACTCTAACTACGGGTAAACCTTGATCAACTTGAATATGAAGTTGTGGTTGATATGAAATTGCTAAATCTAATTTACCTGCAGCAACTAGTTTTGGAGGGTCATTTGGGTCTGCTGGTTCAATCATTTCCACTTCAAGTCCAACTTCTTTAAAAAATCCTCTTTTTTGAGCTATGATTAAAGGAGCATGGTCTGGATTTATAAACCAATCTAATCCAATTGTTAGTTTATCATTTTTTGCGTAAGCAAAGTTAATTATTAATGTTAAAAATATTATTGATATTATTCTTATAATAGTATGCATTGTGCATCTCCCTCCGCTGGTTTTAACCAGATCAGGTTATAAGGGTTAATTTCTCAGCAAGACATATGTCTAGCACCCCTGGCAAATCATATTTTTTACATTTTTAGAAAAAAATCAATATGTTTTTTTATTTCCACCAAACATATTTGCTAAGAACCATATCAGTGACTTTGTATAATGTTATGGTTATAAAAATTAAGATTATCAAAGCAGCAAACATGTTGTCTGTTTGAAGCCTAGCATTACTATAAATCATAAAAGATCCTAGGCCAGTACTGCCTCCTATCCACTCACCTACCACGGCACCAATAGGTGCAAAGCAAGCGGCAACCCTTATGCCAGAGCATAATCCTGGCAGGGAGGATGGTATTTTAATTTTCCAAAAAACTTTTGCTTTTGAAAGACCTATAGTTTTTCCAGCATCAATAAGTTCTTGAGGTACTTTATTTAAAGCGTCAGTAAAATTTGAGGTTATTGGAAAGAAAACTATTAATACTCCTATTACTATTTTACTACTCATTCCATAGCCGAGCCATAGAATTAATAGAGGAGCAAGCGCAAAAACTGGTATTGATTGACTTGCAAGTAAAATAGGCATTACCCATCGCTTTAATGTATTTGAAGACGATATTGCTAATGCAGTAAAAATACCTATGAAGGTCCCAATGAAAATTGACGCTAAAATTTCAACTAATGTATAAGATGCATGCTTAAGAAGTAGGTCCCAATTAGTATAAATGGAAATGAAAACTTTAGACGGAGGTGGTAACATGAATGTAGGTAAGTCAAAATATATACAACAAAATTCCCAAATCATGAAAATTGTAGTTGCTATAATTAAGCCTCTTAGCATGTGAAC
Source organism: Pseudomonadota bacterium (assembly GCA_028382005.1). Classification (GTDB taxonomy): domain Bacteria; phylum Pseudomonadota; class Alphaproteobacteria; order Puniceispirillales; family Marisalimonadaceae; genus Marisalimonas. The sequence goes on from JAOESH010000030.1 coordinate 6,979, forward strand.
CTTATAAAAAAATCATTTGATAATATAAATATATATATTAGAAAAAAGTACAATGCAGAATTATTTATTTACAAGTGATATTTTTAAAGGCTCTAGATACGAAAAAGGTCATCCATTAGATATGGACAGAGTTTGGCCTAGTGTTGAACTTATTCAATTAATGGGATGGATCAAAGAAGATCAAATAATTAAAAATAAACCAGCAGAAATCAAAGAATTAGTAAAGTTTCATGACTTAGAATATGTTCAGGCATTAAAAAAAGCTGAGGAAGAACTTGAGCTCCCAGAACATTTAAAAAGAAAATATAATATTGGAGTAGGAAATAACCCAATTTTTAGTGAAGTTTTTTCCAGGCCAGCTTCTGCAGCTAAAGCATCCATTAAAGCTGTTGAAATGATAGCTAATAAAGAAGCAAAAAAAATTCTAAATATATCAGGCGGCACACATCACGGGAGAAAATCCGAAGCATACGGTTTTTGTTTTTTAAATGACTGTGTTCTTGCAATTTTAAAAGCATTGGAATTAGGATTTTCTAAAGTTTTGTACGTTGATATTGATGCTCATCATTGTGATGGAGTTCAGGATGTCTTTGTTCATAACGAAAACGTTACGATAATTTCAATTCATGAAAAAAATAGATGGCCACAAACAGGCAAGTTGGAAGAAAATAATAATAAAAATATAATGAATTTTCCAGTTTCTGAAAGCTTCAATGATTCAGAAATTGATTATGTGATTAACAATGCAGTTATCCCTTACGCTAAATCTATACAACCAGACTTGTTGATAATACAAGCTGGAGCAGATATGCTTAATGGTGACCCTCAATCTAGAATATCATTATCCAATAATGCATACTGGAAAGCCGTTAAGGACATCTTGTTATTATGTGAAAATTCAATAATTTTAGGTGGTGGCGGATACAATCCATATCTTACAGCAAAAGCATGGGCAGGTAATTGGACTTTGTTAAATGATCGTAGTGATCTCTTAGATAGTAATATGACGGAGGAATGTCGTAATTTATTAGCATCACTTAAATGGAACAATAGTCGTGTAAGAAGAGGAATACCTTCTAACTGGATAAAATCTTGGCGTGATCAGAGTACAAAAACAAGTGTAGGCGATGAGGTTATATCGCTTGTAAAAAATGTTTTAAGAATGAAAAATTTATGAAAAGACTTAAGTTGAATTTCTTAAAAGTGATAATATTAGGAATTTTCCTAACTATAATTTTTACTAAAAATATATTAGCAAGTATACATGCACCAGAATTTAAAAAAATGGATTGTGAAATTACTATTAATGAAAAAGAAAATAAAAAGTTATATCTAGAGATTGCTGATACTGAAAAGAAAAGATCCTACGGTTTAATGAATAGAGAAGAAATCAAACCTGATAATGGAATGCTGTTTATATGGAAAAATAGTAAAAAAAGAAATTTTTGGATGAAGAATACCTTATTAAATTTAGATTTATTTTTTATCAACAGGAAAGGTACTATTGTTGAAATTTATAGAAATGCTAAAGCCTTAGATCAAAAAAATATAAGTAGTAATGAAAAAGTATCATTTGTTTTAGAAATGAATGCGAGTGAGCTGAAAAGTCAAGTTGGTGACAAGTTAAATTGTCCTGGTATTATATATTGATTAAAGTTGATTTAAATATATTAAGTAAAATGAAAGTAAAGCTTGCTTTTACTAATTTCTGAAGTATAAATCGAAATGTTCGGGGCGTAGCGCAGCCTGGTAGCGCATCTGCTTTGGGAGCAGAGGGTCGGGAGTTCGAATCTCTCCGCCCCGACCAACTTAAGTACTTGATAACAATAGTAGTTTTAAGTTCTTCTTTTTCTACCTGATTTCAAATGTAACCACTTGATCCACTATTGATCCAGTGAGGTTACGTTATGGCGTCTATACTAAAGAGAAATGACAGGTGGTTTGTTCGGGTTCGAAAGCACGGACACCCATCACAATCTAAAACATTTACCGTTAAACAAGATGCCCAGAGATGGGCTGTAATGATTGAACGACAAATAGATCAGGGCCTTGTTGGGTGGGTTGATAAGACTGTAACCTTAGGTGATTTACTTAACCTATACTTAAAAGAGGTAACACCTCGTAAAAAGAGCTGTGATAAAGAAACATAGAGGGTTAAGGCCTTGCTTAAGAGGTCTATAGTAGGAGTTGGACTACCTAATTTAACATCTACAATCATATCGAATTATAAAACCTCAAGGCTTGTAGATGGTGCAAGAACCACTAGATATGACTTGGCCTTTGGGAGAAACGATCAGAGATTATCTTTCATAGTAATCATTCCCTTTTGCAAGGGAGCCAGAAGTAGAAACGTTATGCAGCCATTGCAGTCGGCTGCATTTCAATGTTAGGCCACTCACGAGGACTGGCCTACTACTGTCGCACATTCACATGTGTCTATGCATTTTTCACATTCACTACATAGCGCCCAACAACCTGAACTTTCAAAAATTTGTCTAGGTATTCCGGAGTTTCATTCAGCGATATTTCTTGTTGATAGGTTTCTAAGTTTGGCAACTTCATATCTGTTGCGACGCGCTGCCAAATATGTTTTTTATCTTCAAGAGGGATATAGACTGAATCTACCCCTAACAATGAAATCCCA
>JAOESH010000031.1 GCA_028382005.1 Pseudomonadota bacterium
CAGACACAGAAGAAGTTGTTTGAATATTCTTTGAAGAATTAGTTTTAATATTGTTATTTTTATTAGTTTTCTTTTGATTTTTATTTAAAACTAAATCTCTATATTCATGAATATCACCAACAAATTCAGATACACCTCCATTTTTAACAATTAAGAGCCTATCAACTAACCTTTCTACTAGAAAAGCATCGTGACTTACCAATATTAGAGAACCTGAATAATCATTCAAAGCCATGATAAGAGCCTCCCTACTCTCTATATCAAGATGATTTGTAGGTTCGTCTAAAATTAATAAATCTGGTTTTTCTATTACAACTAATAAAAGTAGTAACCTAGCTTTTTGTCCCCCTGACAATCTTTTTACTTGCAAATCCATAGTATCAGCTGCAAAGCCAGCTGAACCAAGCCTAGCTCTAACTTTAGATGGAATTTCTGAATTTAACTTCGCATAAACATGTTCAAAAGCTGTATCATTAGGTCTTAATTCATCTAATTGATGTTGAGCAAAATAACCTATTTTTAGTTTTTGTGGAATTTGTAAAGAGCCGTTAATCAATTTAATTTTTTTTGCTATAAGTTTTGAAAAAGTAGACTTACCCTCTCCATTTACTCCCAATAAACCTATTCGATCATCCGGGTTAATTTGTATATTTATATTTTTTAAAACTTCAATATCATTGTACCCAACTGAAGCATTATCTAATGTAACCAAAGGTGGAGCAAATTTGCCAGCTTCATCAAATTTAAATCTAGGTATTTTTTGATCTTCTTCAATTACAATTGGTTTCATTTTCTCTAAAATTTTTATTCTAGATTGGGCTTGCCTAGCCTTGGAAGCCTTAGCTTTAAAACGGTCTACAAAGCTTTGTATATGAGCTCTTTGGGCATCCTGTTTGTTTTTTAGAGAAATCTTTTGTTCTAATTGTATTCTTCTTTCATTATCAAAAGAATCATAATTACCAGAATAAAATTGTAAATTTTTGTTAGAAAAATGGAGTATGCCATTTACAGATTTATTTAATAAGCTTCTGTCATGTGATATTACTAAAACTGTATTCTTGAATTTTTGTAAATAATTTTCTAACCATGCTGTACCTTCAAAATCTAAATAATTAGTAGGCTCATCTAGCAATAAAAGGTCAGGATTAGAAAATAAAACACTAGCTAGAGCAACCCTCATTCTCCATCCACCGGAAAAGCTAGAACATGGGCTTTTTTGATCAATTTGACTAAAACCTAGCCCCGTTAATATAGATGATGCTCTTGCATCAGCAGAATATGCATCAATATCTGCTAATCTAATATGAATATCAGCAATTTTATTTGGGTCTGTCTCTATTTCAGAATCTCTTAACAATTCAGCTCTTTCAGTATCTGCGGCCAAAACAGTGTCTAAAAGTGTTTCTTCAGTAGACGGAGCCTCCTGAGCAACAGAGCCTACTTTAAAGTTTCTAGGTATTTCAATAGTCCCACCATCAATAATAAGTTCTTTTAGAATTAATTTGAATAAAGTTGTTTTACCTGCACCATTCCTTCCAACAATTCCAACTTTATGCCCAGTTGGAACAAACGCAGATGTGTCTTCAAGAAGAGAAACACCACCTATAGAAAAAGAAATATTTTTAAAATTTATCATTTGAGTTTTTCTTTAATTTTAGAATTTAAAATAGTTTTTTGACAATAGAACTATATAGTTAATATAATTATACTTGGTATAAACAAAATCAAATAATTAGTAAGTAAAATTTATGAAAAAATTAATAAAAGAAAACTTCATTGATACCATTGGCAACACACCTTTAATAAAGTTAAATAAAGCGAGTGAATTAACAGACTGTCAAATATATGGAAAAGCTGAATTTTTAAATCCAGGTTCTTCTATTAAGGATAGAGCTGCAAAAGGTATAATTTTAGACGCCATTGACAAAAAAAGATTATTACCTGGTGGTTTGATAGTTGAAGGCACAGCAGGTAATACAGGTATTGGGCTGGGTCTAGTGGGCAATTCTCTTGGTTATAAAACAGTAATTGTGATGCCCGAAACTCAGAGTCAGGAAAAAAAGGACGCTCTTAAATTAATAGGCTGTGAACTTAGACTAGTACCAGCACTGCCTTATTCAAACCCAGGTAATTACATAAGACAATCAGAAGAAATTGCAAAATTATTAAGAGAAACAAATGAAAACGGTGTTCTTTGGGCCAACCAGTTTGATAATACTGCAAATCAGATGTCTCATTATAATTCTACAGGTCCTGAAATATGGGAACAAACTAACGGTAAAGTAGATGCATTTACGTGTGCTGTTGGTACTGGTGGCACTTTGTCAGGAACAGGTTTGTTTTTAAAAGAAAAAAATAATAATATTAAAATAGCACTGTCTGACCCTTTTGGATCAGGTTTATATAATTACTATCAGAAAGGTGAGATGAAATCTGAAGGTAACTCGATCACTGAAGGTATTGGTCAAGGCCGAATAACAAAAAATTTAGAAAATTGCCCTATAGATCTATCATTCAGAATTGATGATAATGAGGCCCTTACTATAATTTTTGAGTTACTAAAAGAAGAAGGATTATTTCTTGGAGGGTCTAGTGGAATTAATGTTGCTGGTGCAATTAAACTAGCTAAAGAGTTGGGTCCAGGTCATACAATAGTAACTATACTATGTGACTCTGGTCAAAGATATCAATCTAAAATTTGGAATCCCTCATTCTTAAAAAGCAAAGATTTAGTCGTTCCACATTGGCTGTAAATGGAGATTGTATAATGGACAAGCAATTATTTATCAAACCAAAAGACTTAAGTTTAAAGGTAAGCTCTCAAAATAATCTAAAGATTATAGATTCTACTTTTTACCTACCAGGCTCCGACTTAATTGCTAAAAATGAATATGATAAAAAACATATTCCAAATGCAGTGTTTTTTGATATTAACAATATTGCCGACCCTGATAATTCATTACCTCACATGATACCGTCAAAAGAATTATTTTCTGAAATGATGAGTGATCTTGGTTTAAACAATGAAGATGATATAGTTATTTATGATAATTCACCATTGTTATCATCTGCACGAGCCTGGTTTTTATTTAGATATTTTGGTTTTGAAAAAATTTCCATCCTTCCTGGTGGTTTAAATAATTGGACAAAGTCTGGTGGTGAAGTTACAGACAAAGTAACTCTCATATCTAAAGGTAATTTTACTGCTAATAAGGAAAGAAAAGAACTTGTTGTTAGTTTAAATCAGATGATAAATGTTTCTAAAAACATAAATAGTACAATTCTAGACGCCAGGTCTTATAAAAGATTTACAGGTGAAGCTAACGAACCAAGACCAGGGTTATCTTCTGGTCACATCCCTAATTCAAAAAGTCTTCCTTCATCAGACCTTATAAATAAGGATGGTTACTTAAAATCTTTAAATGAATTAAACTCAATTTTTTCTAAGGGTAATATTTCTGTTAATGATGACATAGTTGCTACGTGTGGATCCGGAGTTTCTGCCTGCGTTATAGCAATAGCTCTTTTTTGCATGGGTAAGACTGATGTAACAATTTATGATGGTTCTTGGTCAGAATGGGCATCATCTGGACAAAAAATTGTTAAAGGTGAGGAATAAAAGAATCTAATGATTAAGAATTTGACTTAAAAATAATTTAGTTCTGTCATTCTTAGGATTATTAAAGAAATTATTGGGATCATTTTGCTCTATAATTTCACCCTCATCCATAAATATTACACTATCCGCAACTTTTTTGGCAAATCCCATTTCGTGCGTTACAACAAGCATTGTCATACCTGTTTCAGCCAATTCAATCATAGTATCTAATACTTCTTTTATCATTTCTGGATCTAATGCAGATGTAGGCTCATCAAATAACATTATTTTAGGTTGCATACATAAAGATCTAGCTATTGCAACTCTTTGTTGCTGACCTCCAGAGAGCTGGCCTGGGAATTTTAAAGCTTGTTCTGGAATTTTAACTCTTGTTAAAAGTTCCATAGCTAGATCGTTTGCCTCTTTTTTAGGTAACCCTTTGACCCAAATTGGTGCTAATGTACAGTTTTCAAGAACCGATAGATGTGGAAAAAGATTAAATGACTGAAAGACCATGCCAACGTCACTTCTAATGGCTTCTAAATTCTTTAAATCACCGGTAAGTTCAGTTTCATTAACAATTATATCACCTTTTTGATGGACTTCTAATCTATTAATACATCTAATTAAAGTTGACTTACCTGATCCCGAAGGTCCACAAATCACAATACGTTCACCTTGCTTGACCTTTAAAGAAATGTTCTTAAGGACGTGAAATGATCCAAACCATTTATGCATTTCTTTAATTTCAATAACTGGTTTTGTAGAATTTGTATTATTTACCATTTTATTTCTCACTTATGATCAGTGTTTAATTTATTTTCTAGCCAAAGCGAATATCTAGACATAGCTAGACAACTAACAAAGAAAAATAAAGCTACAAATATGTAGACCTCTATCGATAATCCATTCCATTTTGTATCGGCCAAAGAAGCTCTTGCTATTCCAAGTGGGTCCAGCAAACCTATGACAACCACAAGTGTGGTATCTTTATAAAGACCAATAAATGTATTAACTATCCCAGGAATAGATATTTTCATTGCTTGAGGAAGTGTAATAAACCTTGTTTTTTGCCAATAGTTCAGTCCTAAGGCATCAGCTGCCTCATATTGACCTTTAGGTATAGCTTGAATACCACCTCTTATAACCTCAGCAATGTATGCAGCTGAAAAGAATGTGAACATGATGATAACTCTAACCAAAATACTAAAATTAGTACCGGGGGGCATAAAATAATTTAACATTGACGAGGCAACAAATAGAAGAGTTATTAACGGAACTCCCCTCATAAATTCTATGAAGCATACGCATAAAGTTCTAACAACAGTTAATTTAGACTGTCTACCTAAAGCCAAAAGAATACCAATAGGTAAGGAACAGACAATACCGGTAACGCCTATTATTACCGTCAACATAAATCCACCAAATAAGCTATATTCAATCTTAGTAAGACCAAAATAGCCGCCGTTAATAAATAAATATGCTAAAATAGGATAAATTCCACTAAACCATAGAAGGTATTTTCTCTTAGGGACGTCAGGATATAACAAGGGTGCAAATGCAAAAAACATTGCATAAAATGTTATATCAATCCTCCATCTTTCAGCTTCTGGGTAGAAACCATATACAAACTGACCAATCCTTCTCGAAACTACTGCCCAACAAGCTCCATCGTTAATTTTTCTACATTCAATTTTTGAGTTAGCATCAAAAACAGCATCTAACAGGAACCAATCAACAATACCAAAAATTAGATAATAGAGCAGAGTAACTGACAATATGGTTAATAGAGAATTACTTATAGAAGAAAAAAGATTGTTTCTAACCCAACCGGATACACCTACAGTACCTAAGGGCGGAGGAAGGTTAGGATATGAACCTGGTTTATAAGTTTCTAAACTCATTTTATCTTCCTACTAATTTAACTCTATTATTATACCAATTCATAAGAGCAGATATACTTAGAGATACAGATAAATATATTAACATTACAATAACCATTGTTTCCATTTCTCTTCCAGTTTGATTAAGAGAAATACCACCTAACGTAGCTACCAAGTCCATATAACCGATAGCAATAGCTAAAGAAGAATTCTTAGTAAGATTTAAGTATTGACTAGTTAATGGAGGTATAATAACTCTTCTAGCCTGAGGTAAAATAACTAAACTCATAACTTTTGAAGGTTTTAGTCCAATTGATTCAGCCGCTTCCTTTTGACCCTTATCTACGGCTAAAATACCTGCCCTTACTATTTCAGCAATAAAAGCAGCTGTGTAAATTCCTAACGCAAAAGTTAATGCTGCAAGTTCTGGACTCATATACATACCACCTCTAAAGTTGAAACCTTTAAGTGCAGGTATTTCGAGTGAAATTGGCATGCCAGACAGGAAGAAAGCAATTAAGGGTAACGTAAAAATCACAGATAGATTAATCCAAAAAACTGGATATTGTGCTCCAGTTAAGTCTTGTTTTTTCTTTGCATATTTCATGAAAAGGATGGAAAAAATAATACCAATAACAACAAATAAATAAACTAGTTCAATACCATTTTCAGTTAACATTTTAGGAATATAAAATCCCCTATTTGATAAAAAACTAACATCAGCAAAACTTATGGCTTGTTTAGGATGTGGAAGAGTATTTATAATAATACCATGCCAAAGCAGGATATGAAGTAAGATCGGAACATTTCTAGTAAATTCAACGTACCAGTAAGCAATTTTGCTTGCTAACCAGTTTTTGGACAATCTTATTATACCAATTGTAACACCTAGAAAAGTTGCTAAAATAATTCCAAAAAAAGCTACTAATCCTGTGTTTAATAATCCAACAATACCAGCCCTAAGGTGACTGTCTCTATTGTTATAGTCAATTAAATACTGATTAATATCATAACCAGCTGGAATAAATAAAAATTCAAAACTTATATCTTTACCCAAGGCCTTAAAATTAGCGTCAACATTAGATATAAGCCAAGATAAAAACCAACCTATGCATAACAAAACAAAGATTTGGATGATAATTTCTCTACTTTTTTCGTTACGCCAAATACTATGTAAATATGTCATTGGAAGGCCAAAATAGTCAAAAAAAAAACTGCGTCTATTAATAATAAGACGCAGTTTTAAAAAAGATTATTTAATTGGTGGAATATAGAATAGTCCGCCATCTCTGTATAATTGGTTAGCGCCTCTAGCAATCTTAAGAGGAGTACTCATACCAAGATTCTTTTCAAAGACCTCAGCATAGTTACCAACTTGACTAATTACTTGAACAGCCCAGTCTGCAGATAAACCGAGTTTTGAAAGACCTTGTAAAGGATCTTTACCTAATAAACGATTAATCTCTTTGTTTTTATTATCTTTACCAGCAAGAGATTTAACATTTGCAGAAGTAATATTTAACTCTTCTCCAGCCATCATAGCTCTTAAAGTCCAACCAACAATATCAGCCCACTGATCGTCACCATGTCTTACAACAGGTCCTAAAGGCTCTTTAGAAACTATTTCTGGTAACACCATGTGATCTGATGGGTTGTCAAAGCTAGACATAGTCGCATATAAACCAGATGCGTCTGTAGTATAAACGTCACATCTTCCAGCTTTATATAATTCTTGAGCCTCAGAATTAGTTTCAATCGGCACAGGATTATATTTCATGTTATTTGCAGCAAAAAATTCTGCTAAATTTAGCTCTGTTGTAGTACCAGTTTGGATACATACTGATGCACCGTCTAAGCCCTTAGCTGATTTAACACCTAAAGCTTTTGGAACCATAAATCCTTGACCATCATAATAACTAACACCAATAAATGTCTGTGATAAATCTACATCTCTTGAGAAAGTCCAAGTTGTGTTTCTTGATAAGATTTCACCTTCACCAGCAGCTAATTTAGTAAAACGAGTTTTACCTGTTGCAGTAGTGTAGTTTACTTTACTTGCATCACCTAATGTAGCAGCGGCAACTGCTTTACAAAAGTCAACATCAAAACCAGTCCAATTACCTTTATCGTCTGGGGCAGCAAATCCAGCTAAACCAGTATTAATAATACAGTTTAACTTTCCTCTTGCTCTTACATCGTCTAATGTGCTTGCAAGAACAGATCCCGCAAACATCACTCCAGCAGTAGCAGCTGCTAAAAGTATTTTTGTTTTCATATTATTTCTCCACTATTAAATTTAATCCACGTATATGTGAATTTTGTAGTACTTTCCTTCTATTTTGATATAGTTTCAAGATAAAAATGAAAATTTTTTTTTACTCTGTTAAATAATTAAAACTAAATGCACCAAAAACATGGATTATGTATTTTAAAGAAAAAAAAATATGGCTAAAAATTTTGAAAAACTAAACAAAGATACTTTAATAGCACACTCAGGTAAAAACCCTATTGAAAACCATGGTATACCTGCACCTCCGGTATATAGAACTAGCACAATTTTAAGCCCAAATATGAATTCTTACAGAAATAAGAGTGGCAAATACACATATGGAAGGAATGGAACACCCACATCTGAATCCCTTACTTTTTCTATTGCAAAGTTATATAATGCTGACGGATGTGTTCTGGCTCCTTCTGGAATGAGCGCTATAACAACAGGTTTAATGTCTACTCTTAAGACAAATGATCATATTTTAGTACCTGATTCTGTTTATGGATCTACAAGAAGGTTTGTTAAAGAAGAGCTTC
>JAOESH010000032.1 GCA_028382005.1 Pseudomonadota bacterium
ATTTCTTCAAACTCAGAACTCTTAAAAGCAGGTGAAAATGTACTAACTTCTCCTTGAAAGTATTTTGCAGCCAGTCTAGTTTCATATAATCCAGAACTACAACAGCCATCTAAGTATTTTGAAATCAAAGGTGCAAGAGCTAGATTTGAAAATGCTTTAAGAGCAATAAGAATTTTTACATTAGTCTCAACTTTAAGTCTTTGTAAAACTTCTAAATTACTTATCAAAGCTTTTTTATCAATCACGAAGCAAGGGCTTGGTAAAGAATATAAATTTAATTTTTGAAAGTTTCTTGGGTTTCCACCCATCGTTTGTAACATTTTCGTTCTCTAGAAGTCTATTTTTTTGTCTAATTCAATCGTTTTACTTGGAAGTCCATGCTGATTAAGAAGATCCATAAATGGGTCAGGATCAAATTGTTCTATATTCCAAACGCCTGGCTTAAACCAAATTTTTTGAATCATTAACATTGCTCCTATCATAGCAGGTACACCAGTTGTATATGAAATAGCTTGGCTTCCAAGTTCATCGTAACATTTTTCATGATCGCATATATTATATGTGTAAAATGTTTTTTCTAAATTATTTTTTTTACCAGTAATAATTGTTCCAATACAGGTTTTTCCTTTCGTTCGTTTACCTAAGCTTCCAGGATCAGGAAGAACAGTTTTAAGAAATTGTAAAGGAATTATATTCACGCCATTATGGTTGATGGGGTTAATAGATGTCATACCAACGTTTCCAAGAACTTCCAGATGTTTTAGGTAACTATCACCGAAGGTCATCCAAAATCTAGCTCTTTGTATTTCTGGAAAATGTTCTGTTAAGCTCTCTAACTCTTCATGGTACATAAGATACATATTTTTATGCCCAATTTCAGGAAATTTAAATAATACTTTTTGAGTTAAGGCAGGGCCAACTTTCCATTCTTTATTTTCCCAATGTTTACTGTCAGATGTAACCTCCCTAATGTTTATTTCAGGGTTAAAATTGGTTGCAAATGGGTGTCCGTGATCTCCATCATTGCAGTCTAAAATATCTAAAGTTTCAATGTTATCTAGAAAATGTTTTTTGGTATGTGCCGTATATACATTTGTAACTCCTGGATCAAAACCAGAGCCTAAAAGAGCCATTAACCCTTTTTCTTCAAATTTTGCTTTATAATCCCATTGCCATTTATATTCAAATTTTGCTTCATCTCTTGGTTCGTAATTAGCTGTGTCAATGTAATGTGTATTTGTTATAAGACATGCATCCATTATATTGAGGTCTTGGTAGGGAAGGGCGAGATTCAAAACTAAAAAAGGATCAGTTTTTTTGATTAAAGCAACTGTATCATTTACGTCGTCGGCATCTAATTCAACGATATTTATATCTACATTATATTTCCTTTTTAGACTAACTTGTATTTCTTTGCATTTTTTTATAGTTCTGCTGGCAAGCGTTATTTTATGGAATATATTTGGTAGTGTTGCCATTTTTTGAACTGTCACGCTGCTCACACCTCCGGCACCAATAACTAATATGTTACTCATTTATATTCTCCTCTGATCTTAAAAAAAATTATTTTTCAAAATAAGTATAACCAGAGATCGACTCCTTAAAAGACTGCGTCAATTGTTTCCTCTCTGACAATGATAAATCTCTGCTTCTAACAGCATCTTCAACTATACGTTTAAACCTATTAACAATGTCTTTTGGTTCGTATTCGACATAGGAAAGAACTTCTGATATTGTGTCTCCTTCTTGTTCGTGTAGTAGTTGATATCCACCATCTTCCTTTAACTTAATTGTCACAACGTTAGTGTCTCCAAATAAATTATGAAGGTCACCTAAAGTTTCTTGATAAGCTCCTATGTAAAAAACTCCTAAAAAATAATCTTCATCTTTTTCAATTTGGTGAAGAGGAAGTGTATTAGAAACACCGTCTCTTAGAACGAATTTATTAATTATACCGTCACTGTCACATGTGATATCGTTTAGAACAACCCTTCTATCTGGATATTCATTTAATTTTTGTATTGGCGCAATAGGGTGAAGTTGATCAATTGCCCAAACATCAGGTAAACTTTGAAACAAAGAAAAATTACCATGGTATATATCAGCCATATTATCTATTGAAATTTGAAGCTCTTCAGTTATTTCAGTTGATGAAGCTAAAACTTTCTTAATTTCAGTAATAATATATAAATATGTTTCTTCAGTTTTAGCCATATTTGGCAAATCAATTTGACCGCCTCTAAATAGAACCCTTATTTCATCTCTATAATAGTTTAAATCATTTAAACATTCTTGCGCTCTATCTAAACTAAGATACTCAAGAATTTGCATCATGTTTTTAAGTAAGGGGTGATCGGTTTCGCTTTTGGAATGTATCTTATGACTGTCAAAATTTGTAGTTTCTAAAATATTGAAGATAAGCATTGAGCTTGAGGCTATACAAGCTCTGCCAGATTCGGTCACAATTGTAGGATGAGCTACGTTTGAGAGATCAAGTTCGTATTTAACGGTTTCTACAATATTTGTACAATATTCATCTAAAGAGTAATTTATAGAATTCAAAGCAGATTTATGTTCACCTGTGTAATCTACACCTAAGCCACCACCAAGATCTAAATATTCTAATGGGGCACCTTGATTGGTAATTTCAGAAAAAAATCTACATGCTTCTTGAGTTGCCTTTCTAATTTCGATTATGTCTGGTATCTGACTGCCAAGATGAGAATGTTGTAAAATTAAGCAGTCTAAATAGTCATGTGCTTTCAATTTTTTAATTACTTCCATAACTTGTTCTACTGAAAGACCAAATGCACTTCTATCACCACTAGATTGAGACCAGTTACCACTTACCTTATTGGTTAACTTTATTCTTATTCCAAGTAGTGGTCGAATATTTAACTCTTTGGAAATTTTAATAATAAGCTCAAGTTCTCTTGGGCTTTCTAAAACTAAAATAGTTTTAAAGCCTATTTTTTGTGATAATATTGCAAGATGAATAAATTCTCTATCTTTAATGCCATTACAAATAATAGCAGATTTGCTAGTTAAATCATGTGCCAGGGCTATTAATAATTCAGGCTTAGATCCGACTTCAAGTCCAAAATGGTATTTCTTTCCAAATTCAACTATTCTGTCAATAACTTGTGCTTGTTGATTAACTTTAACTGGAAAAACACCTTTATAATCACCTTTATAATCGATATCTTTTATAGCATTAAAAAATGAATTGTTTATCTGCTCTATTCTAAATGCTAAGTAATCAGTAACTCTAAGTAGAACAGGGCAACTAATACCTCTTTCATTTAAACTCTTAATAATTTCAATAAGATCACATGGGAGTGTATTCGGATAAAAAGGATTTTTAAGGCCTATATTTCCATTCTCTAATATTTGAAGAATATCGTTACCCCATTTATTTATGCCATAAATATCTTCGTCATTCATTTTGGTTGAACCTTTAAAATATAATAATTTGATTATATTGCCATTAAGGATAGGTCAAGTTATGGTTTGATTATATTATGATAATTAATATGTTTTTTTTAAAAGGGTTTTAAATGTTTTTGTCTAAATACAAGAATAAAATTATAGATAAAGCTAATGCTTTGCAGGGAAGAGATAATCCGTTAAACAAGATCTTATATCATGAGTTAAATGAACGTGATATTACATTTATTCCTCAGGGTTATAAAAATATAATTTTAGGTATGGGATGCTTTTGGGGTGCTGAAAAAATATTTTGGGGTCTTAATGGAGTTTACCATACTTCAGTAGGTTACGCAGGTGGATATACCAGAAACCCAACATACGAAGAAGTATGTAGCGGTTTGACGGGGCATACTGAGGTTGTAAGGGTAGTTTATGATCCCCAAGAAATAAAACTACTAGATATATTAATTTGTTTTTTGGAAGGACACAATCCAACTGAAGGGATGAGGCAAGGAAATGATATTGGAACCCAATACAGATCAGCTTTATTTTTTAATGATAATGAGGATTTAAAAAAGATTAAAGAAACTATGAAAATTTTTCAAAGTAAACTAAATATTCAAGCTATAGGTGACATAACTACAGAAATTAAAAGTAATGTTGATTTTTATTTTGCAGAAACTTACCATCAACAATATCTTTACAAAAATCCAAATGGGTATTGTGGTTTAGGTGGTTGTGGAGTTAAATTTAAATAATCTTTATTCTAATAATACAACTTGACCAAAATTGGACGATAATATAATAACTAATAAACATTAAATAGACACGGTTGGCAATTATGAAAGTAGTAAGTTCTTTAAAAACATTAAAAGTTAGAGACAGAAATTGTCAGATAGTTAAGCGTAGGGGTCGTTTGTACGTGATAAATAAAAAAAACCCTAGGTTTAAAGCTCGTCAAGGCTGAAAATCAGAGCTGATTTAATAAATAACAAACATTTATTAATTAATAATTCATTATTGTAGATTAAATTTTAGTTTAACTTATTTGAGATCTCGAATATGAAAATAACTAACATTATTGAAGAAACTAAGTCTATTAGTTCTAATATTAAAAACGCATACATAGATTTTTCTAAAATGACTATTAGCTTAGTAGCCGTTTGCTCTGACGTCATTAAAAATGGAAAACCGGTTATAGGTTATGGTTTTAATTCAAATGGTAGATATGGCCAAGGTCATCTCATCAGAGAGAGGTTTAGACCAAGGTTATTAGAAGCTAAAACTGAAACAATGTTAAACGAAGATAATACTAATTTTGATCCCAAAAAAATGTGGGATATTATGATGAAAAATGAAAAACCAGGAGGTCACGGAGAAAGGTCTGTAGCTGTTGGAACTATTGATATGGCCATTTGGGACCTTGTCTCTAAAATTGAAGAGAAACCTTTATACCAATTGCTTTCAGAACAATACGGTAATGGAAACCCTATTAGAGATGTTTTTGTGTATGCTGCTGGTGGATATTACTGGCCAGAACAAGGTATAGTTGGATTAACTGATGAAATTAAAAAATATCTAGACTTAGGTTATTCTGTTGTAAAGAAAAAAATTGGTGGTGCATCTCTGTCGGAAGACTGTAAAAGAATAGAGGCTGTCTTAAAAGTTTTAGGCCCGAATGATAGATTAGCTGTTGATGCAAACGGAAGGTTTGATCTTAAAACAGCAATTGATTATGCAAAAAAACTATCGAATTATAACCTTTTCTGGTATGAAGAGCCAGGTGACCCTTTAGACTTCGAGCTTCATAAAGAATTAAGTAATCACTATTCAGGACCTATTGCAACAGGTGAAAATTTATTTTCTATGCAAGACGCTAGAAATCTTATTAGATATGCAGGTATGAGGAAAGATAGAGATTGGTTGCAATTTGACTGTGCTCTAAGTTATGGATTAGTTGAGTATCTTAATATAGTTGAAATGCTTAAAGAGAATGACTGGGATCTATCTAGATGTATCCCTCATGGAGGTCATCAAATGTCATTGGCAATTGCATCTGGTTTAGGACTTGGTGGTAATGAAAGTTACCCTGACCTTTTTCAACCTTATGGAGGATTTCCTGATGGAGTTGAAGTAAAAAACAGTTACGTAACTCTTCCAGAAATTAACGGTATAGGGTTTGAAGGAAAGTCTGATCTTTATTCAATCATGAAAAACATGACTGATTAAATTCATATTAATAAAATAAAATTAGCTTTTAAAAAAGTCATTGCCTTTATTATCCACAACAATAAATGCTGGAAAATCCTCTACTTCTATTTTCCATACAGCTTCCATACCTAGTTCTGGAAACTCTAGAACTTCTATTTTTTTTATACAATCAAGTGCAACTTTTGCTGCAGTGCCTCCAATTGTACCAAGATAAAATCCACCATGTTTTTTACACGCATCAGTTACTTGTGTGGATCTATTTCCTTTTGCCAGCATTATCATAGATCCATCATTCTCTTGAAATTTTTCAACATATGCGTCCATTCTACCTGCAGTAGTTGGTCCAAATGCTCCCGATGCCATTCCCTCAGGAGTTTTTGCAGGTCCGGCGTAGTATACTGGATGATTTTTAATATAATCTGGAAGAGAACCTTCTTTATTTAATCTTTCAAGCAATTTTGCGTGTGCTATATCTCTTGCAACTATTAATGGACCAGTTAAATATAATCTTGTTTTAACTTCATGTTTGTCTAATTGTTCTAATATTTTATTCATTGGCTGATTTAAATCAATTTTAATTATATTTTCTGAAATATCGTCTAAACTTGTATCAGGTAAAAATTGACTTGGGTTAGTTTCTAATTTTTCTAGAAAAATACCATTCCTATTTATTTTACCTAAAACCTGTCTGTCTGCCGAACAAGAAACTCCAATACCTATCGGCAGTGATGCACCATGTCTTGGAAGTCTTATAACTCTGACATCATGACAGAAATATTTTCCACCAAATTGTGCACCTATCCCCATTTCTCTTGTTAAATCTAAAATTATTTTTTCCCATTCAAGGTCTCTGTATGCGTGACCAGTATTGACATCACCTTTTTCAGGTAGGCCGTCTAAATAGCGTATTGAACCAAGCTTAACTGTTTTTAAATTTGATTCTGCAGAGGTTCCTCCAATAACAATAGATAAATGATATGGTGGACATGCGGCTGTTCCTAGAGATATAATTTTTTCATAAAGAAATTTTTTTAGATCTTTTGGGTTTAACATAGATGGAGTTGCTTGAAATAAAAAACTTTTATTAGCTGATCCTCCTCCTTTTTGAACAAATGCAAATTTATATTCTAAACCTTCATTAGCAAATAAACTAATTTCAGCAGGTAAATTATTAGCAGTATTTTTTTCTTTAAACATTGAAATAGGTGCTAATTGAGAGTACCTCAGGTTATTTTCTTGGTAAGTTTTGTAAACTCCCAAAGATAAATATTCCTCATCATTTGAATTGGTAAAAACTTTCTCACCCTTGTAGCCTATTATAATAGCAGTTCCTGTATCTTGGCACATTGGAAGCACACCTGATGAGGCTATGTTGGCATTTTTAAGCATGGTTAATGCAACAAAATGATCATTATTTGATGCATCTTTATCGTCAAGTATTTTTCTAAGTTGTTGAAGGTGAGACTTTCTTAATAAGTGAGAAACATCTCTAAAAGCTCTTTGTGACAGCAAAGTAAGAGCTTTAGGGTCTATCATTAAAATTTCTGTGTCATCTACTTTAGTAATGCTAACAAAATTATCTGATATTTTAATATACTCAGTTTTGTCTTTTGAAAGTGGAAACATTGGTGAATAGCGAAATTCGCTCACAGTGCTCTCCTGAATTTTACAATTATTTTATTTTTTATCCCTAAATGCGTCTAAAGAAACTATTTCACCAGATTTTTCTTTTTCAGATGGTTCCGACACTATTTCTTTATCGAGAAGTTTAGTTTTATTTTCTTCATTAGGAAGTTTTAATTGGTCGTCAATCTTAAATTGTAGACCGAATCCTACAGACGGGTCAGTAAATGATGTCACTGCTTTATACGGTACTGAAATATTCTTCTTTTGGCCATTGAAAGATAAAGTG
>JAOESH010000033.1 GCA_028382005.1 Pseudomonadota bacterium
TTATATAAAAATAAAAAATCAAAACTTTATGTATCCTCAGGTTCTGGGTGCTGGGGACCAAAGTTAAGAATTGGATCTTCAAATGAAATAATAAATATTAAGTTAACTGCTACAAATTCAATATTATTTTAAAAGTAAATTTTTATCTATTTCATAAAATTCCGTTGAAGAACGCTTAAGAGAATTTGCAGTTAATGGTCCCACTCCATAAACTTCCGTTAAAAGGGTATTTTTAGAAATAATTTTTTGTATTAAAAGATCAAAATCACCATCACCTGAAGCTAGGACAACTATATCTGATTTTGGAGCATAATCTAAAATATCTATCGTAATTCCTACATCCCAATCACCTTTTGACGATCCATCGGCACGACTGATATAAGGTTTTAATTTTACTTGAAAACCTATAGCTCTTAAAATATTCTGAAACTGTATCTGTTTGGTGTCATTTCTATTAGTAGTATAGGCAAAAGCAGCAACAACCTCCCTATCATAAGTTATTTTCTTCCAGAATTTATTATAATCAAAATTTGAGTTAAAAATTTGTTTTGTTGTATAATATATATTTTGTACATCAACAAATATTGATACTTTTTTCATCATAATCCTAATAAAATCAATTAGTTATTTTTAAACTAAACCTTCAATGTCTACTGGTAAGTCATTTCTTTCTATTTCTTCAATTATTTTTTTCAAATGATCAGAATTTTGTGTTTCAATTGTAATATTTAATTTAGCAACACTAGCTGATAAATCCATTGTAAACCTGCTATGCTCAACATCAAGTACGTTAGCCCCCGCATCGGCACAAATTTTAGAAATAATTTGTAATTGCCCAGGTTTATCTGGCAATGTAATTGTAAGTGTGGTTACTTGACCTGATCTGACTAAATCTCTCATTAAAATTGATGATAATACTTTAGAGTCTATATTGCCTCCACAAAGGATAATACCAACCTTTTTACCTTTAAACATTTCGTTATTTTGAATTAATGCAGCTAGACCAGTTGCTGCAGCACCTTCAACAACTACTTTTTCATGTTCTACTAGCATAGCTATTGCTCTTTCGATAGATTTATCAGAAACAGTGATTACATCATCAACAAAATTTTGAATAAACGATAAAGGTATCTGACCTATTTCAGATACAGCTATTCCTTCAGCTAAAGTTGATCCTTTACATTTAACTTTTTTATTAAACATGATGTTTGATAAAGATGGATATAATTCGGATTCAATTCCTATCACTTTTATATTTTGTTTCATAGCTTTTGCAACTAATGAACAACCAGCAATTAAACCACCTCCACCTACTGGTACTAAAAGTATATCTATGTCGTTGCAATCTGATAACATTTCAAAGGAAATAGTTCCCTGCCCAGCAATTACATTTAAATCATTATAAGGGTGTACTTCAGTGTACCCTTTCTCAGCTATAAGGCTTTGAACATGTTGATAAGATTCACTTAAATTTGAACCATTTATAATTACATTACCACCAAAGTTTTTTGTTCTTCTTATCTTAGTAAAAGGTGTACCTTCAGGCATTACTATATTTGAGTTAATATTCATTTTTTTTGAAATAAAAGCTAAGCCTTGAGCATGATTTCCGGCTGACATTGCAATTACGCCTGATTGCTTTTCATTATCAGAAAGCGACAAAAGCTTTGAGTAAGATCCTCTTATTTTAAAGGCCCCTGTAAATTGCCTATTTTCAAATTTAAAAAAAGTGTCAACTCCTATCTTTTCAGAGATGGAGCTAGAAAAACTAGTTTCAGTCCATTTAACATTATCTTTTATTTTTTTATGTATATTTATAATATCTTTAAAGTTTAAATTCATTGTTTTCTCTATTTATTTAGGAGTATGATGAGTTATGTAGCAAACCAATTTTTTGTCAAATTATATTGATTTGTTAGACCCTTTTTTAATTTTATGAGAAAATAATGACCGAATATGAATTAAAGAAAATTATGAATGGAAGTCCACCACCTAAAGAATATCAAGTTACACTCGAGAATTGGAGAAAATACCCACATAATAGTTGGGCTTTTGTTAATGTAAGAAATCTAATCCCAACATCAGTAATTGATATTGACCCAAGTAAAAAAATAAATTTAAATAAAAATTTGATAAATCTAAATGATATTTTGATAAAACATGAAAGCTCGGCAGACAGTCTTCAAAATTTTTTAAAAAAATGTGATACAGATGCTTTTTTAGTAATGCATAAAGGAAAATTAAAATTTGAATTTTTTGACAAATTTACTAATCATAAAACACCACACATTATTTTTTCAGTGTCTAAATCTCTAACTTCTTTATTAACCGGTATTTTAGTTGATAAAAAAATTATTAATTTAACTGATACTGTTTCTCATATTATTCCTGAAACTAAAGGAACAGCTTATGAGGATGCTACAATAAGAAACGTTCTTGATATGAATGTCTCATCTGGTTTTATAGAAGATTATACTGGGGAAGCTAAAATTTTTAAAAGATACAGGTCTTCTACTGGATGGGATTTACCTGATAAAAACTCAATCATGGCAAATAATGGATTACATGATTTTCTTTCAACAATGCCTATGTCTAAAGATCCACATGGAAAAAAATATCATTATTGCTCTCCACATAGTGATTTATTAGGATGGATAATTGAGCGAGCTTCAGGTCAAAATTATTCAACAATTATGTCAGATTTATTGTTTAAACCATCAGGTGTTAAATATAATGCTAATGTCACTTTAGATAAATTTGGTGCGTCTAGAGCAGCAGGGGGTATAAGCATTTCACCATATGATTTGTTACTAATTTCTGAAATGGTGCGTTGTCTTGGTTCTAATATTAACGGTCAAATAATAAATGAATCATGGATTAAAGACATTCAAAACTATAAAGATAATAGCAGTTACCTTAACCAAGATTATTTAGAAAGATTTCCAAATGGTAATTATAGATCTAAATGGTACCAAACTGGTTTCAATGATAAAGAGTTCTGTGCAATAGGTATTCATGGACAAAATATATGGATTAATCCTAAAAAAGAATTAACCATAGTAAGAATGTCATCAGCTTCTAATCCTATAAACATAAAAACAGAAGAGCTGATGTTTTCAATCTTCAAAGAAATAGCCAATATACTATAATTTTAATAAAGAGGTTTCATATGAGAATTTCTATAATATATTTCAATTTTCCATTTTGGAGAGCTGAAGTTAGTAGAATTGCTCTACATATAGGAAAAATTAAATACGATGATATTAGAGTTGATCGTGATGAATTTATGAGGGCAAGAAGTTCAGGAAAACTAGACAATGGAACTATTATACCATTTCATCAACTCCCATGTCTTATAGTTGATGATGAAAGTATTGGACAAACTGCTGGGATAGCAAGATATTGTGGTAAATTATCAGGACTGTATCCTACAGATGCAAACCTGTTGGCTGCTAAAATTGATCAGTACATAGATTTAATGACCGACATAACCGTATTAACTTTTAATGCTGGAAGAGATCTTAAACCCAAAGAAAAGATAATTAAACGTAAAGAATTTTTTGACCAAGAATTTACTAGAAAATTTAGAATGTTAGAAGAACATATTTCAAATAATGGGAAAACAATTATTACAAAAAACTTCAATATATCAGATATTGCTCTATGGAGTTTTGTAAACTGGATCACTTCAGGAACGATAGACGGTTTTCCCAAAAATATTTTAAAAAAATACCCCAAAATTCAAAAAGTATTTAAATACGTTAATGAGTTACCTGAAATTAAAAATTGGGTAAAGAATAATTACTAAAAAAGCTAAAAAGTAATTGGAAATCTTTTATATAATTTATTAATTTCTAACATTACTTCTTCTGAGAGAACTACATCTAAACCTTTTAAAATATTGTTTAATTGTTTGTTATCAGTAGCTCCAAATATAACAGAACCCATAAAAGGTCTTTGATTACAAAAAGCAAGTGACATATGAACAGGATCTAAATTGTATTTGTTGGACAGTGAAATATACTCTTTGACTGCCAAGGTAGAGTTTTCATTAATTCTTCCAAATAAACTTGGTACTCTTGAAAGTCTTGAGTTATCAGGCACATTGTCATTTATATATTTACCTGTTAAAAATCCCCCAGCTAAAGGAGAATATGATAACAAACTAATATTTTCGTGATGAGACATTTCTGCCATATCAAGGTCGTACAGCCTACAAAGCAAGCTATACTCATTCTGAATTGATGCAATAGTAAGATTAGAAAAGTTTTTTAATTGATCTAAAAATTGTGAAGTTCCCCAACATGTTTCATTTGATAAACCAATATACCTAATTTTTCCTTCTTTTTGAAGATCAGATAAGGAATTCAGTACCCCATTCATATTGTCTTTTGCAAGGACAGTATCTTGATTAGTTGGATTATAATTCCAATTTTGTCTAAAATGATAGGAACCTCTATTAGGCCAGTGTAATTGATATAAGTCGATATAATCTGTTTTAAGTTTTTTCAAACTACCTTCTATAGCGATTTTAATCGACTTTTCGTCTATACCTTCGCCATTTCTTACAGCTTTGTAGCCTTTACCTGATATTTTTGAAGCTAAAATAAAATCAGCTCTTTTAGATTTATTTTTTTCAATCCAATTACCTATTATAACTTCTGTGTCTCCAGTTGTTTGTTCGCGTAGAGGACAGGTAGGATACATCTCTGCAGTATCAATAAAATTAATACCAGAGGCTATTGATTGATCAATTTGCACATGTGAATCTGTTTCAGATGTTGCCTCACCAAAAGTCATCGTACCTAAGCAGTATGAAGACACCTTTAAATCAGATTTACCAAGTTTTTTAAATTCCATAAAAAATCCTAAATTTAATTACTTTAAAATATTCAGGTTATAATTTTATAAACTAAATATAAATAAAAAAACAGTCTAATAATAAGCTCTTAAAACTTGAAGTGGTTTTGAAAGGATAAGCTTTGTTGTTTTTATGAAACTAAAGATTGTAACTATAATAGGAACCATTAGAGATAAAAATATTAAACTGTAGTAACTAAAATAAAGTTCAATATTAAATACATAATTAATAAGAATGTAACTTACGCCAAATCCAATTATTAAAGAAATAAATGATGATATCAATCCGATTATAAAATATTCTTGCAACCATAAATATGAAATTTTTTTAGGGCTAGCACCTAATATCTTAAAAATAGCTACTTCATAAAGTTTATCTTTTTTACTCACATCTAGTATTCCGGCCAATACAATAATCCCAGAAAGAAGTGTTACTAAAGCAATAGTATTAATTATAATAATTAATAAATTTAGTATTGATTTTAAAGCCTTATAACTTTCCTCAATTGATATAGTAGATATGTTAGAAAATTGAGTAACTATTTGTTCTATTAAGTTATTATTTTCAATTTTATTTTTTGTTTTAGTTGTTGCAATCAAAGTATGAGGTGCTTTCTCAATATTACTTTTACTTAAGATAAATATAAAATTTATATTCATATTTTCCCACTTAATTTCTCTTGTATTAAAAACTTTAGCTTCAAAGTTTCTACCTAAAATATTGAATGTTATTTTATCTCCAATATTTATATTTAATCCTTTAGCAATTTCATGACCAATAGAAACTAAAAGAGGTCCTTCGTAGTCTTGAGGCCACCATTGACCAGAAAGTAACCTGGTTCCTAGAGGGGATTCATTTGCCCAAGAAAAAGCTCTATCTCTTTTTAATACCCATTGAACATCTTTGTTGATTTTTAAAGTTTCTACTTTGACATTATTTATTTCAGTAACTCTACCCCTTAACATTGGTTGTATATTTAAGTTACCATTACCAATAGTATTAAGAGCCATTGATTTAATATTTTTAATTTGATTTGGCTGAATATCAATCAAAAAATTATTAGGTGCCTCTTGATTTAAAGTGTTAGTTATTTTTTTATCTAAACTGTTTTGAATTATATTTAAGGTTATTAGGAGGATCAAACCAACACTGAATGAAATAACAATGGGTTTAGCAAATGAGTTTCTTACAACAATAGAATTTCTTACCATTTCGATTGAAGTACCAGTTTTGAATTTTATTATCTCAAATATTTTAAAAAATAATGTAGTTAATCCTTGCAATATAAAAAAAGAAATCAATATTGAAGCAAAAATGTAAAAAGATAATTTCAAATCATTTGTTAAACTAGTTGTTAGAAAACATAATAAAGAAACTAAAGTAAAAATGAATAGTTTAATTTTTTTTGAATAATAAATTAAATTATTATGAGCAGACAAGCGTAGAAGTTGTATTGGCTTTATTTCATAGGTTTGAGCAATAGGTATAATTGTAAATAAAATACATACTACCATACCAAATGAAAAACTTATAATAAGTGGCTTAATAAAAATAGAAGGTTGAAAAAGGTTTATCAGATTAGAGCTTATCAACGGAGACAGTAAAAAAGGAACAGATGCTCCAGCTAGTAACGCAGGAATAATACTTGCTAAAAATATAATTATAATTTGAAAGAAATATATTGTAAACACTTGAGAATTTCTTCCTCCTAGTGATTTCAAAACGGCTATATTTTTAATTTTTTTTAATATATAACCCTTGACGCCATTAGAAATGCCAACACCAGATATTAATAAAGCTATTAGTCCAACTAATGAGATAAACAAAGATGTTTTTTCAATGAAATTATTAAAATTATTAGTACTATTTTCAATGCCTCTTATTGAAACATTTGTCCCTTCTATTAATTTATTCAAATAAGATAAATTTATTTTTTTATCAAATGGTATAAATTTAACTTTATATTTTACTAGCGATCCAGGTTTAA
>JAOESH010000034.1 GCA_028382005.1 Pseudomonadota bacterium
CAGGTAATTTAAAAAGTCCCTTAAAATTTCCTTGTGGATAATTTATACGAACAAACGTACCTACAGGAATATAATCATTATTGTTAGGGGTTTGGTTGATTTTAGCAAATAATTTTCCACCACCCTCTTCCTCATTAGTTTTACCGTCAGTTCTTTCAATAACTGCGATAATTTTCTTTAGAGAATCTGTTCCACCTTGCCAGATTACCTCAATTGACTTACCGATCAAAACATTTGCATTTGAATAAACTTTAGCAGGAACAACAAATTCAACTTCTAAATCATCAATAGAAAAAATATTAGCTATTTTTTCATTACTAGAAATAAACTGACCTTTATTAATTTTTACATTATATAATCTTCCATTAAATTTTGCCTTTAAAATAGTGTCCAACAAATCTTCTTTTGCTTTTTCTAGAATTGTTTTCGATCTGATATAATCAGAACTATTTTTTGAGAAAAGTATTAATTCATTATCATATTTATTTTGAGATATAACTTTTCTTGTTAACATAGACTTATATCTTTTAACTTGTCTTTCACGAATATCTAATTGTTTACCTAATTCTTTTTTTTCTGCATTAAGTCTGTTAATGTCTAGTAGGTAACGTGTTTGATCAAGCTTTGCCAAAACTTGTCCATTCTTAACTAATGAACCATTTAAGAAAGAATCTGAAATATATTCAATTTTTCCAGGGACGCCAAAGCGAAGGTCACCTCTTCTTGACGAGACAATTTTTCCGAATGCATCAGAAGTTGGAAAATGATCTGCTTTTCTAGTTTTAATTACATTAACGTAGAAAGTCTTTTCTTCAACTTTTAACGGTTGTGCTTGTGGTTTAGTCGACACAAGATACTTATAAGATACTACACTAACTAAAAGGACTAAAATAAAAGCAATTAGTTTACGATTTAATACTTTAGAAATCATGCTTATTCTTTCCAACAAAATTTTGTACTTACACTGAATTAAGAGTCATATAATTATAAATAATAATTGAAATATAAATTTACAAATTTTAATTAATATAATCCTAATTTTATTAACTCAGAATTTATATTTTCAGGCAGATCTTCATTTTCTAAGTTACCTAAATTTAGGTCTGGTGGAGTATCATCAACCATATAATACCTCCAACCTTGGAAAGGTTTCATAGGTGTTGGAATTACTCTTACTAAATCTTTGTCTAACTCAATTTCACAACCCTTACTACCATCATCTCTTATAACAGAAATAATATCTAATATTTTTTGTCTAACCAAAACATTTCTTTTAATAATCCAAAAAATTGAACCTGTTTTGATTAATTGTTCTTTTTGCTTTGGCATATTTCTAGTTGTGTGTAAGATTTTTCCATAGGCATTAAAAAGCATTTCTTGTCTAATACGAAGCCTTTCAATAGTCTCTATTCCAACTGCAATTTTTTTTAAATTATATGTCAAAAAAAGATATCCAAATTATAAAATTACCAGAGCAGACAAGCCTAAAAATGTAAAAAAACCTATTACATCAGTTGCTGTAGTCAAGAAAACAGAACTAGAAATTGCAGGGTCAATTTTAAATTTTTCTAAAGTCAATGGAATTAAAGTCCCTAATATTCCTGCAAACAGCAAATTAGCTATCATTGCCAAACCCATAATAATCGCAATCTGTTTATCACCAAACCATAAATATGCTAATAATACTGATAAAAAAGAAAATATAATACCATTAATCAAACCAACCCATGTCTCTTTCAATACAAATTTTTGTAAATTACTGTAATCTAATTGTCTAGTGGCTAAAGCTCTTACTGCTACAGTCACAGTTTGCGTTCCAGCATTCCCTCCCATAGAGGCAACAATAGGCATTAGCACAGCTAAAGCTACTAACTTTTCTATTTCTTCTTGAAATAATCCTATAACTGATGACGCTAAAATAGCAGTGAACATATTTAAAATAAGCCAAGAAAACCTTCCCTTAGCTGTTTCTATAAACGACGATCTTATAGAAAAATCACTAACTCCAGCCAATCCTTGTAGGTCTTCTTCAACCTCTTCATTAATCACATCAACTATATCGTCTACGATTATTACACCAAGCAAACGATCCGCTAAATCTATTACAGGCATATTCACAAGACCATATTGCTGAAATAATAACGCTACTTCTTCTTGATCAGTTTCAACATGAACGCTTCTAGGATTAATTTGCATTAAATCATTTAGTTTAATTTGTGTTTTAGCTGATAATAACTTCGAAAGAGAAATCACTCCTAACAATCTATGACCTGGATCAATAATATATATTGAATAAAAGTTTTCCTCTTCGTCTTGAGGTTGCGTTCTCATATGTTCAATAGTTTGACCAACCGTCCAATTTTCTGGAAATGCAAGAAATTCTCTTTGCATCAATCTACCAGCAGAAGATTCTGGAAATGAAAGAGCTTCTTCGACTAAAATTCTGTTAGCCTTAGGCAGTTGTTTAATAACTACATTTCTATCTTTTTCTTCTAGTTCTTCAAGTATTTCAATTGCATCGTCTGAATGTAATTCAGGTATAGCTCTGGCTAAAGCTTTTGTTCCTATAAAATCTATTACCTTTTCTTGAACATTATGATCTAAGTAAACCAACACCTCTGGATCAAGAGCTTTTCCTAATAAATTTAAAAATGAATTTAATTTTTCAACAGAAAGCCTTTCAATCATATCAGCCTGATCAGCTGGATGAAGGGGGGCAACTAATTTTATTAAACCTTGTCTATTTTTTTTATTTATAGTTAATAAAATTGCTTCTTCAACACCTGAACTCAAACCATACAAGGTGTTAAAATCGTTTCCAGATGAAGAATAGTCTACTTCCCTCAAATCATTTTTTTGAAATTTATTTTCCATGACTATACACTAAAAACTATTTATACCATATGTTATAGGCTTAATTTAAAGGATTTAATTATTATTTCTCTGCGTCAACTTCTTTAAACACTTCTCTTATTAATCTAAGAGACTCTAAGCCTGCTGGCGCACCACAATATATAGTGATCTGTAAAACTACATCTCTTATTTGCAATCTTGTTAAACCATTATTTAAAGCACCTCTTACATGTAATTTGAATTCATGAGATCTGTTAAGGGCGGCTATCATACCTAAGTTTACTAAAGATCTATCTCTGTCTGACAAATTTTCTTTATTCCATACTTCTCCCCATGCATATTCTGTAACTAACTTTTGCATATCAGCACCTAATTCATCAGCAGAAGCTAAAGCCTTATCAACATATTCGTCACCAAGAACTTTTCTTCTTTTTGCTATACCCTTTTTAAAAATTTCACTTTCCATTAACATCCCCTATAAAACTTGTTTAAATACTAAATTAATACCACACAAAAATAATGCTGAGTGGCTAATGTGATAAAACAATTTATCTGATAATTTTTTATTCAAAAATTTACCTAGATATATACCAATTGGTAATATTGGTAAAACAATAATACTTAATAAAACACTAGTATGGCTAAAAACTTCTAAATTAAAGAAAAAAGGTAACTTTGCTAAATTTATAATCAAAAAATAGAAGCTCATAGTACCTACAAATAATTGCCTTTCTAGTCCTAGAGGTAAAAGAAAAATTTGAGCAGGAATTCCTCCTGTTAAAGCAACAAAACTAGAAAACCCTGAAAAACCACACCAACCTATTGCTCTAATATAAGATAACTTAAGTATTATTTTTGTTTTATAACCAAAATTGTTTTTGAAAAATATATTTTTAAAATACCTAACTGAAGTTATTAAAGCTAAAAGGCCAATCAAAGTTAAAATATAATTATCATCAAGATATTCAAAACATAACCAACCCAAAATCTGTCCTATTAAACCTCCTAAAACCATTAATTTTAAAATTTTCAAAACAGGAAATTTTCTCCATGTAAAAGCTACAAAAAAATCTGTGATTAAATACAATGGTAATAGGATGGCTATAGCTAGTTTTGGAGGAAAAACCAAAACCATGACTGGTAAACCAAGAGATCCCAACGCGCCTCCAAACCCTGATTTCGAAACGGCTACTAATATTACTGCCAAAAGTGCAACAGGAATTAAAACTCCTAACTCATTAATCAACCTTAAATTCATCAATGCTTGCTCAATCAAGTTTTTATTCCTTTTTCATAAATATTTGATATGAATATATTAAGATTAAATTAATAGATCAAAAAAAGAGATTTATAAATATTATATTTGTAGATGTTAGGATTATTGTGAGTATTAGGCCTATTTTAAATAACAAAATCTCTTCACCAGTCATAGAGGGCGCTGGAGTAAGATTAGATAGAGCATTTGGTTTTGGTAATACCAGTCAATTTGACCCCTTTTTACTATTAGATGATTTCCGGAATGATAACCCAAACGACTACCTCAAAGGTTTTCCTTGGCATCCTCATAGAGGTATTGAAACTATAACTTATATTTTAAAAGGTTCTGTTGAACATAAAGATAGTCTTGGTAACTCCGGAAAACTTTCTGATGGAGATATTCAATGGATGACAGCAGGATCTGGTATACTACATCAAGAAATGCCTTTAGGTAATAATAAAGGCGAAATGCATGGATTTCAATTATGGGCTAATCTTCCATCTAACCTAAAAATGACAACCCCTAACTACCAAGATGTAAAATCTGATGAAATAAAGGTTATAAAGGATGACGACGGAACATTAATTAAGATAATAATAGGTAATTATAGAGGTTATAAAGGCATTATAAAAGGAATTGCTTCTGATCCACAGTATTTCGATATCTATATACCTCCAAATAAAATTAAAAGCTTTCAAATTCCTACTTATAATAATTGTTTTGCCTATATCTTTGAAGGAAATGCAAAGTTTGACTATTCATCAAAACCACAAGGAATAAAAATAGAAAAAACTATTAATAATGAAGAATATACAATTAGAGATATGAGTGGAAACAAAACATTAATTACATTTGATACAGGAAATGAAATAAAACTTTTATCCGGTAATAATGGGGTAAGGTTTTTACTTGTTTCAGGCGCCCCTATTCAAGAGCCCGTTGCTTGGCACGGACCTATCGTAATGAACACAGACAATGAAATAAAACAAGCTATGTATGAATTAAATAATGGAACTTTTGTTAAACAGTAGTGGAGGAATTAATTATGAAGATTGCTATAATTGGAGCTGGTGCAATGGGATCTATTTATGCATCTTTTCTTGCTCAAAATAATAACGACGTTTTAGCAATAGATCTTTGGGATGACCATATAAACGCTATCAATAATAATGGTCTTCGAGTATCAGGTTTTAGTGGTGACAAAACAGTTGAAAATGTAAAAGCATCAAAAGACATAAATGATGCAAAAGAGTGTGAACTTTTTATTATTGCCACCAAGGCAGCTGGAGTTGGACCTGTTGCCTCAAAATTAAGTAATATTGTATCCAAAGATTCTATAATCTTAACTATACAAAATGGATTAGGCGCGGGTGAGAGGATAGCCTCATATATGCCTACAGATAACATATTATTAGGAGTAGCTCAAGGATTTGGAGCCTCTATGGTCGAGCCTGGACACGCTCATCACAATAATATGAGCATGATTAGAATAGGTGAAATGAATGGTGGAATAACCCCAAGACTAGAAGAGTTAGTTAAAGTATGGTGTGAGGCTGGTTTCAATGCAAAATCATTTGAAGATATTGAACAGTTAATTTGGGAAAAATTTATATGTAATGTTGCCTGGAGTGGTTCATGTTCAATTTTCAAAAAAACACTTGGTCAAGTTATGGAAAACGAATTTATGTTTAACATGGCCAAAGGCTCTGCACTCGAGGCCAGAAAAATGGGTGACCTAAAAAAAGTGAATTTTACATTTGATGATACTGTGGATTATATAACTGAATTTGGTAAAAAACTCCTCAACTCCAAACCATCTATGTTACAAGATGTTGAAGCTCATAGACTTTCAGAAATTGACGCTATTAATGGCATGGTGGTTACTTTAGGCAAAGAGTATAATATAGAAACACCGTACAATACAGCAGTAAGTTCAATTATAAAGGCTCAAGAAGCAGAATATTAACTTTACTGATATATAAAAATTCAAACTTGCTATAATAATTATTATTTAATAGGATAATCATGTTGATAACAAAATTCCTTATTAATTAAGGTAAAGAAGAGGAAGAAACATGGCCACAGGAACAGTTAAATGGTTCAACCCAACTAAAGGTTATGGGTTTATTGAGCCTGAAGGTGGAGATAAAGACGTATTTGTTCATATTAGTGCGGTACAAGCTGCTGGAATGACAACGCTTGAGCCTGACCAGAAGATACAGTATGAGCTTGAAGACGGGCAAAACGGCAAGGTATCTGCAGGAAACTTAAAAGCAGTTTAATTTTTAAATTATAGTTAATTTCTAATTTTTTGAATATGTTAAAAACGTACTAGTACATGAAAACGACATTATTACATAAAATTTTGTTAGAAACAAATAAGGACCAAACTATGAGTTTCCTTATGAAGGCTCTATTTACTAAAAAAGAATTAAAAGAACTAGAAAACCGATTAAAAATATTCCAATTACTCTTAAAAGGTAAAACACAAAGAGAAATATCAGAAACTTTAAATGTTGGTATAGCTACTGTGACAAGAGGTGCAAATACTTTTGAAGCGGAAAATATATTTAAA
>JAOESH010000035.1 GCA_028382005.1 Pseudomonadota bacterium
TAGTATTATAGAAATAATGTGTAGTTATTTAGTTATGTATTACTCTAATTTTTTAAAATTTGAGCTTTATATAAAATATATCATAAGATTATTTGCGTTTAAACATATATGGGTATATACCTATATTATGGAAATTGACGAAATATGTAATTGTAGTTTATTAAGGAAATCAGCTTTAGACCTAACAGCAATTTATAATAAAGCCTTGAGTAACAGCGGTATAAATATTACTCAATTTGCTTTACTCAAAAAGATATCTTTTTTAAAAGAGACAAACATAAGCGCTCTTAATACTCTCCTGCATCAAGATAGAAGTACTTTAGGTAGAAATATTCGAGTAATTAAAAATTTACAATTAATTAAATCAAGTGCTGGTAAAGATAAAAGAGTGCTCAAGATAGAAGTCACAGATCTAGGTAAAGAAAAATTGGAAAATGCATATTTAGATTGGCAAAAAATTAATAAAAAAATTTCTATATTTTTAGGTGATGAAAAACAAAATCAATTAATCGAAATAACGAAAGATATTAGCAATATAGATGATACTAAAATATTTTCTTAGTACATTTTCTGTACTAGTTAAATACGCATAGTTTTGTATATTAATTAAATAAATATTTAAGGAGTAAGTGATTTGTCAAAAGCTTTTTTATTGTGGTGGATACAGGTTGTAACTGTTTCATTTGCTGCGATCTTAATTTTTACTTATGGTTGGTTTGAAAAGCTTTATGACGCCGATCAAACTAAAATTAGTTTTATAATAATATTAATTTTTATAGCAACATCAATATCAACGGGTTTCTTAAGTTTCAAGTCAAGTGTTGAGTATAATAAAATAAGTAATTATATCTGGTTTGCTTCAGAAACAATGGTCACCCTTGGATTAATTGGGACAGTTGCAGGTTTTTTATTAATGTTAAGTTCAGCCTTTGATAATTTAGATGTTAGTAATGTTGAAAATGTACAAAAAGTAATATCAAACATGGCCCTTGGAATGAGTACGGCTTTATGTACTACCCTTGCAGGGTTAGTTGGCAGTGTGTTAACAAAAATTCAAATGGTTATTTTGGAGAATAATTCAGATTATGAGTGATCCTAGATACAGGTCATCCTTTGGATTTATAGACTTATTATTTAATATGTTAATAGGCTTTGTTTTCTTGTTTATGCTAGCGTTTTTATTAATAAATCCAGTTGCTAAAAAGGAAACAATTAAACCTAAGGCAGAATATTTTATTGAATTAGAATGGGATGGGGAAAAACCATACGACTTAGATGTTTGGGTCAAAGATAATATGGGTCATATTGTAAGTTTTAGAAGGCCAGATGATGCGCTGATACATTTAGAAAGAGACGATCTAGGTACAGTTAACGATACTTACGTTGATCAAAACGGTAAAACAGTTTACTTAAAGGAAAATAGAGAAGTTGTAGCTATCAGAACTCCAGAAGCCAGATCTTATTTAGTTACTATCCATTTTTATAATGCAAGAAAATTTCCAGCTCCTCTTACACATGCAACTGTTAGGTTATTAAAAGTAAATCCCTATAAAGAAGAGTACACAAAGAAACTATTTTTCAGTGCTGAAGGACAAGAACTTCCAGCATTTAAATTTAGAGTGGATTACAATGGAATTGTTCACGTAGATCCAACTAATGAATTGATAATTGATGGTGAAGTGATTAGAAAAAAGAGCGGTGTATAATGTTAGATTTTTCAATTAGTTCAGGGCAATTAATGTTGATTTGGTCATTTGCAGGTGCAGTTTGTTGCCTACCTTTTTTTATAAAGAATGTTTGGCAAAGATTTTTTACAGTTCCTATAATATTTATAGCTATTTGGTTAAGTTTTTATACAAATCATGAATTTATTGGGAGGCCTATGTATGACAGACCTCCTGAACAGTTTGTATATGAGCACCATGCTGTAATTTATGAAAGAGGGGAAAGACTAATTGTTCTTTGGGCAATAAAAGATGGTATCAATAAACTTTTCAAATTTCCACATTCAGAACAAAATGAAGAGGCCCTTGACCAAGCGAAAAGAAATGCAGAGCGATCTGGTGTCCCACAGATGGGAGAAATTATTAAAGAGGACCCTGTTGAAAAAAGGTCAAGGAATAATGAGTTCACATTAAAAACTTATCGATTTCCATTTCAAAAAATGATGCCTAAATAGTCAATAACTTCAAATTTTAAATTTTTGTTCTATATATTTATTTAAAACTGGCTGAACAGATTCAGACATTTTACTAAATGAATTTACCCACATTTTTTTTGCATTACCTATATCGTGACCCGTAAGAAGAAGTGTTCCAAAAGGTCCTACAGTGTCAATAAATGTAATTAATTTTTCTATTACAGTTTTTTGATTACCTATTATAATTAAGTCTTTGGCTTTTTTTATGGCGCTGGGTAATTCTTCCTCTAAATTTATATTTTTACCCAATGTGCCAGATGCAAGTTTTGAAACAGTATTTAAATAAAGAAAATAATGAGAAAACACACCAGAAGAATTTTCTATTATATCTTTCGCTTCTGAATTGGAAGATGTTATAAGTACACTCCTTCCAACACGCCATTTATTGTATGAAGGTTTCAATCCAATTTTGTTAGCTGCTTCTTTATAAGTAGGCCAATGAGTAGCTATGTCTTTAGCATCAACAAAATTTCCTGAGATAGGGATCCATCCTTTTTCTCCAGCTAATTTAGCAGTCATAGAATTTGGGTTTTTTAATGAAATTGCTATTTCTGGGTGTGGGTTTTGAAATGGTTTAATGAATTTACCAATACCTAGTTCACCGACTATGTTTTTATTAAGTGATATGTATAAAAACTCACCTTTATAATTATAACTATCATTGTCACGCCAAAATTCTAATATAGCTTCTATTGACTCAATCATGGTAATGGCTCGTGATCTACCATCCATATTATCAAAAAGCTCCCAGTCACTTACTAGACCGCCAGCACCAATTCCTAAAATTACTCTACCCTTAGACAAATGGTCAAGTAAGGCTACCTGGCCGGCGACAACTGCTGGATGTTGTTGTGGTAAGGATATTACTCCTGTTCCAAACTTAATTTTTTTTGTTTCTGAAATTAGTGAAGCATTAAAAATTAATGGTGAAGTGACTGGTTCAGCAGTAGAACTGTAATGTTCTCCCATCCAAGCTTCAGTGTAATTTAATTTATCAGCCAGAAGCACAAGTTGTCTATCTTCTTCATAAGAAACACCCACATCTTTGTTAGTAGGATGTAGTGGCATCATAAATAATCCAAGGTTTAACATTCAGTAACTAACGCTCCATAATATAATTTTGAATATTATATATTTTTAAAATTAAGAAGTCTTCTGTTATTAAAAGTTAAGAATTATTGAACCAGTAGTTTTCCGGCTTTCTAAAAGTGACTGTGCTTCTTGGATTTCATCTATTTTAAATACCTTGTCTATATTAATTATAATTTCTTCATTAATTATTTTATCGAAAAGTATATTTGCATTGTTTTGCATTTCTTCACTATTCTTGATGTAAGTGTTTAGTCCGCCAGTAGCAATTGATCCTGAAAAAGCTCTAAGACTGTTTATATCAATGGGTTCAATAGGGCCTGATGACACTCCAAAACTTACTATTCTACCCTTTGGAGCGAGGCAGTGGATACCTTTTAAAAAGGTGTCTTTGCCAACTGAGTCATAAATAACATCTACACCTTTGTTTTTTGTTATCTCTAAGACTTTTTCTGAAAAATCGTCTTTTAAATAATTGATCGTATAGTCACATCCATTCTTTTGAGCTACCTTTTCTTTATCAATATTTCCAACTGTACCTATAACCTTTGCTCCAATAATTTTAGCCCATTGGCAAAGTATATGTCCTACACCACCAGCTGCGGCGTGCATAAGTAAAGTATTTTCTTTTTTAAGTTTAAATGAATGATGAAGTAAATATTGTGATGTTAATCCTTGAAGTGTAGATGCAGCTGCTAATTTTAAATCTATTTCATTTTTTAACTTAATCACTTTGTTTTCACTTAAATTCATAAAATTTGAAAAAGATCCTAGGTTCATACAATGAGTAACTTTGTCTCCTATTTTAAACTTCAATACTTTGCTGCCAATTTTTTTAATTGTTCCCGAGGCTTCCATACCCATTACGGTAGGTAAATTTTTTAATGGATAAGTTCCTTTTCTTTGATTTATGTCTATAAAATTTAAGCCAGCAAATTCATGCTCTATTAACACTTCATTTGCTTCTGGGTTTTGAATGTCGATTTCTTCTATTTTAAGGACGTCCAATGCCCCTTGTTCGTAAATTTTAATTACCTTAGATTTCATTTCTTCCTCGCATAATTATATTAGGAAATTTCCTAATATTTCTTTTCCACCTTCACTGCCAAATGACTCAGGATGATATTGAATGCCATAAATAGGATAAGATTTATGAGTTATAGACATGATTTCATCACTCGAATCTAAAGTTTTAAAATCTGGCAATGAGTTTTCAAAATCATGTTCTTGAGAAATTCCGTTTACAATAAAGCAATCTGGTAGAGTTTGAGTTTCAACTATCAACGAATGATACCTCATTATTTCAATGTTTTGAGGAATATTGTGATGAATCCCATTCTTATCATGTAGTAAGTATGAAATTTTTCCATGCATTGGTTTGTTTGCATGTATAATTTTTCCACCATAAGAGTGCACAATACCCTGCATTCCAAGGCATATTCCTAGTATCGGCGTAAATGGACCTAATTCTAGAATTATATTTTGACATATTCCAAAATATTTTTTTTGCTCTGGAGATCCAGGGCCAGGTGATATAATTATTTTATCTGGTTTAATTTTTTTAATATCATTTATTGTTAATTCGTCATTTCTTTTTACAAGAATATTGTTGTTAGTTTTAATAGAGTTTTTGTTTATAATTTCACCACAAAGTTGATATAAATTAAAAGTAAATGAGTCGTAATTATCTATAATTAATATTTTCATATTATTCTGATTTCTCAAAAGATTTAAGGACTAACTTCATTGCCTCTAACTTTCTTTCTATTTCTTCATATTCTTTATCTGGATCTGAATCAAATACATTTCCACCACAAGTTTGAGCAAAAGCATTTTCACCTTTTATAAATAGAGACCTAATAGGTATTGCAAATGTACAATCCCCATTAAATCCAAATTGTCCTATTGCTCCTCCATAAGGACCTCTGCCATCCTCTTCAATCTGGTTAATTATTTTCATTGCTTCAATTTTAGGTGCACCTGATAAAGTACCTGCAGGAAAGTTAGAAGCAAGTGCAGAAAACATATCTTCTTGATCACTAATTATACCTGCAATTTCAGATGAAATGTGTTGAACATGAGAATATTTTTTTATGTCCATTAAGTTTCTGACTTTGACGGTCCCAAATTTAGCTACTCTACCTAGATCATTTCTATGTAAATCAACTAGCATATTATGCTCTGCGATTTCTTTATTATCATTAAGAAGTTCTCTAGCTAGTTGAAGATCTTCTTCCTTGTTGACCCCTCTTTTAGTTGTGCCTGCGAGTGGAAATGTTTCCATTTCTCCATTTCTTAATCTAAACAACAATTCAGGTGATGCACCTATTATGACTTGATCATTAAATTTCATAAAATACATATGAGGTGAAGGATTCATATTACGTAATTTAGAATAAATTTCAGTCAAATTTCCTTTGATTTTGTAATGGCTTTTAAAGCCTACTTCACACTGAAATATGAGGCCATTTTTAATATCTTCTTTGATTTTTAAAACAGCTTCTTTATGGTCTTTTTTTGTCATTGAATTATTAACAAATTCACATTCAACGTCTTTTTTC
>JAOESH010000036.1 GCA_028382005.1 Pseudomonadota bacterium
TAGCATTACTTTCTTTTAAAAGCATTAAATCTTTATATTGTTTATTTTCTAATTAATTAGAAAATATTATAATTTATTGAGAATAAAGCTTTAGTTTACTTAAATAAAAATAATAGACAATCCCTTACTAATATAGAACAGCTATCTACTATAACAAACAATCATGTGTCATTTTTATTCTGATTACGTTACCCATGCTGCATGAATCTATGTGAGTTATTAGAATGTTTAACAATTTACAAGATGTCTTTTTTTAGATTAAAGTATTTTCAATAGAGATATAAATATTACATTTGAGCAAGGGTAAAACCAATAATGACAAAATTAACGCAAAAAGAATTAAATAATTATTCTTGTCAAATTTTAGACGATTACGATTCAAATACTCTAGGAACTATTTTTAAAGATAAAATTAGAATAAGTGTTGAAGATGCTTGGCGCATTCAATCTGCTGTAGCTAATTTAAGGCAGAAAAGAGGTGAAGAAGTTATAGGCTATAAAATTGGATGTGTTTCCAAAGACACTCAACTTAAAATGGGTTTTACAAAACCAG
The DNA here is from genome assembly GCA_028382005.1 of Pseudomonadota bacterium. Lineage (GTDB taxonomy): Bacteria > Pseudomonadota > Alphaproteobacteria > Puniceispirillales > Marisalimonadaceae > Marisalimonas. The sequence goes on from JAOESH010000036.1 coordinate 554, forward strand.
CTTGGGGAAGACTTTGGAAACATGAATTACACCCTGATGGTATCACTTTAAAAAAGACAAATTATTCAAACCCTGCAATGGAGGCTGAATTTGGAATTATATTAAATCGTGACTTGAAACCTGAGTTAGTAAATTTTGATTATATATTAGATTCAATAGAAACTATTCATCCTATAATTGAAATACATAATCTTGTTTTTAAAGGTAATCCACCTTTTGGTGCAGAACTTCTTGCTAACAATGCTATCCATGCAGGTGTAGTGATAGGGAAGCCAACAAAAGGAAACATTAACTCTAAAGTTACTGACTTGAAACTTATATTTGATAAAGATATAATTGACACATGGTCAGATAAAAAGTGGCCTCATGATATGTTGTCAGAAGTAGAATGGTTAGTCAAAGAACAAGATATGATAGGTAACGTTTTAAAAAAAGGTCACTTAATTTTAACTGGGGCATATGGATTTCCAATTTCTATAAAAGATAAAAAATTGATAGAAGTCACATCATCTTTGTTTGGAAATGTGTCTGCAGTTTTTGAATAAAAATAAACCGTTAATCCTTTATACACTTGGGTTTTTTCCACAGATTATTACTGCTAATCATGTATAGAGTTGAAACTGATTACATTAAATCTGTTATATATCTCTTTATGAGTTTTTAAAATAGTCAACACTTTACAATAAATATTTTTGTTAACTAACTATTTTAATATAACCAACTTTTAAGATGTTGATTTTCTAAATTAAATTTTTCTAATAACCTTTTAACAACATCTCCAATAGAAACTATGCCCATTAATAATTTATTTTCCACAATTGGAATATGTCTGATTTTATTCTTTGTCATTATATCCATTATATCTTCAGATATAGCGTTATTACTGATGGTAATAACATTAGATGTCATAATAGAATTAATTAGACATTTTTTAAAGTTTGTTCCTATATCTTGAGACATTGACCTTATAATGTCTCTTTCTGATATAATTCCACATAACTCTGTATTATCATTTATAACAGGTAAAGCACCTATGTTATTTTCAGTTAATAGTTTTATAGCATTAAATACTGTTTTATTTGGATGAATAGAAATTACATCCCTATTTAAAAGTTGAGATATTAAACTATTTTCATTATTTGAATTCATTTTATCCTCCAATATTAAAAAGACTAGGTGATTATTTTTGAAAACGTCTAGATGCCACGTAAATAGAACTTAACGCCATGACAACAAAAAAAACTAATATTAGTATTGGCACTTGTGCTTGACCAGATATCCTTACTTCTAATAAAGCAGCAACCAGAAGAAAAAAGCCAAACCCAGAGCAGTAAAGAAGTTTTTGAGCAATAAATTTTGGGCTGTTCTGACACCAAAAAATTAATGTACCTATAAAAACACAACCTGCTCCCATATTTTTTCTCAGTGCTATGGCTACATTGAGAGCTTCGTTATTTTTTTCTATATTTGGAAACATTGCTAAGGTAAAAAAATCTGGAAAAGCCCAAAAGCTAAGTCCCAAGATTATCATCAAGGAACCATTCACTGCTAATATTAATCTTGAGTTACCCATAAAAAACAATCAATTAATACATAATTAATAAGAAAATGTTACACGTTAATTAAAGTCTAAATCGAATTTAGTTAAAGTATCACATTTATTTTAGAATTTACATATTAAAAATCAATACATGTATGTTAATGATTATATTAAGTGATATCTATAAGTGTAATTATCTTAATATTTACGTTAACTTTTAGAAATATTTTTAGACTCATTTTTTATTTTCTCTTCTAAATGACCAATCATAATCCTTCTCATGTATTCAGCTCTTCCTAGATCTGTAAATGAGTATTCACGAATATCTTCGTTCGTTATTCGGATAGAAAAATTGTAAAAAGCACCAGATTTTTTTATGCTAGATGCACTTCCAGATGCTACTTTTTTTGTATTGACTAAAGTTCCAAATTTAGTTTCAATAATGTTAGCCATATCAATTTCTCCTATAAGTATATGATATTAATATGAACTTAAATAAATTCGTATGTCAAACAATTATACGAATATCTTTCAACTTATTTAAATCAAAATTAGCAATATTCATACATAAAATGGGATCTTTCAGATGTATGTTGTCTGACTTGTGTACTCCAACGTCCTTCTTCAACAGCTAGGGACCATTCTGGGCTATTTACTACATCTGGATTATCAATTTCGTACATGGCTATAAATTTTTGTTCGGGAGCGTTCATTGATTTTGTTTCTCCACCGATTGAAAATGAGAAAGGAACACCTTTACCTCGTGTTACTTTATTTACACCAGGCACTTTTAAAAGGTAAGGAATATGTTCTTCATCATACACCTCGTTGAATAAACTTTCATGTTCTTTCTTTACATTCATAGATACTACAAAAATATATTTTGAATTTGACACATTATCCTCACTAAATATTTTGTTATATGATTCAATTAGAAATTGTTTTCCTTTTTTATTCAACTTTTTAATTTCTAATTCTCTTTTAGTTGCATTACTTCTATTGAAAGCTATCTCCTCATAGACTAATGTAATGGGTAAACGTCCGCGTAAATATTTTGAGCCATTCCCAGAAATATGTTTTTCTATTCTTTTGTCTATGTTATTAGTAATGCCAGTATAAAGTGAATTGTCTTTACATTTTAAAATATAAATAATCCACTTCATCGATGTTCTTCTTTATTTATCACTAGTCATATTTATAAACACATCCTCTAAACTTATATCTTTAGTTGATAAATCAATAATGTCTAAATTTGAGTTATATAAAGTTTTAATAATGTTCTTCACAGATGTTTGATTCAGTTTAAAAATATATATAAAAGTAAATTATTAGATAAAACCTTAATTAGTCATTTTCATTTTTTTAAATTTGTCATTTTCTTCATCTAACTTATTTACTTTAGTGTCATTACTAACTTTATTTTCAAATTGATCCGAAAACCTAGTTAAGAGAGGCAGAAAAGTCCTGAAACAATATTTAACAAAGGGGTCTGATTTATCCAAAAGTGCTTTTAAATATTCTTCTGGAATGATAAAGACTTCACCCTTAGTTAAGGCAATTGCGGTGTACATTCTAACTTTATTATCAAAAAATACGTTGAATATACCTACTATTTCTCCAGCAGTCACTAACTCAATTTTTGATTTATGTTTTTGTAATTCTATATCACCAAATTTGATAATATAGGCGTCTCCCAAAGTATCACCTTCTCTAAAAAGCACGTCATTCTTTTCAAGCGTTCTTGAAGAAAACATTTTTGATAAATCAGTATTTTTATCGAAAAAAGTCATATTTGATCCAATTTAAGGATTAGTAATTTATATTTACGACCCATTTATATTTTTATTTAAACTAATTCTAAATTGAGAAAAATAAAAATCATAATAGTATAATCATATTTTAAAATTTTTTACGATGTTTATTTACTTAACAATTGAACTATTAAGGCATATTTACCTAAAAACATTACATAAAAGCATCCTAATTCAAACAATTACACCTCTCAAAGTACTAACCGCTTGAATAAATAACAAAGATTAAATATGAACAAAATATTTAAGATTTATTATCTTGATAGTAATTTTTCCAATCATGTTCTGGTTTAAATCCAAGCATATTTCTAATTTTTTTACTTGATAGTATTGCTTCATTAGTTTCCATTTTTCTTTTTAATTCTACATTTGGAAAAAATTCATTAATTATTTGTTCAGTAGTTAGATTAACAGAATTGTTATTATGTGTTACGTTGAAAACTTCATAACCAAGCCCATCTTTTTGTACACAAAGTTCTATTGCTTGAGCTAAATCACGAGCATCGATATAATTAAAAAGATTTCGTAATCTTACCTTTGGATTTTCAAAAAATTCTTTAAATCTATTATATTCATTTGGTTCAATTATATTCCCTATTCTAAGGGCATAAATATCAATACCCGTTCTTTTCTGAAATGCTTTGCCAGTCTGTTCATTTAAAACTTTTGACAATCCATAACTATCAGTGGGACTTGTCTCATAGTCTTCTTCAATCGGAAGCCATTTAGGTAATGGATTACCTTGAGCAAAGCAAAAACCATATGTTGTTTCAGAAGAAGCAAATACAATCTTTTTTATGCCTAATTTGGTTGCAGCTTCTATAACATTGTAAGTTCCTAGAGTATTAATACGAAAAGTCTCGTTATCTGGCTTAATTAAAATCCTTGGTATTGCTGCCAAATGTATAACTGCTTTAAAACCTATTAATCCTTCACCAGATTTTAGTTCTGGTAAATTTGCATAACCTGAAAGTGCATTAAATACTTCACCTGAGTTAGTAATATCTAGATTGATATTATCTACTCCATCAATCATAAGAGGCACTAAGTCTGCATTTACTACTGAGTAACCTTTTTGTAATAAATATGGAATAAGATGTTTCCCAGCTTTACCACTTCCTCCAGTTACAAATATTTTAGGTTTATTCATACATACCTCTATTAAATCAAACTGTAATTGTAAATCAATACATGTTGCATGACTTGTTGTTGTCAACAAGCTATATACTTAGTTTATGTTTTACTGAATCTGTGTCAACAGTCGAATAATGCTCTATTCTAAGAAGTAACAATGAATTTGCTTTCTTAGTAAAGATAAGGTGGAAATGGGTATGTGTTGATATACCTAATTATATTATCACTTATATGTATTATCTAATTACCCTAAACATTCGTGTCCATTAGAGAATAACTCTGCATTAATAAGAATATATTAAAAAATAAAATTTTTAGATAAAAATAATTAATTAAACCAATTATCATATTCTAAATATGTAACAATAATTGCTATTATAATGTATGAACAAGCATACCATTTAAAAATGTAAGAATGAGCTTTACCGGTTTTTTTCAATGTTAATCCTTCAATTAATCTTTATGTTTACAATATATATCCAAGTCCGATAGTAATCAGCCAAAAAAAACCCAGTAAAAAATGAAGAAATAAAGAAAAATAAAATGCTTTTAACACTTTATTATTACCATCATTCCACCAACTTACAAATATGTAGAGAATTTTTTTGAATTTACTCTCTCCATTATTCCACCATTTATTATCCATAATACCACCATTTACAAGTAATTTTTTTTGTTTAATTTATACAAAACTTTATTTAAAGATAG
>JAOESH010000037.1 GCA_028382005.1 Pseudomonadota bacterium
AGTTAGTTAGTTAGTTTATTATTTTAATAATCTAAATTAATTGTTTCAAGCGGTTCTCTACCTAGAACTAAATCTGAGCCTTTTTCACCAATTAATGTCGCACCAGAGTGTAAATTAGCAGATAGCATAGTTGGCATGACAGAGGCATCTATCACTCTTATATTTTGTAATCCATAAACTTTTAGTGAATTATCTACTACAGCCGTCTCATCAGATTGAGGACCCATTCTACATGTACCCATTTGATGGTATGTTGTAGTTCCTCTTTCTCTTGCAATTTGAAGTAATTCTTCGTCAGTTTGCTTGTCTAAACCTGGATAAACCTCATAGTCAAAATACTGAGACAAAGCTTTTGAATGCATCAATCTTCGTGCTAATTTCAAACCAGCTACAACAACTCTTTTATCTTCTTCTGCATCTAGATAATTTGGCTGTATTAGAGGTGCCTCGAAAGGATCATTACTTTTAGCTTTCACCCACCCAAGAGATTCGGGCCTTTGCTGCCATGCAGCAACAGTAAAACCTGGCTCATGGTCAAGAGTAGATTGGACTCCTTCTTTATAAGATGCTGGAGTAAATGTCATTTGCAAATCATGATTTCTAACAGCCTCATTTGAATGCCAAAAACAATAAACTAGAGTTGGACTCAAATTTACAATCGATTGTTTACCAATAATATACTTTCCTATCTCTTTTAGTAATTTATATCCTCTTGATTTTTCATTAATTGTTTCGATGTTTTTGGCTCTTGCCGTTAGTCTAGGTGCGAAATGATCCCTTAAATTCATTCCCACACCTTTTAAGTCGTGAATAACATCAATGCCAAGTTCTTTTAAAAGTTTAGCTGGTCCAACACCCGATAAATGAAGTAAATGAGGGGATTTAATTACTCCTGATGAGAGAATAACTTCTTTGTTAGCATTCAAAGTTATTTTTTTACCGCGTTTCCCTCCCTTTTGATAATTGACGCCAATAGCAGTTTTGTTTTTGAAAATAACCTTGGTTACAAATGCATTAGTTATAATATTTAAATTTTTTCTTGATTTAACAGGGTTTAAAAATGCCTTTGCAGAACTTACCCTAAATCTACCTTTGGTAGTTCTTTGAACATATGAAACACCTTCTTGGGATTTTCCATTATAGTCGTTGTTTAAAGGAATACCCTCTTCAATGGCTCCTTTAATAAATGCTTCACATAATGGATCTCTATATTCTAAGTCTGTAATAGGTAACTCACCATGAGTTCCTCGATAAGTTTCATCAAGATCACCTGACCTGTTTTCATATTTTTTAAAATATGGCAATATATCTGAATAACTCCATCCACGATTACCTTTTTGAGCCCAAACATCAAAATCCATATTTTGACCTCTATTAAAGACCATTCCATTTATCGAACTTGAACCACCTAAAGTTTTACCTCTTGGAATGTCTATAATTCTTCCATCTGTTCCCCAGCTGGGTTCTGCTTGAAACAACCAGTTTACGTTTGGATTTGTTAGTGTTTTCATAAATCCAGCTGGTATATGGATTAAAGGATTCCAATCAACCGGGCCTGCTTCTAATAAACAAACACTATTTTTTCCATCAGCACTTAAGCGGTTTGCTAAAACACAACCAGCTGATCCAGCTCCAACAATAATATAATCAAAACTATCCATAATTATTACCCAGTGAAATTTGTAATAGAATTAAATATTAATTAACATAATAAATAATAGTTTATCTAATACAATTAGAAAAATTTATTTAAATTTTTAACTGATTACCAAGATTGTAGCCACAGAACAAGACTGTCTCGAAGCCCAGAAGACACCATAAGTATTTGAATTTCATCAAAGAAAAAGAAAATTAATGAAGATATTATTATACCAAATATAAATGTCATAGATTTTAACCATTAAACAAAATTAAAATATCATTGCATAATTAAATTTATTTGAATAATGTAATTTAATATTAATTGATATTTACAGGAGGAAATTGTGTCTGATCAACAATATAAATTTACAGAAAGTTTTAAATCTGAGTTGATATTTGCTTTTTTTATATTTGTTCCACTTACATTTACAATAGCTGCAGTATTTTAATTTTAGAACTATTTAATAACACCATCATTTATTAATTTATTTATTTTATCTATACTATATCCATTATCTAGCATTATTTCTTTAGTATGTTGTCCTAAAGAAGGAGCTCTTGAAAATGAACTACCCTTTTCAAATTTAGGCATCCCAGGCAAATTTGGAACAGGCCACATTACTTTTGAGGTTGGTTGTTCTAACCAAGAAATAAGGTTTAATGTTTTGGTTTGTTCACTTTCAACAAATTCACTGTAATTTTGAACTTTTTCGTTCTGAACTTCATATTTGTTAAGTAATTTTTTCCAGTGATTAGTAGTTTTATTAATAAATAAATTTTGTACTTCTTCAGTAAGTATAGCTTCATGCTCTCTTCTTACAGCATTGGTTAAAAACCTTTTGTCATTTATATAATTTGTCCAGCCAACTGCATTGCAAAATTTTTCAAACTCATGATTTTTTACAACAATTATCTGTATCCATCCATCTTTCGTTTTAAAAGTTCCTGACGGGGATGAAGCATGAGTATAAGGCCCCTCCATATACCCGCTCATTAACCTTATAGACTGCATTGCAGCAGAAGATTCCATAAGGCTAATCTCAATCTTCTTTCCACCTTTCTCATTCAATCTAGCATACAAAGCCGAACTTATAAGTTGAGTTGCATACAATGCTGTGGTCATATCAAAAATTATGACTGGTGTTCTATGAGGAACATCATCTGGTCCTTTGTTTTCAGACATAAATCCAGTAAATGCTTGAAGAACAGGGTCCATTGCTGGTTTATGACTCATAGGACCTTCCTGACCAAAACCTGAAATAGATAAGTAAATTAATTTAGGATTTATATTTTTTAATCTTTCATAACTATATCCTAAACGTTCTATTACACCAGGCCTAAAACCTTCAATAAAAATATCACATTTACTAATAAATTTATCTAAAATAGATTGACTATTTTTATTTTTTAAATCAATAACAAAACTTTTTTTTCCAAGATTAGCCGTTACTGAAAATGCTGAATGCTGACCATATTCTTGTCCGAGATTTCGTGCCCAATCTCCATCTTTAGGTTCTATTTTAATAACTTCTGCTCCATGTTGAGCCAAGAGCATTCCGCAATATGGCCCGGCGACACCTTGTGAAAAGTCTATTACTTTTAATCCTTCGTAGGGCCTTTCGTATGACATAGAAAATCTCCAAAATTAATAGTAAATGTTAGTACTTTAGGCTTTTAAAATACAAGTATTATATTTTATAATTTTTGAATTAGTTGAAATTAATTGAATTTAAATCTATTAAATTAATGATATAATTTTAACTTAATAATTTCATAAAGATAAAGAGAGAACATTGGAAAACAGAGCTAGTATATATTGGATTAGACAGGACCTAAGATTATATGACAACCCAGCATTAATTGAATCAATAAGAAATGGGGCAATTATTCCAATATATATTTTGGATGATCAAAATGCTAAAGAACATAAAATGGGACCGACAAGTAAAATATGGCTTCACCACTCATTAGAAAAACTTAATAAAAAAATGAACAGCAACTTGTTAATTTCAAAGGGAAATCCAGAAGATATTTTGTTAGAAATTTGTAAGTTAGAAAAAATTAAAAATATTTTTTGGAACCGAGTCTATGAACCTTGGGTTATATCAAGAGATAAGAAAATAAAGGAAAATTTAACAAAAGAAAGTATTAAAATTATATCCTTAAACGGTTCATTATTATGGGAACCGTGGGACGTTTTAAAAAATGACGGTACTCCCTACCGTGTGTTCACTCCTTTTTATAGAAGAGGGTGTCTAAACGCCACAGAACCAAGAAGACCTCTTAAAACGCCCATTAATATAAATTATTTTCCTGTTAAAAATTTTAAAAGTTTAACAATAAATAATCTTAATTTATTACCAGATCATAACTGGAAAGATAAGATAACAACTTCTTGGGATGTTGGTGAAGAAGCGGCTCTCTCTAGATTAGATAACTTTATAGAAGCTGAATTAGATGGTTACAAAGAAGGTAGGAACTTTCCTAATAAAAAAAATGTGTCTCGATTATCTCCTCATTTACATTGGGGAGAAATTTCACCAAATACAGTATGGTATAAAATCAAAGACTTGAGTGATGTTGGTTTAAGGCATCAGCAAGATACAGATACTTTTTTATCTGAAATGGGGTGGAGAGAATTTTCGAATTCTTTATTATTTTACTTTCCAGAACTACCAAAAAAAAACTTACAAAAAAAATTCGATAAATTTAAATGGGATGATAACAAATCAAAACTTAAATCGTGGAAAATGGGACAAACAGGTTATCCAATAGTAGATGCTGGTATGAGAGAATTATGGTCAACAGGATACATGCATAATAGATTGAGAATGATAGTTGGATCATTCTTAGTAAAAAATCTTTTATTACACTGGCATGAAGGAGAAAAATGGTTTTGGAATTGTTTAGTGGATGCTGACCTAGCAAGTAATAGTGCCAGTTGGCAATGGATTGCAGGATGTGGTGCTGATGCAGCACCATATTTTAGAATTTTTAACCCTATTACTCAAGGTTTCAAATTTGATGCTGATGGAGAATACGTTAGAAGATATGTACCAGAATTATCTAAACTTCCTAATAAATTTTTATTTAATCCATGGGAAGCACCAAAAGAAATACTTAATGCCGCAAATATTGAATTAGGTAAAAACTATCCTAAACCAATAGTTGATTTAAAAGCTTCAAGGCAAGAAGCACTTTCAGCATTTGCTCAATTAAAAGTCTCTCAATAAATGTTTAAAAAACTTTATAAACATATTTTTTTTTTAGTATTATTTATCATAACTTATTTATTTTATATATTTCCATTTGAAACGTTAAATAAATATTTATTTAATGAAAGTGTCAAATTCCAATATTCTTTAATAAATACCGCCATTTTTTTTATAC
>JAOESH010000038.1 GCA_028382005.1 Pseudomonadota bacterium
TGTTGGGACGTCTACTAAAATAGCTAATTGGCGACAAAGTAATTATAATAATATCTTAAATAATCCTGCAACGCTGTCTTTTGAGATGTTTCATAGAGATACATCGGAGACATGGGACAATGTGTTTAATTTAATTGCAGTTGACATATTTCAACTAAAAAATAAGACTATGGACTTTAACGATAAATTGAAAATTTTTTGATATGGATTTAAATCAGATAACTACTATTTTTTTTGATGTTGATGGTGTTTTCACTGATGGCAGTTTGTATTTTTCAGACAATGGAGTCACCACAACTAAATTCAACGTACATGACGGAATGGGTTGTATTCTTTTGAAAGAAGCAGGAATAGAATTACTGATTTTAACTGCCAGGCATAGTGATGAAGTTATTAGACGTTTCAAAGATTTGGGAATCGATAAAATTTTTACTAAAGTTTTGAAGAAACGTGATTTTATTAAAAATTATGCAAAAACACATAATTTAGTAAAAAAAGAATTAGCTATGATGGGAGACGATTTGCAAGACTTAGCTGCGATAGACGAAGTTGGAGTGTTTTTTACTACTCCAAATGCTATAGATATTGTAAAAAATAGTGCATACTGCGTTACAAAACGATTTGGTGGGGATGGTGCAGTTCGTGAAATTTGTGATTTAATTATTCGTTCAAAAGGTTCTAACTCTTCTTTAGAATTTGAGCGTTATATTCAGAAAAGGTAAAAAAGATGCCCATATTAAAATTTAAAACTGACAAGATGTTTACAGATATATCAGATGAAGTTGAAGCTATAGTTCCCAAAAATTTTGAAGGTTTAGTCAATATTTATTCTCCTCATACTACTTGTTGTGTTTTTCAAACAGAAAATGAACTACTCCATTTAGTTGATATACGATTTTTTCTTGATGATAAAGTACCCTACGTCAAACAACCAGAGGGAGAACATAGAAACGTTAAGTACCTACATGATTTGATTTCATTAAGATCTGATGTTCCTGCTGATGAACCTATAAATGGACACTCGCATGTTAGGTCCCTGTTTTTTAATTCATCCGAAAATGTTCCCATTAAAGATAGCAAACTCTTACTTGGAAAATGGAAGCGTATTTTTTTTGTTGAATTAGACCCTATGCGTGAAAGAGAGTTGATTGTAACATTTATAAACGGTCATAACTGATATGAAAATATTCACAATAATAAAAGAAAATTCTAAAAGAATACCAGAAAAAAACTTTACAGACGTTAATGGATATCCTTTATGGTGGCATTTACTTTCTGAGTTGGATGGCTTAGATGTAACAGTTAATACGGATAGCCAAAAATTTTTAAAACAATTGCGCAGTAGTAATTTGAAATCAATACAAGTTGTTAAAAGAGACCAAAAACATATTGAATGGGAAAATGACGAGAGTATTGACTCCAGTCCAGTCGAAGATATGTTATTTGACTTTTGTAAAACAATCGATAGATCTGAGATAGTAGTATTGACGCACATAACATCCCCATTCCTAAAAAAAGAAACAATATTTAATGCAGTTGATATTCTCCAAAATGACCATAACGCAAAGTCAATCCATTCAATATTACAGGTACAAGATTTTGTATGGTTAAAAAAAGATAGTGAAACGACACCTGTTAATTTCTTTACAGATAGGGTTCAACGCACTCAAGATCTACCACCTATATTAGTTTCGAAAGGTGCATTCTTCATTGCTAAAGCGGGTGACATATTATATCAAAGAAAACGTTTGCCTGAACCATTACTTTTCTTTCCATTAAATCATACACAGGCTGTTGAAATTGATAATTATGCGGACTTGGAGTTCGCAAGGCTTTTAAAAGGTTAATGATGAAATTTATTGATGTAACGCTCAGAGATGGTGGTCACCAACATGGCTTTAATTGGCCATTGGAATTTGTAAAACGGTATTTGGAATCTATTAATTCATTTCAAGAAATTGAATTTGTAGAATTAGGATATTGGAAGCAAAGTGGAAAATTTGATGGGCCTTTTTACTCTATCGAAGAAAATTTACTTTCATCAATATGTAAAATGACTAAGAAAAAACTCTCTATTATGGTGGATTATCATTACTGCTCTCATAATGTTCAAGATTTTCCACGCAACATAGATTATGAAGAACTAGGATTAATTAGAGTTTGTTTACGTAAAGAAGATGTTGCAGAAGGATGTAAGTTTGTAAATGAACTTAAAAAATATACAAAATGCAAATTAAGTATTAATTTTTTTAACATAACTAATTATAAAGAAGATGATTTAGCATTTGCTTGTAAAACAGCGGCTGACTCAAATGCGGATTTTATGTACTTCGCCGACACTCACGGAGGTCTTGATTTAGATAAAAACTTAGAGATGTTCAAGAGATTCACAAATTTGATTAAGAAAATAGGAATGATACCAGGACTTCACCTTCATGATCATTCAGGTAAAGCATATTTCAACTACCGCAATCTTTTGAGTGCTGGTTTTGATGCAACGGACGTTTCTTTAGGAGGGCTGGGAAAGGGATTAGGCAATCTAAAGTTAGAACATGTATTTGATCTTCGCGGCAGAGAACATATATTGGACCATCTGATTATAGATCAAGAATTATTCCATATGCCATCGGGCCCATATGGAGTTTTAACAGCAAGAGATAGCATTACAGATCATTATGCTGTTGAAGCTGAACATAAAGGATTAATGCCAAGTGAATTTGCAACTCGTTTAGATGGAATTGCAGGTTCTTCGAAAGATAATTATAATAGTGAAATATTAAGTGATGAATAGCAATAGAGTAATGGTAATTACAGGAGCCTCTTCTGGTCTAGGTAAGTGCCTTTATAAATCATTTTCTAAAAGGTATGATGTTATCAATATATCGCGCACGATATCGGCTAGTGCACACAATATTGTTACCAATCTAACGGATTTGTCAGATTTAAAGCAAAAACTAGAAATGAACAAAGTTAAGCATGAATTATGTATTTTGAATGCTGGCACTATGGGTAGTATTGGATCAGCCAGTCAGATTAATGACCAAGATTTTTTAGAAGCCTTAAAGATCAATGTCATTGCAAATAAAATTATTGTTGACTGGAGTATTTTAAATGGTTGTAAATATTTTGTTGGAATTTCTTCAGGTGCAGCAACAAAAAATTATGATGGGTGGTTGAATTACTGTGTTACAAAATCTGCTTTTAGATCAATGTTGCTTCAGTATCAAAAGGACTTACCAAAATTGAATTTTAAATTGATAAGTCCAGGTATTTTAAGCACAAATATGAATAAAAAAATCAAGGCCCTAGATATTAAAATATATCCTGATATGACTAAATTCCACCAAATACCAGCAGTAAATCCTCAAAAAGCTGCTGAGTTAATTTATAAAAAATATCGAGATTATTTTACCAGTGATAAATTAGAAATAGATTTAAGAAACGAAGTGGAATGGTAATGGTAATGTTTTATACTATAATTAATAATAATTTAAATTAAAAAATAAGCTTCAATTTTTTAAATGAAACTTTAATTGTTTAGGTAAAAATCTACAATAATAGAGGCCTTTTATGTTAACAAAACTGTCCTTAGATCAAAGTCTTATGAAGGCAAGATCAAATGCAAAGAAAGGCAATTTCGCAGAAGCCAAAAATTTATACCAAACAGTGTTAAAGATTTTCCCTAAAAACCAGAGGGCGCAGCAGGGTTTAGCCTCTTTAAATAAGCATAATCAGAATAATCCCTTGCAAAACCCACCTCAAGAGGTGATCAATCAATTAGTCAATCTCTATAACCAAGGGCAACTTTCATCTGTTGTTGAGCAAGCTCAAGCTCTTACAGAGCAATATCCAAAGACACTTTTAGTTTGGAATATTCTTGGTGCATCGGCTGCTCAAATAGGAATGCTGGACGAGGCAATAGTGTCATATAACAAGGTTCTCTCACTTAAACCTGATTTTTATGAAGCTTATAATAATATGGGCATTACTCTCCAAAATCAAGGGAATGTGGACAAAGCATTAGAGGCATACAATAAGGCAATCTTACTTAAGCCTGATTATGCTGAGGCTTATTATAATTTGGGTAATGTTCTACAAGATCAAGGTAAGCTGGATAAGGCAGTAGATGGCTTACAAGCAATCTATATCACTGAAGCCTGATTATGCTCATGCCTACAATAATATGGGTAATATCCTTAAAGATCAATGCAAGTTTGGTGAGGCCTTAGAAGCGTATAAAAAAGCTATTACCCTCATTCCTAATTATGTTGAAGCTTATAACAACATGGGTGTTACTCTTAGAAATCAAGGTGCACTGGACGAGGCCATAGATGCATTTAAGAAATCTATATCACTTAAACCTGATTACGCTGAAGCTTACAATAATATGGGTCTTGCATTCTTCGAATTAGGTAAGTATGAGGAGGCCATTGAGGCTTGTAAACAAGCACTTTCAATAAAAGCTGACTATGCAGAGGCTTACAGCAATATGGGTGTTGTTCTAAAAGATAAAGGAATGGTGGAGGAAGCCATGGAAGCTTATAATAAATCTATTTCAATTAATCCTGATTATGACCAAGCTTATAACAATATTGGCAACGCTCTTAGGCAGAATGGTAACCTGGATGAGGCTGTCGCGGCGTATAATAAATCTATATCTCTCAATTCTGATAATGCTGATTC